>NZ_DATGOP010000069.1:0-57268 GCF_035305885.1 Pseudonocardia sp.
CCCCGCTCGACGACGGGGCCGGATGCGCCCTCCGCTGTCCAGGAGGGGAGGGGCTCCTGAGCGGGATCCCCGGCGGGTGCGTCCGTGGGACACCGGCGCCCTGAGCTCGGCGAGGGGCCTCACCGCGGGGACGGGCCTGAGCGTGCCCGTGCCCGAGCGACCCACGGGTACCGGCGCCGGCCGCGTCGAGCCGTGTCGAGCCGTGTCGAGCCGTGTCGACCGGTTCAGCGGTTCAGCGGTTCAGCCCGAGGATTTCGCGGGCCTCCTCCGGCGTGGCCGGGCGGCGGCCGTAGATCGCGGCGATCTTGACCAGTTCCGCGACGAGCTCGTGGTTGCGCCCGGCGACCGAGCCGTCGGCGCGGTAGAGGCCGTCCTCGAAGCCGACCCGTGCGGTGTCACAGCCCATGGCGATGCCGAGCGTCGCCCACGTGAAGTTGTCGTGGCCGGCTCCCAGCACGCCCCAGACCGCGTTGGGGAAGCGGCTGAGCGCGAGGTTGCGCATGAAGACGAGCGTCTCCGGGTCGGCGTCGACGTCGCCGAGCCCGCCGCCGAGGAGGAGCCACACGTGCTCGGCGTTGCGGTCGAAGAGGCCCTCGTCCGCGTAGCGGGCGAGCCGGGCGATGACGTGCATGTCGACGACCTCGTACTCGAGGGTCGACCGCTTGTCGTAGATCGCCTTGATCGTCTTCTTGAGGTACTCGGGCGAGTTGACGTACGGCGTTTCGGTCGGGTAGCCGCCTTCGGGGTGCCAGAAGTCGGTGGTGCCGGCGGCGACGCCGTAGAGGTCCGGGGTCGGGTCGAGGTCGATCAGCGCGAGGCGCTCCTCGTCGGAGGGCCAGACGAGCTGCCCGGTCGCCGGGTCGCGCCGGACACCGATCCCGTTCGTGGTTTGCAGGAGGACGTCGGTCCGTTCGCGGATGCGGGTGATGATGTCGCGGAAGACGGCGACGTCCCCGGTGTTGGCGCCCTTCTCGTCGCGGGCGTGGACGTGGACGACGGCGGCGCCGGCTTCGCGGCACAGCCGCGCGTCCTCCGCGATCTCCTCGGGACTGACGGGCACGAAGGCGCCGTCGCGGCTCTGCTGCATCCCGCCGTTGACCGCGGCGACGATCACGAGCGGCTTCCCGGGGCTGGTCGACATGGCTCCTCCGGTGGGTCTTGGGGCTCCGCCGAACGCTAGGAGCTCGCCGTGGTCCCCGGATCGCGCGGATGACGTCCGTTGACCGGCGGCGCCTCCGGGTGAGGCGCGACAAATGTCTCGCCGTGCGTCGTGCACTCCGCCCGTGCCGGCCGGTCAACGGAGCCTGTTGGCGCGCGCCTCGCCGTACATAGGTTCTGCCTCGCACTACCCGGAGCACGCACGGCAGAGAGGCCACCGCGATGTCCCCACCCGCTGACCGTTCCCCCACCCAGCTGCGTCGCGCCGTCACGTCGAGCTACCTGGGTAGCGTCATCGAGTACTACGACTTCCTGCTCTACGCGACGGCCTCCGCGGTCGTGTTCAACACCGTGTTCTTCCCGAGCGCCGACCCGACCGCAGGGGTGATCGCCAGCTTCGGCACGCTCGTGGCCGGGTACGCGGCGAAGCCCGTCGGCGCGGCGCTGTTCGGCCACTTCGGTGACCGGATCGGCCGCAAACGCACGCTGGTCGTGTCGATGACCGTGATGGGCACGGTCAGCGTGTTGATCGGCTTGCTGCCCGGCTACGCGACGATCGGGGTGTGGGCGCCGATCCTGCTCGTGCTGCTGCGCATCCTGCAGGGGATCGCGTTGGGCGGTGAGTGGGGCGGCTCGGTGCTGATCTCCACCGAACACGCCGCCTCGCGGCGCGGCCTGTGGGCGAGCTTCACGCTGTCCGGCGCCCCGAGCGGCACGGTGCTCTCCACCCTCGCGCTGACGGTCGTCGCCGGAGCCGTCGGCAACGACGCGCTGGTCGCCTGGGGCTGGCGGATCCCGTTCCTGTTCAGCGCGGTGCTGCTGGCCGTCGGACTGTTCGTGCGGGCCAAGGTCGAGGAGACCCCCGTCTTCCGCCAGGAGCGGGAGAAGGCGCGGGTGCCGCTCGCGGAGGTGCTGCGCGCGCACCCGCGCGCCCTGCTGATCTCGGTCGGCATGGGCGCGGGCGCCTTCGTCGCGCAGGGCACCCTGACGGTCTTCGTCATCACCTACGCCGTGGCCGCCGGGTTCACCCGCTCCGCCGTGCTGAACGCGCTGACGATCTCGTCGGTGGTGGCGGCGCTCGGGGTCCTGGTCTTCGCCGGGCTCTCCGACCGGATCGGCAGGCGCCCGGTGGTCGTCGCGGGCGCGGTGGGGATGGCCGCGTGGGCGTTCGCGATCTTCCCGCTCGTCGACTCGGGCTCGTTCGCGCTGCTGCTGCTGGCCGTGGTGGTCGGGCAGGGCGTGATCCACACCGCGATGTTCGGTCCCATGGCCGCGCTCTACGCCGAGCTGTTCCCCGCCCGTGTCCGATACACCGGCGCGTCGTTGGGGCTCGGCCTGGCCGGGATCGCCTCCGGGCTCGCGCCGCTGGTGTTCGCCGCGCTCGGCGCGCAGCCGGGCAACAGCATCGTCGTGTCGGTGGTGATGGCGGCGTGCTGCCTGCTCACCGTGGGGTGCGTCCGGCTCGTCCGGGAGACGAGCGCGGCTCCGGCCGCGGGCGGCGAGCGGGTCGGGGAACCCGCCTGAGCCCGGAGCCCGAGGACGTGACCCGACGATCAGCCGAGGCCCTGCACCGCGGTCGGGACGGGCACCCGGACGCGGACCCGGAACCCCCGGGGGCCGTCGCTCGCCTCCGTCGTGCCGCCCCAGCGCTGCGCGCGTTCCCGCATCGACACCAGCCCGAGCGCGCCCGATCGGGGCGGGCGACCCCCGGTCCCGACACCGTCGTCGTCGATGTCGACGGCGACGTGGGCCCGCCCCGCGTCGTCCTGGACGCGTACCCGCACGACCGCGCGCGTCGCCGAGGCATGCCGGACCACGTTGTGCAGAGCTTCCTGGACGATCCGGAACAGGTCCTCCTGGATCTCGGCCGGCAGCAGGTCGGGTTCGGCGAGGTCGATCTCGACGTCGATGTCGAGGCCCGCCGCGGCCGCGACCGACTCGGCGTGCCGCTCCACGGCCCCGGCCAGCCCGAGCTCGACGAGGTCCGCCGGGTGCAGCTGCAACACGAGGCCCCGCAAGTCGGCCAAAGCGTGCTCGGCGAGCCCGGCGAGCTCGTCCGCGACGGCGCGCACCACGTGCGGGTCGGTCGTCCCGTCCGTGTCGACCTGCTCGCTCAGCGCCGAGGCCTGCAACCGCATCGAGAAGACGTGCTGTACCGCGGAGTCGTGCAGGTCGCGGGCGATGCGCGCACGCTCGGAGGCCGCCGCATCGCGCCGCGAGCGAGCCAGCAGATCCGCGGAGTCGACGGCCATGGCTGCGAGGTCCGCCATGGCTTCGAGGAACTCGACGGCCGCTCCGTCCGGGACCGTGTCGGGCGCGTAGTAGGCGTTGAGCACGCCGAGCACGCGTTTGCGCACCGTCAGCGGCACGGCGACGAGGCTGTCCCAGTCCGACGCGCCCATCGCCTCGTGCAGCGGCTCCCAGGCGGGGTCGGCCATCAGGGTGCGCTTGCGGTGCACGGCGACGACGGGCCGCGCGGTGCGGAACGCCTCGGCGAACATCGGCCGGGCACCTCGCCTGCGGCACTGCTCCAACCGCTCCGGGAAGCCCTCGCCGTCGATCGAGCCGGCATTGCCGACCACGCGCAGGGTGCCGCCCTCGATGAGCAGGATCTGCACGGCCGCGATGCTCTCGGCCCGCGCGGCCTCGCGGGCGACCACGTCGAGCGTGACGCGCAGCGAACCGGCGTCCGCGACGCTGGACGCTGCTCGTGCGATGGCGGCGAGCCGGCGTTGCCCGTGGCGAGCGGCGTCCCCGCTGAATCGCTCGTCGAGGTCAGCCACCCGCCCCACCCCGTCGTCGTCGGCCCTGGCACGCGGCACCGGGGTCGCAAGTCTTACCGGGAGGCGTTCGCGTCGGCAAGGATCGGCGCGGGCCCGTGCTCCCGGGCGGGGTCGCGACGGCTGTCCACGAACGTCTTCGAGCGGGGGTGCATGATGACCGGCCAGGCCGCCGCCGGTGAGCGGAACGCTGTCATTCGGGTTCTCCTCGTCGACGACCATTCGGTGGTGCGCCGCGGTGTGCGCGCCTACCTCGACGGTTACGACGACGTCGAGGTCGCTGCCGAGGCCGAGAGCGGTGACGAGGCGCTCAGCAAGCTCGCCGCGATGGCCGGCCACGGTGAGCTTCCCGACGTCGTCCTCATCGACCTGCTCATGCGCGGACTCGACGGGGTCGCGGCCACCGCGCGCATCATCCAGCAGCACCCGACCGTCCGGGTCGTGGTGCTGACCAGTTTCGGCGAGCGGGAACGCGTCCACGCCGCGCTCGCGAGCGGCGCAACCGGGTTCCTGCTCAAGGACGCGAAGCCGACGGAGATAGTCGCGGCGATCCGCGCAGCCGCCCGGGGCGGGGTCTTCCTCGACCCGATGGTGGCCCGCCGGCTCACGCAGGAGGTCCTGTCGCCGGCGACCGGCATCGCGGCGCTCAGCGAGCGCGAACGCGCGGCGCTCGTGCTCGTGGCGAAGGGCCGGTCGAACCAGGAGATCGCCGACGAGCTGGTGATCTCCGAGCGCACGGTTCGCACCCACGTCAGCAGCGTGTTGCGCAAGCTCGGGTTGACCTCGCGCACACAGGCCGCGGTGGTCGCCGTCCGGGAGGGATTGCTGTCCCCCGATCCCTGATCGCGGAGCGCTCGAAAGCCGCGCGGCGAGCTGTGCGCACGCGTCGTGGGTCGCACCGCCATGCAGGGCAGCGACAGCGGTCCACGACCGCACCGACGCGAACCCGTTCCGGCCGGCCTCGTCGACGCCGGCCCCTGACACCAGCACGGAGGACACATGCGATTCGCGGCCTGGACCGAGGACCGCGCCACCAGGGTGGGCCTGCTGGAGGGCGAGACCCTGCACGCGCTCCCACCGGGCGCGGATCTCGTCGACCTGCTCGCCGACGCGCCGAGGTCCCTCGAGGACGCGGCTGCGCGGGCCCGCGGGGGCGGCGAGAGCCGGCAGCTGGCCGACGTCGCGCTCACCGCGCCGCTGCGCCCTCCAGCGGTGCGCGACTTCATGTCCTTCGAGCAGCACATCGAGGGGATGGCGCTGGGCCGCGGGCCCGGCGCGACCGGCCACCCCGGCCTGTACGAGGTCCCGGTCTTCTACTTCTCCAACCCGAACGGTGTCGTCGGCCCGTACGACGACGTGCCCGTGCCTCCCGGCTGCGAGTTGTTCGACTTCGAGCTGGAGGTGGCCGCGGTCATCGGGCGCGCGGGTCGCGACCTGACCCCCGAGCAGGCCCGCGACCACATCGCGGGCTACCTCGTCATGAACGACTGGACCGCGCGCGACACGCAGCTCGCCGAGATGGCGCTCGGCTTCGGCCCGGTGAAGGGCAAGGACGGCGCCACGACGCTGGGCCCCTGGCTGGTCACCGCCGACGAGCTGGAGCTCCACCGCCGCGACGATCGACTCGACCTGCGGATGACGGTGTCGGTGAACGACCACGAGATCGGCTCGGACACCCTTGCGAGCATGGTGTGGCGGTTCGAGGACCTGGTCGCCTACGCCTCCCGCGGCGCCTGGGTCCGCCCCGGCGACGTGCTCGGGTCGGGCACCTGCGGCAGCGGGTGCCTCATGGAGCTGTGGAACCGCCGCGGCAGCCGGAACCCGCCGCCGTTGCAGATCGGCGACGTGGTCGAGATGACGGTGCAAGGCCTCGGCACGATCCGCAACCGGGTGGTGGCCGGTGCGGATCTCCGGCCCATCCCCCGGGCGCGGCGCGCGAGCGACGCGCGGGTGTGAGCGCAACGCGCCCAGCGTGGTGGCGACCGGCATCGTCACCGACGGCTCCCGCGTATCAGCGCCGAACGTCCCAGGTGCTCGGGTTCGAAGGCCCTGTACCGCCGCGAACGCAGGTGGCGTAATCGGACCGGACGAACGCGCATGGAGGAGACCATGGCTCCCGCGGAGGTGCGGGTGCGCCGCATCTACGACCCGGCGACCCAGGAGGACGGCATCCGCGTGCTGGTCGATCGTCTCTGGCCACGCGGCATGAGCAAATCCCGGGCCGAGATCGACGCATGGTGCCGCGACATCAGCCCGTCGCCCGCGCTGCGCCGCTGGTACGCCCACGACCCGCAGCGCTTCACCGAGTTCCGCCGCCGTTACCGGCACGAACTCACGACCGGCGAGCAGGCCGACGCGCTGCACCACCTGGCCGAACTGGCCGAAGGGCGGACCCTGACGCTCCTGACCGCCACCAAGGACCCCGCGACGAGCGGGGCCGCGGTCCTCGCCGAACTCCTCGAGGAGAGGGTCGCGGACGCCCAGGCCCGCCGATCCCGCTGACCGGTCGATCAGATCGGCTGTGCCCGGGCGACGGACCGCACCGGCCGTCTACTGCTTCGGCTGCTCCGCCAGGGTCACGCAGCACCGCCCCGGGGCGGGAGCCAACCTCGCCTGCACCTCGGTGCGGCCGAGCTCGTGGAGCATCGCGGTGATGAGGTGCAGGTTCATGCCGCACACGAGGGTGGTGTGTTCCCGCGCCAAGGCGTGGAAGGGGCAGTTCGCGAGCACCAGGACGCCGTCCTGGACCCGCGGTTCGTACCCGTGCTCGGCGAGGGTTGCGGCGATGTCGTCGAGCGGCGTCGCGCCACCCTCGCAGGGCTGTGCTTCGGCGGCGAGCCGATGCCCGAACTCGGCCGCCGCGTGCTGCACCGCCTCGAGGACGGGGACACCCTCGCGGGCAGATGCATCGACGGCGCGGGCCAGGATCCGCCCGGCCAGGTCGTAGTGCCGCGGCGGGAGCGTGACCGCGACCTCTCGCGCGGAGCGCCGGTACAGCTTCGTCGGGCGCCCGGCGCCCGGGCCGCGGCGGCCGGTCAAGCGCCGGTACTCCGTGTCGAGCAGGCCCTCGTCCACCAGCTTGTCCAGGTGGAACTTCGCGGTGTGCCGGGGGAGGCCGACGCCCTCAGCGGCCTGGTCCCGGCTCACCGCCTCGGGCTGCGCTGCGACGTAGAGGTACAGCGCGCGGCGGGCCGGCTCGGCGAGCGCGCTGACCCCACTGACCTGCGAGACGAAGTCGTCCAATGATCCACACTTTCTAAAAGACATCAACTTTGACTTAACAAGCCGCCCGCTCTAAAGTCCAGCGTAGCGTCTTTTAGAGAGTGGAGGGCATCATGACCACCCACCGCGACCCCCCGACATCGCCCGCCGGCGTGGACCCCATCCCGGGTGCCCGGGAGGCGTTCCTGCTGCTGCGCACCGTGTTCACGGTGGCGCCGATCCTGTTCGGACTGGACAAGTTCGTCGGCGTGCTCACCGACTGGGACGGCTACCTCGCCCCGCAGATCGACGGGCTCGTGCCCGGCACCGCTCACCAGGCGATGCTCGCGGTCGGCGGGGTGGAGGTCCTCGCCGGTGTGCTCGTCGCGGTGCTGCCGCGCATCGGCGGGTACGTCGTCGCCGCCTGGCTCGCAGGCATCATCGTGAACCTGGTGCTCACCGGCGGCTTCTACGACATCGCCCTGCGCGACTTCGGCCTGCTCGTCGCGGCGCTGGCCCTCGCGCGCCTCGCGCCGGCGTTCGGCCACCGAGGTTCGCGGGCGCGGACGTCGTGACCGCTGCGGCCCGCGCGTTCCCGTCGCCCAACCGGTTGCGGGTCGTGCCGCCGTCCGAGGGGGTCGACGTCGTCGCCGCCGAGCGGGCGGCCACCGCGTTCCTGGCCGCGTTCGGCGTGCCGACGGACACCGGCCCGACGGCTGACACGCCGCGCCGGATGGCGCGCGCCTACGCGGAGATGCTCAGCCCGCGCTCGTTCGACCTGACCACCTTCGCCAACGACGAGGGCTACGACGAGCTGGTGCTGGCCCGCGGCATCCCGGTGCACTCGGTCTGCGAGCACCACATGCTCCCGTTCGTGGGCACCGCGCACGTCGGGTTCCTGCCGGGGGAGCGGATCCTGGGCCTGTCCAAGCTCGCGCGGGTGGTGGAGCTGTTCGCCCGCCGTCCCCAGGTCCAGGAACGGTTGACCAAGCAGGTCGCGGACTGGTTGCAGACCCACCTGCAGCCTCGCGGTGTCGGGGTGGTGATCGAGGCCGAGCACATGTGCATGACCCTGCGCGGCGTACGCGCCGGCGGTACGAGCACCGTCACCTCGAGCTTGCTCGGTTGCCTTCGCGACGATCCCCGGTCCCGCGCCGAGTTCCTGGCCCTCACCACCTCCGCGGGATCGTATGGGGCCGGCGGTCGTCATGGCTGATCCCCTCGGCGAGCCGACCGCGGCGGGGGTGGCCGTCCGGCCGGACGACCTCAGTCACCCCGGTCGGCCCCGCGGACCTGGTTCGGGGCCGCCTCCGCCACCACAGCCGGACCGCCGGCCACGCCATGACCCGGTTCGCCTCGGTCGCCTCCGGCGGCCGCTCGCCGAAGCCGGGGCATGCCCGCGGCGACCGCTCCGGGCGCCCACCGGGTCGAGGACCCGGCCAACCCCGACACCCGCTGCGTCCTCGAGCTGGTCACGGGCGGTGCGGTGGACACGCTGCCCGGAGCCGCCCTGCGCGCTGCGGCCGGGCGCGGTCTCGTGCGCGACGGACACCGTCCCCCGCGGCCACGCCGAGGAGCTAGGTCCGGTCGTAGACGAGAACCCCGTCGGGCGTTCGGCGGGCTCCGGCCGCGACCGGGTGCCGCGTGGTTCGGCCGTCGTGGTCGAGGTGGCGCACGGGGGTTGCGCGGGCGAGGGTCAGGAAGTCGGCGATCAGCCTGCGGTGGCAGCGCCACCAGAGGCTTTCGCTGCACATCACCACCGTGCTGGCTGTCGCGACGTCGGCGAGCAGGTGGTCGACGGCGTCGAGGAATTCGGGGTTGCGCATGTGGTGGGCGTAGGCGCGGAAGGCGTCGACCCGCCACCATCGGTCCGGTGACTCGGCCGGGAGCGGTCGGCGGCCACCGAGCCGTTCGTCCCAGCGGTAGTCGATGCCGGCTGCGGGGAGCCACTTCGCGAGCGCCTCGCGGTTGACGTGGGGGTGTGCGCGGCTGCCGGGGTAGCGGCGCACATCGACCACCCGGGCGGCGCCCGCACTGCGCAGCAGTTCGGTGAACTCCGCCTGGCTCGTCGTGCCGTGGCCGACGGTGAGGAGCGGTGGTGCCATGACGTCGTGGTACCCCGCGGCATCGGCCGAGGTGGAAGCCCCGCGTGCGGTGGTCGTCGAGGCTCACTCCCTGGAGCCGGAACACGATCGCCGTGCCGGCGCCCGGACGACCCGTGTCCCGGCGCGCGCATCACGTGGCGGGCTCGGGGTCCGGGTTCGGGGATCCGTTCTGGACGGCTGTGAGGTGGTCGAGGACCGTCTCGGCGATGTCGCCGAGGGTGTCGAGTTGCTCCTCGGTCAGCAGGTCGATGAGGTGGCGGCGCACGGACTCCACGTGGTGGGGAGCTGCTCGCTCGATCGTCGAGCGGCCGAGGTCGGTCAGGGCGATGATGGCGGCGCGGCTGTTGTCCGGGTGGCGTCGGCGCTGGACCAGGCCGCGTGCCGCCATCCGGTCGAGGTGGTGTCCGAGGCGGCTCTTCGACCACAGCATCTGTTGTGCCAGGTCCACCAGGCGCATCTGGGAGTCGGCGGCTTCGGACAGGCTCACCAGCACCATGTAGTCGGCGATGGACAACCCGCACTCCCGGCCCAGGTCTCGGGCGATCTGGAGGTTCAGCAAGGGGTGCATCAGCATGTAGCCGCGCCACGCCCGCTCCTCGCGGGGGGTGAGCCATCGCGGTTCAGGCATTCTGCGAGCCTACTTGGGTTGACACGTCGACCGAACCCTCCGTCTCGAGCGGCGGCAGGCGCCGCCGGCGTCAGGACGTGGATGCCTCGGCGGCCGGCGGCGTCCAGATGATCGAAACGGTCTGGAGGGCCGCCGAGGCGAGGCGCTGATCGCCGTCGACGTGCGCATGCCCCGCTGTGGTCTCGGGCGTGACCCCACGGGTGCAGAGTCGCCATGCGATGTCCGGGTCGAGGCGGAGTCGGGCGGCAGGTCGAGGGTGCGACCGGCGTTGCAGCACCCACCGGTCCGGGCTGCGGATGCAGCTCCATCGCCCTCCGCCCGGTCCGGTCACTTCCACCTGCAGGGCGGAGCCCACGCCGAGGTATTCGGGGTCGCGGAGGCCGGTTCGTCCGAGGGCGTCGCAGATCTGCTGGTGGTGGGTCCAGTACTCGCTGAAATCGCGAGCGGCATCCATCCAGATCGGAACCGGTCCGGGCCCGACCCACGTCACCGGGTCCCCGAGGGCGTCCAGGTCCACGGCCTGCCAGAACTCGACGATCTGACCGCCGGTGGCCTCGAGCTGGTCGACCAGCAGGCGTGGGCTGCAGCGGCGGGCGGCGGTCACACGTCGTTGATGCGGTCGAGGAAGGCGGAAAAGGTCTCGTCCTCCGCGGGCCGGAGGGCCGTGTGGCCGCGACGTCCTTGACGCACCAGCCCGGGCAGACCGTGGGCGTCGCCCACTCGTCGGGTTCGAGTCGTCCCAGCAGATCGACGACAGCGGCGTGCTGTTCACCGAACAGGCGTCGAACGTCGATCGGAGGCCCCAGCCAGGAGACGTCGGTCATCGTCCACCCCCGGTGTTCCGTCGCCGTCGACCCGCTGCGGTCGCGCCGCGAGCGCCATGATCGATCGCCCGGTCGGCTCGGCTCATCCTCGCGCGACATCGGGTTGACATGTCTACTCAACGATGTCCATGCTGAGTAGACATGTCAACTCAAGGAGAGGTGTCCAGTGAGAGACCAGCCACGGATCGCGGTGATCTACTACTCCGCGACCGGCCACGTCCACCGGCTCGCCGAAGCGTTCGGGCAGGGCGCAACCGACGCCGGCGCTGAGGTTCGGCTGCGGCGGGTGCCCGAGCTCGCCGGTGATGCCGCCATCGATGCCAACCCGGCCTGGCGGGCGCACCTCGAGGGCACCGCGGACGTGGAAGTGGCCGGCCTGGACGACCTGGTGTGGGCGGACGGGCTCGCGTTCGGCACGCCCACGCGGTTCGGCAACGTCAGTTCCCAGCTGAAGCAGTTCCTGGACACCACCAGCGGGTTGTGGCTGGCGGGGGAGCTGGCGAACAAGCCGGCGACCGGTTTCACCGCGAGCATGGATCCGCACGGCGGGCAGGAGTCGACGCTGCTCGCGCTGTACCACACGATGTTCCACTGGGGCTCGGTGATCGTCCCTCCGGGTTGGGTCGACTACGAGATCGCGCACGCCGCCGGCGGCAATCCCTACGGGATCAGCCAGGTGGAGGCGGAATCCGCCGACCCCGGGTACGTCAAGGCGGTCCTCGAGGCCGCCCGCCGCCACGGGCACCGGCTCGTCGACGTGGCCCGCGCGTTGGCTCCGCTCCGGGCGGCGTGACGGGCGCGGCCGTGGCGGCGCGGGCTTCCGGAGCCCCGGATCGGGCGTGCGTCGGCGATCCGAGGTCAGGGACGGATCGTCCAGCCCGGCGGCGGGGCCGATTGCGGGTGGCGGCGTGCTACTCGACCATCGCGGCCTGCGTGCCCTATCTGACGCTGAAGGCGTTGTGGCTCGCCGGGGATCCCGTCGGGGCTGCGGATGCGGCAGGCGCCGCGCAACTGGTGGACACGCGGCACGTGGTCGGTGATGCCGTGACCGCGGGCATGGAACTGGTTGCGGTCGTGCTGGTCGTGGCGCTCACCCACCGGTGGGGCCGCCGTCTGCCGGCCTGGCTGGTGCTGGCGCCGATCTGGGTGGGTACCGGGCTCCTGGCGCCCATCGCGGTCGGTGTGCCGCTCGGTCTCCTGGCCCAGGCGTTCGCCGGCGGATCGCCGGCCCCGCTCGGCAACGGGTCGCAGGGTTGGCTCTACGTCGTCGCCGACGGTGGGTTCATCGTCCAGGCGGTGGGGTTGTCGATCTGCTTCCTCGGCTACGTGCACGATCGCTGGCCCCGCCTGTCGTCGATGCGGATCACGCACCTGCCTGCCGCGGGTCGGCGCGAGCGGCGGGTCGCGGCGGGCGCCGCGGTCGTCGCGGCGGGTTTCGCCGCGACGACCGTCGGATGGGCGGTGACCGACGGGCCCGGCTGGGGCGGTCCGGCGGGCTTCGAGACCGTCACCCAGCGGGCCTTCCTCCTGGTCAACGGCGTGCTCGTGCTCGGCGCCGCGATCGGCGTCCCCGCCCTGCTGGGGCGCCGCGGCACGGGCCGCCTCGTGGCTCCGCTCGCAGTCGTCTGGGTCGGGACCTCCGTGACCGTGCTGTCCGGGCCCACCCACGTCGCGGTCAGCCACCAGGGCCAGCCGGGCCCGGTTCTGGTCGCCGCCGCAAGCCTGGCCACCGCGTCCGGGCTGATCCTCACGGCGCTCGCGGCGCGCTGCGTCCGCGCGTCCCGGTCCCAGGCGCCGCCGAACGACGACGTGGACCGCGGGCCCGTGATCCACCGGCTACGGTCGCAGCAGCGAACGGAACAGGGTGATCAGGCCTGATCGGGTCTCGAAGCCGATCCCCGGCGCCTCGGGCGGCCGGACGCGACCGCCATCGACGACGGCGTCGTCGGCGAACCCGCCGAAGGGCTGGAAGTTGTGCGGGTTGGCCTCGCTCCCGCCGAGGCCCAGCGCGGCCGCCACGTGGAGCGAGAACAGGTGCCCCCCGTGGGGCTGGAACGCCCTGCGGTCCCAGCCCGCCGACTCCATCACCCGCACGATCCGCAGGTAGCCGGGCAGGCCGTAGCAGTGCGCGGGGTCGAAGACCAGCACGTCCCGGTCGGCTCGCAGGCCGCCGTAGCGGGCCAGGTTCCGGGCGTCGGCCGCCGAGAGTAGCGCTTCCCCCGCGGCGAGCGGTGGCGGGTAGAGCTCGGCGATCCGCGCGTGCGTCGCGAAATCGAGCGGATCGCAGATGTCCTCGAACCACCGGAGTCCGTAGGGAGCCATCGCGTGCGCGGCCCGGACCGCCTGGTCGGGGTCGTAGCGGTTCATGGCGTCCACGGCGAGGTGGTCGGCGCCCGGGAGCAACGAGAGGACGGCCTCGATCCGCTCGAGGTCCTCGGCGAGGGGCAGGCCACCGATCTTGATCTTCACGTGGGTGTGGCCGCGATCGAGGAACCCGCGCACCTCGTCGGTCAGCCGGGCGGTGTCGTCGGCGCCGAAGTAGTAGCCGCCGCCCGCGTAGACCGGCACCGGCGCACCGGAGCTGCGGGATCCCGTCGCGTCGGCGAGGAACGCGTGCAGCGGCTGGCCGGCGATCTTGGCTGCCGCGTCCCACAGGGCCATGTCCAGCGTCCCCACGGCCACGCACCGCTCGCCGTGCCCACCGGGCTTCTCGCCCCGCATCACGCGGTCCCACGCCCGGAACGGATCGATGTTGTCGCCCGAGGCGGAGGCCAGCTCCTCGCCTGCGGCGACGAGGCGCGGAGCGAACCGCTCACGGATCAAGCCGCCCTGCCCGAACCGCCCGATCGACGAGAAGCCGAATCCGACGACCGGTTCACCGTCCCGGCGGACGTCGGTGACCACCGCGACCGCGGTGGTGTCCAGGCCGCCGCGGCCGACGTCGCGGGTCGCGTAGCGCGAGATCGGGACCGTTCGCTCGCGGACGTCGACGATGCGCACCCGGCCCCCCTCCTCGCTCCGCACTTCCTAGCGCATGGACGTGAACGGAGCCATCGGTGCCGGCCTGCCGCAGCCGGCACGTCAGGAAGCCGGCTGGGCGTAGAGGCTCTTCCCGCCGCACACGTAGAGCAGTTGGCCGGTGACGTGCGCCGCGGCCGGCCCGGCGAAGTACGAGACGGCCCAGGCGACGTCGCTGGGTGCCCCGATCGTGCCGGTGGGCTGGGCCGCGAGCAGCTTCGCCATGACCTCGGGGGGTTCGGCCCGCAGCAGTGGTGTGTCGACGAGACCGGGGGCGATCGCGTTGACGGTGATCCCGTAGCGGGCGAGCTCGATGGCGAGCGAGCGGGTCGCGGAGACCACACCGCCCTTGGACGCGGCATAGGCGAGCTGACCGAACCAGCCGAGCCAGGCGCGGGAGGCGATGTTGATGATGCGGCCGCAGCGGCGGGGAACCATCGTGCGGGCGGCGGCCCGCGAGCAGTGCGCGACGCCGGTGAGGTTGACGGCGATGACGCGTTGCCAGACCTCGTCCGGGAGCTTGCGCACCCCGCTGTTGATGTTGATCCCGGCGTTGTTGACGAGCACGTCGACCGGGCCGAGCCGGCGCTCGGTCTCGGCGAACAGATCGTCGACCTCGGCGCTGGACGTGACGTCGACCGGTACCGCGATCGCCTCGTGACCGCCCTCCTGCAGTTCCGCAACGACGTCGTGAGCGGCCTCATCCGACAGGTCGGCGATCGCGACGCGGGCGCCCTGAGCGGCGAGCTCGCCTGCGATGGCACGGCCGATGCCCTGGGCCGCGCCGGTGACGATCGCGGTGCGCCCTTCGAGGGCACGCGTGGTCATGGGGCTCCCTTCAGACCGACATGCTCGACAACAGGGCGTCGCCGGCGTCGCAGAACAGCAGCTGGCCGGTGATGTATCGGCTGCGCGGGTCGGCGAGGAACGCGACCGCTCCCGCGACGTCGGCGAGCGTCGGCGCATCGGGCAACAGGCCGCGGCGGCCGTCGGTCGGAACGCCGGCGACGACGTTGACGGTGACCCCGGACGGCGCCAGCGCGAGCGCGATGCTGCGCGCCGCGGCGAAGACCGCGCCCGCCAGCGCCGCCCGGCGGGGATCCGCGACCCGACCGAGCTGGTCGCGGCTGCCGATCACGACGACGGCCGCGCCGCCGTCGTCCCGCGCGGGGAACGGGGTGCGCTCGACGAGCGCCTGCAGGGTGGCTGCCGGGTCCGGATCCGGGTCGCCGCGCAGGAGTCCCGGGTCGAACACGAGCGCGTCGACCGGCCCGTCGGCGGCCTCGGTGACCGCCCAGCCGCTGTCGTGCAGCAGGTCGGCGACGACGGCTGTGACCTCGGACCGGGCGGGGACGAGCAGCGCGGTGCGGGAACGGGGTGGCATGTCAGTCCTCCGCGGCGAGGATGTGCACCGAGCAGGCGCCGTTGTCGACGCCGTAGATCCCACCCCCGGTGGTGTGCGTGAGCGCGACCGACGCCCCGGCCACCTGCAGCGGCCCGGCCGCCCCGGTGAGCTGCCAGTACACCTCTGCGAGCTGGCTGACGCCGGTGGCGCCCACGGGGTGCCCCCGGGAGAGCAGCCCGCCGCTGGGGCTGACGGCGACCCGCCCGTCGCGGTCGAACTCGCCGTTCGTCACGGCCTTGTGCGCGGTGTGCCGCGCGGCGAGGCCGAGCGCTTCCGCGTGCAGCAGCTCCGCGATGGCGAACGCGTCGTGCAGCTCGACGACGTCGAGGTCGGCGGGGCCGAGGCCGGCCATCGCGTAGGCGGCCGACGCGGCCCGCTCGGTGATGTCGGGCCAGGTCATATCCCGGTGGGAGGTGTGGAAGCGGCCCGAGCGCACGACGCTCGCCCTGATCGTCGCGCTCGGGGTGCCGAGTTCGGCGGCGAACGGGGCGCTGCACAGGAGCACCGCGGCCGCGCCGTCGCTGTTCGGGCAGCAGTGCAACAGCCTCAGCGGGTCGGCGACGGGGCGGGAGGTGGCGACCTCGTCGAGCGTGACCGGCTGTCGGAAGTGCGCCCGCGGGTTCGCCGCACCGTTGCCGCGGTTCTTCACCGACACGCGGGAAAGATCGGTGACCGTGGCGCCGGATTCGTACAGGTAGCGCTGGGCGCGCATGGCGTAGGCGGCGGGCATGACCATGCCCTGGTCGATCTCGACGTCCGCCGTGGTGAGCGGCAGCGTTCCGCCGCCGAACGCGGACAGGTTCTCGACGCCCACCACTGCCACGCAGTCGTAGGTGCCGGACGCGACGGCCTGCCAGGCCAGGTGCACGGCCGACCCGCCGCTCGCGCACGCGTTCTCGACGGTGAAGACGGGAGGCCCGGAGATGCCGACCCGCTGCAGGACGCGCTGGGCGATCAGCGATCCCCCGTAGACCGACCCGACGAACCCGGCCTCGACGGCGTCCGGGGGAAGGCCGGTGTCGCGCAGGAGTGCGCCGACGGCCTGCGCGCCCAGGTCGGCGGCGGTGCGGTCGCGATGCTTGCCGAAGGGGGCCACGGCGGCCCCGCACAGGAGCACGGGGTTCATCGGGCACCCTCCGCGACGCGGCGGACGCGGTAGGACCACAGCTCGGTGTCGCCGTCGCGGCCGATCGGGCCGCTGGTCAGCTCGACGGGTGCGTCCGGGGGGAGTGCCGCGGTCCCGTCGGTGTGCGCGAGCACCCGTACGCCGTCGATGTCGACGTAGCTCAGGACGTACGGTGCCGGGAAACCCCGCGGTCCGACCCGCACGACCGTGGAGGCGTACGCGGTTCCCGTGCGGCCGGAGAGGGTCGTGCCGGTGCCGTCGTGGGCGCAGCGCGCGCAGACCGTGCGGGGCGGGAACCACCTGCTGCCACAGGCCGGGCAGGTGGAGATCACCAGCCGGACGCCGTCGTCGTCCCGGAAGTCCTCCGCCGCGACGATCCGGCGCTGTTCGGTGGAATCTGTCATGTCGGTCCTCTCGATCACGGCTATCGGCCCTCGTAGACGGGGGGACGCCGGGCCGCGAACGCGGCGCGGCCCTCGGCGCGGTCGGCGGTGTCGCGCAGCAACCCCCACATGAGCTGCTCGACGGCGATGCTCTGGCTGAGCGGCAGGTCGTGGGTGCGGTGGGCGAGCGTGGCGAGCGCGCGGATCGCGAGCGGCCCGTTCGCGGCGATCCGGCGGGCCAGCTCGAGCGCGGTGTCGAGCAGGTCCTCCGCCGGGACGACGTCGCTGACGAGACCCACGCGGAGGGCCTCGGCGGCGTCGATGCGATCGCCGGTGAGCAGCATCTTCAGCGCGACCGCTTGCGGTATCGCCCGCAGGAGGTGCGACGCGCCGCCCACGGCGGGCACGCTCGCCCAGCGCGCCTCCGGGAGCCCGAACGTGGCGTTGGGACTCGCGATGCGCAGGTGGCAGTGGAGCGCGATCTCGAGCCCGCCGCCGAGGGCGTGCCCGTTGACGGCGGCGATCATCGGCTTCCCGATCTGCAGTTCGCTCAGCGTGATCGCGCGGACGTAGCCGCCCTCCCGCACGCCCTGCGCGTACGGCGCCAGGTGCGCGGCGGCGAAGGGCAGGTCGGGCGCGCCGGTCCGTTTGAGGTCGGCCCCGGCGCAGAACGCACGCGTGCCGGTGCCGGTGAGCACCGCGACCGAGAGCGCGGGGTCGTCGCGGAACGACTCCATCGTCTCCCGGAACAGGATCATCGCGTCCGGGTCGAGCGCGTTGTGCGCCCAGGGCCGGTCGAACCGGACGAGCAGCACGTCGCCGTGCGTCTCGGTGGCGATCGCGGGCCGGTCCGGGGCCTCGTCCCGCCCGGTGTCGGCTGCCGTGCTCATCCGACGACTCCTTCCTTGGCCAGCCGGGCGTACTCGGGTTCGGAAACCCCGAGCAGCTCGGTGCAGACGTCGTGGGTGTCGGCCCCGAGCAGCGGGGCCGGGGAACGCAGGTGGCCGGGAGTGCTGGAGAGCCGGTACGGGATGCCGGAGTAGACCGACCGCCCCATCACCGGGTGGTCGAGGCGGACGAAGTGCCCGCGGGCCCGCAGTTGCGGATCGCGGTGCAGCAGGTCGTCCGCGTCCAGGACGGGGGAGGCGGGAACGCCCACCTCCGCCAGTGCGTCGGCCAGCTTCTCGGCCTCCCACTCCCGGGTCACCTGGCCGATCGCGGCGTCGAGCTCCGTCCGCCGCGCGCGCCGCCGCGCGGCCGTGGCGAACGCCGGATCGCGGCCCCACCCCGGCCGCGCGAGCACCTGCGAAAGTCCCCGCCACTCACGATCGGTCCGCACCGCGAGGGCGATCCACCGATCCGGGCCGGCGCAGGGGTAGACGCCGTGGGGGGCGGCCACCGGGTCGGTGTTGCCCGCGCGCTCGACGCGGTGCCCGGCTGCCACCGCGACGAGGGCCGGGCCGATCGCGTTCGCGGTCGACTCGAGTTGGGCGAGCTCGATGTAGCAGCCCTGCCCCGTGCGCCTGCGCCGCAGCAGGGCGGCGAGCACCGCGACCGCGCCGTGCAGCGGGTTGGGGACGTGGTCCGGGTAGTTCGTGCCGGTACCGGCCGGTGGCCTGTCCGGCTCCCCGGTCAGCCCGAAGATGCCGCTCGCGGCGCCGATCGACAGGCCGTAGCCGCGGAAGTCCCGGTGGGGGCCGGTGGCGCCCTGCATCGGCATCTCGAGGTAGATGACGTCGGGGCGAACGCGGACGGCGTCTGCGTAGCCGAGTCCGAGCCGGTCCATGGTGCCCGGCGTGAAGTTGTCGATCACGACGTCGCTGATCGCGATGAGCTTCAGCGCCAGCTCGCGCCCCTCGTCGCGGCGCAGGTCCACGCAGATCGAGCGCTTGCTCGAGTTGCGGTCGGCGAAGTAGCCGCTGCGGTCCACGCCGGGGACGCCGTCGCGGAACGGGGGCATCGACCGGATCGGGTCGGTGCGGGTGCGCGACTCGACCTTGATCACGTCGGCGCCGTGGTCGGCGAGCGGCTTGGTCGTGAACGGGCCTGCGCCCACCCAGGAGAAGTCGGCGACCCGGACGCCGGTGAGGGGACCCATGAGCCTTCTCTCGAAGTCAGATTCGCAAGTACGGAACACCGGAAGACTGCGCGGCGCCGATGCCCGTGTCAAGCCCTGCTTCCTCCACCAAATGTGAGGCTTGACAGCTCTTGCGAGTCGCCCGCATGCTTCGTCTTGCTTCGAGACTGCGAAGTCGATTACGAGACTTGGAGGCGCGACGACGTGTCACAGAGACGTCCCCGGTTGCTGCTGCTCGATGACTGGGAACACCGGATGCGCAACGCGCCCGCCGCTGCCCGGCTGCGCGAGCTCGCCGACGTGACCGTGCTGGACCGCCCCCTCGCGGAGGTCCCGGACTCCGAGCTGCGCGACGTGCGCGTGGTGGTGGCGATCCGCGAGCGGACCCGATTCGACCGGGCGACGTTCGACCGCCTGCCTGCGCTGGAGCTGATCCTGCAGACCGGCGGGCACGCCTACCACGTCGACCTCGACGAGGCGCGGCGGCGCGGGATCGTCCTCGCCCTGTGGCGCAGCCACGACGCCTGCGAGGCCGCGATGCGCGAGCTCACGTTCGGCCTCGCGATCGCGGCGCTGCGGCGCTTCCCCGAGGCCACGCGGGCGGGCGACGCGGGCGACTGGCCCGGCCTGCTCGGCGGCACGTTGCGCGGCAGGCGGATGGGCATCCTCGGCATGGGCCTGCAGGGCCGGGCCGTGGCCCGGCTCGCCCAGGCCTTCGACATGGACGTCGTGGCCTGGGCACGACCGGGCAGCAGCTCGACGGCCGACGACGGCGTCCCCCGACTCCCGATGGAGGAGCTGCTCGCCACCTCCGACGTCGTGAGCGTGCACCTGCGGTTGTCGGACGAGTCCCGCGGCCTGCTGACCGCCGATCGGCTGCGCTCCATGAAGCCCGGCTCGGTCCTGATCAACACCGCTCGCGGGGCGATCGTCGACCAGGACGCGCTCGTCGAGGTGCTGCGCGAGGGGCCGCTGCGGGCTGCGGGCCTGGACGTGTTCGCGCACGAGCCCCTGCCGGCCGACTCCCCGCTGCGCACGCTGCCCAACGTTGTGCTCACCCCGCACATCGGCTGGACCGTCGAGGAGGCCTTCGACGAGTTCACCGAAGGGGCGGCGGGTCAGCTCGAGGACTACCTGGCCCACAAGCTCGACCCCGCAGAGCTGGCCTATACGCCCGGCGAGCGCCCGGCGTCCGTGATCGGCGGGGTGGCGTCGTGACCCTCGACCGGCACCCGCACTGGATCGACGGCGCGGCCACGCCCCCGTCGTCCGGTGACTACCTGCCCACGCACGACCCGATGACCACGCGGCCGTGGGCGGAGATCGCCCGCGGTGATGCCGCCGATGTGGACCGTGCCGTCCTGGCCGCGCACCGGGCGTTCGAGCACTGGCGCGGCGTCGGCCCGTCCCGCCGGGCCGAGGTGCTCTGGCGGCTCGGGGACCTGATCGCCGAACACGCCGACGAGCTGGCCGAGCTGGAGAGCCGCGACGCCGGCAAGGTCATCCGCGAGGTTCGTGGTCAGCAGGTGATGCTGCGCGACTGGTACCGCTACTACGCCACCCTCGCCCACCACAACGAGGGCCGCCAGATCCCGCACGACAGCTCGTCGATCACGGCGGTGACCGTCCGGGAGCCCTACGGCGTCATCGGGGTGATCCCGGCGTTCAACTCGCCGATGCTGCTCGGCGCGATGGGGCTGGCGCCCGCACTCGCGGCGGGCAACACCGTCGTGGTGAAGCCGCCCGAGGTCAACTCGCTGTCGCTGCTGCTGCTCGGCAGGCTCGCACAGCGGGCCGGGCTGCCCGACGGTTGCCTGAACGTCGTCGCCGGTTACGGGGCCGAGGCGGGCGATGCCCTCGTCGGGCACCCGCTGGTGCGCAAGGTGTTCTTCACCGGCGGTCCCGACTCCGCCAGGCACGTCACCGCCCGCGCCGCGGCCGGGCTCAAGCAGACCGTGCTCGAGCTCGGCGGGAAGTCGGCGAACATCTTCTTCGCCGACGTGGACGTCGACCGGGTGGTCAACGGGGTGCTCGCCGGCATCTTCGCCGCAGCGGGGCAGACCTGCGTCGCAGGGTCCCGACTGCTCGTCCACGACAGCATCGCCGACCGGCTCGTCAAGGCCGTCGCCGAGCGCGCGCGGCGGATCCGGCTGGGCGATCCGCGCGCCACGGAGACCGAGATGGGGCCCCTGTCGCAGGAGAAGATCCTCACCGGGGTCGCGCACCGCGTCACCGAGGCCATCGCCGAGGGGGCCGTGGTCGTCGCAGGCGGACCGGACGGAGAGCGCCCCGAGCACGGGTGGTTCTACCCGCCCACGGTCCTCGACGGCGTGACCAACGACATGTCCGTGGCCCGCAACGAGTTGTTCGGTCCCGTCCTGTCCGTCATCCGGTTCACCGATGAGGACGAGGCCGTCGCGATCGCCAACGATTCGGAGTTCGGCCTCGCCGCCGGGGTCTGGACGACCGACTTCGCGCGGGCGCACCGCGTGGCGCGCCGGCTGGAGGCGGGCACGGTCTGGGTGAACACCTACCGCGCACTCCAGGTGGCCACCCCGTTCGGCGGCATCAAGGGCAGCGGCTACGGCCGCGAGAACGGCCTCGACGGGTTCGCCGAGTTCACCCAGCCCAAGTCGATCTGGTTCGAGTCCGACGCCGCGCCGTTGGCCGACCCGTTCACGCTCCGCTGATTCCGCACGTCAACGACGACCCGGGAGAGATGAGATGAAGACCGTCCAGGAGTACGACCTCGTCGTCGTCGGGCACGGCGCGGCCGGACTGGCCGCAGCCGTGACCTACGCCGAGGCCCGCGAGGGCGCCAGGATCGCCGTGCTCGAGCGGGCGCCGCGCGAGGAGCGCGGCGGTGCGACGCGGTGGACCGGCGCGTTCCTGCGCGTCACCGAGGACCGCACGTTCGATCACGAGTGGCCCGAGCGCATGCGCCGCGTCTCGGGCGGGCTCGCCGACTACGAGTACTGCCGGCTGCTCGACCGCGAGGTGCCGACCACCCTGCGGTTCATCGAAGAGCGCGGGGTGCGGCTGGTCTTCGAGGAGTTCCCGTTCGCGCACACCTTCGACGGCGGTCCCGCCACGATGCACCCGCCGGGGCGGCCGGAGGGCGGGGGCAAGGCGATCGTGGAGGCGCTGTCGGCCGTCCTGGAGCGCACGCCCGGGGTGGACCTGCGGTACCGCACCGAGGCCGTCCGGCTGACCGTCTCCGACGAGGGCGCGGTCGACGGCGTGGTCGTCCGCGGCACCGACGGGCTGCTCGTGCGGCTCGCCGCCCGCGACGTCGTGCTCGCATGCGGTGGGTTCGAGGGCAGCGTCGAGATGCTCACCCGCTACGTGGGGCCGAAGGCGTGCGACCTGCCGCTGATCGCGCCCGGGATCGCGAACAACCGCGGCGACGGCCTGCGCATGGCGATGGAGTTGGGCGCCGACACGGCGGGCCAGTTCGACATGATCCACGCCGAGCCGGTGGACCGGCGGACCTCCAGTGCGGATGCGGTGATCTACGGCTACACCGGCGGGATCTTCGTCAACGGCCGCGCCGAGCGGTTCTACGACGAGGGCCGCGACACCTGGGACAACACGTTCGAGCACATCGGCTTCGAGATCTGGCGCAACCAGGACCAGGAGGCGTACTGGATCGCCGACGCGAAGACCCTGGCCATCCCGGGCTGGGAGAGCGCTGTGCTCAGCGACGTGCCGCCCGAGCGCGCCGACACGATCGGCGACCTGGCCCGCCGCCTCGGCCTCGACGCCGAGGCGCTGGAGAAGACCGTCGCGGAGTTCAACGCCGCGTGCGGCCCGGGTGAGTTCGACGTGCGCAGGCTCGACGGCAAGGCGACGACCGGGCTCACCCCGCCCAAGTCGAACTGGGCGACGCCGCTGGACACCCCGCCGTTCATCGGGATCCCGCTCACCGCAGCGATCACGTTCACCTACGGCGGTGTGCGCACCGATCTGGACGCCCGCGTGGTCACCCCGGCGGGCACGCCGATCCCGCACCTGTACGCGGCCGGTGAGCTGACGGGTCTCTTCTACCACGAGTACCCGCCGGCCACGTCGGTGCTGCGCTCACTGACCTTCGGCCGGATCGCCGGGGCGCACGCCGCGCGACAGGCCTGACCCCGTCCGGGAGGAGCGGCACCCCACCGGGTGCCGCTCCTCTCCTCGTGGAAGGGACCCGGATGGGACCGCAGATCCTCTCGATCGTCGCGCTCGTCGCGATGTTCGTCCTCGCGACCACGCTCGACATCAACCTGGGCGTTCTCGGCTTCATCGCCGCGTTCACCGTCGGCACGTGGGTGCTCGGCCTCGACACCGAGGCGATCCTCGCCGGGTTCCCGGGCGGTCTGTTCGTGCTGCTCGTCGGGCTCACGTACCTGTTCGCCCTGGCCGCGGCCAACGGCACGGTCGACCTGATCGTGCACTGGGCGATCTGCCTCGTCCGCGGCCGCGCCGCCCTCGTCCCGTGGGTGTTGTTCGGCCTCGCAGCGCTGCTGTGCGCGATGGGCGCCGTCTACGCGGTGGCGATCGTCGCGCCGCTGGCCATGCCGCTCGCCCGCCGGTACCGGATCGACCCGCTCCTCGCGGGCGCGATGGTGGTGCACGGCGCGCTCGCCGGCTTCTTCTCCCCGGTCAACCCCATCGGCGGGTTCCTCGCCGGCCTGTTCGCGCGGGAGGGGCTGGCGTTCGAGCCCTTGGCGCTGCTGCTCACCTCGTTCGGGATCAACCTCGCGATCGCCGCGCTGCTCTTCGCCCTGCTCGGCCGTCGGTGGACCGAGCCGCCGGACCCGGACGAACCCGGTCCGGGTGGCGGGGAAGCGTCCGTGGCGGTCCGCACCTCGCACGCCGCGAGGGTGCGGCCCGACCAAGCCGTCACCCTGATCGGCGTCGGCGTGCTCGGGTTGGGCACCGTCGCACTCGGGATCGACGTCGGGTTCCTCGCCATGTGCGTGGCCGGCGTGGTCACGCTGGCCTGCCGGGGCGGTCACCGCGAGGCGGTCGGCGCGATCAGCTGGTCCACGGTCCTGCTGGTGTGCGGGGTGATCACCTATCTCGGCGTGGTGCAGGAGGCGGGCACGATCGACCTCCTCGGCGGGCGCATCGCGGGCATCGGCGCGCCGCTGGTCGCCGCCCTGCTGCTGTGCTACCTGGGCGGGGTCGCCTCGGCCTTCGCCTCGTCGATCGCGATCCTCGGCGTCGTCGTCCCGCTGGCCGTGCCGTTCCTGCAACAGGGCGACGTGGCGGTGGTCGGGATGGCCGCCGCGTTGGCCGTGTCCGCCACCGTCGTGGACGTCAGCCCGTTCTCCACCTACGGGGCGCTCGTCCTCGCCAGCACGGCGCCCGAGCAGCGCCCGGCGCTGTACCGGAGGCTGTTGCGCTACAGCGTCCTGCTCATCGCCGTCGGGCCGCTGCTGGCCTGGGCCACGCTCGTGGTGCCCGGGTGGGGACGATGATCCGCTCAAGCCCTGCGGCGCCGCTCCAACGCGACCACGTCGTCGAGGGTGGCGTGCGGGGCGGCCTCGGCGGACGCGCCCAGCTGCCGCGACACCGCGCCGCCCGTGTTGATCATCTGGCTGACGACGACGGGCAGCCGGTCGTCGGACAGCCGTCCTCGTGGCGCTGAAACGTGGACCGCTGCGACGACGGTTCCGTCTCGATCGACGATGGGCGTGGCCAGCCCGATGATGCCCTCCACGCTCTCGCCGTCGGAGACGCTGTAGCCGCGGTCGCGGATCGCCGCGTACTCGGCGCGCAGCTCGTCGCGCTTGACCAGCGTGAACGGTGTGAACTGCTCGAGCCGCGACGAGCTGAGCACCTTCGTCTCCAGCTCGGGGTCGAATGCGGCCATCAGCTTGCCGACCGCCGATCCGTGCAGCGGGCGCCCGCCGCCGAGTTCGATCACCACCGACAACAGCTGCGACGCCTCGTACCGATCCGCGTATACGACCTCGTCCCCGGTCCGCACGGCCAGGTAGACGTTCTCGTTGATCTCCTCGGAAAGGGCCCGCAGGTGCGGCCGCGCCACGGGTCGCAACTGCACCGACTCCGAGATCGACAGACCGAGCGCCACCGCGCGAGGACCGAGCGCGTAGACCCTGGGGCCGGCGAGTCGCACGGCGCCGATCTCGACGAGGGCCTGCAGCAGGTCGTGGGTGCTGCTCATCGGAAGCGACAGGTCAGCGGCGAGGCGGCTCAGGCTGCGTCCCTCGTGGTGATGGGCGAGATAGCCGAGCACGGCGAGCGCCCGATCCAACCGAGCGGGGTTCACGGCGACCTCCGGGAGACCACAGCTGATGTCGAGATCACGCACCCTACTACGCATCTTCGAAGATTGGAGGAAATAGCGAGCATGGATCTCGAGCCCCCCGTCGATCGACCGCTCTCGGGTCTTGTCGTCGTCGACGCCACAACAGAGTTGGGTTGGTACCCCGGCAAGGTGTTCTCCGATCTCGGCGCTGAGATCGTCGTTCTCGAATCAGAGGACGCAGATGCGGAAGACTGCCCGATCGTGTGGCCGGTGGGCGGCCGGTCGGCGCGCGATGTGTTCGCGGGGGTCGCCGGGCGCCGCCGCTGCGGTGACCGCGACGCGGCTCTCGCCGCCGCCGACATCCTGCTCACCAGTGAAGGTCCGCGCCGTTTGCGGGAGCGCGGGCTGCACCCCGACGACCTCGCCGCCTTCCCCCGGCTGATCCACGTGGCGATGAGCCCCTTCGGACTGGACGGACCGTACGCCGACCGGCCGGCGTCCGATCTCACCCTGCTGGCGGCGGGAGGGCTGCTCCGCCTCGCGGGCGAGCCCGGTCGTGCGCCGGTCCGCGTCGCGGGCGAGCAGACCGCGGTGATGGTGGGCCTGCACGCCGCGGTCGGTGCGCTGATCGCGGTGCTCGCGCGCGAGGAGACCGGCCGGGGGCAGATCGTCGACGCCTCGGCGCAACAGGCCGTCGCGCATTCGTTGGAGAACGCGATCCAGTACCTCGACCTCGAGGGCGTCGTGCGCGGCCGGACGGCAGGCACCGCGACGGAGGTCGGCAACGGCTTGTTCCGCTGCGCCGACGGCTGGGTCTACCTCGTCGCGGGGATCGGTGGCGCCCCGCTGGCGTGGGACGGGCTCGTGGCGTGGCTGGAGGCCGATGGGCTCCCCGCTGCCCGGGTGACCGAACTCCGGGAGGATCGCTGGACCGATCCGGCGTGGCGGCGCACCCACGCGGCCGCCCACGCGTTCCGCGAAGTGTTCGAGTCCTTCGCGGCGAACAGGCCGAAGCTGCAGTTGTACGAGCGCGCTCAGGCGCACGGCGTGAGCCTCGCCCCGGTCGCGACGCCGCAGGACCTGCTGGCGAGCCCTCAGCTCGCCGCGCGCGCGTTCTTCCGCACCGTCGAGATCGACGGGCAGCCGGTTGTCGTGCCCGGGCCGCCCTACCGGTTCGAGGAGCCCGTTGCGGCGCTGCCGGGGGCGGCTCCGAGTTGACAACGCGTGCGCCGACGACGTGATCCGTGCGCGATGGGGCGGTCGCCCAACCGTGCCCGTGCTGTGCCGATGGCGCGCTGAGGCTGAGCGGCGTTGGTGACGGGTGACCGGCCCTCGGCGAGGGCCACGCCGCCCGTGGGCCTCCGGACTTCATGAGGATCACGCGCGCGATCTCGTACACCACATCCGCGGAACGACGTGTGTCGCACGGAGGTGGCGTGGTGCAGACCCGGTACGTCGCGATCGGGGACAGCTAGACCGAGGGCGTCGGCGATCCGGACGGCGCCGGCGGTTGGCGCGGGTTCGCCGACCGCCTCGCCGAGAAGATCGCCGCCTCGACGCCGGATCTGCACCACGCGAACCTGGCGGTGCGGGGCGAGCTCGCCCAGCAGGTCCGGGACGAGCAGCTCGCCGACGCGCTCGCGCTGCGGCCGGATCTGGTCACCGTCGTGGCCGGCATGAACGACCTCGTCCGCCCGTCGTTCTCGGTCGCCGCCGTCGGTGGGTGCCTCGACGAGATGTTCTCGGCGCTCACCGCGTCGGGAGCGCGGGTCGCCACGCTGACGTTCCCCGACCTGCCGCGGCTCAGCCCGGTCCTGCGCCCGCTGCGGCGCCGCGTGCTCGAGCTGAACGCGAGCATCCGCGCCTCCGCCGCCCGCCACGGGGTCGCCCTCGTCGACACCTTCGGGCACCCGGTGACCACGGACCCGCGCCTGTGGTGCCCCGACCGCATCCACGCGAGCCCGCTGGGGCACGCCCGGATCGCGGCGGCGTTCGCCGAAGCCCTCCGCCTCCCGGGCAGCGATGACAGCTGGTCACGACCGCTGCCCGGGGTCGGGTACCGCGGCGTCGGGCGCAGGGCCGCGGGCGACCTGCGCTGGCTGGCCACGGTCGTGGGGCCCTGGGCCTACCGGCGGCTGCGCGGCCGTTCCACGGGCGACCACCGGGTCGCCAAGCGGCCGCGGCTGCTGCCCGTCACCCCACCGGCGGGCGAGTCGGCCTGACCGGCACCGCGGACGAGGTGCCCGCAGGCGCGTGTTGACAACGCGTGCGCGCCGAAGTGATTCTTTCACGAGGAAATGCACTCTTCGGAGCGGAGAACTGCCTGACGTCACCGGGGCTCCGGTCCGACGGGCTGTCGAGATCCAGGCCGTACCGTCTTGATCGGGTGCTGGTCCACGGGTGCACCGGCCCGTCGGACGTCCGGCGCCGCTCTGGAGGTCGCATGAACACAAGGCTCGTCGTCGTCGCGATCTGCAGCGCGGCGATCATCGTCGACGGGTACGACCTGATCGTCTACGGCACGGTCGTGCCGACCCTCGTCGACGGGTCCGCCGGGTGGGTCCTCGGGCCGGCCGAAGCGGGCCGGATCGGCGCCTACGCCCTCATCGGCATGCTGATCGGGGCGATGCTGATCGGCACGATCACCGACCTCGTCGGGCGCAGGCGGGTCATGCTCGGGTGTATCGCGTGGTTCTCGACCGCGATGGCGCTGGCGGCGGCCGCGCCGACGGTGGAGCTGTTCGGGTTCGCGCGGTTCGTCGCGGGCCTCGGCCTGGGCGGCGTCGTGCCGACCGCCATCGCGCTCACGATCGAGTACGCCCACCCGCGCCACCGCAGCACCACCAACGCCATCATGTTCTCCGGCTACTCGATCGGTGGGATCGTCGCGTCGCTCACCGCGATAGCCGCGATTCCCGCGCTGGGCTGGCGGTCGATGTTCTGGATCGGCGCGGTGCTCGGCTGGCTGCTGCTGCCGGTGGCGTGGCGGCTGTTGCCGGAGTCGGCGAACTACCTGCTCGCCCGGGGCCGGGAAGCGGAAGCTGCTGAGCTCGCCGCCCGCTACGACCTGGTCCTGGAGAAGGCGCCGGAACGTTCCGGCACGGGGCCGGTCGCCGCGTTCGCGTCGCTCTTCGCCCGGCAGTTCCTCCGGGGGACCCTCGTGTTCTGGCTCGGCACGGGGGTGGGGTTGCTGCTCGTGTACGGGCTGAACACCTGGCTCGCGCAGATCATGCGCGAGGCGGGCTACCCGTTGGGGTCGGCGCTGGCGTTCCTGCTGGTGCTGAACTTCGGTGCGATCCTGGGCACGCCCCTGCTGGGCGTCGTCGCCGACCGGATCGGGTCGAAGCCGGTGACCGCGGGCATGTTCGCGGTGGCGGCCCTGTGCATCTTCCTGATGAGCATCCCGCTTCCGAGCGTGCTGCTGTTCGCCCTCGTGGCGATCGCCGGCGCGTGCACGATCGGCACGACCGTGCTCGTCAACGCCTACACCGCGAACTTCTACCCGGCGCACATGCGTGCGACCGGGCTGGGGTGGGCATTGGGCGTCGGACGCCTCGGCGCCATCTGCGGGCCGATCTACGGCGGCGCCGTCATGGCCTCGGGGTGGGGGCTGGAGGCGAACTTCTACGCCTTCGCCCTCCCCGCGGTGCTCGGTGCGCTGGCGATGCTGGTGGTACCCGGCGGCCGAGAGGCGATCGAGGCCGGACCGCCCCTGGCGGACCGCTCGAACCTCCGCTCCCGACGCTCCTAGCCGCCGTCATGGAGCCGGGCGGCCCTCCTCGTCGAGGAGGACCGCCCGTCCGTCGGCTACCGGAAGCGCCGCTGCGGTCAGCCCTTGGCGCCGAGCCCTTTCGGGTTGAGGTGCTTGATGTTGCCCGACTCCGTGCCGTCGGCCGGGTCGATGATGCAGTCGATCAGGGCGGGTTTGCCCTCCGCCAACGCCTTGCGCAGCGCCGCGTCGACCTCGTCGGGCGTGGTGGCCCGGTAGCCGGTGCCGCCGAACGCCTGCATGAGCACGTCGTGGCGGGCGCGCAGGTAGGTCGGCGCCGGGTCGCCCGACGGCGAGGCCTCGTCGCCGCGGTAGACGCCGCTGTTGTTGAGCACGACGGTGATCACGGGCAGGTCGTAGCGCGTGATGACCTCGGTCTCCATGCCGGAGAAGCCGAACGCCGAGTCGCCTTCGACCGCGATCACCGGCCGGCCCGTCTCCACCGCGGCCGCGATGGCGTAGCCCATGCCGATGCCCATCACGCCCCAGGTCCCCGAGTCCAGCCGGTGGCGCGGCACGGTCATCGGGATGGTGTTGCGCGTGAGGTCGAGGGCGTTGGCGCCCTCGTTCACGAGGTACACCTCCGGGTGCTCGGCGTAGACGTCGCGGATGGCCTGGAGCGCGCCGAGGAACGTCATCGGGTGCGCGGTCTTCGCCGCTTCCAGCCGCTTGGCCATCTTCGCCACGTTCGCCGCGGACTTCTCCGCCAGCTTCTCGCGCCAGGCGGTGGGCGGCGCGATCTGCCCGGGTTTCGTGCGTTCCACCAGGGCCTCCATCACCGAGCCGATGTCGCCGACGAGCGGGGCGGCGATCGGCTGGTTCGAGTCCATCTCGTTCGCCGCGATGTCGACCTGGATGAACGTCGCGTTCGGGTCCCACTGCGGTGCGTCCCCGTGCCCCAGGAGCCAGTTCAGCCGCGCCCCGACCAGGAGCACGACGTCGGCCTCCTTCAGCGCCAACGACCGCGCGGTGGCCGCGGACTGCGGGTGGTCGTCGGGGAGCAGTCCCTTGGCCATCGACATCGGGATGTACGGGATCCCGGTCGACTCCACGAACTGCCGGATCGGCTCCTCGGCCCGGGCGTACGCCGCACCCTTGCCGAGCACGATCAGCGGACGCTGCGCCCCGGCCAGCAGCTCGACGGCCCGGTCGACGGCCGCGGCGTCGGGGAGCTGCTTGGGTGCCGGGTCCACCACCTTCCAGAGCGAGTTCTGGCCCTTCTCCTTCGCGATGATCTCCCCGAGCACCGCCGCCGGGATGTCCAGGTAGACCCCGCCGGGGCGACCGCTCACCGCCGTGCGGATCGCGCGCGCGATGCCGCGTCCGATGTCCTCGGCCCGCGACACCCGGTAGGCCGCCTTGCAGAGTTGCTTGGCGACCGCCAGCTGGTCCATCTCCTCGTAGTCGCCGCGCTGCAGGTCCACGATGTGGCGCTCGCTCGACCCCGAGATCTGGACCATGGGGAAGCAGTTGGTGGTGGCGTTGGCCAGCCCGACCAGGCCGTTGAGGAAGCCCGGTGCGGACACCGTCAGGCAGATCCCCGGCTTCTGGGTCAAGAACCCGGCCGCCGCTGCTGCGTGCGCGGCGTCGCTTTCGTGCCGGAACCCGATGTAGCGGATGCCGGACGCCTGGGCCAGGCGCGCCAGGTCGGTGATGGGGATGCCCACCACGCCGTAGATCGTCTCGACCCCGTTCAGCTTCAGCGCGTCGACGACCAGGTGGATCCCGTCCGTCAGAGCAGGCGTTTCCTCGCCCTCGACGTGCGCGGCTGCTGCGGCCGTCTCTGTCATGGCCGGCTCCTCCCCGGTTGTGCCGTTCTCGTTGACTGTATGCAGTACACCACAACGGCTGCGGGCGCCAGGGGGGAGATGTCCGACACACCCGCAGTCAGGCGAAATGATGTTCTGGCAGGAAGAACACGGCTTTCCTTCCAAGAGAAGCGGCGCAGAATGCGGGCAGGCGCAAGACGAGGAGCCGACTGCATGCAGTTCTACGTCGACGGCTACGAGCCGGGGGACCCGCTGGTCCGCCACCCGCACCCGTCGGTGCTCGAACGCGGGCCGGGTCTGCCGGAGACCGCGGACGTGGTGATCATCGGTAGCGGCCCGGCGGGGCTCGTGCTCGCGGCCCAGCTGGCGGAGTTCCCGCAGCTGCGCACGGTGGTGGTGGAGCGGCGCGACGGGCCGCTGGCGGTGGGGCAGGCCGACGGGGTGGCGTGCCGCACGGTGGAGATGTTCGAGGCGTTCGGGCTGGCGGACCGGTTGATCAGGGAGGGCTACCAGGTCAACGAGGTCACGTTCTGGCGGCCCGACCCGCAGGACAGCTCGTCGATCGTGCGCACCGGCCGGATCGACGACGTGGAAGAGGGCATCTCCGAGATGCCGCACATGATCGTCAACCAGGCGCGGATGCTCGCCTACCTGCGCGACCACATGGCACGTTCGGCGGCTCGGGCCGAGCCGTTCTACGGGTTGCAGGCCACCGACGTGCGGGTCGACCCCGATCCGGCGGTGGAGTACCCGGTGACGGTCACCCTGCAGCACGTCGAGGGGGGAGAGCCGACCGGCCGGACGGCGACGATCCGCGCCCGGTACGCCGTGGGCTGCGACGGCGCCCGCAGCCGGACCCGGGAGGCGATCGGGCTGCGCCTGCGCGGGGACACCACGCACCAGTCGTGGGGTGTGATGGACGTGCTCGCCGTGACCGACTTCCCCGACATCCGGCTGAAGTCGGCGATCACGTCCGAGCAGGGCAGCTTGCTGGTCATCCCGCGCGAGGGCGGCTACCTGGTCCGGCTCTACATCGAGCTGGACAACGAGCGCGACGCCGAGATGCTGCGGGAGCGCAGCGTCACCCCCGAGAAGCTCGCCGCCGTGGCCAACCGGATCCTGCACCCGTACACGATCGAGGTGAAGGACGTCGGCTGGTGGACCGTGTACGAGATCGCCCAGCGGCTGTGCGACCGGTTCGACGACGCGGCCGACGGGGAGCGGGAGCCGCGGGTGTTCATCGCCGGGGACGCCTGCCACACGCACAGCGCGAAGGCGGGCCAGGGGATGAACGTGTCCATGGCCGACGCGTGGAACCTCGGGTGGAAGCTCGGCACGGTCCTGCGCGGCACCTCTCGGCCGGAGATCCTGCGCACCTACTCCACGGAACGGCAGGCGGTCGCGCAGCGGCTGATCGATTTCGACCGCGAGTTCGCGGCGATGTTCAGCAACCGGGAGGCCGAGCCGGAGAAGTTCCAGCGCTACTTCCGCGAGCAGGGCCGCTACACCGCGGGCGTCGCGGTGCGGTACGGGCCGTCGGTGCTGGTGGGGGAGCCGGTGCACCAGCACCTGGCCGAGGGCTTCCCGGTCGGGATGCGCTTCCACTCCGCGCCGGTCGTCCGGATGGCCGACGCCAAGCCGATGCACCTCGGGCACGTCGCCCGCGCCGACGGTGCGTGGCGGCTCTACGCGTTCGCCGACCGGGCCCATCCGGCGGACGCGGGCTCGCGGCTGCGCGCGCTGTGCGACGAGCTGCCCGACGTGCTCGCCCGGTTCACCCCGCCCGGGGCGGCCCCGGACTCGGTGATCGACGTCCGCGCGGTCCTGCAGCAGGGCCACCGGGAGGTGAGCGTCGCCGACCTGCCGGCGGTGCTGCTGCCGCGCAAGGGGCGGTTCGGGCTCGTCGACTACGAGAAGGTCTTCTGCCCCCATCCCGAGCAGGACCTGTTCGACCTGCGCCAGGTGGACCGCGACCGCGGCTGCCTCGTGGTCGTGCGACCCGACCAGTACGTGGCGCAGGTGCTGCCGCTGGACGCGCGCGACGAGCTCGTCGACCTCCTCGCGGGCGTGCTGGTGGAGCAGCTCCAACCGGCAGCCCTGTGATCGCTCCAGGACGCTGAGCGGCAGGTCTGCCGCCGGGAGATAGGGGTGCGGTCGTCGGGCGAGGCGGCAGCCGGTGCCGACCATGATCGGCTATGACGACCAGTGCGGGGGCGCCGGCTGCGACCGCGCCGCCGGGCGAGGACGTCGCGTTGTGGGCGGCGGTACGCGACGGTGACGCCGAGGCGATCGCCGAGCTGTACCACCGCCACGTCGACCAGGTGGGGCACCTCGCGCTCGACCGGCTCCCCGACGGCGGCCGCCGCTGGACATCCTCTCCGCGCATTCCAGATCACGTGGCGGCGCCGCCGCGACGTGCAGCTCGCCGCGGGTTTTCGTGCGCGCCCGGCTGCTCGCGGTCGCGGGCAACGAGGCTGCTGCGCAGCAGCTGAGGGGGCAGCGACCCGACGTCGGGGGAGCGGGGGCGGATCGTTCACCGACCTATTCGGGCACGATGCCGGCGAGCAGGTCGGCCGTGCCTCGCGGCGACTCGACGGGGAAGTGGTGGGTGCCGAGGTCGACCGGCACGATGCGGATGCGGTCGCCGTAGCGGTCGACCGCTTCCTGCGCGAGGATCTCGCGCACCGCGAACAGCGTGATCGGCTGCCGGACGTCGCGCAGCGCGGCGTCCATGTCCCAGTGCACGAGGCCTTCGATCGAGCGCAGTCCGGCGGGCTGCCGCACGGCGACCATCTTCTCGAAGTAGGCGTTCGTCAGCGCCGGGTCCGTGCCCGCGGGCGACCCCGACTCGACCATTGCCCGCGTCGCGGCGGCGAAGTCGTCGTGGAACGGCTTCAGGAACGCGTCGGTCCGCACTTCGTCCTGTGCGGGGAACAGCCCCAGGTAGTGCAGGGCGTCGAGGGCGACCACGTGCGAGACCACGTCGGGCAGCAGCCGGGCGACCTCGACGGCCACCGCCCCGCCGAGGGAGTGGCCGGCGACGACGCAGCTCTCGACCGACTCGGCGTCGAGCACGGCTGCCACGTCGCGGGCGAACTCCTCCATCGTCCAGACGTCCCGGGCCGAGCGGGACTCGCCGTGCTCGGCCAGGTCGACCGCGAGGACGCGCAGGTGGGACGGCAGGTGGTCGGTGACCGCGTCGAAATCGGTGCGGTTGCAGCCCCAGCCGTGGACGAGCGCGAGGACCGGCCCGCCGGCCGGGCCGCTGATCGTGTAGCGGATCGTCGTGTCGTGCGGCCGCCGGACCTCGCGGTTCGTGGCGGTCCGGGTGTTCGTCGACGCCATCGCAGGGTTCCTCCTGTGTCTCAGAGCGCGCGGTGGTACTGCGCCGGCCACGCGGCGGGGTCGCTGGGGCGGTTGCGCAGCGCGAGGTAGGGATCGCGGAGCAAGGGGCGGCCGACCAGCACGGCGTCCGCCGTGCCCGCGTCGATCACGTCGTGGGCGAGCTGCAGGTCGACGATCTGACCGACGGGGGCGACCGCCAGCCCGGACGCCTCGCGGAGCGCGCTCGCGAACCCGACGTTCACGCCGTTCCGCGCCGGCGGGCGGGCCTGCAGGTCACGCACCAGGACGCCCGAGGTGACGTCGAGCAGGTCGACGCCGACGGCCGCCAGCTCCTTGGCGAAGGTCGCCGCCTCCTCGAGGGTGATGCCGCCCTCGACCCAGTCGGTGGCGGTGATGCGCACGAACACCGGCTTGTGCGCGGGGAAGGCCTCCCGGACGGCGCGCGCCACCCGCAGCGGGAAGCGCATCCGGTTCTGCAGGCTCCCGCCGTGCTCGTCCGTGCGACGGTTCGCCAGCGGGGACAGGAACTGGTGCAGGAGGTACCCGTGCGAGGCGTGGATCTCGACCACCTCGTACCCCGCGAGGTCGGACATGCGGGCCGCGTGGGCGAACGCGGCGACGACCTCGTCGAGGTCGGCGAGGCCGGCCTCGCGGGGAGGGGTGAGGTCGCCGAACGGGATCGGCGAGGGCGCGATCAGCTCCCAGCCGCCGTCGGCCACGCTCACCGGGCTGTTCTGCCCTTCGCCCACCCAAGGGCGCTGGTGGGATCCCTTGCGTCCGGCGGCCAGCAACTGGATTCCCGGGACGGAGCCCTGGTCGGCGATGAACGACGTCAGGCGGCGGTGCGCCAGCGCCTGCTCCTCGGTCCAGATGCCGAGGTCGGCCGCGGTGGTCCGGTGCGACGGCCCGACCGCCGTGGACTCGACCACGATCAGGCCTGCCCCGCCGACGGCACGAGCGCCGTAGTGGACGACGTGCCAGTCGGTCGGCATCCCGTCGGTTCCGGCGGCGTACTGCGCCATGGGGGACATCCACACGCGGTTGGGGAACGTGGTGCCCCGTAGCTGCAGTGGGGTCATCTCGCTGGGCACGGACGAGCTCTCTTTCTCGCGATCGTCGACGGCGGCGGGTGGTCGGGGGCGACGTGCGCGGCAGGCCACGCGATCGATGCGCACGACATCCGGCGTCCCGCCGCCGGAGGAATCATGCTGCCATACGATACACACGTACCGGAATGTGGCACGCGATCAGGACGTGCCGATCTCCGGCACGGGGATGGAGGGTGGGCGGTCGTCAGGAAGCGGCGAGGAGCCGGCTGATCTCGTCCGCGGCCGCGACCACCAGCGGCGCCAGGGTCTTCTCGCGGGAGCGGTCGTAGCGCGTCTGCGGCACGGCCAGCGTGACCCCCGCGATGGGCTGCCCGGCCGCGTTCGTGATGGCCGCGGCGATCGACGCCACGTGGGGCCGGTACCAGGATGACGAGCCGTGCAGCGCGTACCCGCGCTTCGCGGTCTGCGCGATCTCCGCCCGCAGCTCGTCGGGGTCGGGCACGGGCGCGTTCGCGAACTCCGTGAGGTCGCGCTCCAGCAGCTCGTCGACCTCGGCCTGCTCGAGGCGCGCCATGATCGCCAGACCGGCGGAGGTCGCGCGCAGCGGCACGCGTGAGCCGATCTCCTGGACCACGCGGACGACCTGCGTGGTGTCTTCACGCGCGACGATGACGTACTCCTCGCCGTCGCGCAGGCCGAGCAGGACGGTCTCGTCCGTCTCGGCGGCGAGGCGCTTGACGACCGGACCCGCCACCGCGCGGAGGTCCTGCTCGCCGGCGCTGCGCAGCCCGAGCGTCAGGGCTTTCATCGTCACGCCCCACCGCGCGCGCTCGGGGTCGACGACCTTCAGCCAGCCCGCCTGCTGGAGCGTCACCAGGCACCGCTGGACGGAGCTTTTCGGGATGCCGGTGACGCGGGCCAGGTCGGACACGCCGATCGGCTGCCGCAGGGCGACTTCCTCGAAGACCCGGAGCGTGCTGAGCACGCTGTTCATCGACCGGACGCCGCTCGCCGGCTTCTCCGGCAGACCTGTGCTCATCAGGCCGCGACCGTATCACTCCGCGCCCCAGCCGTTCCTCATCCCGGCACGCAGCCTTTACTCGGTCGACTTGTCGGACTGCATTGCGGCACGGCGTATCGAGAGACGAGACAGGAGCCTCATGGACCTGAAGATCGTGGGGGACGTTGTCGTCTCCGGGTGGCCGCGACGCCCCCTCGCGGAGTCCGCGGGCACCGGCGCTCCGGCGTTCGGGCTGCTCGCGGGCGGCGACCTGACGATCGGCAACCTGGAGGTGCCGCTCACCGGCTCCGGGCGGCGTGCGGAGAAGCTCGTCACGATGCGCGCGCCGACGGCGGGCGGCGCGGAGCTCGCGGCCCTCGGCTTCGACGTGGTGTCGCTGGCCACGAACCACGCGATGGACTTCGGCGCGGAGGGCGCGCGTGACACGGTACGGGCCCTGGACGCCGCGGGCGTCCACCACGCCGGGTTCGGCGAGACCCTCGCGGAGGCGACCCGTCCCCACGTGCTGTCCGCCGGCGGGAGGACCGTGGCGTTCTTCAGCTTCTGCTCGGCGCTCCCGCTCGGTGCGAACGCGACGGCGGACCGGGCGGGGATCGCGCCGATCCGGGTGCGCCAGACCTTCGAGTTCGACAGCACCTTCCTGGACGAGACCCCGGGGACCCCGCCGTTCGTGCACACGCGCGCCCACGAGCCCGACGTGCGCGCGGCGGAATCCGGGATCCGGGAGGCCGAGCAGCACAACGACTTCGTCGTGGTGGCGCTGCACTGGGGCGTGCCGTTCTGCTACCTGCCTGCGACGCAGGGGCCGTTGGCGCAGTACCAGCGGCCGTTGGCGCACCGCCTGGTCGACGCCGGGGCGGACCTCGTCGTCGGGCACCACCCGCACTGCCTGCACCCGGCCGAGTTCCACGGGCGGGGGCTGATCCTCTACTCCACCGGGAACTTCGTCTTCGACTGGTGCGACGGCTGGAGCCGGAGATCCATGGTCGTGCGGGAGGAGGCGCGCCCGGCCCCGCCCTACCAGGCGGCCCTGTTGCAGGGCCCCTGGTACGAGAGCGCCGTGTTCCACGTGCGGCTGGGTGGGCCGGACGGGCCCGTCCTCCGGGTCGAGCCGATCGAGCTCGATGCCGACGGCCAGCCGATCCTGCCGCGGCCCGAGGTGGCGGCGTCGATCCTCGCCCGGTTCGCCGAGGCGTCGAGACGGCTGGACCCGGCGGTCGTCGTCGACGACGACGGGAACGTCCGCCGACGCTCCGGGAGCCGCGACGTCGCCGTGGAGGACGTGTGAGCGAGCTCCAGCCGTGGCAGTGGGACGAATCGACCTGGCGCGGCCACGTCGAGCGCGTGCGCGCCGGGCGTCCGCTGCGCCCGCGGTCCTGGCCCGGTGGCGCGCAGGTCGCCGTGGCGCTGTCGTTCGACTCCGACCACGAGACGCCCGCGTTGCGGGACGGCGAGGTGCTGCCGGGGAAGCTCTCGCAGGGCGAGTACGGCGCACGCGTCGGCGTGCCGAGGATCCTCCGGCTGCTCGAGCGCTTCGCGGCGCCCTCCACGTTCTTCGTGCCGGCCGTCTCCGCGCTGCTGCACGACGGCGAGCTGAAGTCCTATGTGGATGCCGGGCACGAGGTCGCCCTGCACGGCTGGATCCACGAACGCAACGCCCTGCTCCCGCCGGAGGCCGAGCGCGAGCTGACCCTGCGGGCGGCCGACACGTTGGAGCGCCTCAGCGGGGCGCGTCCGGTCGGCATCCGCACCCCGTCCTGGGACTTCTCCGCTCACTCGTTGCGGATCATCCGTGAGCTGGGCCTGGCCTACGACTCGTCGCTGATGGCCGACGACGACTGCTACGAGATCGTCGCCGACGGCGAACCGACCGGCATCGTCGAGCTGCCCGTCGAATGGATCCGCGACGACCTGGCGTACTTCACGATGGACCGTTTCACCACGCTGCGGCCGTACACGCCGCCCCGCGGTGTGCTGTCGATCTGGCGCGACGAGTTCGACGTCGCCTACGCCGAGGGTGGCGTCTTCCAGCTCACCCTGCACCCGCACTGCATCGGGCACCGCTCGCGCATCGTGATCCTCACCCGGCTGCTCGAGCACATCGCTTCGCACGACGGCGTCTGGTTCGCCACGCACGCCCAGATCGCCGAGCACGCACTCACGGGAGGTACGCGATGACAGACGTCGGCGAACGCGTGACCAGCACGTTCGAGCAGAACCTCGCGGCGGTGCTGGAGCTGTCGCACCGGATCAACGCCCACCCCGAGCTGGCGTTCGAGGAGCACGAGACCTCGGCCGCGATCATCGCGGCGCTCGAGGCCGGGCGGTTCGCGGTGGAGAAGGGCGTCGCCGGCCTGCCGACGGCGTTCGTGGCGTCGGCCGGATCCGGTGATCTCGCCATCGGCGTGTGCGCGGAGATGGACGCGCTGCCGGACATCGGCCACGGCTGCGGGCACAACGTGATCGCCGCGTCCGCGGTCGGCGCCGCCCTCGCCCTCGCCCCGTACGCCGACGAGCTCGGGCTCACCGTGCGGGTCTTCGGCACGCCCGCCGAGGAACGGGGGACCGGGAAGGAGATCATGGTCAACGCGGGCGTCTTCGACGACACCCACGCCGCCATGATGGTGCACCCGTCGCTCAAGGACGTCGTGATCCCGACGTTGCGCGCGTCGCGCTCCTGGCAGGTGACCTACACCGGGCGCGGCGGGCACGCTTCGCGCCCCTGGAACGCGCTGAACGCGGGGGACGCGACGGTCCTCGCCCAGACCGCCATCGGGCTGCTCCGACAGCAGCTGCGCGACGGCGTCAGGGTGCACCACCTCGTCCGGGAGGCCGGGGCCGCCGTCAACGTCATCCCGGACCGCGCGATCGTCGACTGCATGATCCGCTGCGACACCATCGCCGAGGTCGACGAGGTGTGGGAGCGGGTGCGCGCGTGCTTCGAGGCCGGCGCCGTCGGCACTGGCACGAGCGTGAAGTACACCCCGTTGCCCTCGATCTACCGCGAGTTCCGGCACGACCCCGACCTGGCCCGGCTCTTCGAGGACAACGCCAAGGCCATCGGCCGCGCGTTCCCCGACTACCCGGACGTCATGTTCGGCTCGACCGACATGGGCAACGTCTCGCTGCGCATCCCCGCCATCCACCCCATGCTGTCGTTCGACCTGCCGCCCGAGGAGGGCAACCACACCGCCGCGTTCGCCACCGCCGCGGCAGGCCCTGACGGCGACCGCTTCGTGCGCGACGCGGGGCTGGCCATGGCGCTCACCATCGCCGACGTCGCCCGGTCCGAGCCGGTCCGCGCCCGACTGATCGGCTCGGCCGCACGACGAGGGTCGTGACCCCGTCGATCTCCCTTTCCCTCGATCACCAAGGAGAGGCGTGTCAGCTCACGAGCACATCGTCGTGGCCGGAAACAGGGCAGCGCCGAGGTTCACGCGCCACCAGCGGAAGTCGATCCTGGCGGGGGCGCTCGGGAACGCGCTCGAGTACCTGGACTGGGGGCTGTACGCCTCGCTGGCTCCGGTGTTCGCGGGCCAGTTCTTCCCCCAGGACGATCCCCTCGCCGCGTTCCTCGCCGCCCTGGCGATCTTCGCGGTGGGGTTTCTGATGCGCCCGGTCGGGGGCGCCGTCCTGGGCACCTACGCCGACCGGTACGGCCGCAAGAAGGCGCTGGTGCTGACCGTCGGCCTGATGTCCGGCGGCGGCCTCGCCATCGCGCTGTGCCCGACGTACGCGCAGATCGGGGTGGTCTCGCCGCTGGTGCTGCTGCTCGCCCGGCTTGTCCAGGCCTTCTCGGCGGGCGGCGAATGGCCGAGCTCCGTGTCCTACATCGTCGAGAGCGCGGCGCCGGGGAGGCGTGCGTTCGCCGGGTCGTTCCAGCAGGTCTCCACCGCGGGCGGCATCCTGCTCGCTTCGCTGTTCGCGTTCGTGGTGACCTCGGTGTTGGACGAACAGCAGTTGCAGGCGTGGGGTTGGCGGGTCGCGTTCGGGGTGGCTGCGGCCATGGGGGTGCTGGTCCTGTGGCTGCGGGCCCGGACGGGCGAGACCGAGCACTTCGAGAGCGCGGAGTCGTCCGGTGGCTCGCACCGGCCGGTGCGAGCCCTGTTCGCCCACCACAAGCTGGGCCTGCTCAGGGTCGTCGGGATCACCGTCCCTGGAACGATCATCTACTACCTGTGGATCACGAGCATGCCCGGCTACATGAGCGCCACAACCGGCCTCGAGCTGGACAGCGCTCTGCTCGCGAACTCCATCGCGGTTGTGGTGTTCATGCTGCTGCTGCCCATCGGCGGCCTGGCGTCCGACCGCTTCGGCAGGCGGCCGACCTTCATGTTCTTCCTCGTCGGTTTCGCCCTGTTCGCGTGGCCGGCCTACCGGGTGCTCGACGGCGGCGGCTTCTGGACGCTCCTGGTGGTCGAGCTCATCGGGGTGATCCTGCTCGTGGGCAACTGCGCGAACGTCGCGGCCATCTACGCCGAGCTGTTCCCGACCTCGGTGCGCACCACGGGCACCGGGCTTCCCTACGCGGCCACCGTCGCCCTCTTCGGCGGCACGGCGCCGTACCTGACCACGTGGCTGGCCGGCACCGGCCACCAGGACAAGATCTGGGTCTACCTCGTGGGGTCGGTGGCGGTCGGCATGATCACGATCCTCTCGATGCCCGATGGTGCGAGGAAGCGAGAGCTCGACCGGTGACGAGACCCGGCGCGTCAGGCCGCGAGCGCCGCCGCTGACGAGCAGGATCTGCCTGCTGACGATCCGGTCGAACTCGGGCGACGGCCGTCGCGAACAGCCGGGCGGTCGAGCCCATCGCGGTCAGCGGTTCCGACCTGGCCTCCGCCGCTGCCGAGGAGGGGTGCGGCTCGCTGCTGCCGAGCTCGGGAAGGGCAGGCCCGCCACGCACGCGCCGTCCGGGCAGCCCCGCTCTCCCCTGCAACGGGCCCGCACCGGGCTCCTCTTCGGCCAGTGCCTGCGCCGGCAGCGCCGTCGCCAGGAGGCCTGCCCCACCTGCGATTGGCGCCCGGCTCCGGGGTTTCCCTCGCGGGTCCGGCGACGAGCAGGTCGGATCCTGATCGGTTCAGGTCGATCAGGTGTCAGGCGGCGAGCCCGTAGCCGCCGGCGACGACGACGTCCTGGCCGGTGACGTACCTGGCGGCGTCCGAGCCGAGGAAGGCGACGACCTCCGCCACCTCCTGGCTGGAGGCGAACCGGCCGAACGGGATGTTCGCGCGCATGGCGTCCCGGCCGCTCTGGGGAACCCCCAACTTGTCGAGCAGCGGGGTCTCGGTCGCCCCCGGGCTCACGGTGTTCACGCGGATCCTGCGCGGAGCCAGCTCGAGCGCGAGGGAGGGCAGCATCGCCAGCAGGGCGCCGCGCGTCGCGGTCGCCACCGTGGCGCCGACGGTGCCGCGGCGGGCCCCGATGCCCACCGTGAGGACGATCGACCCGCCGTCGTTCATGATCGGGAGGGCCTTCTGGAGGGTGAAGTACTGGCCCTTGAAGTTGACGGCGACCTGCTCGTCGAACGACTCCTCCGTCACGTCGGCCACCGGGGCGGGGCGGAGGATCCCGGCGTTGAGGAACAGCAGGTCGAGGGTCCCGAAGCGTTCGGACACCGTCGCCACGAGGGCGTCGGTGTCGGCCAGGTCGCGCGCGTCGGATCGGACGACGAGCACGTCGTCGGGGAGCTCGAGCTGCGCTCGCGCGAGGGAGTCGGGGTTCTGCCCGGTGACCGCGACCCGGTAGCCGCGGGCGTGCAGGAGCTCGGCGGTCGCTCTGCCGATCCCGGTGGTACCGCCGGTGATGAGCGCTGTAGGCATGTCCAGCCTTCCGTCGTGGGAGCAGGGGGCGGGCGCCCCCTGCAAGCGGGGAGATCCCCGCTTGTGTGACTGTACACTGAACCGGAGAGCTCCCCGCTTCATTCCTCGATCGCGGAAGGCCATGACACCTCCACGGACCACACAGCGCGCCGACGCCCGACGCAACCGCGAACGCCTGATCGCCACGGCCGCCGAGGCGTTCGCCTCCGGGCAGCCGATCTCGCTGGACGCGATCGCGAAACGCGCCGGCGTGGGGAGCGGCACCCTCTACCGGCACTTCCCCACCCGGGAGGACCTGGTCGAAGAGGTCTACCGCGACCAGCTCCGCCCCCTGCGCGAGGACGCGCAAGCCCTCCTCGCCACCCAGCGGCCCGCCGAGGCCCTGCACGCCTGGACGCGCCGCTTCGCCGAATGGGCGGGCGAACGGCGCGGCATCTGCGAGGCGCTGGTCGCCATGAGCGCATCCGGGCGCTTCGGCAGGGGCCCGGTCTGCGACGAGGTCCAGCGCATCCTGGAGACGATCCTCGAGGCCGGCGCCCAGGCCGGGGAGCTGCGCAGCGACGTCGACCCGGTCGACGTCGGCGGCATCCTCGCCGGCGTGCTCTCCGTGGCCGGCGCGCCCGAACAGCGTGCCCAGCTCGACCGCATGCTCACCGTCGTCGTCGACGGGCTGCGGCAGCGCTAGCCGCGATGTCCGGGAGGTGGTACCGCCCGGCAGTGGTGAGCCGGCCTTCCCGAGCCGTCGGGTGGGAGGCGATCGTCACCGGAACAATCGATCGCCGGGGGAGCTCGGAGGGTGCGGCGCCGTCTCGTGGCCCGCCGCCCGACGTGAGGCCCACGACGAGCAACCGCGGTGCCTGCGGTGAGAGCCGACGGCCGCCGGTGCCAGGGATGTGAGGGGGACGCAAGCGATGGTCGAGCTCCGCCAGCTCCAGTACTTCCTCGCCGTCGCCGAGCGCCTGAGCATCACCGAGGCGGCCCGCGACCTGCAGATGGCCCAGCCCGCGCTGAGCCAGGCGATCACCAAGATGGAGCGCCAGCTCGGCGCGGTGCTGTTCGACCGGAGCAAGCGCAGGTTGCGCCTCACCGCCGCGGGAGCCACGTTGGTGCCGGAGGCCCGCCAGCTCGTCGGCCGGGCGCGGGTGTTGGAGTCGACGCTCGGTCGCGCCGGGGGAGAGCGCGCTCACCTGCGGATCGGCTGCATCGCCTCCGCCGTGTCGGGGCTGCTCCCCGGCGTGCTGCCGCGGTTCCGCGCTGCGCACCCGCACGTCGTGCCGGTGGTGCAGGAGATGGGGCAGCGGGCGCAGCTGGCGGCGTTGCGCGACGGCGCGATCGACGTCGGGATCTGCCGGATGCTCACCGGCGACGACGGGGTGGAGCTGACCCGCCTCGCCGACGAGCCGCTGCACTGCCTCCTCCCGGCCGGGCACGCGCTCGCCGCCGACGAGGCGGTCCGGCTCGCCGACCTCGCAGACGAGGACGTGGCCTGCTTCCCGCGCGAGCTCGCCCCGGTGGCCCACGACACGATCGTGAGCGCGTGCGTCCGCGCCGGCTTCTCCCCGCGCATCACCCAGGAGGCCGTCAACGACCAGGCCCTGCTGGGCATCGTGGCCTGCGGGCTCGCCGTTGCGCTGGTGCCGCGCTCGACCACCCTGCTGCGCGTCGACGGCGTCGTGTCGCGGCCCCTCACCGATCCGGAGGCCGTCACCCCGCTGTCGGTGGTCGTGAGCGCCACCGCCCCCTCGCCGGTGGGAGCGGCGTTCCGGGACGCGATCGTGGCAGCGGAGGCCTGATCGCGTCGGACCTGCTCACGCCGCGGCGCCGAACCGGGACGGGCTCATCCGCGTGACGTCGAAGTCGGTGCCGCCCTCGAGCGCCAGGTCCGCCGCGATGCTGCCGAACACCGGCGCCATCTTGAACCCGTGCCCGGAGAAACCCGCCAGCACCACCACGGACGGGGCGTCCGGCAGCGGGCCCACGACCGCCGTGCGGTCGGGTGTGTAGCCGTCCATGTAGACGCCGTGCCGGATCGGTTCGGGGTGCAGGCCCGGCAGGAAGCGGCGCACCGCGTCGGAGATGGGGCGCAGCGCGGAGCCGGGCAGGTCGCGGGTCAGCTCCCGCGGCCCGGGCAGCGGCGGCCACACGTCGGCGAAACCGCACTTCACGGACATGCCGTCGAGCACGGGGCAGCCGAAGAGGTGCACGCCGTCGGTGTCGCGGATGAAGGCCGGGAACGCGCCGGGCGCGTAGGCGGGAAGATCCTGGGGGGCGAACCAGGTGAGCACGATCGGCTTCACGGTGACCGCGACGTCCGGCACCAGCTCGCCGGTCCACGGTCCCGCGGTGACGACGACCCGGCGCACCCGGTAGCGCGCCTCGTCGGTGACGACCGTGACCCCGGCGCCGCCGGGTTCGATCGCCCGCACCGGGGTGTGCTCGTGCAGCCGGGCGCCCATTGCGCGGGCCTGCTGGGCCGCCGCGAGCACCGCCAGCTCCGGCCGGAGCATCCCGCCCGCGACGTCGAGGATGCCGATCTCGCCCTCGTGGAGGCGGTGCTGCGGGTAGCGGGTCGCGAGCTCGTCGTGGGCGAGGACCTCGTGCTCGAGGTCGTGGTCGGTGACCGAGCGGCGCACGTTGACCATCGGCGGCAGGTCGGGCAGCCCGATCGACAGGCAGCCGGTCGGGAGGAACAGGTCCCGCCCGGACACCGCCGCGAGCTCCAGCCACAGCTCGCGCGCCCGGCGCAGCAGCGGCACGTACTCCGGGCCCTCGTGGTAGGCCATGCGGAACAGGCGCGACTCCCCGCCGGCCGCGCCGCGGTCGTGGGCGATGCCGAACTGCTCGAAACCGAGCACCCGGGCGCCCGCGCGCGCGAGCCGCCAGGCGCTCATCGCCCCCATCGCGCCGAGCCCGATGACCGCGACGTCGGCGTCGAGGCGTTCGATGGTCATGCGGTCCTCCCCGGGTTGTCCGTGGCGGCGGCCGTGGTGGCCCGCAGGGCGCCGCGGCGGGCCCACCCGAGCACGAACGGCAGGACGAGGGCGACGACCCCCAGCGCCGTCCAGCCCGCCGCGATCGCCCACGCGGCGCCGACGAGCACGATCACCGGGGTCAGGGCGACGCTCGCGGTCTCCACGGGCGCGACCGGCAGGTATGCGATCCCGAACTCCTCGAGGGTGCGGCTGTCCAGGTCGGGGTCGACCATGCGCAGGAGCGCGATGGAGGTGGGGATCGAGCCGGTGGCCCACCCCCAGGTGAAGATCGCCTTCTCGAACCAGGCGTCGTGCATCAGGGCGGGCGCGACCCACCGGAACATCACCAGGCAGAAGGCCAGCCCGAAGACGAACAGCAGCACCAGCGGGACCCAGTTGGCGACGACGAAGCTGGGCACGATCGAGGCGATCCCGCAGACGATGAGGATGTCCGTGGCCACACCCGAGATGCCGCGCATCGTGCGTGGGCACGCGTAGGCCCAGGCGGGGGTGCGCCGGAGCGCGGTCTTGACCAGCAACCCCACGATGAACGCCAGCGCGAACACCGGCGGCGAGAACTGCGGGTACAGCGCCGTGGACAGCTCGGCCACCCCGTACGCCGCGGCGGACACGGCCGCGACCAGGCACACCTGCAGACCGAGCGGCTCTATCGAGGACGCCGAGGTCGTGGCCGTGCCGATCGACGCCCGCTCGTCGGGATCGCGCACGAGCCCGGTGCGCAGCGAGTCCGGCAGGTCGGTGAAGTTCCCGAGCCGTTGCGCGTGGCCGCGCCGAGCGCCCCAGTTCGCCCAGACGATCCCGCCGACCACCCCGACGAGCAGCCCGACGGTGGCCGAGGTGAACGCCAGCGAGCCGGCCTCGGCCCAGCCGGCGTCGGAGAACACGCTCCCGATCGCCGCCGCCGAGCCGAACCCCCCGGCCCATCCCGCGAACAGCAGCAGCCCGAACCCCGCGGGCGTGCCGAACGCGGGGGTGAGCACGAGCAGGGCCAGCAGCATGCCCAGCCCGACCTGGAGCGCGTACGCACCCATCGAGTACAGGGAGAACGCGCCCGTCGACGGCCCGAACCCGCGCACGCCCATGTCGTCGGAGAGCGCCAGGCAGGCGAAGATCACCGCGATCAGCACGGACGCGTAGGTGCCGAGCTGGTCGGAGAACGGCAGCACGCCGAGCACCTTCGGGCCGAGCAGGAGGCCGAGGAAGCCCGCGATCACGCTCGCCGGCAGCATCAGCCGCTGGGCGAGCCCCACCCACCTGCGCACCAGCGTGCCCACCAGCAGCAGGCCACCGATCAGGCCTGCGTCCGTGAGCAGGGACCACGGGCTGTACGCCATCCGTACGCCTCCCGACCTCGAGTCGACCCTTCGTATCAAGGTCGTCGGCCGGAGGAGAAGGCCGAGGGCATACGAGGTGGGTGCTGACGTCCTACGCGGAATCGATGCATCGGGAAGGCGCCGCGCCGCCCGGTGTCAGGTGGCCACGCTCATGCGCGGAAGTGCGACTTCGTGATCACGCCGTGCACGCCGACCGTGCGGTCCACCACCTGCGAGATCGTGAAGTCGGCCGCGGCGGAGAGGTAGGCGTAGGCGGTGGCGCGGTCCATGCCCTGGTCCTGCTCGAGGAAGTCCAGGGCGTTCACCACGGCGCGCCGCATCGCCACGTCCAGGTCGCTCACCTGCCCGCCCGCGGAGCCGTCCGGGTCGGAGAGGCCGATGGGCACCCACGCGTCGGTGGTCTCCGCGAACGGGTAGCGGTAGGCGACCGACGGCGCCTCGCCGGAGCCGGGCTTGCACACCGTCAGCCGGAACGTGGCCCGCAGCGAGCCCTCCAGCGCGGTGAGCGCCACCTCCCCGTCCCCCATCGCGAGGTGCGGGTCGCCGACGTAGAACAGCGCTCCCTCGCCGTGCACGGGCAGGTAGAGCACCGAGCCCGCGCCGAGCAGCCGGATGTCGATGTTGCCGCCGCCGAGCGTCGGTGGGATCGAGTTCAGCTCGGGCGCGGTCTCGCTCGCGGCCGCGGTGTGCGCGACGCCCATCGTCCCCATGAACGGCCGCAGCGGGAATGCCACCTCGCGGTCGCCGAACGGCATCACCCCCAGCGGCCCGCCGTCTCCGTCCCGCACCGTGGTGAAGATCGATACGTTGCCGTAGGCCTGCGGGTCGCCGCTCGCACGGCCGTCGGTGGCGACCGGCGGCATCACCTCGTCCACCGTGATCCCGGCCGGGGCACCGCCGTCGGACGTGCGGGCCAGCGCTCCCTTCCCGTGCCGGCTGGACACCACGCCGTAGGGCACGCGCGGCACCGCCGAGAGCGTCTCGACCCTGAGCACGTCGCCGGGCTGCGCGCCCTCGACGAACACCGGGCCGGTGATCACGTGGGGGCCGTCGACGTCGAAGTTGCGCGGGGTGCGCGCGTAGTCGCGGGCGATGGTCACGGCGTCGGTGAGCACGTCGTCCTGCGCCACGCCGTGGCCGCCGAAGTACGCGACGGGGTCGCGCCCCTGGTCCTCGAGGATCCCCTCGTGCGACACGGTGTCGATGGTGACGGTCTCGCCGGAGGCGATCGTGAGCGCCGGTTCGGCGCCGATCGCCGGTACGTACCCCCAGCGGACGGTGTCCAGCGTGGACTGCAGGTAGTGATCACCGTCGATCGGCCCGGAGCCGGGCTGCAGCGGGGTGTCGGACGCCGTCCCGCCACCCGCCGGGGACGTCGCCACGGGTGTGGCGCTGCAGGCGGCGAGCAGACCTGCCCCGCCCGCGCCCGTCAGGGCGGTGGCGGCCCGGAGGAAGGCGCGCCTTCCCAGGCCGCGGACGAGGAGTGCGCGGGCAACTGCCGGATCGGGGGAGCTCATGTGTCGGATCGTCAGGCAATCCTGTGTCGTCCGGGTTACCGCCGGCGTCCGACGGGTGACATCTGCTCGCGGCACCAACGGACGAACTCGGGCGACCGCCGCCGCGATATGGTCGCGCCATGGCGGAGGGAATGCGGCCTCCCAGCGTGGACGAGTGGGACGACGGGGGCCGGTTCCCGGTGCTGCGGGCGATGCTGGAGAACTTCGCGCGCGTCGACGACGGCTTCGGGGTGACGCTGTACGTCGACGGCAAGGTGATCACCGGGCACGCGGTGGGCCGATCGGCGTGGCTGCGTGCCCTGGCCGGTCAGACCGAGCACGGCAACGGCGCGATCAGCGCGGCGGTGCGGGTGGCGCTCCGCGACGTCGCCAGCGGCTACGAGGACGAGGCCCCGGTGCACGCGACGCAGATCCAGCACGTGCACCTGGTCAACGTCACCATCCAGGGGCCCGCGGCGACGGACGTGGTCAGGGTGCCGCAGCTGGAGGTCGCGCTGGCTCGCGTGTCCGGGTGGAGCCTGAGCAACACCCCACGGCACCCGGGCTGACCGAACGGCGCCGGAACGGCAGGTCAGCCCGCCGTATCCTGCCGTCGACGATCTCGGCGCCGGTGATGTGGCGGGCGGCGTCCGAGGCAGGGGAGCGGACCTGCCGCGACCTCAGCGGGGGAGCGGGCGACGCCGATCGGCGCAGTCACCTCCGCGACCCCGTCGAGGTCCTGGGGTCCGTGGATCAACGGCCGGTGAAGACGGGTTCGCGCCGCTCGAGGAACGCCCGCGCCGCCTCGCGGGCGTCGTCGGTGTGGAACGTGGCGACCATCCGCTCGCTCTCGACGTCGAGGTAGTCGGCCAGGGGCATCCGGTCGGCGTCGCGCAGGTTCGCCTTCATCGCCCGCAGTGCCCGTGGGGCGCTGGCCGCGAGCCGCGCCGTGAGGGCGGCGAGCTCGGTGGGGAAGGACTCGGCGGGCGTCACCCTGCTGACCAGCCCGGCGGCGCAGGCCTCCCGGGCCGGCAGCCGCTCGGGCAGCAGGAACAGCTCGCGGGCCTTCGCCTGGCCGAGGATGCGGGTCGCGAACCAGATCCCGCCGAGGTCGCCGGACAGCCCCGCGGCGAGGAAGGCGGTGTTGAACACCGCCGTCTCGGGCGCGATCCGCAGGTCGCAGGCCAGCGCGAGGGAGAGCCCCGCGCCGGCGCAGGCCCCGTTGACGGCCGCCACGGTGACCTGCGGCAACCGGTGCAGCCGCTCGGCGATCCGGCCGACCCGACGCAAGCGGGACAGGTCCGCGTCCGCCGAGTCCCCGCGCAGCGTGCGTCGGTGCGGGGGAGCGGCGAGGTCGGCGCCCACCGAGAACGCCGACCCGTGCCCGGTGAGCACGACCACCTGCACGGCGGGGTCGTGCTGAAGCGCCGCCAGCTCGCGGTCCAGGTCGTCGAACAGGTCGACGGCGAGCGCGTTGCGGCGGCCCTCGTTGCGCAGGATCAGCCGGGCGATGCCGTCCCCGTCCTCGCGGTCGACGCCTGCGGGCACCCCTACTCCTCCCCGGTCCCGACGATCCCGCGGTGCACCAGGTCGTCGATCGCGCTGTCGGGGTAGCCGAGCTCGGTCAGGATCTCCCGCGTGTGCTGGCCGACCCGGGGCGCAGGCGTGCGCGCCGGTGTGCCGACGGCGTCGAGCCGGAACGGCTCGCGCACCACCGGGTACGGCCCGGCCGCGTCGGGGACCTCGACGAACGTGCCGGAGGCGCGGACGTCGGGGTGCCGCGTCACCTGCTCGTAGCTCAGGATCGCGGCCGCGACGATGCCGTTGCCGACGAGCACCTCGAGCGCCTTCTCGCTGGTGAGATCGGCGAACGCCGGGGCGAGCTCGGCGAGCAGCTCGGCCCGGTGCGCCACCCGGTCGGGGTTCGTGGCGAACCGCGGGTCGTCCGCCAGCTCGGGTCGGCCGATGAGCGCGCAGAGCCTCGCGAAGTGGGCGGGGGTGTAGGCGGACAGCACGATCGCGCCGTCGGCGGTGGGCACGACGTCCGCCGCGGGCGCGACGGTGGGCTGCCCGTTGCCCTTGCGCTCGGGTTCGCGGCCGGTGAGGAAGTACTCGCCCCACGTCGTGGCCTGCAGGTGGATGGCCACGTCGAGTAGGGAGACCTCGACGTCCCGGCCGCTGCCGAAGCGGAGTCGGCCGATGTAGGCGCCGAGGACCGCCTCGGCCAGCACGTGCCCGGCCGCCGCGTCGACGATCGGCACCCCGACGCGCTGCGGCTCCCGGCCGGCCTCCCCGGTGATCGACATCAGGCCGCTCTCGGCCTGCGCGGCGATGTCGAACCCCGGGCGGTCGCGGGAGGGGCCGCCCCGCCCGAAGCCGCTGACCGACCCGTAGACGACGCCGGGGTTGACCGCGCGCACGTCGGCCGGTCCCAGGCCGAACGACTCCATGACGCCGGTGCGCAGGTTCTGCAGGACGATGTCGGCGCCCCGGACGAGCCGCTGCGCGAGCGCCTGGCCCTCCGGGGTGCGCAGGTCGACGGCGATGGACCTCTTGTCCCCGTTGTAGGTGCGCACCATCGCCTCGCCGTAGATGCCGATCTGCCGGGCCGACTCGCCGCCCACCGGCTCGACCTTGATCACGTCGGCGCCCATGCGGGCGAGCGCGGCCCCGGCCGCCGGCACGGCGATGAACTGGCCGAAGTCGACGACGCGGACCCCGTCGAGCGGCTGCCTCACGCCGGCACCGCCTCGCCGTCGCCGCTGAGCCGTGCGATGTCGCGCTCCGGGTTGATGAGCAGCAGCGACAGCAGGCCGCCGAGGACGATCACCATCGCGCTGATCACGAAGCCCTGACCGTAACCCGCCGCCGCGGCGGTGCCGTCCCCGATCGAGAAGCCCAGGACGAGCGGTGCGAGCACCCCGGCCATGCTGTAGAAGGCGACCAGGCAGCCCAGCACGGCACCGCGGTGCCCCGGACGGACCAGGTCCGCCACGATCGTGAGCGCCACCCCGTACGCGGCCGAGTTGAGCGAGAACGCGCAGCTGACCAGGACCATCTGCACGGCGCCCTGCGGGATCACGGTGAACAGGAACATGCTGATCCCGCCGAGTACGACGAACCCCACCGACAGCCCGCCGCGGGCCCAGCGCCGCGACACCCCGGCGGCGATCATGCGGTTGGACGCGTAACCGGCGGCGACCGCGGCGGCCGCGGCCACCGCGTAGGGCGCCGTCACCAGCCGGCCCGCGGTGACCGCGTCGTAGCCGAGGCCCTGTTCCAGGTAGAGCGGCAGCCAGGACACCCGCAGCGTCGTGGTCCAGTAGCCGACGAACGCCAGCAGGGCCACTCCGATGATCGTCGGGGTGCGCAGCTGGCGGACCAGCAGCCGCCAGTCGGTGCGGGCTCGCGGGGCGGCACCGGCGGCCGCGTCGTCGCGGGGTGCGGTCGGCTCCTCCGGCGAGGGACGGCTCAGCAGGAACCAGGCGACCAGCCAGACCAGCCCGGCGACGATCAGCACGAGGAACGCCGCGTGCCAGTCCCACGTGGCGATCACGACCGTCAGCACCGGCGCCGCGATCAGCGGGCCGACCGAGCTCCCCGCGCTGATCACCCCGGCGGGCAGCGCGCGCTCCTCCGGCGGGAACCACGAGTGCACGACGTGGGTCGCGAGCGCGTACGCGGGGCCTTCGGCGAAGCCGAGCACGACGCGGGAGACCAGCAACAGGCCGAAGCCCACCGGGAACAGCAGCGGCACCATCGTGAGGACCCAGACGGCCATCAGCGCCGGCAGCAGGAACCGGACCGGGACCCGGGTGCTCAGCGCCCCGACCACCAGGGCACCGGCGGCGAACAGCCAGAAGAACGAGCTCTGCACCACGCCGAACTCGGCCGGGGTGATGCCCAGGTCGCGCATGATGGAGCTGCCGGCGAAGCCGAGCGAGGCCTTGTCGGCGAAGTTGAGCAGCATGAACGCGAATGCGAGGGCGGTCGCCGTCCACGCGCCGCGACGCAGCCCCTCCACCGCCGGCTGCGTCGTCGCGGCTCCCGTCGTCTGCGTCTCTGCCATGGCGTTCTCCCGCGGTCCCTGGCCGCCGGAACGCCTGGTGGCACCCCGGTGGGCCGAATCCGGCCTCAGTCAAAGCCCCACCGACGTGCAAGGTCAAAGACCGAAAATCACCTGATCCGATCCATCCCGCCTATCGGTTCGACGTCGGGCCATCGAGGTCCCGGGGCCGGCGGGTGATCCGGGCGACGGGGGAGCGGGCGGAGAACTCCGCGCGCTGCCGCCGCCGGACGGCGAGATCGGTGTCCGCCGCCGCGGCCACCAGCCCGAGGCCCGCGGCCATCCGGCGCTCGACCGCGCGCTCCCACGAACCCACGCGGCCGCGGGTGAAGTCGAGGAACGCCGCCGTCGCCGCCGCCTGCCGGCCCGACCGGTGCACGACGCCGATCTCGCGGCGCAGGGGTGGGTCGAGCTCCCGGACCACGGCGTCGCGCAGGCGCGCGTCGAGCGCCTGCCGCAGCGGCATGATCGCCGCGCCGCCGCCGTTCAGGAGCGTGGGCAGCACGGCGCCCCGCTGGGGCACCTCGACCGAGACCAGCGGTTCGACGTCAGCCGCGCGCAGGGTCGCCTCGATCCACTCGCGGGTGGTGGCGCGCCGCTCGCCCAGCACCAGCGGGACGCCGTCGAGGTCGGCGAGCCGGACCGGATCGGGGAACCCGTCCTCGGTGCCCGGCGGGGCGACGAACACGAAGTGCTGCGTGAGCAGCCGTTCGAGCACGATGCCGGGTCGGGGCGGCTGCGGGAGCACGCCGACGCCGACCTCGCACTCGCCGGACGCGACCAGCTCGGTCACCTGCGCCACGTCGTCGCGCTCCTCGATGCGCGCGCTGACCCCCGGGTTGGCCACCCGGAACTGGGCAACCCAGATCGCGGCCGGGTCCGCGGAGAGGTCGGCGAGCGCCGCCACGTCGATCCGCCCGGCCTCGAGGTCGCGGACCTCGCGCACCGCGTCGTAGGCCTCGCCGAGCGTGCGCAGCATCTGGCGGGCGGGGCCGACCAGCGCCTCACCCGCCGGTGCGAGCACCAGGCCGCGCCCCACGCGGTGGAACAGGTCCGCCTGCAGGTCCTTCTCGAGCCGGCGCAGGGACTGGCTCAGCGACGGCTGCGCGACGCGCAGCGCCGCGGCGGCCCGGTGCACCCCACCGTGCTCGACCACGGCGAGGAAGTACTCGAGCTGACGCAGGTCCACGGGCTGGGAGTCCGGCAGGCGGCCGCGGCTGCTCAGTCGACGACGTAGAGGTGCAGCCGGACCGCCTCGGGGTGCCGCTCCCCGGTGCCGACGAGGATCCGCTCGGCGAGCCACGCCCACCTCGGACCCGCCGAGATCATCCGCGGCGTGCAGCGGAAGTAGATCCGCTCCGCGGGCACGGGCTCCCCGCGGACGAGCGCGGCGATGTCGTCCGGCGATCCGGAGCGCAGACCGAAGTTCGTGACGGAGATCCGCTCGCCGTCACCGGTCTCGATGGCGTACTGCGCGTGCAGCTCGGTGAGGGTGCCGGTCTTCAGCACCTGGAAGTCGGCACCCGCCGGCAGCACGGTGCCGACCAGCTCGGGCCCCGTGACCGTCCCGCCCAGGATCGGGATGATCCGCCGATGGCCGTCGACGGTGGGGCCGACCTCGACCGGTCGGCCGACGGTGACCTCGACGGTCGCGAGGAAGGACAGGGTCGGGATCGGTCGGTCCGCCACGGCGGCGGACCTTAGCAAGATCCGCCGTCAGCTCACACCTTCTTCGCCACGCCGGCCCAGTAGTAGGCGCTCTTCTCATCGATCGCCCCGGTGTCCTGCTCGTCGGGCCGCCACCCGAGCACCGGCACGACCCCCGGGTCGACGAGCTCGAGGCCGGCGAAGAAGCGGGTGACCTCCGCGTGGTCGCGCGCCACGAACGTGATGCCGGACTGCCTGATCACCGCCTGCGCATCGGCCATCGCGTCCGGGGCGAAGTCGGCGGTGGGGTGGCTGATCGCCACGTGGCTGCCCGCCGGCAACGCGTCGACCAGCGTCTCGACCACGGGGTAGGGGTCCTCGCCCTCGGCCGGGTCGAAGTACATGAGCATGGCGACGAGCAGCAGGCCCACCGGCTCGCCGAGGTCGAGCGTCTCGCGCAGTTGCGGGCTGGCGAGGATCGCGTCCGGGTCTGTGAAGTCGCCGAGCAGGAACGACGTGCGCCCTTCCGGCGTGCTCGTCATCAGCGCCCGGGCGTGGGCGAGCACGATCGGGTCGTTGTCGACGTAGACCACGCGAGCGGCGGGGTTGACCGCCTGCGCGACCTGGTGGACGTTCGGGGCGGTGGGGATGCCGGTGCCGATGTCGAGGAACTGGCGGATCCCGGCGTCGCGGGCCAGGTAGCGCACCGCCCGGGTGAGGAACGCCCGGTTCGCCAGGGCCATGGCGCTGATCGTCGGGATCCGTTGCCGGATCTGGTCGCCCAGCGCCCGGTCGGCGGCGTAGTTGTCCTTGCCGCCCAGCCAGTAGTCGTAGGTCCGCGCCCCGTGCGGCACGGTCGTGTCGATCTCCGGAACGTCGTTCACGTCTGGAAGCCCCCCGTCCCAACTCTGCCCGAGAGATTACGCACCGATCCGATGAGTTCGCGGCTCGGCGCCGGTCCAAGGTCGTGACACCGAGGAAAGGACGAAAGACATGGCAGAGCTTCTCGTCGACTTCATCACCTCCCTCGACGGCTACGCGTCGGGGGAGGGCTGGCCCGGGTTCTGGGGCCTCGAGGCCCCGGAGTACCTCGCGTGGCTCGGCGAGCAGCCCGAGGTCACGTACCTGATGGGAGCGAACACCTACCGGACGATGTCGGGCTTCGCCGCCGGCGCGGTTCCGGGCGGCCAGGACGAGTTCCGGCCCGAGGAGCAGGAGTCCGTCGACGAGCTCACGCGAGCGTCGAAGGTGGTGTTCTCCTCCACGCTCGAGGAACCGCTGACGTGGGCCAACTCCACGCTCGTCCGCGGCGACGCCGTCGAGGCCGTTCGCGCCATGAAGCAGGACCGCCCGGCGATCCTCAGCACGATCGGCAGCCTCACCCTGTGCCGGTCCCTGCTGGGGGCGGGGCTCGTCGATCGGTTCCGGGTCGTGATGTTCCCGGTGATCACCGGGGCGACGGGCGCGGAACGCATCTACGACGGCTATCCGGACGTCGCCCTCGAGATGACCGACCACCGGACCTTCGACGGCAGCATCCAGATGGTCGAGTACAAGCCGCGGGTGCTCGAGCACCCGCCGCTCGGCGCCCCCGCGTGACGCCGCCCCGTGCCGATCGAGCGATCACCGCTCGGAGGGCCTGCCGGCGAGGAGCACGTCGGCCACCGCCCTGATCCGTTCGGACCGGTCGCCGTCGAGGGCGTCCGCGCCGAAGAGGTGTTCGGCGTACGCCTCGAACTGCGCCGTGCCGCACAGGATCAGGGCGATCGTGGCGGGTGGCACGCCTCGTGGCAGCTCGCCCGCGTCCTGGCATTCCGCGACGTAGTCGGTGAGCCGCTCGAGGGCCACCTGCGGGCCCGTGCCGCGTTGCCGGTTGGCGTTCCGGTACGCCGCGAACAGCTCCTGGTCGGCGGCGGCCCCGGCGATCATCGGGAGCGACGCCGCGTAGTAGTCGACGCCGCGCTCCACCAGGTCGACGAGCACGGTGCGCATCGGCCGCTGCCCCGGCGGGGTGGCGGCCTCCTGCCACGCGCGCAGCTCGGGTAGCTCCTGCGACAGGAGCTCGATCAACAGGCCGATCTTGCCGCCGAAGTTCTTGGTGATGCTGCCCTCCGCCGCGTCCGCGGCTTCGGCGATCTGGCGCGTGGTGAGCCGGGCCAGGCCGCGCTCGCGGAGCAGGCGAGCGGCCGCGTCGAGGATGCGCCGGCGTGCAGGCGGGGCCACAGCTGCCTCCCGCGGTTGACAAGTGAGGTGCGCGCGCACCACATTAGCAGCGCAAGAATGAGGTGCGCGCACACGTCACTTTGGGGGAGCATGCGCTCGTCACGCATCCACCGGATCGACCGGCCGCCGGCCGTGGTGGGGTACTCGCTGGTGCTGGGCCTCGCCTTCGTGGCCGTCCTGATGGGGTTCACGGCGGTCAGGGCCCGCGACGGTCGCATGCCCGTCACCGATTGGCTGGACCCGCTGATCGCGGGCGTCACCTTGCTCGCGGTGCTCGGCGCCCTGGCCGCCCTCGTCGTCGTCTGGGGCCACCTGCCCACGAGGCTGCGTGCCGCCGCTGCCGCGGTGTTGATCGGCGCCGAGTGGACGTACGTGGCCGGGGAGGTCGTCTCCAACACCATCACGGTCGGCGAACCGCCCGCCGACCTCGGCAGCCTGCTGGAGTTCGCCGCCGGTGGGGCGGTCGTGGTGTGCTCCGTCGTCATCGCGGTCGCGGTGGCGCGCGGGGCCCGGCGGCAGCACCGCGCGGCCTCCATCGCCGTCATCGTCGCCGCCACCGTTCTCGCCTGCGGCACGGCGTGGTGGTTCACCCACCCGATCGACCAGAGCGGGCCGGGAACCCCCGCGTGCGTCCCGGGCAACGCCGTCTACAACACGTTGCACGGAACGGCCTGCTGACCGACTGACGGTGTCGACGGGCCTCGCCGATCAGAAACCCCCCGCCGCGTCGTCGGTACTTCCAGCCCCTCGAACCGGTGGAAGGATCGATGACCATGACCGACGCCAGGCCTCACGGCGCCGACGAGGCCGCGCTCCTGGCGGCGGTCCGCTCGGGCGACGCGACGCGGTTCGCGCTCCTCACGGAGCGCCATCGGCGCGAGCTGCAGGTGCACTGCTACCGGATGCTCGCGAACTACGAGGACGCCCGTGATCTGACGCAGGAGACGTTCCTACGGGCGTGGAACAAGCGGGAGTCGTTCGAGGGCCGTGCGGCGCTGCGGACCTGGCTGTACCGGATCGCGACCAACGCCTGCCTCGACTTCCTGGACAAGCGCGCCGACCGCACCCCCGTCCCGTCCGGGCTGCCGGACGCCGGCTCCGAGGTGCTGCACCTGCAGCCGTTCCCCGATCCGATGCTCCCCGAGGATCCGCAGGAGTCGGCGGTGGCGCGGGAGACGATCGAGCTGGCGTTCATCGTCGCCGTCCAGCACCTGCCGCCGCGGCAGCGGGCGGTGTTCGTGCTGCGTGACGTCCTCGGCTGGCGCGCGACGACGGTCGCGGACGCCCTCGAGCTGACCGTCGCGTCGGTGACCAGCGCGCTGCAGCGGGCGCGCGGGACGATGCGGGAGCGGCTGCCCGACCGCCGGCTCGACTGGCGGAGCCCCGCGACCCACGAGCTGTCGGACGACGAGCGCCGCGTCGTGAGGTCCTACATCGACGCCCACGAGCGGGGGGACCTCGCCGCGCTGACGTCGCTGCTGCGCGCGGACCTGCGCTTCGCGATGCTGCCCGACCCGGGCACCGTGACCACGACGGCGAAGGACGCGGTGGACGGCTGGGTCTCCGGTGGGCTCTTCCGGCGCGGCCGCGACGACTGGCGCGGCATCACCACGGCCGTCAACCGCATGCCCGCCGCCGCGCTCTACCTCCGCGCCCCCGGCGAACCGGAGCACCGGTTGTTCGCCGTCGCGGCCCTGCGCGTCGTGGACGACAAGATCGCCGAGCTCACCGGCTTCGACGCCACCGACAAGCCGTGGTTGGGGCTGCCCC
>NZ_DATGOP010000070.1:0-30590 GCF_035305885.1 Pseudonocardia sp.
GGCGCGTCGGTCACCGGCTTCGCGGCCAGCTTCGCGGCCTCGGTGGCGACCTCGCGCGCTTCCTTCGCCGCGGCGGCGGCGTCGGCGGCGGCCTTCTTCTGTGCGGCGGTCGCGCCCGGGCGGGCGGCGACCTTCGCGGCCTGCGCGGCGAGCCGCTCGGCTTCCCTCGCCTGCAGCTCGGCCTGCTCGGCCTGGTTGTTCTGCTGCTCCGCGATGATGTCGGCCACGACCTGGCCGGAGCCCGCGGAGGAATCGGTCTGGACATGGCAGCCGCTCTGCGTCGTCATGCAGCTGCCGCTGGAGGTGGAGGTGCCGGTCCCCGGAGGGCCGCGCGCACCACCCGCGCCGTTCATCGCGGTCGGCCCGTCCTCACCGGTGGCCGAGCTGCGGGCGGTGCCGATGCACGGGCTGCCGCCGGCGCAGTCCATCGTGGCCGCGGCCATCGACCAGCTCGACGCGCCGGGCACCGTCGGGCCGCCCGAGTTCGCGCTCGAACCCGGCGCGGTCGGCGCCGGCAGGGTCGCCGGCTGGTCCGCGCCGCCCTGCTGGCCGTCGGCGGGGGCCTGCCCCTGCTCGCCGGTGGTCTCGGAGGTCACGGTGGCGTTCGCCGTGGACCGGGCCTGTACCAGCGGGCGGATGATGTTCGCGTTCGGCTCGCTGGAGGAGCCGGAGTTGGTGACCGCCTGGCAGAGCCCGCCCGAGACGCCCTCGCACGAGCCCTCGGAGCGCGAACCCCGCGGCTGCGCCGACACGCTCGGGTCGGTGGCGCTCGCCGAGCTGGTGACCTTGCCGTCGCAGACGTCCTGGCCCTGGCAGATCAGCACCGCACCGGACGCCGACGCCGCGGACGGGCCGTTCACCAGGCGGGCCGTGTTGATCTGCTGGCCCTCGGCCTGCGGCCCGGACAGCGCGAGCGCCGCACCCGGCCCCGTCGACGACGTGGAGACGGACTGCACCTCGCAGCCGCCCATGCCGCTCGTGCAGGTGGCGGTGCCCTCCGAGGTGCGCGGCTTCCCGCCGGCGACCGCGCCGTCCCACGCGCTGGAGGTGGTGCGGACCGAGCCGGAGCAGACCGTGCCGGCCTCGCACACGAGGCTTGCGGACGCCGACGAGGTCGACGAGGGCCCGGACAGCGACTGGCCCGGCAGGGGCTCGCCGGTGGTCGGGTCGACCGCCACGTAGTCCGGCGCCGACGACGCGGCGGAGCGGGTCTCGCCGAAGCAGCCGCCGCCCGTCACCGTGCACTCGGTGGTGGCCGACGAGCCGCGGGCGTGCGGGGACACCCCGGTGTCCCGGGCGCTGGTCGAGCTGGTGGCGGTGCCGCCGCATTCGGTGGCCGCACCGGAGCACTCCACCGACGCGGTCGCGTGCGACACGCTCACCGGGCCGGAGACCACCGCCACGCCGGACGCGGGGTCGGCCTCGGCGGGGTCGCGGTCGGCCACGGTGGTGCCGGCCGCGGTGGTGCAGCCGCCGCCCGCGCCGTGCGCCGTGCAGGTGGAGGTGCCGGTGCTGTCGCGAACGCCCTTCACGTCACCGGATGCGCCACCGGAGGTGGTGCTCTTCCCGGAGGCGACGCAGGTAGCCGCGGCGCAGTCGACCTCGCTGCCGGCCGAGCTGGCGGCGGCGAGCTCGCGCGTCGCCGGCTCCTCGCCCGTGATCGCGGCCGCGATCCGGTCCGACCACGAGATCTCGACGGCGCGGTCGGACACCTCGGAGTTCGACTCGACCCCGCAGCCGCCGGCGTTCGCCGCGCACTCCGAGGAGGCGCTGGTGGTGCGTACCGGGGCCGCCGCACCGGCGCGGGCGGGGGCGCCGGTCACGTCGCCGGTGGTGGCGCTGGACGCCTTCCCGCTGCAGGTGGCCTCGTCGCAGTCGACGTTCGCGCCCGCCGAGCTCGACGCCGTGGCGTCGCCGTCGGTCAGCGCCGCCGGCTGGACCGTCGTACCGGTGAGCCGGTCGATCCAGGCGTCCTGCTCGTCGGCCTCGCTGTCGACCTCGGTCGTGGCGTAGGCCTGGCAGTCGCTGCCGGCCGACTCGCACGAGGCGGTGCCGGTGCTCGTGCGCTCCGCGCCGGTGGCGATCCCGCGGCCGGTGCCCGCGGTCTTCGCAGAGCCCGTGCCGGTGCAGGCCTCGTCGCAGTCGACCTCGACCACCGCGTCGCTGCGGCCGCTCGAGTCGTCGGAGTCGCCGTCGGCGTCGGAGCTGCTGCGGACCTCGCACCCGCCGCCGGAGACGGTGCACCGCGCCGTGCCGTTGGTGGCCGCCTCCGGCCCGCCGCGGGTCGCGGCGGCGGTGGCCGCCTGCTGCTCGGCGTTCGCCTGGTGGCCGGCCTCGGTCGTGCTGCTCGCGGCACCGGTGCAGGCCGCGGAGCAGTCCACGTCGGCGTCGGCGACGACTTCGTCGGTGGAGTCCTCGTCGCCGAGGTCGACCCGGCTGGAGGTGCCGCACCCGCCGGCACCCTCGCAGTGCGCGGTGCTGCTGCCCTTGCGCTGCGCCTGGTCGCGGTCCGACCGGGCCGCGTCGTCGTCGAGCTCCGCGGCGAGGACCGTCTGCGCCTCGGGCCGCTCGCTACCCGAGCCGGTGCTGCTCGAGTCGCAGCTGCCGCCCGCGGTCTCGCACTCGGCCTCGGCCTCCTCGCGGTCCGCGTAGGACTCGGTGCCGCACGCCCCGGTGCAGGCCGCCTGGGCAGCCGTCCGGCGCTCCGCGCCGCCCGGCGGCGGCGCACCCTCGCGAGCCGGACCGGTGGACTCCGTGCGGCAGCCTCCGCCGCCGGACTCGCATTCGGCCGACGCGCGTTCTCGATCGGCGCGTGTGGACAGATCGCACCCGGTGCCGTCGCACCGCGCCGAAGCCTTCGTCACCTCGCCGTCGGCACCGCGGCGGGTCGCGCTGCTCCCGCAGCCGCTGTCGTCGCACGAGGCCTCCGCCGAGGAGCCGCCCGCCGACGAGGACGCGCCGCAGCCCGACGAGACCCCGGACAGGCACACGCGTCGTTCGGAGTCGCGCTTGCCGTCCGCGGACCTCGACACCGACCCGCACTCGGTGAACGCACCGTCCGAGCCGCAGCCGGCCGCGGCGCCCTCACCGTCCAGGTCGTCCTCCGACACCGTGTCGACGTCCCGGTCGGTGGCGTCCATCAGCTCGTCGGTGGCCTCGTAGACCTCGTCGCGCTGCTTCTCGTACGCCTTGACGTTCTTCTTGTGGGCGGCCGCGGTCACCTCGCCCGAGGCGACCTTCTTCTTCTCGGCCTCCAGCTTCTTCTCGGCGGCGTCGAGCTTGCGGTGCCCGTCCACCACCTCGTCGACCAGCTCGGCGCGGTCCTCGGAGAGCTGAGCGCGCTCGAGCTCGTACTGCTGCCGCAGCTCCTCGTGCCGGGCGGCCTGCTTGTCGTACTCGGCCTTCGTCGCCTTGCCCGCTGCGACGGCCTTCTTCGTCTGTTGGAGCTTCTTCTTGCTCTTGTCGACCGCGATCCGGCTCTCGAGCACCCGTTCGGTCTGCTCGGCCGAGTCGTCGTACTCCCGGTCGTCGTCGTCCTCGTCGTCGTCCTCGTCACGCGGGGGTGCGCGCGACCGCGAGTCCGAGAACTCGCGCGCGGACAGCAGGGACACCTCGGTGGTGGTCCGCTCCGAGCATCCGCCGTCGCCGCACAGCCGTGCACGCTCGTCGGCGTCGAGGTCGGACAGCTTCGTCGCGTCCTTGCCATCGCTCACGGCCAGCAGGGCGGCGACGGCCTCCCGGTCCTCGGCGGCCGCCTTCGCGGCGCGCTTGGCGCCCTTCTTCGCACCCTTCTCGCCGGTGGCCCGGTCGGCGACCTCGCGGGCGGCGTCGCGCACCAGCTTCTCGACCGCCTTGCCGGCGTCGCCGTCGATCTCGCCGTCGGCGGCGTCGCGGGCGATCTCGACCGCCCGCTCCACCAGGCGCCGCACGTCCTTGCCGCGGTCCTCGCGGTCGTCACGGCGGTCGCGGCGGTCGTCGCGGTCGTGCTCCAACGCCGATTCGATCCTCTTGGCCACCGCGCGCTTCAGCTCGGCCGAGGCGCGCTCCGCCTTCTCCCGGGCGGACGACTCGTCCGACCGCTTCCGGCCGCGCTCGTCCTCGGCGAGGTCCTGCGCCAGCCGGGCCGCCTTCTTGACGCGCTTCTCGACGCGCTCCGCCTCCTCGTCGGAGTCGGCCGCGTGACGGACGAGGTCGGCGAGCACCTCCTCGGCCGCGTCCCCGTCGTCGGCGGAGCCGGCTCGCTCCTTTCCGCGACGGTCGGCGCCGTCCTTCCGATCGGCGCGCTCGGCCTTCGCCTTCCGCGCCCGCTCGGACAGCTCGCTGATCACGCTCCGTAGCCGCTCGCGGTCGCCGTCGCCTTCGGCCGAGTCCTCGCCGTCGTCGTCGCGGTCCCGCGAGGAGCGGGCCCGCTCGGCCCTCTCGGACAGGTCCTCGGCGATCCGGCGCACGGCGCGTTCGACGTCCTCGCGCGCCTTCTCACCGCGCTCGCGCAGCGCCTTGCGGACGTGTCGGGCGATCTTCTCGTCGTCCGCCTCGTCCGCCGACGCCCGGCTGGGCTTGCCGGCGCGGCGGTCGTCGTCCTCGTCGTCGGCCGCGCGGTCCCGGGTCTTCCGGGCACGCTCATCGTCGTCGGAGCGCTCGTCGCGGTCGGCCTTCTCGCGCGCCTTCTCGACGGCGTCCTTCGCTCGCTTCCGGGCGCGCTCGGTGCGCTCCCGCGTGTCGTCCAGGGCGTCGCGCACCCGTTCCCGAACGGCTTCCCGGATGCTCTTGCCGTCGCCCTTGCCATCGCCGCGCTCGGCGACCTCCCGGACCTTCGCGGTGGAGTCGTCGCCCTCGTCGTCCTCGGAGTCGCTGCCACCACGACGCTCGACGGCCGCACCCCCCGAGTTGCCGTCGCCGCGACGGCTCCGCTCGTTCGCCTCGTCGTCGGACTCGTCGCGCTCGCCGGCCTCGCGCCGGCTCGACTCGCGCCGGTCGTCCTCGCGGTCGTCGCGGTCCTCGTTCTTCACCCGCGAGCGCTCATCGCGGTCCTTGTCGTCGCGATCCTCGTCGCGGTCCTTGTCGCGATCCTTGTCGTCGCGGTCCTTGTCGCGGTCCTCGTCGTCGCGATCCTCGTCATCGCGGGAGTGGGAGGCTCGCCGCTCGTCGCGATCCTCGTCGGATTCCTCGTCCGACTCGTCGCGGTCCTCGCGGGACTCCTTCTCCTTCTTGTCCTTTTTCTCGTCCTTCTTCTTGGACTCGTCCTTCTTCTTATCCTTCTTCTTGGACTCGTCCTTCTTCTTGTCCTTCTTCTCGTCTTTCTTCTTGGACTTCTCCTTCTTCTTGTCCTTCTTCTTGGACTTTTCCTTCTTCTTGTCCTTCTTCTCCTCGCCGCCGTCGTCGCCGTCGTCATCGCCGCCGTCGTCATCGCCGCCGTCGTCATCGTTCTGCCTGCTCGCACCTCCCTTCACGAGAGCGCCCTGGGCAGCGACCGCCGGAGCAACGGCCGCCGCGTACGCCGGCGTCGCCGCGAGGAACGCCGCGCCGATCCACAGCACCACGACCGCGCCGGCGAGACCGAAGACCCACCGCGCGATCCGGAGGAGGCGGTCCGTCCACGAGAGGCGCAGCCGCACGGCACCAGCACACGCGGGAAGGCCGGCGGCCTCCCCGTCGTACGCGAGGTGCGTGAACACGAGCTGGTCTCCCAGAAGGTCGGGTGGAGCGGACAGAGGAGTGCGCGACCTGCGCAAGCAGGCCAAGAGCACGGGAAGAGAACATGCGAAACGAGGCGTACCAGCACGTCGCGCCTGAGGCAGCGACCCGCAGCCAGGCGGAGAACTCACGCCCAGCGGCCTCTGGACCCCCGGCCCGATCGTCGCGAAGAGTCAGCAACCAACGAACCGGAGTCGCGGCCACCCCCACCGGAGATGGCTACGCGGAAGCTACCAGATGTTCATCAACTTCGTCGAGACCCATCTTCGATCCGCCGGCGATGCCGACGTCCCGGGGCCACGTGGGACCATCGATCGACGCACGGGGCGCCGTCCCGGCGGACGGGAGCCGGTGCCGGGGATCCGACGACAGGCGCACGTCCCGATCCCGGGCGGACGAACACGGGTGCACCACGGCCACGGGAGCGCGATGTCGACGACAGGACCTTCATCGGCGGCTGCACCACCGCCCAGCACGTCGCGACGCGGCGGCGAACGTGGAACGGCGCCCGCGCGGGCCGAATGCGACGGCGTTCCCGGCCTCGCCCAACGGACCGGACGACCCGTCCACCGAAACCCTTTCCCGGCGACCAGCGGGCACGTGTTCCAACCGGCTCCGTTTCCCGCACGCCTCGTCGGTTCGCACCCCCGCCGCGGCGCCCGCTTCCACGCGTGACCGAGTGAATGGAGGAAAGGAGGACGAATGCCGCCGTGGACGCGCCGACGCCGCAACTTTTCCCCAACGCCGGAAATCGTGCACGCCGCCGCCGCGCGCCACGCCGCAGGCGTCGACCTCTGGTACGCCGGGCGCGCCCGGGACGCGGTGCCCCTCATCCGGGACGCCCTCGAAGGGTGCCGCGTGGGGCTGGGGGAGGACGCCCCCGCAACCCTGACCGTCGCCGGCAACCTCGGCGCCGCCCTCTTCTCGGCGGGCGCATGGCAGGAGGGCATCGTTCTGCTCGAGGCGAGCGTCGCGGACCGCACGCGCGCCTTCGGCCCGACCGACCCGCGCACGCTCACGGCCGTCGACGCGCTCGCGACCGCCTACCGCGCGGTCGGCCGGATCGACGAAGCGGTCGCGATGTCCGAGCGGGTCGCGGCCGAGCGGACCCGCGCCCTCGGCCCCAGCCACCCCGACACGTTGACGTCGCGGCTCGGGCACGCGCTCGCCCGCGCCGCGTTCGGGGACGTCGAGCCGGCGCTCGGTCTCCTCGCCGCGGCGCTGCACGACGCGGAACAGGCCCACGGGTCGCGCACCGAACACGTGATCGCGTTACGCGCGAACCTCGCCGCGTGCCTCGCCCTGCTCGGCCGCGCGACGGAGGCCGCGGCCGAGCTCGAGCGAGCGGCCAACGACGCGGCGGCGCTGCTGGGTCCCGGGCACCCGGAGACCCAGGCGTTGTTCGCCGATCTGGCGCACGCGCACGACCGGTCGTGGTTCTTCTCGATCGGTCGGATGGCCGAAGTGATCCGCGAGCGCCGCTGACCCCAGCCATCACTCTCCGTAGTGCGATGCCGCGCCGGCTTGGCTGAGGAAGTCCACCGGTTCCTCGTCGAGGCGGGCAGCAGTCGGCTCCACCGGAGCCAGACCTACGATCGCGCCGCGTCGGACAGGTGGCAGCCGGAACCCTCCTCCATCGCGGAGGCGCTCGGGTCGTCGGGACCAGGTCGAGGTGCCCCCCGGCACCGCGTCGCTGCGACCGGACGAGCCGGCCGTGCGGCCCGAGACCGCGCCGCGGACGGTCAGTTGAGCTCCGTCGGGATCGCGATGACGTCGACCATCGCCCCGTTGCGCAGCACCGTGACCGGCAGCGGGACGCCGATCGCGTCGCCGAACAGCTGGCGTTGGATGCCTTGTGCGTCCTGAACGGGGGTGCGCCCCACGTCGAGCACGAGGTCGCCCGCCCGCAGGCCGGCCCGTGCGGCAGGGCTGCCGCTGATCACCTCGGCGAGCCGCAGCCCGTTCTTGCGCCCGTACTTCTCCGCGACGTGCGCGGGCACCGGCGCCGGGGTCCCGACCACGCCGAGGTAGGCCCGGCGCACCCGGCCATCGGTGAGGAGCGTCTGGACGATCCGGCGCGTGGTGGCGTTGACCGGCACGGCGAGCCCCAGCCCGATCCCGGCCACCGCGGTGTTGATGCCGACCAGCCGGGCCTGGGAGTCGGCCAGCGCGCCGCCGGAGTTGCCCGGGTTCAGCGCGGCGTCGGTCTGGATCACGTCCTCGACCACCCGTCCGGCGCGGCCGCTGCGGGTGGGCAGGGACCGGCCGAGCGCGCTCACCACGCCCGCCGTCACCGAGCCCGCGAGCCCGAGCGGGTTGCCCACGGCCACCACGAGCTGGCCGACGACGAGGCCGTCGGCGTCGCCCAGCCGGACCGGCGGGGGCAGGTCCCCCGGGCGGTCGGCGCGCAGGACCGCGAGATCGGAGAGCGGGTCGGTGCCGACCACGGCAACTCCCACCTGCGTGCCATCGACGAAGTCGGCGCGGCCGGAGCGCGCCTCGCCGACGACGTGGGCGTTCGTGACGAGGATGCCCTCGCCGGGCACCACCACCGCGGATCCGCTGCCCCGGCCGGTGCGGACGGCCGCGACGCGCCCGGTGAGCTCGGCCGCCACGGCGCTCACGGTTCGGGAGTAGGAGTCGAGCTCGTCCATGGCGACCTCCTGGGGATTACAGCGTTGCACGCGTTGCGCAGGAGGAGAACGCGGATGCCGTCACCGGTGTTCCGCACGACGCACCGGGCCGGCAGGTCGTCCGCGCCCAGCCCGCGACTCGCCCATACCCAGAGCGCGACTCGCCCGCACGCAGCCCGCGACTCGCCGACATCCAGAGCGCGACTCGCCAACACCCAGAGCGCGACTCGCCCGTCGGGCTCGCGGGTCAGTCGGTCGCGTGGATGGGGCCCTCGCGCTCGGCGAGCCGGGTGCCCTTGCCGCCCCAGTGCAGGGCGATCATCTCCGCGGCGATCGACACCGCCGTCTCCTCCGGGGTGCGGGCGCCGAGGTCGAGGCCGATCGGGGACGACATGCGGGCGATCTCCTCGTCGGTGACCCCCGCCTCGCGCAGGCGCGCGATCCGGTCCTCGTGCGTGCGCCGCGAACCCATCGCCCCGATGTAGCCCACCTCGGGCAGCCGCAGCGCGACCTCGAGCAGCGGGACGTCGAACTTCGGGTCGTGGGTGAGCACGCACAAAGCGGTGCGGCCGTCGATCCGGCCCGCCTCCGCCTCGGCCTTGAGGTAGCGGTGCGGCCACTCGACGACCACCTCGTTCGCCCCGGGGAACCGGGACGCGGTGGCGAAGACCGGCCGCGCGTCGCAGACGGTCACCCGGTAGCCGAGGAAGCTACCGATCTTGGCGACGGCGGCGGCGAAGTCGATGGCGCCGAACACGATCATGCGGGGCGGCGGGGCGAACGACTCGACGAACACGTCGAGGCCCTCGCCGCGGCGCTGGCCGTCGACGCCGTAGTGCAGCATCGCGTTGCGGCCCGCGTCGAGCAGGCCGCGGGCGTCGTCGCGTACGGCGTCGTCGAGGCGCTCCGAGCCGGTGCCGCCCTCGGAGCGGTCCGGCCAGATCACCAGGCGCTTGCCCAGCCGCTCCGCCGGCCCGGCGACGACCGTGGCGACGGCGACCGGCGAACCGGACCGGACGGCGTCGGCGACGGCGCCGAGCTGTTCGAAGCTCGCCCGGTCGACCTTCTCGACGAAGATGTCGATGATCCCACCGCAGGTGAGCCCGACGGCGAAGGCGTCGTCGTCGGACACCCCGTAGCGCTGCAGGATCGGGCGCCCGTCGGCCAGCACCTGCTGGCCGAGCTCGTACACGGCGCCCTCGACGCACCCGCCGGAGACGCTGCCGACCGCCTCACCGCCGGGCCCGACGAGCATCGACGCCCCGGGCTGGCGAGGCGCGGAGCTGTAGGTCCCGACGACCGTGGCCAGCGCGACGCTGTCCCCGTTCTTCCACCAGCCCTCGAGCTGATCCAGCACGTCACGCATCTCGCACCACCTCGAGCAGTCGTTCCAGCGTGGCCAGGCTGTGGCCCGCCAACAAGTCGTCCAAGAACGGGAGGGCCGCGACTATTCCGCCCTGCACCGGGGCGTACCCGTCCTTACCGACGTGGGGGTTCACCCACACCACGCGGTGGGCGAGGCGGCGCAGCCTCGCCATCTGCTCGCGCAGCAGGTCGGTCTCGCCGCGCTCCCACCCGTCGGAGAACACGACGACGACTGCCCGCCGCGCGGCGCCGCGCTGCCCCCACCGGTCGACGAACGCCCGCAGCACCTCGCCGAGCCGGGTGCCGCCCGACCAGTCCGGGATCGCCTTCGACGCGGCGGCGAGCGCGCGCTCGGGGTCGCGCATCCGCAGCTCCCGGGTGATGCGGGTGAGCCGCGTGCCGAGGGTGAAGGCCTCGACCGCGGCGGGCGCCCGCCGGACGACCACGTGCGCGAAGCGCAGCAGCGCGTCGGCGTAGGGCTCCATCGAGCCGGAGACGTCGATCAGCAGCACGACCCGCCGGGCCCGCCGCGACCGGTCGCGGCGGAGCAGTTCGCGCAGCTCGCCGTGGTTGCGCAGGGCGGCCCGGAGGGTGCGGCGCGGATCGGTGCCGCCGTGGGCCGACGGGCGCAGCCGCCGCGACGCCCGCTTCGGCATCTCCGGCTGCAGCAGCGCCATCAGCCGACGCAGGTGCTCCCGCTCGGCGGCGGTGAGCTCGCCGAGGTCGCGGTGGCGCAGGATCTCCGTGCCACTGGCCTTGGCGTGGATCTGCCGCGCATCCGACGCCTCCTCGCCGCCCTCGGCGTCCTCGGGCGTGAGCGCGGCCAGCCGCGGGGGCGGCGGCGGCCGCTCGTCGCGCACCTGGGTGCGCCCGCCCTGGCCCGGCTCGAACCAGCTGGCGAAGGCCTGGTCGTAGCGCGGCAGGTCGTCGGGGTCGGAGCAGAGGGTGAGCCGCCCCGCCCAGTACGTCTGCGTCCGGTCGGTGACGTCGAGGGTGTCGAGCGCGGAGAGGAAGGCCGCGACCCGGTCGGTGGTGATGGCGAGCCCCGCGTTGCGCAGGACGACCGTGAACCCCACGAGCCCGGGGAGCGGGTCCGTGGTCTGCTGCGGGGTCGACGTGGGTGCCATCCGTCAGGACGCGAGCAGGGTGTCCAGCTGGTTGCGGATGCGGTCGGCGTCCTCGCGGTACTTGAGGACGGCGCCGAGGGTGGCGGCCGCGGTGTCGACGTCGAGGTGGCGGGCGCCGACGAGCTGCAGCGCCCGCGCCCAGTCGATCGTCTCGGCGACGCCGGGCGGCTTGAGCAGGTCGGCCTGCCGCAGCTTGCGCACCGCGCCCGCGACCTGGGCCGCGAGCCGCTCCGGCACGCCGGGCAGCCGGGCGTGCAGGATCTCGATCTCGCGCTGCAGGTCCGGGTGGTCGAGCCAGAGGTAGAGGCAGCGCCGCTTGAGCGCGTCGTGCACCTCGCGCGTGCGGTTGGAGGTGAGGACGACCAGCGGGGGCTCCTTGGCCCTCACCTCACCGACCTCGGGGATCGAGACGGCGTGCTCGGTGAGCACCTCGAGGAGGAAGGCCTCGAACTCGTCGTCGGCGCGGTCGATCTCGTCGATCAGCAGCACGCTCGGGCTGGTCTGCAGCGCGCGCAGGATGGGGCGGGCGAGCAGGAAGCGCGGGTCGTAGAGCGAGGCCTCGACCGCGTCGGCGTCGAGGGTCTCCCCGGTGGCCGACGCCGCCGCCTCCAGCGCGCGCAGGTGCAGGAGCTGTCGCGGGAAGTCCCAGTCGTAGAGGGCCTGGGAAGCGTCGATGCCGTCGTGGCACTGCAGCCGGATCAGGTCGGCGCCCAGCACCTGGGCGAGCGCCTGCGCCAGCGCGGTCTTGCCCGTGCCCGGCTCCCCCTCGCAGAACAGCGGACGGTTCATCTGCATGGCGAGGAACGCGGCCGTGGCGAGTCCGTCGTCGGCCAGGTAGCCGGTGGAGCGCAGGGCCGCCGCCAGCTCCGCGGGCGACCCCGCGGCGTTCGAGGGGCGTTCTGTCACGGTTCCAGCATGACGGAACGGGCGCGGACCAGCCACCACTGGTGAGCGCTGTCATGGTCGGTGGGTAGCCAGACGATCACGCAGCGTTACTTCGCAGACGTCACTCAATCGGGAATACTTCCGGGTTGGGAATATTGCATTCGTCGTGATCGATCCGTGATCACACCCTCGTTGACCTGGGGATTTCCATTTCTCGTCACCCCAACCAGGACCCCTGCGTGATTTTGCTCACGCCGTGAGAGTTTGACGATTCGCCCAACCCTGCTCGTACGGTCAACGAGCGGTCGAGCCGGAAGGTTCGATCGAAAAATGCATCCGGAACCGTCGCGCCCAGACCCAGTCCCGCGGTTCCGGTCCGTCGAGCAGATGACGGGACTGGGGCGAGCGCGGCGCGCATGATGGCCTTCCCCCGCGCCATTCATGATCGCTGAACGCGCACTGCCCGGACCCCTCCGGGCGCCGTTGACGAGCGCGTTCACTCGTGGGTGCGATCAGGAGAAGATCGAAAATGACCTCACGACCGGATTCTCGCCTGGGCCGAAAGCTGGCACGACTGGCTGTTGTCGGGGCTATTGCGGTCGGCGCTCCCCTTGCCGTCGCCGGTACCGCGGACGCGGCCCCGGTGTCGACCTGGGACAAGCTCGCCAAGTGCGAGAGCGGTGGCAACTGGAAGATCAATACGGGTAACGGCTACTACGGTGGGCTGCAGTTCAGCCACCGGACTTGGCGCGCCCACGGTGGCAAGGGCATGGCCCACCAGGCCAGCAAGGCCGAGCAGATCAGGGTCGCCGAGCGCGTCCTGAAGACCCAGGGCTGGAAGGCGTGGCCGGCCTGCTCGAAGAAGCTGGGCCTGCGCGGCCGCGACTGACCTCCCCGCCTGATCCGTCGATCAGGCCGAACCGACCCACTCGTCGGTGCCGTCGGCGAACAGCTGGTGCTTCCAGACGGGCAGGCGACGCTTGACCTCGTCCACCAGCTCGGCACAGGCCGCGAAGGCCTCCTTGCGGTGATCGGCGGCGACGGCGCAGGCCAGCGCCACGTCGCCGATCCCGAGCGGGCCGATCCGGTGGCTCACCGCGATCGCCCGCACGCCGACGGCCCTGGCTGCGACGTCCGCGGCGACCTCGGCCACCACCTTGCCCGCCGTGGGGTGGGCGCTGTACTCGAGGGCGCGCACGGCACGCCCGCCGTCGTGGTCCCGGACCACCCCGGCGAACGTCACCACCGCCCCCGCGGCGGCCTGGTCGACGAGCGCGGCGTGCTCGGCGACGTCCAGCGGCGCCTCGCCGACCTCGGCGCGCAGCACGGCGGCGCCGGTTGCGGGTCCGCTCATCGGTGGTCCCCTCCTCGCAGCTGGTCGACGGCGTGGTCGAGGACGCCCGCCAGCACCGACAAGCCGTCCCGAACCCCGCCCGTCGATCCGGGCAGGTTCACCACCAGTGTGCGCCCCGCGACGCCGGCGAGCCCGCGCGACAGCACGGCCGTCGGCACCGTGGGGGCGCCCGCGGTCCGGATCGCGTCGGCCAGCCCCGGCACCTCGTAGTCGAGCACGGCGCGAGTGACCTCCGGGGTCGCGTCGGTCGGCGAGATGCCGGTGCCGCCGGTGGTGATCACGACGTCGACGCCGTCGGCGACGGCCGCCCGCAGCGCCTCGCCGACCGGCTCGCCGTCGGGCACGACCACCGGGTCCGGGGTTTCGTAGCCGCGGGCGCGCAGCCAATCGACGATCATCGGGCCGCCGCGGTCGGCGTAGACCCCGGCGGCCGCCCGGTTCGACGCGGTGATCACCCGGGCCGTCCGCTCCCGGCTCACGACCTGTCCTCCGGGCGGGCCCACGTGCCGGTCTTGCCACCCTCCTTGCGCTCGACCCGGACCCCGTCGAGGACGGCGGCCGGGTCGACGGCCTTCACCATGTCGTGCAGCGCGAGGCCGGCAACGGCCACGGCCGTCAGCGCCTCCATCTCGACGCCCGTGCGGTCGGTGGTGCGCACGGTGGCCCGGATCCGGACCTCGTCGCCCTCCGGCTCGAGGTCGACCACCACCCCGCTCAACGCGATCGGGTGGCACAGCGGCACGAGGTCCGGGGTGCGCTTGGCGCCCATGATCCCGGCGATGCGGGCCGTGGCGAGCGCGTCGCCCTTGGGCAGCCCGTCGCGGCGCAGCAGGTCCACGACCTCGGCCGTGGTGCGCAGCCGTCCGGTGGCCACGGCGGTGCGCGCGGTCGCCTCCTTGCCGGTGACGTCGACCATGCGGGCCGCGCCTGCGGCATCGACGTGGGTCAGCTCCACGTCGAAACCCTACGACCTGCCCGGCGGCCGCGCCGAGCGCCGAACCAAACGTGATCTACAACACTGCTTAACAACCTGAAAATATCTTGGTCGTTGATCGGTATGTTGCCGCTGAACTGCGGAGAGTCGACGCGCTGTCGCCGTTCGTTCACCGCACGCCAGGTGCCGGTGGTCGCGGTGGGGGTTCCCGATCGAGAGGTCCGGACGTAACGTCCGCTCTCGGTCCGGCCGGATGCCCCAGATCCGAACGGACCCCGGAGATCGCAGCGCTCACCTGTCCGGCGATCCCCGGCCCCGCCCCCGACAGAGCGCGGGACAGGTAACGGACCGCGGCCGAACGGGCCGCACCGCCAGCTCCCCGGCGGTCGACGTCCGGAAGCGCAGCGCACGGAGTTGCACCATGGCCCGCTACCGCGGCCGTCACCGTGCCCCGAGCAGGACCGGTCGGACCCTCGCCCGCACCGCTGTCGCAGGTGCCGTCGCCGGCGCCCCGCTGCTCGTCGCAGCGCCCGCCAACGCAGCTCCCGATTCGGCGTGGGACAAGCTCGCCCAGTGCGAGAGCGGCGGTCGGTGGAACATCAACACCGGTAACGGCTTCTACGGCGGCCTCCAGTTCACCCCGTCCACCTGGCGTGCCTTCGGCGGCAAGGAGTTCGCGCCGATGGCCCACCAGGCCAGCCGCGAGGAGCAGATCGTCGTCGCCGAGCGCGTCCTGGCCAAGCAGGGCTGGAACGCCTGGCCGACGTGCTCGCGCAAGACCGGCGTCCGCGGCCACTCCTCCACCCAGCGCGACGCCCCGGCCCGCCCCGACTCCGGCGACCAGGTGCGCCTGGCCTCCCAGGGGACCTCGACCAGCGGTGACTACGTCGTCAAGCGCGGCGACACCCTCGCCAAGATCGCGGCCGCCCACAACGTGCGGGGCGGCTGGAAGGCCCTGGTCGAGAAGAACCCCGCGCTCAAGAACAACCCGCACTCCCTGCAGGTGGGTCAGCGCCTCACCATCTGACAGCCGTCCCGACGACTCCCGCGGTCAGTCCTCGTGCGACCGCGGGAGTCGTCGTTGGACGAGCTGATCCAGCTGCTCCGGGGTGTCGACGTCGTCGGGCTCCGCGAGGTCACCGCACTCGACGAGCTCCAGGTCCGGGTGCCCGGAGAGATAGGTGCGGGCGCCCGCATCACCGCGCGCCGCCCCCCGCACGCCCGCCCAGTGGTCCCGCCCCAGCAGCACCGGGTGGGCCGGGCGTCCGTCGTAGGCCGCGCGGGCGAGCGCGCCGGTGGACGCGTGGGCCGCGAGGCGGGCGACGGCCGCCGCGGTCACCCCGGGCAGGTCGACGAGGTGCACGAGCGCGGCGTCCGGGACCGGATCCACCGCCTCGAGGGCGGCGAGCCCCGCGCGCAGCGAGGCGCCCATGCCCTCGTCCCAGTCCGGGGCGCGAGCGACCCGCACCCCTTCCGGCAGGAGCGGCTCGACCTCGTCCGCGGCCGCGCCGACGACGACCACGAGCGGCGCGCAGCCGCCCTCGGCGAGGACCCGGACCGCGCGCCGGACGAGCGGCTCACCGCCCAGGCGCACGAGCGCCTTGGGGCGGCCCATCCGCCTGCCGGCGCCCGCGGCCAGCAGCAGCCCCGCGGGGCTTATCGGTTGATCTCCGTCTTGGGGTGGACGTAGGGCACCTCGGGGAGCGGGAACTCCACGTCACCGAACGGGGAGAGCGAGCCCTGGCGCGGGCTGGCGAGCTCGGTGACGGGGTGCTCGCCGTTGGGGAGCTCCGGCCACGTCGGGTCGATCCGGCGGGAGCGGTCGGCCACGATGTCCTCCTCGTTCTCGGTGGTCACCACCAGTATCCCGCACCGGCTCCCGGACCGGCGCGGGCTACCGTGGAAGGGATGCCCAGGTCAGTGTTCCGCCCGGCGGTGACCGGCGCCCCCGCCGGTCCCGCCGTCCCGCCGGCACGCGATCGGATCGGCCGATGAGCACACCGGGCTCGCCGAACCCGACGCTCGTCGACTGGTTGCGCGCCCAGGACGACGAGACCCTGGCGACGCTGTTGCGGCTGCGCCCCGACCTGGGCGTGCCGCCACCCGCGGACCTCGTCGTGCTCGCCACGCGGGCGGGCGTCCGCGCGTCCGTGCACCGCGCCTGCGACGACCTCGACAGCGTCACGCTCGCCGTGCTGGAGGCGGCCGTCGTGGCCGACGCCGACACCGCGCCCGTCCCCGCCTCGGAGCTCGCCCGGCTGCTCGGCCCCGACCTGCCCGCCGACACGTTCCGCACTGCGCTCGAGGCCCTGCGGGCCCGCGCCCTGGTGTGGGGCCCCGACGACGCGCTCTCGCTCGTCCCGGCGGCGCGCGAGGTGGTGCCGCGCTACCCCGGCGGCCTCGGCAGGCCCGCCGCCGGCCTCGCCGGCTCGTCCGCGCTGCCCGAGCTGCTCGCCTCCGTGGACCCCGACGAGCGCCGCGTGCTGGAGGCCCTGGCCGCGGGCCCGCCCATCGGGCGCAGCCGCTCGGGCTCGGACCCGAACAGCCCCGTGGGGCGGCTGCTCGCCCGCGGGCTGCTGGTGCGGGTCGACGCCGAGACCGTCGAGCTGCCCCGGCAGGTCGGCCTCGCGCTGCGCGGCGACCGGCCGATGGGCCGGGTGCCGGTCGCACCGCCGGACATCGGGGCCGTCGACCGCGGCGCCGACGTCGTCGACCGGACCGCGGGCGGTGCCGCGCTCGAGGTCCTGCGCCGGCTCGACCTGCTGATCGACTTCTGGGCCCACAACCCGCCACCCGTGCTGCGGTCCGGTGGGTTGGGCGTCCGCGAGCTGCGCCGGGCGGCCCGGGAGATGGACACCGACGAGGCCACCGCGGCCCTGCTCGTCGAGCTCGCGCTCGCCGCCGACCTCGTGGGCGAGAGCGACGGCGTCACCCCCGACTGGGTGCCCACCACCACCGCGGACGTGTGGGCGGCGGGCGGCCCCGAGGTCCGCTGGGCCACCATCGCGCGGGCCTGGCTGGACCTGCCCCGGATGCCCGGGCTCGTCGGCCGCAAGGACGACGCGGGCCGTCCGATCTCGGCCCTCTCCGACGGCGTCCGCCGCCCGCTCGCGCCCCGCGACCGCCGCCGGGTGCTGGCCGGGCTCGCCGAGCTGCCGCCCGGCACCGCCCCCGCGTCGCCCGCCGCGCTCGCGGAGCTGCTCGCGTGGCGCGCGCCGCGCCGCGGCGGCCGGCTGCGCGACGAGCTCGTGACGTGGGTGATCGCGGAGGCCACGGTGCTGGGCGTCGTGGCCCTCGACGCCATCAGCGGGCCGGGCCGGGCGCTGCTCACCGATCCGGACGGGCTCGTCGCCGCCCTGCGCGCCACGCTGCCCGAGCCGGTCGACCACGTCCTGCTGCAGGCCGACCTCACCGCGGTCGCCCCGGGCCCGCTGGAGACGGCGCTGGCCCGCGAGCTGGACCTGGTGGCCGACGTGGAGTCGGCGGGCGGGGCCACCGTGTACCGCTTCAGCGAGGCCTCGATCCGCCGCGCGCTCGACGCCGGGCGGTCGGCCGCCGACCTGCACGAGCTGTTCGCGAAGCGCTCCGCGACCCCGGTGCCGCAGAGCCTCACCTACCTCGTCGACGACGTGGCGCGCCGGCACGGCCGGCTGCGCGGCGGCGCGGCCGCCTCGTTCCTGCGGTCCGACGACGAGGTGCTCATCTCCGAGGTGCTCGCCCACCCGGACGCGGCCGCGCTCGAACTGCGGCGCATCGCCCCGACCGTGCTCGTCTCCCCGCTGCCGCTCGTCGAAGTCCTCGACGGGCTGCGGGCGGCGGGCTTCAGCCCGGCGGCGGAGGACAGCGGGGGCGGTGTGCTCGACCTGACCGACCGCGGCCGGCGGACCTCACCCCGCCGCCGCTCCGCGGCCCGCAGCGGGCCGCCCGAGCCGGACGCCGAGCAGCTCGCCGCCCTGGTGTCGCGGATGCGGGCGGGGGACGCGATGGCCGGCGTGCGCAAGGGCGCACCCGTCGGCTCCAACGGCTCGACGCTCGACGTGCTGCGCTCCGCCGCGGCGGACAACCGCACGGTGTGGATCGGGTTCGTCGACGCCCACGGCGTCGCGGGCGAACGCGTGCTCGTGCCGCACTCCGTGGGAGGCGGCGTCGTGGAGGGCCGGGACGCGGTCCACGGTGGCCTGCACCGCGTTCCCCTCCATCGCATCACCGGCATCGCGCCGGTGGAGGACTGACCAAGCCGGACGGCGGGCGAGCACGCCGAGGGCCGACGGCTCGGCACCGTCGGTCGATCAGCGGACGACCTGGGGTGGGCCGGAGCGCCGCCGAGCGTGGCTCAGCGGGCCCCGGCGGCCATCCGCGTCTGCATCGCGTGCTCGACCAGCGTGATCAGCGTCTGCTTCGTGGACTGGCGGTTGCGCGCGTCGCAGGTGATGATCGGAATGCTCGGGTCGATCGACATCGCTTCGCGCACGTCCTCGATGCGGTGCTGCAGCAGGCCGTCGAAGCAGTTCAGCCCGACGATGTACGGCAGCCCGCGGTCCTCGAAGAAGTCGATCGCGGCGAACGAGTCGGCGAGCCGACGGGTGTCCACCAGCACGACCGCCCCGATCGCGCCGCGCACCAGGTCGTCCCACATGAACCAGAAGCGGTGCTGACCCGGCGTGCCGAACAGGTAGAGGATCAGGTCGGCGTCGAGGGACACGCGACCGAAGTCCATCGCCACCGTGGTGGTCTGCTTGTTCGGGGTGGCCGCGAGGTCGTCGACACCCGCGCTGGCCTCGGTCATCACGGCTTCGGTGGTGAGCGGCATGATCTCGGACACCGAGCCGACGAACGTCGTCTTGCCGACACCGAACCCGCCGGCCACCACGATCTTCGCGGAGATCGTGGCCGCGGTGGCGATCGCCGGGGTGCGGCCGGGGTAACTAGAGCCGACGGAGTCCACTCAACACCCTTTCCATCAGTGCGAGATCCGGCTCGTCGCCGGTGCTGCTCGCTGTCTGGTGCACGGTCACCAGGTTGAGCCCCACCATGTCGCCCAGGAGCACCCGGGCCACCCCGAGGGGGATCGACAGGAGAGCCGCGACCTCGGCGACCGACCGGGTCTGCTCGCAGAGCTCCGCGACGGCTCGGTGCTCCAGCTGAAGCAGGCCCATCTGGTCCTTGGCGCGCTGGCTGGTGGAGACGAGCGCCTCGATGGCCAGATCGAGGCCTGCCTTCGTGCGACCACGGGTCCAGGCGTAGGGCCGGACCGCGGAGGCGCTGCCCTCCAGCCCGCCCTGGTCGGCCGGGACCCCGCGCAGGTCGATGGGGGCCGTGGGCGGCTGCCCGGGCGGCGGTGCCTGGGGTGAGGGCGCCTGGGGCGACGGTGCCGGCGGGGGAGCGGCCGGGGGCGCCGCCATGGCCGCAGGAGCAGGCGGCTCGACGGCGGCGCTCTCAGGCCTTTCGACGTCGCTTCCGCGCTTGCGCCCCCACCGCCTCCGGCGGGACGAACGCCCCGCGTCGAAGCTGAAGGCGTTCATCACGTCGGCGAAGGTCGGCTCCGCGGGTTGCCGGCGCTCGTCGTCGGGACCGGAGCTCATCGCATGGCCTCTCTCTGCATACCCACCTCACCGGCCGTGGTCCCCCGACGCTCGACCGGCCCGTCGTGAACCAACGCAGCGCGCAGGCGCTGTGACTTCGGATCGCTCGCAAGCTCGCTCACAAGACATTCACCTGCTTCCTGCCGATCGCTGGCTGCGGTAGGTGGCGGACCGGGCGACCGATCAGCGGCCGAACGAACCCTGCAGTTCGGCGCGCAGCTCGGGGGTCAGCAGCTGGCCGACGCGGTCGACCAGCAGCGTCATCTCGTATCCGATCAGGCCGATGTCACAGCTCGGTGACGCCAGCACCGCGAGGCAGGAACCGTCGCTGATCGACATCAGGAGCACGATCCCGCGGTCCATCTCGACGACCGTCTGGACCACGCCGCCCGCGTCGAAGCAGCGCGCCGCGCCCTGGGTCAGGCTGACCAGACCCGAGGCCACCGCGGCGAGCTGGTCGGCCCGGTCGCGCGGGAGCCGGTCGGATGCGGTGAGCAGCAGACCGTCCGCGGACACGACGATCGCGTGGGCCACGCCCGGCACTCGCTCCGCGAAGTTCGTGACCAGCCATCCGAACCGGCTCGGCTGGACTTGTGGCGCCGTCATGAGGACTCCTCGTCGTGATTACCACCCGCGTTGGCGGGACCCGTACCACCGTTGTGCTGCTGTGCGCGAAGCCTGGTCTCGCGACCCTGGCGAATCCCTTGCTGGTAACTCGCGAGCCTGCCGCGGATGGCCTCCGCACTGCGCGTGGCGCCCGCCGGCGGTGCAAGCACGGACGATCCTGCACTGCCGGGGACCAGGCGCGCACGCGGCCTGCGCTTGGGCAGGCCGGCCGCCGTGAGCTCGTCCGGCGGCTCGGAGACCACGTCGCTGGCGGCCCGCCACCCCTCGTCGGCCGGGGTCGCGAACTCGTGCTCGGCGGGAGCCGGGCGCGGCTGCTGCGGCGGCTCCGGTGCCGAGGCGATCGGGACCTCGGTCGTGGGCGGCGGCGTGGGCCGCGGCGACGGCGCGGGCCGGGGCGTGGGCTGCGGGGTCGCCGCGGGCTGCTGCGCCCCCTGACCCGCCTGCGGCTTCGCCGTGCCGTTCTGTTGCTCGTAGTTGACCGGGATCGGCCGGTTGGAGCGGAACCACGCCGACGCGATCTCCTCGAAGATCGGCGTGGTCTCCCCGAGGTCGAAGCCCGTGGGGCGGCTGCCGACGCCGCTGGGAGCGGTCGGCTCGGAGATGACCGGCACGTTCGGTGCGAACAGCGTGTCGGCGTCGGACGCCTTCGGCTCCTGCTGCTGGGCGGCAGGGGTTTGCTGCTCCTCGGCCTGCCCCGCCGCCTGCGGCGACGGGCGCGGCGTGGGCCGCGGGGTGGGCCGGGGAGCCGGCTGCGGGGTGGGGCCCTGCGCGGCGGCGGGCTGCTGGTCGTCCGCCTGCTGCCGCGCGGGCTCCTCCGCCGCGGGCTTGGCCGGTGCTGCCTGCTCCTGCGCCGCGGGCTGCTGCGCCTGGGCGGGCTCGGCCTCGGGCTGCTGCGCCGGCTGCTGGGTCGGCTGCTGCTGGGCCGACTGCTGCTTTGCCGACTGCTGCTTTGCCGACTGCGGCTGGGAATCCTGCGGGGTGCGGCGCACCGCCGGCATCGGCATCGTCGGCGGCGACACCGCCGACGCCGCGGCCCCGGGCTGCTCCGCCTCGTCCTGCTCCGCCGTGCGCTGCTCGGCCTTGGCCGGGCGGGGCGACGGCGCGGGACGGGGCGGCTGGGCGGTGTCCGCCCCGGCCTGCTCGGCCTTCGCGTCCGTCGGCCGGGCCGGCTCCTGCTGGGCCGGCTCCGGCTGGGCGGACTGCTGCTGGGCGGACTGCTGCTGGGCGGGCTGTGCCGGAGCCTGGTCGGCGGGCGGCTGGGACGAACCCGGTGCCCGCCCCGGGGTGCGGCGGGGGAGGCCGGAGACGGTGGACGGGGTGCCGGGCTGCACGACCTGGCCGTTGGCCTGCTGGCCCGTCTGCCCGTCCCGGTCGGTGTCGGCGTCCTTCCGGTCCGCGCCCTTCTGCTGGTCCACGCCACCGGCGAAGTCGACGGCGTGGCCGTTGCGGCGCTCGAAGGCGTCGGCGGGCGCGGCCGTCTGGTCCTCCCCGCGGGCCGCCGCTGCGCGCGCCGCCGCCTCCTCCTGGTCGCGGCGGGCCTGCGCGGCGACCTCGCGCGCCTGCTCGTCGGGGTCGACGCCACCGCGGTCGCCGCCGTCCGGCGGCCCGGGCGGGCCACCGGGCCGCAGCGTGGAACCCGGACGCCTGCTCGGCAGCGACGAGGGCGGTGGGCCGCCCGCGGCCTGGCCGGGCGGCGGGGTGAACAACTGCCCGTCGCCGCCCACCGGCGCGTCGAAGACACCCGTCGGGTTGGCGGTGCCGTCCGTGCCGGCGATCAGCGCAGAAATCCCACCGCTCATCGCAGAACCATTGACACCGCGCTGCGGCGGCACCGCGGCGCGCCCGCCGGTGACGAGCGGGAGGCTCGCCGTGCGGCTCACCTCGACCGGCTCGATCGACGGGATGAGGTGCGCGGGGACGGTCACGGAGGCGGTGAGCCCCGACCCCTGCCCCTCCGAGGAGCTCAGGCGAACCCCGATGCCGTGGCGGGCCGCGAGGCGACCGACCACGAACAGACCCATGCGCCGCGACGCGGACACGTCGACCGACGACGGCCCGCCGAGGCGCTGGTTGGCGTCGGCCAGCTCGTGCTCGGCCATGCCGACGCCCTGGTCGACGATCTCCACGACGATCGACCCGTCGGAGGACCGAGCGGTGCTCATGACCACCTGCGAGTCGGGCGGGGAGAAGTTCGTGGCGTTGTCCAGCAGCTCGGCGAGCAGGTGGACGATGTCGGACGCCGCGCGCCCGGCGACCGTGGCGTTGGGCGGCGTCTGCACCACGATGCGCTGGTAGGACTCGACCTCCGACACCGCGGCGCGCAGCACGTCGACCATCGGCACCGGCGCGATGTTGCGCTTGGCCAGGTCGGTGCCCGCGAGGACCAGCAGGTTCTCGCTGTTGCGCCGCATGCGGGTGGCGAGGTGGTCGAGCTGGAACAGGTTCGCCAGCTGGTCGGCGTCCTGCTCGTTGCTCTCCAGCTGCTCGATCAGCTGCAGCTGGCGCTCGACCAGCGCCTGGCTGCGGCGGGACAGGTTGACGAACATCGCGCTGACCCCCGCCTGGAGGGCGGCCTGCTCGGCCGCCAGGCGGACGGCCTGCCCGTGCACCGCGTCGAACGCGCGGGCCACCTGGCCGACCTCGTCGCGGCCGACGAGCGGCACCGGGTCGACGGCGACGTCCGGGGTGTGCCCGGCGCGCATGCGCTCGACCGCCTCCGGCAGCCGCCGCTCGGCGACGTCGAGGGCGGAGGAGCGCAGGATCCGCAGCGACCGGATCAGGGCGCGGGCCAGCAGCACCGCGACCGCGATGCCGGCCAGCAGACCCAGCATCAGCACGACCGCGTTGACACCGGCGAGGTTGCTGGCCTGCTCCTCGGCCGCGACGCTCACCGCCGCCAGCTCGTTGCGCAGCAGGTCGCCGGAGCGCTCGACGGCGGCGCGGGAGCCGTTGTAGGCGGTGTCCCACTCGTACGACGGCACGGCGATCGGCTGGTCCGGCGGCGTCGCGAGGATCGCCGCCTGGAGCCGCTCGCGCTGGGCGTTGGCGGCGTCGTCGAGGAAGTTGCCGAAGCGGACCAGCTGCTCGGCCGTGAGGGCGGCCTGGTAGTCGCGGAACGCCGCTTCGAGGTCGCTGTCGGTGGCGATCTCGGTGGCGTCGGCGGGCGGCAGGCTGCCCGCGCGGATGGCGGCGCCGAGGATCGTGTGCTGCACCGCGAGCTGCTCACCTGCGGCGTTGACCGCGGTGAGGGCGTCGGCGAGACCCGCGGTCCCCGGGGTGCGCACCTCGCGGAGCAGGGCGCGGTCGAGGACGTCGAGGCTCGTGATCACCTCGGTGTAGCGGTCGAGGATCTGCCGGTAGCCGATGGCGGGGTTGTCGGTGACGTCGGCGCGCAGGTTCTGCAGCTGGCCGATCTGGCCCTCGGCCTGGGCCATGGCCGAGAGGCTGGTGGGCTCGAGCTCCTCCGCGCTCTCCAGCGCGGCGAGCATCTCCTCGGCCTCGGCCTCGCTCTGGTTGAAGCCGATCTCCAGGACGCCGGTGTCGCCCTGGCGCCCGGCCGCCACGTAGAGGGTGGCCTCGTCGCGCTCCTGGCGCAGCGCGTCCGCGGTGCTCGCGACCCGTTGCTGCACCTCGAGCAGCTGGGTGCTCTGCCCGAGCTCGGCCGCCGCGCTCGCCTGGTCGGAGACGCGCAGGACGCCGAGGACCAGTGCGAGCAGGGCGGGAACTATCCCGACCACCACCAGTTTGACCGTCAGCGTCCAGTTTCGCGGGTTCAGCCGCTCGGACCAGGCCTGCCTGGCCTCGGTGCTGGTCACGTCAACGTCCCCCTGAGGATTGCCGGCGACGATCGGCCGCACTCTGGCACGTGTGCGCCACTCTCCGCGAGTGCGGGCCGGACGAACAGCGCCCTGTGGGCGGTGGGTGGCCGTGTTCGGGTGTCTTGCCCGGGGGGCTTGAGCATCGGGACGATCCGTCGCGCCTTCGGTCGGGGGCGAACCGGTCGGGTGTTCCGGCTCGCTTTCGTGCGCGCTCCGATCCGACACGCGCCCTCTGGGGAAGGGCGTTGACCTCCCGGACCCGGTATGATCGCGGTGGCGTTCGTGCGCTCTCGGACAGAGCCCGGGAAGTATAGCCCGAGCTCAGGAGGCCCCCATTCGTCGAGGTGGCCATCGCCGATTCGTTCCCCCGAACGGACGTACGCATCACGCTGGGTAGCGTCTCTCGGGGCACCATTCGCCTGCAAGGAGTACCACGGATCATGACCGACGGGCCGCTGATCGTCCAGTCCGACAAGACGCTGCTGCTCGAGGTCGACCACCCGGACGCCCCCGCCGCGCGGGCCGCCATCGCCCCGTTCGCCGAGCTCGAACGCGCCCCCGAGCACGTCCACACCTACCGGGTCACCCCGCTCGCGCTCTGGAACGCGCGCGCCGCGGGCCACGACGCCGAGCAGGTGGTCGACGCGCTCGTCCGCTACTCGCGCTACGCCGTGCCCCAGCCGCTGCTCGTCGACGTCGTCGACACCATGGGCCGCTACGGCCGCCTGCAGCTCACCAACTCCCCCGTGCACGGGCTGGTCATGGTGGCGCTGGACCGGGCCGTGCTGGAGGAGGTGCTCCGGCAGAAGAAGATCGCCCCGATGCTCGGCGAGCGCATCGACGAGGACACCGTCGTCGTGCACCCGTCCGAGCGCGGCCACCTCAAGCAGGCGCTGCTCAAGATCGGGTGGCCGGCGGAGGACGTCGCGGGCTACGTCGACGGGGAGGCGCACCCGATCTCGCTGGTCGAGGACGGCTGGAAGCTGCGCGGCTACCAGCACGAGGCCGTCGAGGGGTTCTGGGCCGGCGGCTCCGGCGTCGTCGTGCTGCCCTGCGGGGCGGGCAAGACCCTCGTGGGCGCGGCCGCGATGGCGAAGGCCCAGGCCACCACGCTCATCCTCGTCACCAACACGGTGGCGGGCAGGCAGTGGAAGCGCGAGCTCGTGGCGCGCACCAGCCTCACCGAGGACGAGATCGGCGAGTACTCCGGCGAGCGCAAGGAGATCCGCCCGGTCACGATCGCCACGTACCAGGTGATCACGCGCAAGAGCAAGGGCCAGTACAAGCACCTCGAGCTGTTCGACTCGCGCGACTGGGGCCTCATCATCTACGACGAGGTGCACCTGCTCCCCGCCCCGGTCTTCCGCATGACCGCCGACCTGCAGTCGCGCCGCCGCCTCGGCCTCACCGCCACCCTCGTGCGCGAGGACGGGCGCGAGGGCGACGTCTTCTCCCTCATCGGCCCGAAGCGCTACGACGCGCCGTGGCGCGACATCGAGCAGCAGGGCTGGATCGCGCCCGCCGAGTGCACGGAGGTGCGCGTCACGCTCACCGACAACGAGCGCATGGGCTACGCGGTCGCCGAGGCCGAGGAGCGCTACCGGGTGGCGTCCACGGCGCACACGAAGATCGCCGTCGTCAAGGGCATCCTCGACCGCCACCCCGGTGAGCCCGCGCTCGTCATCGGCGCCTACCTCGAGCAGCTGGAGGAGCTGGGCGCGGTGCTCGACGCACCCGTCATCCAGGGCTCGACGAAGAACCGCGAGCGGGAGGAGCTGTTCGACGCCTTCCGCCGGGGCGAGCTGCCGGTGCTCGTGGTGAGCAAGGTGGCCAACTTCTCGATCGACCTGCCCGAGGCCAGCGTCGCCATCCAGGTCTCCGGCACGTTCGGGTCGCGGCAGGAGGAGGCGCAGCGGCTGGGCAGGCTGCTGCGGCCCAAGGCCGACGGCCGCCAGGCCCACTTCTACTCGGTGGTGTCGCGCGACACCCTCGACACCGACTACGCAGCGCACCGTCAGCGGTTCCTCGCCGAGCAGGGTTACGCCTATCGGATCGTCGACGCCGACGACCTGCTGGGACCCGCAGTGCCCGACGTCGGCTGATCGGGCGGAGCGCCCGGCTCCTCCGTGCAGGGGGCGGGTGCGGGGAGGACACTGGCGATGTCCGCGACCACAGGAGCGGCCATCAACACAGTCGGTTGGATCGTCGTCGTGGCGGTGGTGTGGATCGCTGTCGCCGCCGTCGTCGGCGTGCTCGTCGGACGGATCATCCGGGCACGCGACCGGCAGGTGCCCCCGGCCCCCGACGGCGAGGCCGGGCCGGACGCCGCGGACCGCGGGCGGCAGCGGCGGCCGTAGCTCAGCGGCGCCGGGCGCCGCGCAGTCCGAGGCGGAGGCGGTTGCGCGACGGCTGGGCCGCCGGGCCGGGCCCCCGCCCGTTGCCGCGCCCGCCGCCCCAGCCGTTGCCGCTGCGGGTCGCGCGCTGCATGACACCTGCGGGGTCGTCGCCGAACCGGCGCACGGCGCGGGCGACGGCGCTCGCGCGCCCCGCCACCCGGTGGCGCAGCGGCGAGCGGAGCCCGAGGCGGCGGGCGGAGCGGGCCGCGCGCGCGATCCGGCGCCGCTCCCTGACCGGCACGCCCCACGCCTCGGGGTGCTTCCTGAGCCACCGGTGGCGGTGCACGGTGTAGGGGATCGAGCACAGGTAGACCAGCGCGACGATGCCCAGCCCGAGGAACGGCACCGTGATGAGCACGGCCGCGGCGATCGCGACGAGCACGAGCAGCGGGGCGATGTAGTTCGGCGACACCCGCACGGCCTTGAACGACAGCGTGGGCAGCCGGCTCACCATGAGGGCCGCGACGACGAGCGCCCACCCGGCCACGAGCGGGGCCGCCGACCACCAGCCCGGTCCGAAGTGGAGCGTGGCGTAGAGCGGGATGCCCGCCGACATCGCCGCGGCGGGGGCGGGCACGCCGACGAAGAACTCCCGCGTGAACGGGAACTCGTCGTCGGAGTCGAGGAGGGTGTTGAAGCGGGCGAGCCGCAGCATCATGCACACGGCGAACACCAGCGCGACGACCCAGCCGTACCGGTTGCCCTCGAGCTGCCATATGTAGAGGACGAGCGCGGGCGCGACGCCGAACGAGACGAGGTCGGCGAGCGAGTCGAGCTCGGCTCCGATGCGGGTGGTGGCGTCGAGGAGGCGGGCGAGCCTGCCGTCGAGCGCGTCGCACAGCGCCGCGGCGCCGACCGCGGCCACCGACAGCTCGAACCGGCCCCCGAGCGCGAAGTACACGGCGGAGAGCCCGGAGCACAGCGCGAGGACGGTGACGGCGTTGGGCAGCAGCCGCACGCCTGCGCGGTTCTTGGGGGCGGTCATCTGACGCTCCTGGGGAGTTCGGCCAGCACCGTCTCACCGCCGATCGTGCGCTGCCCCGGTGCCACCGCGACCCGTGATCCGGGTGGGAGGTAGACGTCGACGCGCGATCCGAAGCGGATCAGCCCGAACGTCTCCCCCGCGGCGACCTCGTCGCCGGGGGCGATGTCGCAGACGATGCGGCGGGCGAGCAGCCCGGCGATCTGGACGACGCCGATGCGCGTGCCGTCGGTGGTCTCGAACAGCACGGCGTTGCGCTCGTTGTCCTCGCTGGCCTTGTCGAGGTCGGCGGACAGGAAGGTGCCGGGCCGGTAGGCGACGTCGAGCACGCGCCCGTCGACGGGCACGCGCTGCACGTGCACGTCGAGCACGGACAGGAACACGCTGACCCGGGTTGCCGGTTCGCGCGGGAGGTCGAGCTCGGGGGGTGGCAGCACGTCGGAGACGCCTGCCACCGTGCCGTCGGCAGCCGAGAGCGCGACCCCGGTGAGCGGGGGGCGCACCCGGCGCGGGTTGCGGAAGAACAGCGCCGTGGCGGCGGTGGCGGCGAGACCCGCGGCCGTGCCCCGCCCGGTGGCGAGCCGCACGGCGGTGGCGGCGCCCGCGACCGCGGCGACGAGCGGGCGCCCACCCGGGTGCATGGGTGGGATCGCGTCCCGGACCAGCCGGGCGACGTGGGGAAGCGACAAGCCTGGGCCCGGTCGCCCCCGCTGCGCTCCCGTGGGCTCGCGGGGCGCCGCGGCGTCGACAGGCGGCGTCGGGTCGTGCATGGAAGCGGATCGGCTCCTCCGGCGTGGCGACCCCCTCGGGCCGCGGTGGCGGCGGCTACGGTACGCCAGGGAAGGCTGCCGCCCGGCGCTGTGGTCACGTTCCGCCACATCGCCGTGTGAGGGCCCGTGGAACGCAAAGGGCCGGGGCCGCCATCCCCCGAGACGACGACCCCGGCCGTGGAACCGCTCGTCCGCTCCCCAGCGACGGGCGGTAGGTCCTTCGCGTTGTGGGTCGGTTACCCGATCCACCTCCGGATTATCCCCGAGCCTCCGTTCGATCGTCCAGGTCGCAGGGCCCCGAACCCTGCGATGTGCACCGATCGGCCGAACGCTCACCCTTAAGACGCTCCGGAAGCTGCGATCGTTGCCCGCTCCAACTGTGATCCCCACCACAATCTACTGGTCCGGTCACCCATCGAGCAACCACGTCTCCACCGCAGACCCCTCCGAGAGCTCCGTGACGTCCTCAGGCACGACGACGAGGCACTCGGCCCTGGCGAGCGAGCCGAGCAGGTGCGACGCCGGGCCGCCGACCTCGCGCACGGTGCCGTTCGACGCGTCGAGGACCCCGCGCCGGAACTGCCTGCGCCCGGCGGGCGAGCGCCAGCGCTCACCCAGCGTCGCCGTGACGACCGGGCGCTCGGGGTGCGGGTGGCCGAGCGCCGACCGCAGCGCGGGCCGGACGAACACCTCGAACGACACGTGCGAGCTCACCGGGTTGCCGGGCAGGGTGACGACGCCGATGCCGCCGAGCTCGTCGACGCGGCCCGCGCCCTGGGGCCCGCCGGGCTGCATCGCCACCTTGACGAACTCGACGCCGCGCTCGCGGAAGGCATCCTTGACCACCTCGTAGGCGCCCGCGCTCACCCCGCCCGAGGTGAGCAGGAGGTCCACGGGCGCGTCCGAGACCCGCTCGCGGAGCCGGCCGAGGAACTGCTCGACGTCGTCGGGGACGAACCGCAGCAGCTCCGCGCAGCCGCCCGCGTCCTCCACCGCGGCGGCGAGCATCGGCCCGTTCGACTCGTAGATCTGTCCCGGTCGCAGCGGCCTGCCCGGGGCGACGAGCTCCGACCCGGTGGACAGCACGAGCACCCGCGGCCTGCGCCGGACCGGCAGGGTCTCCCGGCCGACGGCGGCGGCCACGCCGATCTGCGGGGCGCCGAGCACCGTGCCCGCCCTCAGCACGACGTCGCCCTCGCGCACGTCCTCGCCCGCGCGCCGGACGTGCGCGCCCGGCGCGGGGGCGACCGACACGCGCACGCGGTCGAGGCCGCCGTCGGTCTGCTCGACGGGGACGACGGCGTCCGCGCCCGGCGGCACCAGGGCGCCGGTCATGATCCGGTGGGCGGTGCCGGGCCGCAGCGGGGGGACGTCCGTGCGCCCGGCGGGGATGTCGGCCTCCACCGGCAGCTCGACGGGCGCGTCGGTGCAGTCCGCGGCCCGCACCGCGTAGCCGTCCATCGCCGAGTTGTCGAACGAGGGCAGCGCGACGCCGGCCACGACGTCGGCGGCGAGCACCCGCCCCCGCGCGTGCACCACCGGGACGTCCTCCGCGGGCATCGGGTCCAGGAGCGCGGCCACGACCGCGCGGTGCTCGTCGACCGTTCTGGGGGAGCTCACCACGACGGCAATCCTGCCGGACCGCGCGGCGCGATCCCGGACGGCGGCAGCGATCTGGGGTAGCGTCGGCGCGGTCAGTAGCACCACTGCGTTACCGCAGTACTGCAACATGGAGGTGCCGTGGCCCAGGGCACGGTCAAGTGGTTCAACGCGGAGAAGGGCTTCGGCTTCATCGCCACCGATGGCGGGCCGGACGTCTTCGTCCACTACAGCGCGATCCAGGCTGAGGGTTTCCGCACCCTGGACGAGGGCGACCGAGTCGAGTTCGAGACGACGGCGGGCCGCGACGGCCGCAGCCAGGCCGACGCCGTCCGTCGGATCGGATAGGTCGGCGAGCTCCACGGTGTGTTCGGGGGGACCGGCTCCGGCCGGTCCCCCCGACCCGTTTTCCACCGGGTGGGCCCCGGGCCGGTCGCCTTGCACTCGTATGCACCGAGTGCTAGAACCGGACTGGCACTCGGGACTGTAGAGTGCCAATCGTCGGGCGGGTGAGATCGGCGCAGGGTTGTCGATCGTCCGTCGCGGGCGCGCGCTCGACACGAGACTTTCGGGTCATCCCTATCGGAGGACTACACCCCCATGGCGAAGATGATCGCGTTCGACGAGGAGGCGCGCCGCGGGCTCGAGCGCGGCATGAACACCCTCGCCGACGCCGTCAAGGTGACGCTCGGCCCCAAGGGCCGCAACGTGGTGCTGGAGAAGAAGTGGGGCGCGCCCACCATCACCAACGATGGTGTGTCGATCGCCAAGGAGATCGAGCTCGAGGACCCGTGGGAGAAGATCGGGGCCGAGCTGGTCAAGGA
>NZ_DATGOP010000071.1:0-20846 GCF_035305885.1 Pseudonocardia sp.
CTCGCCCGCACCCACGCCACGACTCGCGTGCACTCGCAGCGCGACTCGCCGACACCCAGAGCGCGACTCGCGGAAACGGGGCGCCGCGCCCATCGGCGAGTCGCGGTCTCGATGTGCGCGAGTCGGGGTCTCGGTGCGCGCGTGTCGGGGTCTCGGTGTGGGCGAGGTGCGGCCTGCGCTCCCGGCTCTCGGTCCGCGCGCACCCGGCGCACGACTCGCCCGCACCCACGCCACCACTCGCGTGCACTCGCAGCGCGACTCGCCGACACCCAGAGCGCGACTCGCGGACACCCGGGGCGCGACTCGCGGACACCCGGGGCGCGACTCGCGGACACCCGGGGCGCGACTCGCGGGTCAGCGCCAGAACAGCAGCTCGGAGTAGCCGGCGAAGGCGAGCGAGACGTCGCCGCCCACCGCCCCGTACACCACCGCTCCCACCCGCAGGAACAGCGAGCTCACCCCCGGCACGGCGATGATCAGCAGCAACAGCACCAGCGGCGCCCACGGCCGCACCCGGGCCGCCGTCCGGCGCGCGGAGTACGACAGGAACGGCTCGATCACGCCGAACCCGTCGAGCCCGGGGACCGGCAGGATGTTGAGCACGAACGCGATCACCTGGATGAACGCGAGGCACGCCAGCCCGACCGCGAGCCCGATCGGCATCGACACGAACGCGACGGCCGCCGTGAGCAGCCCGCCGAGCACCAGGTTCGTCGCCGGACCCGCCAACGAGACGAGGCTCTGGGCGGCCCGGGACCGGATCGCGGCGTGGTTGATCAACACAGCGCCACCGGGCAGCGGGATGCCACCCACCAGGAGGATCACGATCGGGAGCACGAACGACAGTCCGATGTCGGTGTAGCGGCGGATGTCGAGGGTGAGGTAGCCGCTGGCGCGCACCGAGTAGTCGCCCGCCCGGTACGCGGTGAAGGCGTGCCCGAACTCGTGCAGGCACAGCGACACCGCCCACCCGCCGAGCACGAGCAGCACGATCCCCGTCGTGAGCAGCACGGACGAACCCTCGGCGAGTGCGTACGGCGTTCCGATCACCGCGAGGACGGCCCCTGCCGCCGTGATGGCGAGCAGGAGGAGGAACCATGGACTGACCCGATGGGGCTCGACGCGCACCGAGCCATTGTGCTGATCGGGCGACCAACCGGGTGGACCCCGTCACCCGGTCGGCAGCTTCAGGTTGCGAACCCCGATCTCACAGCGCTGTACTTACATTGCTGTCATTCCCGACCCGTAGGGTTGGTGACGGCCACGCCGGGGGCGCGCGGGGAGGTGGGCGATTGTGAATGTGATCACAGCCACGATGGGGCTGGTCGAAACCTCAGCGGGAGTTCCGTATCCGACCGTGGACCCGTTCGGCGAAGTCGTCGCCGCCCTCGCGGAGCAGGACGGCGAGGAGCAGGACTGGCAGGAGCGCGCGCTCTGCGCGCAGACCGACCCGGAGGCGTTCTTCCCGGAGAAGGGCGGCTCCACGCGCGAGGCGAAGCGCATCTGCTCGGGGTGCGAGGTGCGTGCCGAGTGCCTCGAGTACGCCCTGGCGCACGACGAGCGCTTCGGCATCTGGGGCGGGCTGTCCGAACGCGAGCGGCGCAGGCTGCGCCGCGCCGCCTCCTGAGCCGCGGGGGCGGTCGGTCTCCACGGCGGCCGCTTGACGCCCGTGACCGCGCACGCGGTGCGGGCGGGACGTGAGCGGACGCCGGGGCCGCGTCGAGGAGGACGCGACCCCGGCGCCGCTGCACGAAGTTCTCTCGTCCGGCCGCTCGCGGCCCGCGAGGATGGCCCCGGGGTCGCTAGCTCTCTCCGCCGTCGACCGCGTCGGGCTCGATGTTGAGGTACTCCGCCACCTGCTCGACGAGCACCTCGTGCAGCAGGTCGGCGAGGTCGGCGCCGTCCCGGGCCCGCGCCTCCAGCGGCCTGCGGTAGATCACGATGCGGGCGCGCGACGGCATGCCCTCCGGGTCCACCCCCGCCGGCACGAGCTGTGCGAGCGGTACCCCGACGTCGGCGAGCACGCCCTGGCCCCACACGACGTCGTCGGGAGAGGTCTGGTGGACCTCAGGCACCTCGTCGACGGCCAGGTCGAGATCGGCGAGCTCGGATCCCCAGCGCATCTCGATGGGCTCGAGCGCCTCGAGGACCATCGCGTCGAACTTCTCGGCCCTGGTGCGCGAGGCGGGCGTGCTCGGCGGGTACATCAGCCCGCGCAGTCCCCGGCCCCGGCGGTCCCGCCTACGGGGCGAGCGGCGCAGCGTGCGGCGCGCGGTCGTCACACCCTGAATGCTACGGCCCCGCGGCCGCCGGCCCCACTCCCCGCGCTGACGCCGGGCGCACACACCACCCGCCCCGGCGACCCGCCTGCCCGAGCGCGCGTCCGCCGCGGGGCGTCGGGGCGACTCGTGATGATCCCAGCGCGTCGCGGCGCGGTTGCGGGGGCCGGAGGGGGTATCGTCCACGACGTGCTGAGTGTGCGGCGGTGTTCACGAACCGGGTGCACCGAGCCCGCGGTGGCCACTCTCACCTACGTCTACGCCGACTCGACGGCGGTCGTCGGCCCGCTGGCCACGCAGGCCGAGCCCCATTCCTACGACTTGTGCACCCAGCACGCCCACCGCCTGACGGCGCCCCGGGGCTGGGAGGTCGTGCGGTTCGAGGGCGAGTTCGCCCCGCCGCAGCACAGCGCGGACGACCTCACCGCGCTCGCCGAGGCGGTGCGGGAGGCCGGGCGCGCCGATCGCCCCGTGGAGCCGGTGCCGTCCACGGGCACGGGCCGCCGCGGGCACCTGCGCGTCCTGCCCGGCGCCGCGGAGGACTAGAGGCCTCGCCCGGGCCCGCTCCGGGGGTCGCTAGGGTCTGCCCCGTGGCAGATCTCGGCGCGATCGTGAAGGCCTATGACATCCGCGGTGTTGTCGGCGAGCAGCTCGACGCCACCACCGTCCGCGACATCGGTGCCGCCATGGCGGCGCTCGTGCGCGAGGAGGGCGCGCGGGCCGTCGTGATCGGCCACGACATGCGCGACAGCTCGCCGGGGCTGGCCGCCGCGTTCGCCGAGGGCGTCACCAACCAGGGCCTCGACGTCGTCTCGATCGGGCTCGCGAGCACCGACATGCTGTACTTCGCGGCCGGCACGCTCGACCTGCCCGGCGCGATGTTCACCGCGAGCCACAACCCGGCCAAGTACAACGGCATCAAGCTGTGCCGCGCGGGCGCGACGCCGATCGGGCAGGACACCGGGCTCGCGGCCATCCGCTCGGCCGTCGAGGCGGGGGTGCCCGCCGGGCCGGGCGGCGGCACCGTCACCAACCGCGAGCTGCTATCGGAGTACGCCGCATACCTGCGCAAGCTCGTGGACCTGTCCGCCTCCCGCAGGCTGCGCGTCGTGGTCGACGCGGGCAACGGGATGGGCGGCCACACGGTGCCCGCGGTGTTCGAGCCGCTGCCGTTCGACGTCGTGCCCATGTACTTCGAGCTCGACGGCTCGTTCCCCAACCACGAGGCCAACCCGCTCGACCCGGCCAACCTCGTCGACCTGCAGAAGCGGGTCGTCGCCGAGGGCGCCGACATCGGCCTCGCCTTCGACGGCGACGCCGACCGCTGCTTCGTCGTCGACGAGCGCGGCGAGCCGGTGAGCCCGAGCGCGATCACGGCGCTGGTCGCGGTCCGCGAGCTCGCGAAGGACCCCGGCGCGTCGATCATCCACAACCTGATCACGTCGAAGGCGGTGCCCGAGATCGTCGCCGAGCACGGCGGCACCCCGGTGCGCACGCGCGTCGGCCACTCGTTCATCAAGCAGACGATGGCGGAGACGGGCGCCGTGTTCGGCGGCGAGCACTCCGCGCACTACTACTTCCGCGACTTCTGGAAGGCCGACTCCGGGATGCTGGCCGCGCTGCACGTGCTCGCGGCGCTCGCCGAGCAGGAGGGGCCGCTGTCGCAGCTCATGGGCTCCTACGAGCGCTACTGCGCCTCCGGCGAGATCAACTCGACGGTCGCCGACCAGGCCGAGCGGATCGCCGCGGTCAAGCAGGTCTACGGCGCGCGCGAGGGCGTCGAGTTCGACGAGCTCGACGGGCTCACGGTCAACCTGCCGGACGGTTCGTGGTTCAACCTGCGCCCGTCGAACACCGAGCCGCTGCTGCGGCTGAACGTGGAGGCGGCCGACGCCGAGGCGATGGCGGCCCTGCGCGACGAGGTGCTCGCGGTCGTTCGCGGATAGCGTCGAAGAGTCCGGCGAACGAACCGGGCGGACCGCGCCGCGCACTGGCAACATCGCGGGCAGTTCCGCCTGCCCTTGCGAAGGAGGAGGCCGTGGCCGTACAGCTCGACCCCCAGCTGATGGAGATCCTGGCCTGCCCGTCCGACGACCACGCCCCGCTGCGGGCGGGCACCCCCGCCGACCCGGACGCCGACGTGCTCACCTGCACCGCGTGCGGGCGCGGGTTCCCGGTCGTCGACGGGATCCCGGTGCTCCTGCTCGACGAGGCGACCCCGCCCACGGCCGCCCCGAGCGGCGGGTGACGTGACCCCCGCCTCGACCCTCGACCACCGAACTCAGGGCTGGGGGCACTAGTGCTCGACGACGCGCTGCTCGCCGACCCGCGGGCGCTGGCCGCGCTCGACACGGGCGGCATCCTGCGTTCCGCCGCCACGGCGGGCGCCCAGGTGCGTTCGGCCGCCCAGAGCGCGGCCGAGGCGAACGTGGGCGATCTGGCCGGGCACCGGCCGCGGGCCCTCGTGCTGCTGCGCAGGCCCGGTGCGTCGGCGACGGCCACCGGCATCCTCGCGGCCCTGCTGGGCCCGGGGGCGCCGGTGCCGGTGGTGGTCACCGACTCGACCCCCTCGTGGATCGGCCCGCTCGACGTGGTCGTGGCCCACACCGCGGACGCCACCGACGCCGAGCTCGCCGAGAGCGTGGTGCGCGCGGTCCGCCGCGGGGCGGAGGTGGTGCTGTCCGCACCCGGCGAGGGGCCGGTCGCGTCGGCGGGCGCGGGCCGCGCGCGGCTGGTCGAGCCGCGCATCCCGGTGCCGCCGGGGCTGGAGCTGCCGCGGGCGCTGGCCGTCGGCCTGGCCGCGGTGCGTGCGCTCGACCTGCTCGACCCGCCGCTGGACCCGGGGATGGACGCGCTGGCCGACGCGCTGGACGCCGAGGCGGAGCGCAACCAGCCCGGCCACGAACCGTTCATGAACCCGGCGAAGTCGCTCGCGCTGCGGCTCGCCGACCACACGCCGTTGCTGTGGGGCACCGACCGGCTCGCGGCCGCGGTGGCCGTGCACGGCGTCACGGCGCTGGCGACCCACGCCGGCGTCGTCGCCCACTCCGCCGAGGTCACCGAGGGCGCCGGCGCCACCGCGCTGGTGCGGGCGCTCGACCGCGGCGCGATGGGAACCGACATCTTCCGCGACCCGTTCGACGACCCGGACGGGGGCGCGGAGGCACCCCCCGTGCGCCTCGTGCTCCTGGCCACCGAGGAGGATGACCCCGGCCAGGTGACGCTGCGGCGCACGGGGCGCGGGTGGCCGTCGGCCGACGTGCAGCACCCCGTGGACGAGGTATCGCGTGGCACCCGCCATGCCACCTTGCTGCGAGCCGCGCTGCTCGCGTCGCGGCTGGACGTGGCCGCGGTGTACCTGGGACTGGCCACCCGCACGATCGAGCCTGCCTGAGGAGAGCTGACCCGACGTGGAACTGCTGGACAACCCCGTGCGTGCCTACGCGTGGGGCTCGCGCACGGTGATCGCCGACCTGCTGGGGCAGGAGGTGCCCTCGCCGCACCCGCAGGCGGAGATGTGGCTCGGCGCCCACCCCGCCGACCCGTCGCGCCTCGTCCACGCCGACGGCGGCCAGGTGTCGTTGCTCGAGGCGCTCGGCGCCGACCCGAAGCAGATGCTGGGGCCGGAGCGCAGCGAGCGCTGGGACGCCACGCTGCCGTTCCTGCTCAAGGTGCTGGCCGCCGACGAGCCGCTGTCGCTGCAGGCGCACCCGAGCCTCGAGCAGGCCCGGCTGGGCTTCGCCCAGGAGGAGGCGGCGGGGGTTCCCCGGGACGCGGCCGACCGCAACTACAAGGACGCCAACCACAAGCCCGAGCTGATCTGCGCGCTCACCGAGTTCCACGCGCTCGTCGGCTTCCGCGACCCGGCCGTCACCGTGCGGTTGCTGCAGGCCATCGGGGTTCCCGAGCTCGCGGGCCACGCCGAGCTGCTCGCCGCCCAGCCGGACGCCGACGGCCTGCGCGCCCTGTTCACCACGTGGATCACGCTGCCGCAGGCGGTGCTCGACACGCTCGTCCCCGCCCTGCAGGAGGGCTGCGTGAAGCTCGCGGGCGGAGACGGGGAGTTCTCCACCGAGGCGCGCACCGCGCTGGAGCTGTCCGAGCGCTACCCGGGCGACGCGGGGGTGCTGGCCGCGCTGCTGCTCAACCGGGTCACGCTCCAGCCGGGCGAGGCGGTCTACCTGCCCGCGGGCAACCTGCACGCCTACCTGTCCGGGGCGGGTGTGGAGATCATGGCCAACTCCGACAACGTGCTGCGCGGCGGGCTCACGCCGAAGCACGTGGACGTGCCCGAGCTGCTGCGCGTGCTCGACTTCCACTCCACGCCGCCGCCGATCGTCGCGAGCAAGCAGGACGGCGACTGGCTGCGCTACGACACCCCCGCGGAGGAGTTCCTGCTGCGCCGGTTCGAGGGCGCGCCGGGGGGCGAGGTCGCGGTGCCCGACGGCGGGCCGCGCATCCTGCTCTGCACGGCGGGCGGTGCGCTCGTGCGGTCCCAGTCCGGTGAGCTGGAGGTCGGCCGCGGGGCGTCGGTGTGGCTGAGCGCCGCCGACACCGACGTCACGCTTTCGCCGCGGGCCGAGGGCACGCAGCTGTTCCTGGCGAGCGACGGCCTCGGGATCTGACGCCGGTCACCGGGTCCGGTAGGCGAGCCGGCGCAGCATCGTCTCGGCCGGGCCGGGCCGTCCCGCGCGGCGCATCAGGTCCGCGGCCACCACGGTGACCAGCCAGACGACGAGCCCCACCGCCGCCGCGCCGGTCACCCCGACGGTGCCGCCGAGGTCGGCGAGGTACGGCTCGAACAGCACCAGCCACGCCACCGACTGGGCCAGGTAGCAGGTCATGGAGCGCTGCCCGGTGGCGGCGAGGGCCGTGGTGACCGGGCCCGCCGCTCGGCCGGACCGGGCCGCCGCGACGAGGCCGACGAGCGCGGCGTAGCCGAGGCCGCCCACGTAGCCGGTGGCGGTGTGCAGCGCGCCCGCCCCGACCAGCGCCGCGGTGTCCGGGTGCCACAGCCCCGTGGTGACGAACGCCTGCGGCACGGCCCCCGCCGCGGCGATCGCGATGCCGGCCGCGGCCACCCGGGCGAGCAGGCGGCGGTGCCTGCCCGGTTCGTCCAGCAGCCCGCGCCGCCCGGCCCAGATGCCGACCAGCACCGGCGCCGCCGCCATCACCGCGTTCATCGGCATGATCAGCGGGAACGTCGCGACCCGGAGGGCCGCCGAGGCCAGGGGGCCGTACTCGCCGGCCGACCCGGCGGGCGCGGGGAGGGCGAGCACCGAGCCGTACACCAGCGCGCCGACCGCGGCGAGGCCGCAGGCGACGGCGAACAGGCGCGCCGCGGGCCAGCGCAGCGCCCCCACGAACAGCAGGCCGAGCACGCCGTACGAGGCGAGGATGTCGCCGGGGAAGAGCAGCAGGACGTGGGCGACGCCGAACGCGACGAGCCAGCCCCCGCGGCGGCGCAGCAGGCGGCGCGCGCCGTCCGGGCCCAGCAGCGGCTCCCGGCTGCGCAGGATCTGCACCATCCCGTAGCCGAACAGCGCGGCGAACATCGGGTAGCCGCGGCTGTCGACGAACAGCGTGAGCAGGACCTGCACCGCGGTGTCGAGGGCCGATCCGGGCGCGGCAGCGGGCCCGAGGAACGGGTGGGCGAGCACCTGCGAGTGGGCCAGCGCGATGACGGCGAGCATGGCGCCCCGCGCGAGGTCGGGGGCGAGCGCGCGGACCCGGGGCGCGACGGGCGGTTGGGGGTGCAGGGATGACACATGGACCTCTCGTAAGATACGGACGCGTAGCTCTGCGAGGTTAAGCTACGCATGCGTATCTCAGCAAGGAGGGCGATGACCGGGCGTTCCCGCCGCCGGGGCGAAGAGCTCGTTGCGGCGCTGCACGAGGCGGCGCTCGCGGAGCTCGACGCGGTCGGCCTCGGCAGGCTGACGATGGAGGGCATCGCGCGCCGTGCCGGCACTCCCAAGACCACCCTCTACCGGCGCTGGTCCGCGCCCGAGGACGTGCTGCTCGACGCGATCGCGGCCGCCTACCCCCTGGAGGAACCGTCGCCCGCGGCCGACGACCTGCGGGGCGACCTCATCGCCGCGCTGCGGTTGCTGATCGCCTGGTCCCGCCACCCGACGGTGCGCGCAGTGCAGGCGATCATGCTCGAACGGCACCGCCGCCCCGACCTCGTGGAGCGGCTGCAGGGCGTCTTCGACCGCAGGGGTCGCCGGTTCACCGCCACCGTGCTGCGCCACTACGCCCGGCTCGGCCAGATCGACCCCGCGCTGGTCACGCCGGTCGTCGAGGAGATCGGAGAGGCGCTGGTGTTCAAGATCGCGTTCGACACGGGGGAGGAGCCGTCGGAGGCGCTGCTGGCCGAGATCGTGGACCAGGCGATCCTCCCCGCCGTCGGTTTTCGCCCCGGCTAGGCTCCGCGCATGGCAGCGAGTGGGGGTACGCGGGCGATCGTGGCGGCGCTGCTCGCCAATGCGGGGATCGCGCTCGCGAAGTTCATCGGCTACCTCATCACGGGATCGTCGTCGATGCTCGCCGAGGCCGTGCACTCGGTCGCCGACACCTCGAACCAGGGGCTGCTGGTGCTCGGCGGGCGCACGGCCCGGCGGGCGGCCACCCCGGAGCACCCGTTCGGCTACGGCCGCGACCGCTACTTCTACTCCTTCGTCGTCGCGCTGCTGCTGTTCACCCTCGGCTCGGTGTTCGCGATCTACGAGGGCATCCACAAGCTGGAGTCGCACGAGCCGCTGACCTCGCCGGTCGTCGCCGTGGTGATCCTCGTGGTCGCGATCGCGCTGGAGGGGTTCTCGTTCCGGACCGCGATCCACGAGTCCCGCCCGCTCAAGGGCGACGGCACCTGGTGGCAGTTCATCCGGCAGTCGAAGGTCCCCGAGCTGCCCGTCGTGCTGCTGGAGGACCTCGGCGCGCTGGTCGGCCTGGTCCTCGCCCTGCTCGGCGTGGGCCTCAGCGTCCTCACCGGCGACCCGGTGTGGGACGCGATCGGCACCATCTGCATCGGCGTCCTGCTGGGCATCATCGCGATCATCCTGATCGTCGAGATGAAGAGCCTGCTCATCGGCGAGGGCGCCGCCCCGCCCGTGCTGTCGGAGATCGTCAGCGCTCTCGAGTCGGGCGACGTGCAGCGCGTCATCCACATCAAGACCCAGTACATCGGCCCCGAGGAGCTCCTGGTGGCCGCCAAGATCGCGCTCGCGCCCGGGCTGCCGCTCGCGTCCGTCGCCGCCGCCATCGACGAGGCCGAGGCGCGGGTCCGCGAGCGGGTGCCGGACGCGCGGATCATCTACCTGGAGCCGGACCTCGACCGGGCCGCGATGGCCGGCTGACGCACCCCGTTCGCGGCTGGTCCGCCGGCCGCGCGACCGATACGTTTCGCGGATGGCCCTTGGCGAGACCCGCAACGGGATCATGCGAACGAAGTCGGTCGAGCAGTCGATCGCTGACACCGACGAACCGGACACCAAGCTCCGGAAGGACCTGACGACCTGGGACCTGATCGTCTTCGGCGTCGCGGTCGTCATCGGAGCGGGCATCTTCACGCTGGCGGCGAGCACGGCGGGCGACGTGGCCGGACCGTCGGTCTCGCTCGCGTTCGTCCTCGCCGCGATCGCCTGTGCGCTCGCGGCGCTGTGCTACGCGGAGTTCGCCTCGACGGTGCCCGTCGCCGGCAGCGCCTACACGTTCTCCTACGCCACGTTCGGCGAGTTCGTCGCCTGGATCATCGGCTGGGACCTGGTGCTGGAGTTCGCCGTGGCCGCCGCCGTCGTCGGCAAGGGCTGGTCGGTCTACCTCGAGACGGTCTTCAACCAGTTCGGCCTGGACGTGCCGACCACGGTGTCGATCGGCGGGCTGGACTTCGACTGGGGCGTGGTGCTGCTGATCACGGTGCTCACCACCCTGCTCGTGCTGGGCACGAAGCTGTCCAGCCGGTTCAGCATGGTGATCACGGCGATCAAGGTCGGCATCGTGCTCTTCGTGATCATCCTCGGGGCGTTCTTCATCAACGTCGCGAACTACACCCCGTTCATCCCGCCGCCGGCGCCGGCCGAGTCGGACGCGGGGGGTATGACGCAGTCGCTGCTGTCGCTGTTCGGCGGCGAGGCCAACAGCACCTTCGGCGTGTACGGGCTGCTCGCGGCGGCGTCGCTGGTGTTCTTCGCCTTCATCGGGTTCGACGTCGTCGCGACCACGGCCGAGGAGACCAGGAACCCGCAGCGCTCGCTGCCGCGCGGCATCCTCGGGTCGCTCGCCATCGTCACCGTGCTCTACGTGGCGGTGGCGCTGGTGCTCACCGGCATGGTGCCCTACACCGACCTCGCGACCCAGCCCGACGGCACGCGCGCCACGCTCGCCACGGCGTTCGCGACCGTCGGCGTGGACTGGGCGGCCACGATCATCGCGGTCGGCGCGCTCGCCGGCCTCACGACCGTGGTCATGGTGCTGCTGCTCGGACAGATCCGGGTCGGTTTCGCGATGGCGCGCGACGGGCTGCTGCCGAAGTGGCTCGCGCACACCGGCGCGCACGGCACCCCCTATCGCGTCAGCGTGATCATCGGCGTCGCGGTCGGCATCGTCGCCGCGTTCTTCCCGATCGGCGCGCTGGAGGAGATGGTCAACATCGGCACGCTCTTCGCGTTCGTGCTGGTCTCCCTCGGCGTCGTCGTCCTGCGGCGCACCCGGCCCGACCTGCCGCGCGGGTTCCGCACGCCGCTGGTGCCGCTCGTGCCGATCCTGTCGGTGCTGGCCTGCCTGTGGCTGATGCTCAACCTGTCGGTCGAGACCTGGCTGCGGTTCGTCATCTGGATGGTCATCGGCATCGCCATCTACTTCTCCTACGGCCGGTCGCACTCCGTGCTGGGGCAGCGCGCGTCCCGCTGAACATGCCCTTGCGGTTATATTCCTGAATCGGTATGTTCAGGTCGTGACGTTCGAGGTCCTCGCCGAACCGGTCCGCCGTCGGATCCTCGACCTGCTGCGGGAACGACCGCGGCTGGTCGGGGAGCTCACCGCGGAGCTCGGCATCAGCCAGCCGGGCACGTCCAAGCACCTGCGGGTGCTGCGGGAGGCCGGGCTGGTCAAGGTGCGGGCGGAGGCGCAGCGGCGCTGGTACGAGCTCGACCCGGCGCCGCTCGCCGAGATCGACGAGTGGCTCGCGCCCTACCGCTGGATGTGGGCCGACCGCCTCGACGCCCTCGAACGGCACCTCGACGCCGACGCGCGGAAGGACACCGAACAGACATGACCGAGAGCCTGCAGACGCGGGACGGCCGCAGCGTGCTTCGCATGGAGCGCCGGCTCGCGCACCCGCCGGAGAAGGTCTGGAAGGCGATGACCGAGCCGGAGCGGCTCGCCGAGTGGTTCCCGTCGAAGGTGGTCGTCGAGTTGCGCGAGGGCGGCAAGGTCGACTACGACGGCGGCGAGCCCGGCGTGGTCACCGACCTCGACCCGCCGCGGCTCATCGCCTACACCTGGCAGGACGACCACCTGCGCTGGGAGCTGCACCCGGAGGGCGACGGCACCCGGCTCGTCCTGCTGCACACGTTCGACGACCGCCCGGGCGCCGCGAGCTACGGGGCGGGCTGGCACACCTGCATCGTCGCCCTCGGCCTCGCGCTCGACGGGCGCCCGGGCGCCGACCCCGGAGTGGACGACATCGCGCTGCACGAGCGGCTGGTCACGCAGCTGGGGCTCGACGCGGGCACGGTCGACACCGGGCCCGACGGGTGGCGGGTCCGCCACGAGCGCCAGCTCACCCGGCCCACCGACGGGGTGTGGGGCGCCGTGCGCGACCTCGTCCCGGACGGCGAGGTGGTCGGCGAGCACGCCCTGGAGCACGACGCCGAGGAGGGCGGCCGGGTCCGCTGGGAGCTCGGCGCGGGGACGGGGCACGGCGCCCGGCTGGTGCTCACCCACACCGGCGCGGACGGCGACCCGCAGGCCGCGCTCGAGGCCGATGGGAGGCGGATCGCGCAGCTGCTCGACCGCCTGCAGGCCGTCCCCACCGGCCGTTGATCAGGCGCCCGGCCCGGGCCGGTCCGCCAGCAGGACCAGCTCCCGGGCCGGGTCGTGGGGCGCGGTGGGCGCGCCGTCCACCCGGACGTCGGCACGGCACGCGGTCGCCTCGGCCGCGAAGTGCGCCGCCTCCTGGTGCGCCCAGCGCTCCCAGTGCGGGCGGTAGGTCTCCCCGTCGCGGGCGATCCCGCGCCGGAACCGCTCGTCGCGCGGGGCCTCGATCCAGATCAGCAGGACGGCCCGCGCCGCGATGACCCGCGCCCCGGACCCCGCGCCCTCGACGACGAGCACGTCGGGTCGGCCGACGTCGTGCACCGCGCCGAACTCGCCGCGGTGCCAGTCGTAGCGGCGGTAGCGGGCGGGCCTGCCCTCGGCCAGCGGCGCGACGACCTGGTCGTGCAGCAACGGCACGGAGGCGGCGAGGCCGTCCCAGCCGGGGTAGACGTCGTCCATGTGCAGCACCGGCGGGTCGCCGAGCTCGGCGGCGAGCCGGGCCGCGAGCGTGGTCTTGCCCGAACCCGACGGGCCGTCGATGCAGACCAACCGGGTGGCCCCGCACCGCGGCGGTGCCCGCCGCACCCGCTCGGCGAGCGCGGCGATCTCCACGAGGCGCTGCACGCCCGGGAGGCTAACTTCAGGAAAGCCACATCCATGAACGTGGGCTTCGTGAATGTGGCTTTCCTGAAGTTCGGGCGAGGGGCCCTCAGCAGAGCAGCGGCAAGCGTGCGGCCGCGGCGCCGAGGGCGCGGCGCTCGCCGCCGCCGGGCGGTACCCGGCCGGTGCCGAGCAGCGCCCAGCGCTCGTCGGGCCAGTCCGCGGGCGCGGGCCTGCCGAGCAGCGCGTCGAGCGTGCACCGCACGAGCGCGAGCGGCTCGGGGCGCGGGCCGGGGCGGCGCAGCTCGAGCACCATGTCGAGGTGGTGGATGGCCGCCTTGACCGCCAGCGTGGTCACGAGGTCCACCGCCTGCATGACGTGCCCGCGGGTGGCGACGAGCGCCTCCGGCGGCGTGCGCGCGGCGAGCCCGACGACCGCGCGCGTGGTCTCCATGAACGTGCGCACGAGGTCGTCGAGCTCCCACGCCCCGGAGATGGCGCGCAGGTTGCGCAGCTCGCGGAACCCGGGGTCGTCGGTCGGCTCGCCCGCCGTCCACCACGTCACCGCGTCGACGTCGGCGGGGCCCGCCGCCGGGCTGGCCAGCGCCACGAGCGCCCGCTGGACGTCGCTCAGCAGGTGCACGAGCAGGTCGCGCACCGTCCAGCCGAGGCAGCGCGTGGGCAGCCAGGAATCCTCCTCCTCCAGCGACGCGGCGATCGTCGAGATGTCGGAGTAGGCGATCTTCAGGGCGGTCAGCTCCGGGCTGGACGGCGGCTTGGTCCGCGGCTGGTCGGTCCGCGGACCACCGCTCATCGTCGGCGGCAGGCCTCCGTTGGGGTGGGTGGTGGAACTGCGGGTCGAAACGAGTGGTGCGGTCGTCATGTCCTGCCGTCGTCGGTCGTGCTGGCCGCAGTGGGAGCGGCTACCTGGTAGCCACCGAACTTCTCACGAAGCGTCTTCTTGGAGAACTTGCCCACGCTGGTCTTGGGCACCTCGTCGATGAACTCCACCGCATCGGGGAGCCACCACTTCGCGACGCGCTTCTCGAGGTGGGCGATCACCTCCTCGGCGGTGAGCGTCTCCCCGGGCTTGACGACCACGCAGGCGAGCGGCCGCTCGACCCACTTCGGGTGGGGGACGGCGATCACGGCGGCCTCGGCGACCTTCGGGTGCGCCATGATCTCGTTCTCCAGGTCGACCGAGCTGATCCACTCGCCGCCCGACTTGATCAGGTCCTTGGTGCGGTCGACGATCCGGACGAACCCGTACCGGTCGACGGCCGCCACGTCGCCGGTGCGCAGCCAGCCGTCCTCGGTGAACTGGGCGCCCCCGCCCTCGCCGCGGTAGTACTCGGCGGCGATCCACGGCCCGGCGGCCTGGATCTCGCCGGTGGCGACGTCGTCCCACGGCTGCGGCTCGCCGGTGGCCGGGTCGGCCAGCCGGATGTCGACGAGCGGCACGGCCTGGCCCTGCCGCGCGCGGACGTCGGCGCGCTCCTCCTCGGTGAGCGACTCGTGCTGGGTGCGCAGGGTGCACATGGTGGCGATCGGGCTGGTCTCGGTCATGCCCCAGGCGTGCAGCATCGGTATCCCGATCGCCTCCCGGTAGGCCTCCGACAACGCCTTCGGCACGGCCGAGCCGCCGCAGAGGATCGCCCGCAGCGCGCTGAAGTCGTGCTGCGCGAGCAGCGGCTGGACGCCCATCCAGATCGTGGGCACCCCGGCGGCGACGGTGACCCGGTGCCGCTCCATCAGGCCGGCGATGGCGTCCGGGGTCATGTTCGGGCCGGGGAGCACGATGCCGGTGCCCGCGAGCAGGCACCCGTAGGGAAGACCCCAGGCGTTGGCGTGGAACATCGGGACGACGGGCAGCACGACGTCGCGTTCGGACAGGGCGATGCCGTCGGCGATCAGCGTGATCAGCGAGTGCAGGACCGTGGAGCGGTGGCTGTAGACCACGCCCTTCGGGTTGCCGGTGGTGCCGGACGTGTAGCACATGGCGGCCGCGGTGTTCTCGTCCGCGATCTCGAAGGGGCCCGCGAACGGGTCGGCCGCGGCCAGCAGCTCCTCGTAGTCGTGCACCCGCGGATCGCTGGGGATCTCGGTGTCGGCGCCGTCGTCGATCACGACGACGTGGCGGACGCTGTCCAGCTTGTCGACGAGCGGCCAGAACAGCGGCAGCAGCGAGCGGTCGACGAACACCACCTCGTCCTCGGCGTGGTTCGCGACGTAGACGAGCTGCTCGGGGAAGAGCCGGATGTTCAGCGTGTGCAGGACCCGGCCGGTGCACGGGACGGCCAGGTACAGCTCCAGGTGGCGGGCGGTGTTCCAGGCGAACGTGGCCACGCGGCCGTCGGCGCTCACGTCGAGCGTGTCGAGCACGGTGGCGAGCCGCCGCACCCGCTGCGCCCAGTCGGCGATGGTCGTGGTGGTCTCGCCGGTGGCGTCCGCGGTGACGATCGTCTTGTGCCCGAAGTACTGCTCGGCCCGGTGGAAGATGTGCGGCAGAGCGAGCGGCCGATCCTGCATCAGACCGAGCATCGGGAGCCTCCTCCTGGGCGGTGTGTCCTGCGTCACCCGGAAGTTACCTCCGTACGAGTGGCCGCACCATGGGCTTCATCCGGCGCCATCCGGCCCACCAGCGGTTAGGCTCGTGCGCCGTGACCCCCACCGACCAGGCCGCATCGGTCTGCCTCGACGTGGGTTCGACGTGGACCAAGGCGGTGTTGGTGCACGCCGACGGGTCGCTCGCCGGGTTCGCCGAGCACCGGACCACCACCGGCGACGTGCTCGCCGGCGTGGACGCCGCGGTGCGCGCGGTGTCGGCCGCGGGCCGCGACGCCGAGCCCGAGGTGCTGGCCTGCTCGTCGGCGGGGGGCGGGCTGCGCCTCGCGGTCGTGGGGTCCGACCGGCTGTCGGCGACGGAGGCCGGGCACCGGGTCGCGGTGTCGGCGGGGGCGCACGTCGTCCACGTCCACGCGGGGCCGCTGGAGCCGGCGGACGTGCGGCTGCTGCGCAGCGCCCGGCCGGGGGTGGTCCTGCTCGTGGGCGGCGCGGACGGCGAGGACCCGGCCGGCTTGCTGCACAACGCCAGCCGGCTGGCCAGGGCGCGTATCCGGCACCCGATCGTGCTCGCGGGCAACGCGAACGCGCGCGACGACGCGCTCGCCCTGCTCCGCGCCACCGGGCGCAACGTGGTCGCCTGCGACAACGTGCTGCCCCGCCGCGGCGAGGTCGTGCCGGGCCCGGCCCGCGCCGCGATCGCGGACCTGTACCGGCGGCACGCGATCGGCGGCCGCGGCCCCGCGGTCGCGCCGCGCTTCCGCAAGCTCGTGCGGGTCGTCACGCCGGAGGCGGTCGGCCACGCCACCACCCGGCTCTCCGCGATCTGCGGTGCACGCGTCCTCGTCGTCGACGTGGGCTGCGCGACCACCGACGTCCACTCGGCCGACCGGGGCGAGCCGGTCCGCACGGTCGAGGGCGACCTCGGCGTGCGGGCGGCCGCGGGCGGGGTGCTCGTGGAGAGCCAGGCGGAGGGCATCGTCGACCCGGTGGAGGCCGATCTGCTCGGGCCCACCGTCGCCCGCATGGCCAGCGAGACCGGCTACGTCCCGCGCGACCGGGGTAGCGCCGCCGAGGACCGCCGCATCGCCGCGCTGGCCGCCGTGGTCGCGGTGCGCAGGCACCTGCGGGTGCACGCCGACGCGGGCCGCGACGTCGGGCTCGTCGTGCTGGCGGGCGGCGTGTTCCGCCAGCGGGACCTCACCGGCGGGCTCGGCGCGGTGGTGGCCACCCTGCGCACCGACCCCGAGCTCGCGCCGGTGCTCGCCGAGGCGCCGGTGGTGGTCGACTCCGACTTCGCGGTCGTGCCCGCCGGGCTGCTCGCCGCGCGCGGACGAACGGACGCCGCCGAGGCCCTGCTGCGCGACCACCTCCTCGGCTGAGCCGCTCGCCGACCGCGCGGGACCCCTCGTCGCGGGCCGGGGCCCGCCGCCGAACGCCCCGCCGCGGGCTCCGTGTGCCGGGGTGAAGGCCGATCCCGACCCGGAGGTTCGCATGTCCCGCACCAGCGCGCTGGCGGCCGTGTCCGCGATCGCCGCGATCGCGCTCTCCGCGTGCGCCGCGGAGGCCCCGCAGCAGCCCGCGCCGCGGCCGTCGACGGAGCAGGTCACCGCCCTGCGGCCGCCGCCGGGGACGGTCGTGACCGCCAACAGCACGGCCGACCTCGGCACGGTGGTGGCCGACGGCCTCGGCTTCACCCTCTACCGCTTCGACGGCGACAGCGCCTCGCCCCCGACGGCGCGCTGCGAGGGCCCCTGCGTCGCGGCGTGGGAGCCCGTGCTCGCCACCGAGCCGATCACGATCGAAGGGCTCGACGAGGACCGGGTCGGCACCGTCCAGCGCCCGGACGGGCAGGTGCAGCTCACCATCGGCGGCTGGCCGGTCTACCGCCACACCGGCGACGCGCCGGGCGCCACCGACGGGCACGGCGTCGACGGCAAGTGGTTCGCCATCGCCCCGGACGGCGACAAGGCCGCGGCGCCGTAGCCGCACCCGGCGGCGGGTCAGCTCCCGGCCACGAGGACGACGATCAGCGTCCGCGGGCCGTGCACGCCCTCCACGCGCTCCAGCTCGATGTCGCTCGTCGCCGACGGCCCGCTCACGAACGTGATCGGGCGGGTCGGTGAGAGCGCAGCGAGCATCTCGGGCACCGTCTCCACCACCTGCTCGGCGCGCACCACGCAGACGTGCACGTCGGGCACCAGGGTGATGGCGCGCCTGCCCTGGTCGGGCGAGCCGTCGAGGGCGATCGTGCCGGTGGTGGCGCAGGCCGAGGCGCAGCCGGTGACGACCGCGGCCGCGGTGTCCAGCTCGGCGGGGGAGAGCCCGTCGTCGGTGACGCGCGTGGCGGCGATCCCGTCCGGCCACCAGTCCTCGGGCAGCCCGGGCGGCACCACCACGCGGCCGGTGGCGTCGCCGAGCGCGGTCCGCACCGCCTTCGCGACCCCGTCCGGCGCGGCGTCCAGCACCGTCGCCTTGTAGTCGACGAGCCGGTCGCGGAACAGGTCGAGCAGCTCGGGCGCGCCGGCCGGGTGCGCGCCTGCGCGGCGGTAGTCGCGCGGCACCTCCGGCGGGGCCGGGTGCCCCGCCGCCGCGTTGGCCGCCCGGATGCGGGCGAGCACCTCGTCCCGCGCGCTCACGACGCACCTCCGCGCTCGCGGGCCCACCACTCGCGGAACGTCTCCGCGGGTGGGCGCGGGGCGTCGCGGCTCGCCGTCCACGCCGACAGCGGGGGCGGCAGCGTGCGGATCCGCCCGGAGCCGCGGCCCAGGACCCGGCCCAGGCGCGCCCCCTTCTCCGCGGCCGCGAAGCGGGTGGGCGAGGACATCACCCACGACGCCGCGGCCATCGCGATCGCCTCCGGGGTCGGCACCGGCCGCTTGCGCTGCTCGTCGACGTGCCGGGCCCGCAGCCGCACCAGGAGCGACGGGATGTCGATCCGCACCGGGCAGGCGTCGAAGCAGGCGCCGCAGAGGCTGGAGGCGTACGGCAGCGACGCGTTGTCCTCCACGCCCGTGAGCTGCGGCGACAGCACCGCCCCGATCGGGCCCGGGTACACCGAGCCGTACGCGTGGCCGCCGGTGCGCTCGTAGACCGGGCAGACGTTGAGGCACGCCGAGCACTTGATGCAGTGCAGGGCGGTTCGGCCCAGCTCGTCGGAGAGCGCCGCGGTGCGCCCGTTGTCGAGCAGCACGAGGTGGAACTCCTGCGGGCCGTCGCCCGGCGTCACCCCGGTCCAGGCGGAGGTGTAGGGGTTCATCCGCTCGCCGGTGGAGGAGCGGGGCAGCAGCTGCAGGAACACCTCGAGGTCCTGCCAGGTCGGCACGACCTTCTCGATGCCCATCACGGTGATCAGCGTCTCCGGCAGCGTGAGGCACATCCGGCCGTTGCCCTCGGACTCGACCACCAGCAGCGTGCCCGTGTCGGCCACGCCGAAATTGGCGCCCGAGATCGCGACCTTCGCCCGGAGGAACCGCTCTCGCAGGTGGGCGCGCGCGGCCATGGCCAGCCGGCGCGGCTCGGCCGTGAGGTCCGGGTCGACCTCCGGCATCCGGCGCAGGAAGATCTCCCGGATCTCCGCGCGGTTGCGGTGGATCGCCGGCACCAGGATGTGGCTGGGCAGGTCGCCGCCGAGCTGGACGATCAGCTCGGCGAGGTCGGTCTCGTGCGTCTCGATGCCCGCGGCCTCGAGCGCCTCGTTGAGGCCGATCTCCTGGGTTGCCATCGACTTGACCTTGACGACCTCGCGCGTGCCCGCCTTCCGGACCAGCCCCGTGACGATCTCGTTGGCCTCCCGCGCGTCGCGGGCCCAGTGCACCGTGCCGCCGCGGGCGGTGACCTCGCGTTCGAGCCGCTCCAGGTGCTCGTCGAGCCGCGCCATCGTGGCCGCCTTCAGCGCGGACCCGGCCAGCCGCAGCTGCTCCCAGTCGTCCAGCTCGCCGACGACGCTCGCGCGCTTGCCGCGGATCGTGCGGGTGGCGTGGCCGAGGTTGCGCCGCAGCTGGGAGTCGGCGAGCGCACCGCGCGCCGCGTCGGGGAACGGCCGGTCCCCGCGCAGGTGCCCGACGCCGCGCGGCGCGGGGATCCCGAGGAAGGTGCTCATGCCGTGCTCGCCAGGATCTCGGCCAGGTGGACGGTGCGGGTGCCGCTGCGCAGCCGGGACAGGCCGCCGCCGATGTGCATGAGGCACGACGCGTCGCCCGCCGTCGCCACCTCGGCGCCGGTGGCGAGCACGTTGCGCATCTTGTCGGCGAGCATGGCCGTGGACGTGTCGGCGTTCTTCAGCGCGAACGTGCCGCCGAACCCGCAGCACTGGTCGGCCTCGGGCAGCTCGATCAGCGTCATCCCGCGCACGCGGCGCAGCAGCCGCAGCGGCTTGTCGCCGACCCGCAGCATCCGCAGCGAGTGGCAGGTCGGGTGGTAGGTCACCCGGTGCGGGTAGTAGGCCCCCACGTCCTCCACGCCGAGCACGTCGACGAGCAGCTCGGACAGCTCGTAGGTGCGGGCCGCCACGGCCTCGGCGCGCTCGGCGAGCCGCTCGTCGTCCGCCCCTCGGGCAACCATCGCGTGCTGGTGGCGCACGCACCCCACGCACGACCCGGACGGCGCGACGATCACGTCGTACGGCTCGAACGTGGCCACGTGGTGGCGCACGAGCGGCAGCGCCTCGCGCTGGTAGCCGGTGTTGACGTGCATCTGGCCGCAGCAGGTCTGGTCGGCCGGGAACACGACCTCGTGGCCGAGTCGCTCCAGCAAGGTGACGGTGGCCCGTCCGACCTCGGGGTGCAGCGCGTCCCCGAGACACGTCAGGAACAGCGCGATCCTCACCGCTCCACCCTATGACCAGCTCGGTTGACAGCAACCGCAGGAGTTCGGATGCTGGGAAGCGCAATCGCGACGTCGGTGTGTCGAGAGGCGCTGCGACGGGCCCCGAGGGCGCCCGCCACGCTCGACCACCTGGCCATTGCAACGGAACAAGGGCGCCTGCACTCACGCAACGAGGAGGGCGGGCCGCATGCGATTCCGAACCGCCGTCCTCGTCGCCACCATCGAGCGGACCCCAGTAACGTGGCCGCCCGCACCAGCCGTACGAGGAGGCGTTAGTACCCCATGACCGCCACTGCCGACACCAGCAGCAGGCTGCAGAAGCGCAACGGCATCGAGTTCGCCGTGGCCGATCTGGGCCTGGCGGAGTTCGGTCGCAAGGAGATCCGGCTCGCCGAGCACGAGATGCCGGGTTTGATGGCGTTGCGGCGTGAGTACGCCGAGGCGCGTCCGTTGCACGGGGCGCGGATCGCGGGTTCGTTGCACATGACGGTGCAGACCGCGGTGTTGATCGAGACGCTGGTGGCGCTCGGGGCCGAGGTG
>NZ_DATGOP010000072.1:0-36416 GCF_035305885.1 Pseudonocardia sp.
CCACCAGGGCGTCGACGTGCACCTGGTGCGGAGCATGCTCGACCTGTTCGACGTCGGCGGCGACCGCTGGACCGAGATCATCCAGCTCACCCGGGAGGCCGGCGCCAAGGGCTGGTGGCGCGCGTACGGGCTGGACGACAAGGGCTACCTGCCCCTCGAGTCGGAGGCCAGCTCGGTGCGGGACTTCACCGTGACCTACGTCCCTGGCCTTCTGCAAACCGAGGACTACGCGCGTGCCCTGTTCGAGGCTTCGCTGACGCCCCGCACCGCGGAGACCATCGAGCGAGACGTGCAGGTCCGGATGATCCGGCAGCGCCGGCTGACTTCCTCGACCGATCCGATCCAGCTGTTCGCGGTCATCGACGAGCCGGTGTTGTACCGCCCCGTGGGCGGACCGGCGGTGATGAACGCCCAGCTCCGCCACCTCGTCGCCGCCGCGGCGTTCGACTCGGTCGAGCTCCAGGTGCTGCCGACGGGCATCGGCGCTCACCCGGCCATGGGTGGCGCCTTCACGATCCTGAGCTTCGACGGGCTGGGGGAGCCGGACATGGGCTACGTCGAGCATCCGATGGGAGCGGTGCACGTCGACAAGGAGGAGGACGTCGCCCGGGCTAGGCTGGTGTTCGACCGGCTGCGCTCGGTGGCGCTGGACCCGGCCGAATCGGTCGCGCTGATCGAGCGGGTGGCCGCGCAGATGTAGTCGACCGCGAGAGGTGCTCCATGACCACCCCGGACCCCGCCGGCATCGTCTGGCGGAAGAGCAGCTTCAGCGGCAGCGGGGGGAACGGCGACGGCTGCGTCGAGGTCGCGTTCGTGCCGGCCGGGGTCGCGGTCCGGGACACCAAGGACCGGGCGCGGCAGCCGCACGTCCACTCCGCGGCCGCGTGGCGGGCGTTCCTCGCCGGGGTGCGGGCCGGCGAGTTCGAGGGCTGATCCCGCCCTCGACGACCTGGTGATCGTCAGGCCCGGGCGCCACCGGTGACGCCGACCCGGCCGCTGCTTATGCTGCTGGTCGGGGGATCCAGATGACCATGACGGCGCCTTCGCCGGTGCTGGCCGCTGCCGTCGCGCGCGTGTGGCACGAGCGGGTGGGCGTGGTCGGCGGCGCGTTCGTCGTCGGGCCCGACGTGGTCGCCACGTGCGCGCACGTGGTCGCCGAGGCGATCGACGCCGACCCGTACGCCCCCGAGGCCCCCACCGCGACCGTCCGCCTGGACTTCCCGCTGGCCGGCGGCGAGGCCGGGCCGGTGGACGCGGTCGTGGAGCGCTGGGCACCGATCCGCGACGACGGCTCCGGCGACATCGCGCTGCTGCGGCTGGCCGCGCCCGCCCCGGCGCGGGTGCCGCCGGTGCGCCGGATCGAGCGGCTGTGGGGTCACGGCTTCCGCGTGCTCGGGTTCCCCGAGGGCCGCGCCGACGGGGTCTGGACGAGCGGGACGATCCGCGGCGAGCAGGGCACCCGCTGGTTCCAGCTGCACACCGACGCCGGGGAGCCGCGGGTGGAGCCGGGGTTCTCCGGCACCCCCGTGTGGGACGCCGCCTCCGGTGCGGTGGTCGGCATGACCGTCGCCGCCATCAGGGGCGACGACACCGCCGCGGCGTACCTGATCCCGATCGACGCCGTCTTCGCGTTGGACCAGGACCTGGTGCCCTGCCCCTACCCGGGGGCGCGGCCGTTCGACGCCGAGCTCGCCGCCTACTTCCACGGCCGCGACGCCGACATCGCGCGCCTGGTCGAGGCCGTGGCGCGGCAGCCGCTCGTCGCGGTGGCCGGGCCGTCGGGGGTGGGCAAGTCGTCGCTGGTCTGCGCCGGCCTGCTGCCCCGGCTGCGGGCCGCGGGCACCCCGGTCGTCGAGTGCCGCCTCGACGCGGACCCGATCGGGAACCTGCTCGCGGCCGTCGCCGACGCGGCGCCGGGCACGGTCGTCGTCCTCGACCAGTTCGAGGAGCTCGCCACGCTCGCCCCGCAGACCGCGGGCGCGCTGCTGGACGAGCTGATGGCCCGCACGAGCACCGGCCGGGTCCGGGCGGTGCTGACGCTGCGCTGGGCGGCGTTGGAGCGCCTCGAGCCCCGTCTGACCGCCGCGCTCGACGCGGCCACGGTGCAGGTGGCCCCGCTCGGCCGGGCCGGCTTGCGGGAGGCGATCGTCGGGCCCGCAGAGCACGCGCCCGGCCTCACGTTCGACGACGGCCTGGTGGACCGCATCCTCGACGACGCGGGCACCGAGCCCGGGCAGCTGCCGCTGGTGGCCGCGCTGCTCGCCGACCTGTGGGACCACCGCGAGGGCGGCCGCGCCACGCTGCGCGGCTACCTCGCGTGCGGCGGGGTCGCGGGCGCGCTCGCCCAGCACGCCGACCGGGTCGTCGACTCGCTCTCCGCCGACGAGGCGACGCTGCGCAGGCTGTTCACCGCGCTGGCCGAGCCCGGCCGGGACGAGCGCTTCGTCCGGCGCCCGGTGCTGCTGCGCGACCTGACCGACGAGCAGCGCAGGCTCGCGGAGGCGCTCGCCGACCACCGCCTGCTCGTCGTCACGAAGGACACCGTCGAGCTGGCCCACCAGGCGCTCATCGAGCACTGGCCGCGGCTGCGCGACTGGCTGACCGCCGACCGCGAGTTCCTGTCCTGGCTCGCCGGGCTGCAGGAGCGGCGCCGCCGCTGGGAGGCCGACGACCACGACGAGGGCGCCCTGCTGCGCGGAGCCCCGCTCGCCGCCGCCGCGGAGTGGCTGGCGTCCCGCGCCGACGACCTGGCCCCCGCCGACCGGGAGTACGTGCGGCGGGGCGTCGCCCTGCAGCGCCGCAGCACCCGCAGGCGGCGCGCGCTCACCGCCGTGCTGGCGGTGCTGCTGCTCGTGGTCGGGTCGCTGTCGGTGCTGGCGCTGCAGCGCCGCGACGTCCTGGCCGGCCAGCTCGCCAGCGCGAACGCCGGCCTCATCGGGCGGGAGGCGCTCGCCCGGATCCCCACGGACCCGGCGCTCGCCGGGCAGCTGGCGCTCGCCGCGTGGCGGTCCGACCCGCGCGACCCGACCGCCCGCGAGGCGCTGGCCCGGACCTACCTGGGCCTGCGCGGCGCCGACGCGGAGATCGCGGGCGTGAGCGCCGAGCCGGTGGAGGGCATGGTCGTGCGCGGGGACGCGGCCGTGCTCTACACGACGCCGCCCGTCCTGCTCACCGGCCTGTCCGGCCCGGAGCCCCGGCGGCACGAGCTCACCGACCTGCCCCCGGGCAGCGGGGCGCCGATCCCGAGCCCGGACGGCCGCCGGTTGGCTGTCGGGATGACCGACCGGCCGGTCGTGCTGGTGCGCGACCTCACCGGGCGGCAACCCGACCTGGAGCTGCCCGGCGCGCCGGGCACCAGCGTGTCCGCGCCCGTGTTCGCGCCGGGCGGTGAGCTCCTGATGTGGTTCGAGGTGCCCCGGGCGCAGCCGGCGCGGGTGCGCCTGTGGGACCTGCGCCGCAACGCGGAGATCCCCAACGGGATCGGCCCGCTCCCCGCCGACGTGACGTGGGGGTGGCCCACCGACGACCCCGGCCGGGTGCTGCTGCGGCACGGCACGTTCGGCCAGGACGGGACCCGGCTGGTGGCGCGGTCGGTGTCCGACGGCAGCGAGCTCGCGGCCTACCCCGAGGGCACGTCGGTCGCCCCGGACGGCGGCGCGCTCGTGCGCCTCGAGGAGGACCCGGAGGTGCGCCGGCCCGCGACCGTCGTCGTCGAACCGCCCGCGGGCGGGGCGCCCGCCCGGCGGCTGGCGACGCGCGACGTCACCGTCGCGTGGACGCGGCTGTCGTCCGACGGCCGCTGGCTGCTCGAACGGCCCGCGGTCCGCGGCACGGACTTCCAGGTGCTGCGGATGACCGCGCTCGACACCGGCGAGGTGCGGCAGGTGACGATCCCGGCCGTCCCCGAGGCCGACGCGTCGACCGGCTCCGACGACCGGCTGAAGGCGGCGGCGAGCCTCGGCGTGGTCTCGACGGGCGGCAGCACGTGGCTCCTGCTCGCCCAGGGCACCTCGGTGCTGCGGTTCGCCACCGAGCCGGTGGTCGACGAGCCCGGGTGGGACTACGTGATCAGGGACAGCTTCCACGGCACCGTCGTCACCCGGCACCGCACCGGGGACAGCACCGGGTTCGTGGTCCGGGACCAGCGGACCGGGCAGCGGCTCGGCGAGCTGAGCGGGCTCGACCCGCGCACGCTGGTCGTGGTGTACGAGGACACCTTGTGGACGATGGTGCCGGTCCCCGGCGCGTGGGAGATCGGCCAGTACGCGTTCCCGACCCTGCAGCTCACCACTTCGTGGCGCGTCCCGGACCGGGCACCGCCCAACCCCGACCCGCCCTTCGGGCACGTCCCGATCGACCTCGTGGCCGACGGCGACCAGGTGGTGATCGCGAACGGCGGCCACCTCTCCGCTCACGACCGGGCGACCGGCCGACCGCTCGGCAGCCCGGTGCGGCTCGGCGACACCCCCGAGGTGACGGGCTACCTCGCCGAGCGCGCACGGCTGTGGGAGCGCCCGGGGCACCCCGGCCAGGTGGCGGTGAACGTCTCCGGGCGCATCGAGGTGTGGGACGTGCCGTCGGGACGGCTGGTCGGCTCGGTCGACGTGTTCACGGAGGGCGGACCGGTGTTCGACCCGTCCGGGACCCGGATGGCGGTGCCGAACCGGGACCGCGCGATCGAGGTGTGGGACGTCGACCGGGGCGTGCCGGCCCGTCCGCCCATCGCGCTGCCGGAGCAGCCGACCGAGCTGGTGGCGTTCCAGCCCGACGGCTACCTGGTGGTGCGGGTGGGGTTGAACGGCCCCGAGCCGTACCGGCTGGTCTTCGTCGATCTCGCGAGTGGCCGCGAGTCGGGGGTGATGAGGCTGACCAACGACATCGGCGCCCGGGACCCGGAGGGGCGGACGGTGGGGCTGCGCACCACGTCCTCGGACGGGGGACAGAACCCGGAGGAGCTGCAGCTCACCGCGGACGGGTGGCGGGACGCGCTGTGCGGCGTGGCCGCCCGGCCGTTCACCCCCGCCGAGCGGGCGCTGCTGCCCGAAGGCACCGACCCGACCCCGCCGTGCTCGTGAGCCCCCGGGGATCGGTCTTCCGCGAGCACACCGACCTCGCGGGGGCGCACCTGCGGGTGTGGTCGGGCGCGGGCGAGGTCACCGGCGCCGCGTTCCCGATCGGCCCCGACCTGGTGGCGACGGCGGCCCGAGCCGCCGGGCCGGATACCCCGGTGTGGCTGGACTTCCCGCTGCTGCGCGACGAGGACGGTGCACCGCTGCGGGTCGGGGCGGCGGTCGAGCAGGTCCGGCCCGGCGGCGTCGCGCTGCTGCGGCTGCGCGGAACCGCCCCCGACGACGCCCGCGTGCCGCCGCTGCAAGCGGTCGACCCGGTCGACGGCAGCCCGTTCCAGGTGCTCGGCTACCCGGAGGGCCTCGTCGACGGTGTGTGGTCGGCCGGGACGGCGCGCGTCGACGCCGACCGGCGCATCCGCCTGGAGACAGACCCCGGGGAGCACCCCCTCGACGGCGGGTTCGCCGGCGCGCCGGTGTGGCACGCGGGCGGCGGCGCGGTGATGGGCCTCGCCGTGCTCGACGAGCGCGGCGCCCGGCTCGTGCCCATCGAGGAGGTCCTCGGCGCCGACCCCGCGGCGCTGCCCTGCCCCTACCAGGGGCTGCGCCCGTTCGACGAGGAGCACGCCGACGTCTTCTTCGGCCGCGACGACGAGATCGACCGCCTCGTCGACGCCGTCGACCGGTTGCCCGTCGTCGCGGTGACCGGACCGTCGGGGGTGGGGAAGTCGTCGCTGGTCCGGGCCGGGTTGTTGCCCCGGCTGCGGGCGCGGGGCCTGCAGGTCGTGGACCTGCCGATCACGCCGGGCGCCGGGGGCGCACCGGCCCTCGACGACGTGCCCGGTCCCGGCCGGGTGATCGTCGCCGACCAGTTCGAGGAGCTGGCGGCGGCCGACCCGGCGTCGGCCCGGCGGCTGCTCGAGTCGATCGTGCGGCTCACCCGCGACGGCGGCGACGCGCCGCGGGCGGTGCTCACGCTGCGCTGGTCCACCCTCGACGAGTTGCTCACACCCGAACTGGCCGAGCCCCTGCACTCGGGGCGGCTGCTCGTGGCGCCGATGGACCGGGACCGGTTGCGCGAGACGATCGTCCGCCCGGCCCGCCTCGCCCCGGGGCTGGTGTTCGAGCAGGGGGTGGTCGAGCGCATCCTCGACGACACCGCCAGCGAACCGGGGCAGCTCCCGCTGGTCGAGTCACTGCTCACCGAGCTGTGGGAGCGCCGCGACGGCGGCTACCTCACGCTGGCCGCCTACACCGAGGCGGGCGGCGTGGCCGGGGCGCTCGCCCAGCACGCCGAGCGCGTGATCGGCGGCATCACCGACGGTGCGGACGGCGACCTCGACGCGCTGCGCCGGCTGTTCACCGCGCTGGCCCGGGTGGATCGGGCCGAGCGGTTCACCCGCCGCGCGGTCCGGCTCGACGCGCTGCCCGCTGCCGAGCGGTCGCTGGTCCCGGTGCTGGTCGCCGGGCGGCTGTTGGTGACCCGCCCCGCCCCCGACGGCGCCGGCGAGCTCGTGGAGCTCGCCCACCAGGCGCTCATCGAGCACTGGCCGCGGCTGCGCACCTGGCTCACCGAGGACCGCGACTTCCTCGTCTGGCGCGGCGACCTCGCCGCGCAGCGCGAACGCTGGGAGGCCGAGGGTCGCGACGAGGCCGCGCTGCCGCGCGGTGCGGCGCTCGCGGCGGCGACCGGCTGGCTCGACGCGCGCGGCGAGGAGCTGCCGGCCGCCGACCGCGACTTCGTGCGCCGCGGGATGGCCCGCCAGCGCCGGGACGTCCGCCGCGGCCGGCTGGTCAACGCCGTGCTCGCCGTGCTCGTGCTCGGCGCGGCGACCCTGGGCGTGACGACCGTTTCCAGCGGCAACCGGATCGCCGAGCAGCTGGCCTCCGCCAACGCCGACGCGATGGGCAACGAGGCGCAGGCCATGGCCCCGAGCGACAGCGCGGCCGCCACCCAGCTCGCGTTGGCCGCGTGGCGGTCCGACCCGCGCAACCGGGCTGCGCGCACCGCGCTCGCCCGGTCGTACCTGTCGATGCGGTCGGTGCAGGCGGAGCTGCCCGGGGTCACGCCGACGCCGATCCAGGCGCTGTCGGTCGTCGGCGACACCGCGTTCGTCGACACCGCCCCGGGGCTGACGGCGATCGTCGGGGTCACCGGGCCCGACCCGGTGACGCGCGTGCTGCGGACCCCCGACGACCCCGTGGGCGACGCCGCGGTCAGCCGCGACGGGCGCTGGTTCGCCGACGTCGGCCCGGACGGTCGGATCCGGGTGCGCGACCTGGTCGCGGGCGAGCCGCCCCAGACCCTGCCCGGCCGGCCGACGGGCCGTCCCGGAGACGTGACCAGCCCCCGGTTCCTCGGCGACGGGAGCCGCCTCGCCTGGCTGGTGAAGGGCGCCTCCGGGGAGCAGAACATCGTGGTCCGGGACGTGCGCACCGGCGTCGACGAGCCCCACCGGATCGGGCCGCTGGCCCCCGGCGAGCGGTTCGACCTCCACGCCACCGACGACCCCGACCTGGTGGTGCTGCGCTACAGCCCCGTGCCTCTCGCGAGCACGACCCGGGTCGTGACGCGGTCGCTCTCCGACGGGTCGGAGGTCGCCGTGTTCCCGGCCGGCTCCGAGCCGACCCGGCACGGTGTCGTCTCCTGCGTCCCGCTCGAGTCGGCCGGTTTCGGGGGACCCACCGCCGAGGTGGCGCTCACCCCGTTCCGCGGTGGAGCGCCGGTGCGGCGGATCCCCGTCAACGACCCCTCCGGCTGCACCGCCGTGCGCCTGTCCGGCGGGTGGCTGGTCGAGGCCGACGCCGCGGTCGGCGACGAGGAGCCGTACACGCTCACCGCCCTCGACACCGGCGAGCGCAGGCGGGTCACCGTGCCGCGGAGGCACACACCGGTGAGCTTCGCGCCGTACCCGCTCGCACCGACCGAGCGCATGGTCGTGACGCGCGAGACCGGTGAGCCGACCGTGCTGCTCGCGCACGGCACCTCGGTGCTGCGGGTGGCCACCGAGCCGGCCGAGCCCTCGGAGCCGTCGACGGACGAGGGCGCGCTCGTCGGAACCACCCCCGACCACCGGGTCCTGTTCAAGGGCGGACGGGTGCGCGTGCTGGAGCGGGGCACCGACCGCGAGGTCGCCGCGCTGGCCCTGCCGCAGGGCGCCGCCCCCGGGATCACGGACGAGAAGCGGCTCTGGGTGCTGCACCCGGTCGGTGGTGGCGCGATCGACATGACCGCGTACGAGCTGCCCGCGCTGCGCCGGCTGGTCGGGTTCCGGCTCCCCGCCCGCTCCGACGCGCCACCGCTGCAAGGCGACCTGCGCGGCCCGGTCTCGTACGTCCGCGAGCGGGTGGACGGCCGGGAGCGCCTGCTGTTCTTCAGCGACGGGATGCTCTCGAGCTGGGACGCCGCCACCGGGGAGCCGTTGAGCGAACCGGTCCCCGTCGGAGGCACCGACGCCGTCCGCGCGTACCGGCTCGAGGCGCACCTCTACGATCGCCCCGGCCACCCCGGTCAGGTCGCGGTCGCCCTGCACGATCGACCGGTGGAGCTGTGGGACGTGCCGTCCGGGCGGCTGCTCGGCACGATCCCGACGCAGCTCAACACCGACCTCACCCGCCTCGGCTACGACGTGCTGGCCTTCGACCCCACCGGCACCCGGATCGTCACGCTCGCGGCGGGCCGGACGATCCAGGTCTGGGACCTCGACGCCGCGGCGCCGGCCCGCCCGCCGATCGCCGCCCCGCGCGTCGACGAGATCGCGGGGTTCGACGCCGAGGGCCACCTGGTGGTGCTCGATCGCAGCGATTCGGACCCGACGCTGATCACGATCGACCTCGACACCGGACAGGAGATCAGCAGCGTCACGCCGCGCCTGCGGTTCGCCCGCCTCACCGAGGACGGCCGCGCCGCCGTGCTGGAGAACCTGTCGGGGACCGAGCGGGTCGAGTTCCCGCTGGACGCGCGGGCGTGGGCCGACGAGCTCTGCGCGCGGCTCGGCCGCCCCTACACCCCGGCCGAGGCGGACCGGCTCCCCGCGGGCGCCGACCGCGACCCGCCCTGCCCGGACGGCGGCGCCTGACGCAGGCGCGCGAGCAGCCGGGCCGACTGGCGGGCCGTCACGTCCGGCAGGTAGGCGCGGGCGATCGCGAGCCCGATCGCGGGCAGCGCCGCCGGGTCCGGGTAGCACAGGTACAGCGGCCGGTACTCCGGTTGGAACTTCGCCTTGAACGCGAGCAGCGACCGGAACCCGTACACCGGTTCGAGGGCGTGGCCGATGACGTCGAGCACGCGCTGGAGGGCCGCGGGCTGCTCGCCCCGGTCGAGGCGGGCGAGCGGCGCCCCGGACAGGCTCAGGAACCGGGCGTCCTCGTCCTGGAACCGCTGCACGGCCGAGGCGATGAGGAATTCCATGACGCCGCGGAAGCCGGTGTCGCGGCGGCGCATGAAGTCCAGCGTCCAGCCGATCACCTCGCCGTCGCGGTGCACCGGCAGCCAGCTGGTGACCCCGTGCACGGTGCGGTCGGCGTCGACGGCGAGCAGGCAGCGCACCTCGGGGTCGGCGAGCTCGTCGAGGCCGCCGAGGGTGAAGCCCATCTCGGGCAGCCCCTTGTCGGCCACCCACTCCTCGCTGATCGCCCGGATCTGGTCGGTGATGGCGAGCGGGGCGTCGGCGTAGCGGATCCACTCGGCGGTGATGCCCGCCTTCGCGGCCCGGTTCAGCGCGGTGCGCACGTCCTGCCACTTCTTGCCGGTGAAGCGCAGCTCCGGCAGCGCCAGCACGGTCTCCTCGGCCACCTGCACCGAGCTCCAGCCCAGCGCGTCGCACGCCTTCCGGGTGCCCTCGGCGACGCTGTAGAACGCGGGCGTCCAGCCGTGCTCGCGGCAGTACGCGGCGAACTCACCGACGGTGTCCGCGGTCGGCGCGCCGATCGGGTCGGCGGTGGTGAGCGCGACGGAGCCGATCACGCGGTGCGCGACGGCCGCCCGACCGCTCGCGTCGAACCAGTAGGAGTTGCCGGGCCAGGTCGCGAGCCAGGCGAGGGTGGAGCCGCCCCGGCGGGCCAGCGCCTTCGCCCGCTCGGCGTCGCGGGCCGCGGGGTCGGCGCGCGGGCGGCGGAACGCCACGAACAGCGCGGCGGCCACGAACAGCCAGAACACGACGCCGGTCCACTCGAACACCAGGGTGGCGAGGTAGCCCTGGGGGAGGAAGCCCGGCTCGACCTCCCCGAGGTAGCCCGGCGGGAGGTACCGCAGCGGCAGGTCGGCGAGCAGCTGCCCGGTGGTGGGCGGCCGGTCGAACTGGCCCGCGATCGCCCGGCCGAGGAGGACGTAGATCGCGCTCAGGGCGGCGAGCACGCCGAGCGAGCCGAGCAGCACCCGGCGGTAGGTGCCCGCCGGGGCGCGCACCGCGAACCGGTCGCGCGTGCACCACAGGAGCACCGCGACGGCGAGCGGGAGCAGCGGCGGCAGCGCCAACCCGAGCGCGCGGCGGGCGCCGGGTGCGGCCTGGTAGACGATCAGCTGCTCGTACGGGATGGCCGCCACCAGCGCGGCGAGCAGGCCGCCGAGCGCGGCGAGCACGAGGTTCAGCACGATGCCGACCACGAGCGCGCCGCGCCTGCCCCGGCGCAGGCCGTCGGCGACGACGAGCAGCAGCAGCACCGGGACCACGGACGCGAGCGCCGGGCCGACCCCGAACAGGCGCACCCGGGCCTGCAGGTCGCGGCACAGGTCGGCGTCGCCGGTGGCGCAGATCTGCTGGACGGTCGCGGCGTCCGGCGGCGGGGAGAGCACCACGAACTGCAGCACCGAGAGCGGGCCGATCGGGGAGCGCGAGACGGCCGCGACGAGCGGGCCGAGCGCCGACACGGCGACGACCAGCGCGACGAGCACACGCAGCTCGGTGCGGCTGGCCGGCCCCGGGTGCCGGTCCGGCGGGGCGAGCAGCCGCCCGACGCCGAGCCCGACCAGCCCGGAGCACAGCATGACGACGTCGCTCAGCTCGCCCGAGTACGCCACCAGCATCACGAGCGTGGCGAGCAGGAGCAGTCGCAGCCGGCGCCGCCACAGCGCGGTCAACATGCTGCTCACCGCGAGGGTGAGCCCGATGGCGCCGGGTGCGGCACCCACCACGACCTGGGTGGCGAGGTCGCCCGGCCAGCCGCCGCCCCGCGTCGCGGCCGAGCCCGCCGCGACCAGGCCGAGCGCGAGGAGCGTGCCGGCGAACTGCGTGCCGACCAGCAGCGCGGCGGTGCGGGCCGCACCGATCCGCGGCTCGGCGATCGCCCCGCCGAGGAGCACCAGCGCCGTGGTCAGCAGCGCCGCGCCGAGGCTGCCCCACCACAGCAGCGCCGACAGCGGGGTCCACCAGCGGCCGGCGGCGAACTGCCCGACCCCGGCGCCGACCCGCTCCAGCAGCCTGCCGTCCGGGCCGGCGGGGAGGCTGCGGGTGGCGAGGCCGTACGCCCACACCAGCGCGACGAACCCGACCGACAGCGGCGCCCGCCGAACCATCCGTCCGACGGCGCGGGCGAGCCCGGACAGCCGGGTCACGGCGTGATCCCCAGCCGCGTCGCCAGCCACGGCAGGGCGTCGGTGAGACCGGGGCCCCACACCTCGAACGTGTGCCCGCCGGGCTCGACCCGCAGCTGCACGTCCATGCCCGCCGCCCGGCAGGCGTCGAACACCCGCTGGGCCTGCGGACCGTACTCGGTGTCGTCGCGGCCGGCGACGAGGAAGCCCGCCGTGCCGGGGAACGCCTTCCCGGCGAGCACGTCGAGCGGGTTGACCGCGGCGAACGCGGCATCGTCCCCGCCGAACGCGGCCCGGACGGTGGTGGCGCGGTCGCCCAGCGTGGGCTCGGCCTCGCCGGAGATGTCCAGGAACGTGGGGTAGACCTGCGGCGCGGTCACGGCCATCTGCAACGCGCACGTGCCGCCCGCGGAGAGCCCGCCGATCGCCCACGCGGCCGCGTCCGGATCCACCTGGAGGTTGCCGCGGATCCACGCGGGGACGTCGACCGACAGGTAGGTCGCGACGTTGCCGAGCCGGGAGTCCATGCACAACGGGTCGGCCAGCGGGCCGCCGAGGTTATCGGGCAGCACGACCACGGGCGCGAGGCCGTCGTGGGCGGCGGCGAAGGCGTCCATGCGCTCGGCGAGCCGGCCGCCGTTCAGCCAGTCGTCCGGCGAGCCGGGCTGGCCGGACAGCAGCACCAGCACCGGAAGTTGCGCGCGCGGCCGCGCCAGGTAGGCGGGCGGCAGGTACAGCCACGCGGGCCGCGCCGCGAAGCCCGAGGCGGTGCCCGGGATCGGCATCTCGGCGACGACACCGGTGGCGGGCAGCCCGGGGGGCGGACGCCACACCGCCGACAGCGGCTGCCCCGGCGGGGCGGCGACGACCTGCTCGCGCGCCGCGACCTGCGCGAACGGCACCTCGTTCGGGGCGGGCAGCCCCATCGCGCTGCGCAATGTCGGAAAGGCCCCGTACGCGGCGTTCACCCATTGCAGGCAGGCCGCGGTCACGAGCAGCACCGCCAGCAGGGCGCCCACGCGGCCCGGCGCGCGCCGCCCGCGCATCCCGCACGCGGCCAGTCCGATCGCCGCGAGCACCGCGCCGGCGAGGAGCAGCACCGGGACCGGGAGCGGGTCGGGGAACGGCTGCCACACGAGGTCCACCAGCACCGCCAGCAGCGCGGTGAGCGCGGCCGCGACCAGCACGACCGCGGGCACCGTGCGCGTCCACCACCGGTGGGAGCGGCGGGCGAGCAGGAAGGCCGCCGCGGCGACGCCCGCGACGACGAGGGCGAGCTGGAGCGGCCCGCTCGAAAGCGGCGCGTCGAGCAGCCCGGCCACGGCTGAAGAGCCTGTCACCGGGGGCGGGTGCGGTCAGCCGCCGTCCGCAGCAGGGGTGGTCAGCCGCCGGCCCCGGTCAGGTAGCGCTGGAGCGTGGGCGCGATCCACCCGACGATCTCGTCCGGCGCCATCGCGACGATCGGCGGCAGCCGCAGGACGTAGCGGCACAGGGCCGTACCGAGGGCCTGGGTGGCGACCAGGCCGGCGCGGGCCGGTGCGGTGGCCGGGTCGCCGGTGAGCGCGGCGATGTGCGGCACCAGCTGGCGGGCGAAGATCGACCGCATCCGCTCGGCCGCGTCCTCGTCGGTGGTGGCCGTGCGCAGCAGGATCCGCAGGCCGTCGTCGCCCTCCCAGCGGTCGAGCAGGTGCGCGGCGAGGAGGTGGCCCGCGTGCCCGGGCGGGGCGCCGGTGAGGTCGGGCAGCCGGAGGTCGAACTCCGCGGCGCGGGCGAACAGCTGCCGCTTGCTGCCGAAGTAGCGCATCACCATCGACGGGTCGACGCCCGCGTCCGCCGCGATGGCGCGCACGGTCGCCCGGTCGTACCCGTCGGCGGCGAAGCGGGCCCGGGCGGCGCCGAGGATCGCCGCGCGGGCGGGGAGCGAGCGGTCGGTGAACGGCATGCCCAGATTCTAGTCAACAAGTGTTGGCAAACGGTCGTTCTGCGCCTACAGTCGTTGGCCAACAGTAGTTGGCAAACGGATCGGGAGTGATCATGCCGCACGTGCTCGTCCACCAGCGCATCGAGGAGTTCGACCGCTGGAAGGAGGTGTTCGACCGCCTCGCGCCCGCCCGTGCCGCCGCGAGCTGCCGCAGCACCGCCCTCTTCCGCAACCTCGAAGACCCGCACGAGGTCGTCGTGCTGTTCGACTTCGCCGACCTGGCGCTCGCCCGGGAGCACATGACCAGCCCCGAGCTGCGCGCCGCGTGGCGCGACGCCGGGGTCACCGACCCCGGGACCCGCACGATCCTCGGCGCGGTCGAGGTCGACGGGGGTGCGCGATGAGCGGGACGACCGACGTGGTGGTGGTCGGCGCCGGGCCGACCGGGCTGCTGATCGCGGGCGACCTCGCCGCCGCGGGCGTGCGGGTGACCCTGCTGGAGCGGCGCACCACCGGGTCGACCCTGACGCGGGCGTTCGTCGTGCACGCCCGCACGCTCGAACAGCTCGACGCCCGCGGCCTGGCCGATCAGCTGATCGCAGGCGGCACGAAGGTCGACCACTTCCGGCTGTTCGGCAGCGTCTCGGTCGACCTGACCCCGCTGCCGAGCCGGTTCCCGTTCATGCTCGTCACGCCGCAGTACGAGGTGGAGCGGGCGCTCACCGACCGCGCGCTCGCCGCCGGCGTGACCCTGCTGCGCGGCGCGGAGGTCCGCGGTGTGCGCCAGGACGCCGACGGCGTCGAGGTCACCCACGTGATCGACGGCGCCGAGCACGCGGTGCGCGCGGCGTACCTCGTCGGCGCCGACGGGCACCACAGCCGCGTCCGCGGCGCGCTGGGGCTGGGGTTCCCGGGCGAGGCCGTGGTGCGCTCGCTCGTGCTCGCCGACGTGCGCATGACCGACCCGCCGTCCGAGCAGCTCACCGTGGACGGCAACGCCGACGGGTTCTGCTTCGTCGTGCCCTTCGGCGACGGCTGGTACCGGGTGATCGCCCGGGACCGCCGCCGCGAGCTGCCCGACGACGCCCCCGTCGAGCTCACCGAGATCGCGTCGGTCGCCCGGGGGGTGTTCGGAACCGACTTCGGCATGCACGACCCCCGCTGGATGTCGCGGTTCCACAGCGAGGAGCGGCAGGCCGAGCGCTACCGGGTGGGCCGGGTGTTCCTCGCGGGCGACGCCGCGCACGTGCACTCGCCCGCCGGCGGCATGGGGATGAACACGGGGCTGCAGGACGCCGCCAACCTGGGCTGGAAGCTCGCGGCGGCGGTGCGGGGCCGCGGCGGCGACGAGCTGCTCGACACCTACCACGACGAGCGCCACCCGGTCGGCCGGGTGGTGCTGCGCATGAGCGGCGGGCTGCTGCGTGCGGCGCTGCTGCGCTCGCGGTTCGCCAGGGCGCTGCGCAACCTGGCCTTCCCGGCGGCGTTCGCCGTGCCGCCGATCGGGGCGGCCGTCCGGTTGCGCCAGAGCGGCATCGGCATCGCCTACGGCCGGCCGCGCGGGGCGCACCGGCTGGTCGGCACCCGGGCCCCCGACGTCACCGCGGCCGACGGGACGCGGCTGTACGAGGCGCTGCGCGGCGGCCGGTTCGTCCTCGTCGCGCCGCCCGACTTCGCCGTGCCCGACGGGGTCGCCGCGCACGTCGTGCCCGGCATGGGCGCTGCGGCGCTGGTGCGCCCCGACGGCTACGTGGCCTGGGCCGGGCAGACCCCCGACGGCCTGCCCGAGGCGCTGCGGCGCTGGGGCGCCGCGCCCGCCCTCCCGCGAGTCGCGCGCTGAGCACGGGCGAGTCGCGGTCTGGGTGTGGGCGAGTCGGGGTCTGGGTGTGGGCGAGTCGGGGTCTGGGTGTGGGCGAGTCGCGCGCCGGGTGCGCGCCAGCCGGGCTCGCAGGCCCCTCGTCACAGCATGGCCACCTTCACGCCACCGGATGGCATGAAGGCGGCCGTGCTGCAAGCGGGCAGCCGTCAGACGCCGTGCGGCCGGGGCAGCGGGCGCGGGTTCGGCTTCGGCGGCGCGGTGTTCTGCGGCGCCGGCGGGATCTCGTCGATCCAGAAGTGGGTGACCTTCCCCTCGCGCCGGGGGCAGGACGCGTACCGCTGGCCGTTGCGCTCCGAGTAGTTCGTGTAGTGGTGCGCCTTCGTCCGGGCGCACTGGACGCCGAGCCGCCACTGGCCCCTGTGGTCGGCCGAGCACCAGCCCCCGGCCGTGTAGGCGTCGACCCGGTGCGTCGAGCAGCTGGCGACCGCGGCGGCGGGCGCCGCCGCGCTGCCGGCGGACGCCTGCGCCGTGCCCGCGGTACCCAGCCCGAGGCAGGCGACGGCGAGTGCGATGGCGCTGCCTGCGGTGGCGATGCGCATGACGGTTCTCCCTTCTCCTTCATCTCCCCTGTGCCGGGGCTCACGCTGAGGCCCCGACCAGCTCCTGGCCCGTCGGCGTCACGACGTGCACCGACGCGATGTCCGAGACGCCGACGGCGGCGGCGCCCTCCAGCCCGACCCCGCCTGGCGGCTCGTTCTGCGGGGCGGTCCAGCTCATCGCGATCTCCTCGGTGCCGTCGTGCGCCCGCACGACGAGCCGGCACTTCTGCCCCGGCCGGACCCCGCCGACCTTGGCGGCGAGCTGGACCCACCCGGCACGGGGCGTCACGCGGACCGCCATCCGGGCGCCCGTGCGGCCGTCGGCGGCGGACAGGTGCAGGTCCGCGGGCCGGGCGGACCCGGGGACCGCGGCGAACGTGCCGGCCGGCCCCCCGCCCGGCTGCCCGAGGTGCACCGCCGTGCCGGTGCCGACCGAGATCATCAGCACCACGACGGCCGCCCCGCCGATGCGCCGGAGGAGGTTGCGCCGCTGCCGGGCCCGCTCGGCGGAGACGGTGCGCAGCACCCTGCGCAGCAGGAGGTCGCCGCCCTCCGGCGGGCCGTCGACGAACGCCTCGGGAGGGATCGCGCCGAGCAGCCCGAGCAGGTCCTCCGTCGCCGCGCGGGAGCGCCGGCAGGCCGGGCAGTCCGCGAGGTGTGCCTCGAACGCTTCCTGTTCCGCCTGGTCGAGGACGCCGAGGCAGTACAGCTCGACCGGGCCGTGTTCGTCGGTCTCGAGATCACGCATTGACGCACCTGCCCGCGTGCGAGTCGTGCTGTGGGTGGTCGGCGATGACGGCGCTGCGCAGCGAGCGGAGCGCGCCGGCGAGCCGCGACCGCAGGGTCGCGTCGGGAATGCCGAGCTTGCGGGCCACGTCCACCGGTCGATTCCCGTTGAAGTAGACCTCGACGAGGACTTCCCGGTGGTGCGGCGGCAGCCCGTTGATCGCACCCAACACGGTGACGGAATTGGCCACCTGATCCCCGTGGTCGCCCGTGACCGGGGTCGTCATCGCCGATTCCGCAATTTCCCGGGGTCGGGCCGACCGGGCGCGGATCCGGTCGACCACGATATTGCGGGCGACGGTCAGCAGCCACGCGCGAACGGCGTCCGATCCGGCCAGCCGGTCGGCGTTGCGCCAAGCGCGCAGCAGCGTCTCCTGGACCACGTCCTCGGCGGCGAAGCGGTCGTCGGTGAGCCGGGTCGCGTACGCGAGCAGGCTGCGGCCGTGCTCCTGGTAGAGGGAACGCAGGAAGTCCTCGTCCCCGGCCGGTCCGTGACGGACCGCCGCCGGCGCGAGGCCCGGTCCGGCGCCTGCCCCCCGAATCATGCGCGCTTACCTCTCATGCGATTCCGTGCCTGCCGCGTGCGTCGTGGGGAAGAACGGGGCCACATCGCGATATCGGGATGGATGTGATGCGGAACACATCCGACCGAATGCCGGAGAACACGACGAAAGCGGGCGATCGCCCGTGGATTCACGCTTGCGATGCCCGCCCGTTCGAATGTCGGGATCCGATCGTAGGCGGGTGTCGTCCGTTGTCATTGAAATCGGGTGCACACCGCTTGTCGGCGCGTGCACGCGCGACCCGCACTGTCGGCGGCCGCGCCGGCGGGGCAGGATCGAACCCGTGACGCGCACCGGCACATCGCTCGCACGGCTGGGGCTCACGGAACCGTGGGCGGAGCCGACGGTCACCGGGTTGGGCTGGTGGGCGGGGGACCGGCCGGCCGAGGGCGCCGAGGCGATCATGTGGGCCCTCGGTCGCAGCCCGGACCCCGACCTCGCCCTCCGTGCGCTCGAACGCCTGCTCACCGCCGCCCCGGACCGGGCCGAGCTGGACGCCGCCCTGCGCACCGACCAGGTGCTGCGCGGCCGCCTGATCTCGCTGCTCGGCAGCTCCACGGCGCTGGGCGACCACCTGGTGACCCACCCGGACCGCTGGCACCGGCTCACCGCGTCCGCACCTCCGCCGGGGAAGGGCGCGAAGGAGGCGATCCTGCGGGCGGTCGGCGTCGGCGGCGACGTGCTCACCGGTGCCGACGCCGTCGCCGCGCTGCGCCTGGCCTACCGCGACGAGGTGCTGGCGCTCGCGGCCGCCGACCTCGCCGCCGTCGCCGAGCCGGACCTCCCGGTGCTCGACGTCGCCGACGTGGCCGCCCACCTGTCCGACCTCGCCGACGCGGCGCTGCAGGCTGCCTACGCCGTCGCCGCCGCTGAGGTCGGGCCGGCCGGGCGGCTCGCCGTGATCGCCATGGGCAAGTGCGGCGGGCGCGAGCTGAACTACGTCAGCGACGTCGACGTGGTGTTCGTCGCCGAACCCGCCGACCAGCAGACCACCCGCCTGGCCAGCAGGCTCATGCGGATCGCCGGGGAGGCCTGCTTCCAGGTCGACGCGAACCTGCGGCCGGAGGGCAGGCAGGGCGCGCTGGTCCGCACGCTCGACGGGCACCTGACCTACTACAAGCGGTGGGCGAAGACCTGGGAGTTCCAGGCCCTGCTCAAGGCGAGGCCGGTGGCGGGCGACCCCGAGCTGGGGGCCGCCTACGCCGAGGCCGTCGCCCCACTCGTGTGGAGCGCGTCGGGCCGCGAGGACTTCGTCGCCGAGGTGCAGGCGATGCGCCGCAGGGTGGAGGAGCACATCCGGCCCGACCACGCCGACCGCGAGCTGAAGCTGGGCGCGGGTGGACTGCGCGACGTCGAGTTCGCGGTGCAGCTGCTGCAGCTCGTGCACGGCCGCACCGACGAGGCGCTGCGCTCACCGTCCACCCTCGACGCGCTCGCGGCGCTGTCCCGTGGCGGGTACGTCGGCCGGGAGGACGGGGCCAACCTCGCCGCCTCCTACCGGTTCCTGCGCCTGTTGGAGCACCGACTCCAGCTGCAGCGGATGCTGCGCACCCACCTCATGCCGCCCGCCGACGACGTCGACGCCCGCCGCAAGCTGGCCCGCGCGGCCGGTCTGCGCCCGGACGGGCGCCACGACGTGGTCGGGGTGCTCAACGCGGAGTGGTCACGCACCGTGATGCGGGTGCGGCGGCTGCACGAGAAGCTGTTCTACCGGCCGCTGCTGCAGGCGGTGTCCCGGCTGCCGGTCGACCAGGTGCGGCTGTCGGAGAAGGAGGCCGCAGCCCGCCTCGCCGCCCTGGGCTGGGCCTCGCCCGAGGGGGCGCTCGGGCACCTGCGCGCGCTCACCTCCGGCGTCTCCCGGGCCGCGGCGATCCAGCAGACGCTGCTGCCGGTGCTGCTCGACGAGCTGGCCCGCAGCCCCGACCCCGACCGCGGCCTGCTCGCCTACCGGCGCGTGTCGGAGGCGCTCGCCCAGACGCCGTGGTACCTGCGGCTGCTGCGCGACGAGGGGCTGGTCGCGGAGCGGCTGATGCGCCTGCTCGGCACGTCGGCGCTGGTGCCGGATCTGCTCGTGCGCGCCCCCGAGGTGCTGCGGCTGCTCGCCGCGCCCGGGCCGGGGCAGCGCGACGAGCTGCGCCGCGACCCCGCCGAGTTCGCCGCCGCGCTGCGCACCACCGTCGCGCGGCAGCACGACCCCGACGGCGCTGCCGCCACCGCGCGCTCGCTGCGCAGGCACGAGCTGCTGCGCGTGGCGGCCGCGGACCTGCTCGGCCTGCTGGACGTCGAGGAGGTGTGCGCCGCGCTCAGCTCGGTGTGGGTGGCGGTGCTGCAGGCGACCCTCGACGCGGTGCTGCGCGCGGCCGGCCCGGGACCGGCGCGGCTCGCCGTCATCGGGATGGGCAGGCTCGGCGGGGCCGAGCTGGGCTACGGCAGCGACGCCGACGTGCTCTTCGTCTGCGAGCCGGTGGGCGGGGCGAGCGACCACGAAGCCGCCACCTGGGCGACCGGGATCGCCGAGACGGTCCGGCGCAAGCTCGCCGCCCCCAACCCCGACCCGGCGCTGATCATCGACGCCGACCTGCGGCCCGAGGGCCGCTCCGGCCCGCTGGTGCGCACGCTCGACTCCTACCGCGCCTACTACGCGCGCTGGTCCCAGCCGTGGGAGGCGCAGGCGCTGCTGCGCGCGACGGTGGTCGCGGGCGACGAGGACCTGGGGACCCGGTTCCTGCACATGGTCGACCCGATCCGGTACCCGCCCGACGGGATCGACGCCGCCACCGTCACCGAGATCCGGCGGATCAAGGCCCGCGTCGACGAGGAGCGGCTGCCGCGGGGCGCGGACCGCAGCACCCACACCAAGCTCGGCCACGGCGGGCTCGCCGACGTCGAGTGGACGGTCCAGCTGCTGCAGATGCAGCACGCGGGTGACGTGCCGGAGCTGCGCACGACCTCCACGCTGGAGGGGCTGCGCGAGGCCGCCGAGGCGGGTCTGCTGCGGCGCGAGGACGCCGAGGAGCTCGCGGCGGGCTGGCGGATGGCCACCCGCGCGCGCAACGCCGTGATGCTGGTGAAGGGCAAGCCGGGCGACCAGCTGCCGCGCTCGGGGCGGGAGCTCGCGGCGGTGGCCGCCGCCCTCGGCTACCCGGCCGACGACCCCGGCGTGTTCCTGGACGACTACCGCCGCACCACCCGTCGGGCCCGCGCGGTGGTGGAGCGGGTGTTCTACGGCTGGTAGCCGAAGTTCAGGAAAGCCACATTCACGAAGCGTCGCTTCATGAATGTGGCTTTCCTGAACGTGCGCCTGGCGGGCCTCAGATCAGGCCGAGCGACTTCACGGCCTCGCGCTCCTCGATCAGCTCGGCGACCGAGGCGTCGATCTTGCCGCGGGAGAACTCGTCGATGTCCAGGCCCTGCACGATCTCCCACTTCCCGTCCTTCGACACCACGGGGAAGCTGGAGATGAGGCCCTCCGGCACGCCGTAGGAGCCGTCCGACGGGATGGCCGCGGAGGTCCAGTCGCCCTCCGGGGTGCCGTTGACCCAGTCGTAGACGTGGTCGATCGCCGCGTTGGCCGCCGACGCCGCCGACGAGGCGCCGCGCGCCTCGATGATCGCGGCGCCCCGCTTGGCGACCGTCGGGATGAACTCGTCGCGCAGCCAGGACTCGTCGACCTGCTCGGCCGCGGGCTTGCCGCCGACCTCGGCGTGGAACAGGTCGGGGTACTGGGTGGCGGAGTGATTGCCCCAGATCGTCATCTTCTTGATCTCGGTGACCGACACCTGGAGCTTCTTGGCCAGCTGGGCGATCGCGCGGTTGTGGTCGAGCCGGGTCATCGCGGTGAACCGCTCGGCGGGCACGTCCGGGGCGGCCGACTGCGCGATGAGCGCGTTGGTGTTGGCCGGGTTGCCCACGACGAGGACGCGCACGTCGTCGGCGGCGTGGTCGTTGATCGCCTTGCCCTGCGGGGCGAAGATGCCGCCGTTGGCCTCGAGCAGGTCGCCGCGCTCCATCCCCTTGGTGCGCGGGCGGGCGCCGACGAGCAGGGCGATGTTCGCCCCCTCGAACGCGACGTCGGCGCTGTCGGTGATGTCGATGCCCTGCAGCAGCGGGAACGCGCAGTCGTCCAGCTCCATCGCCGTGCCCTCGGCGGCCTTCACCGCCTGCGGGATCTCCAGCAGGCGCAGCTTGACCGGCTTGTCGGGCCCGAGCAGCTGGCCGGAGGCGATCCGGAACAGCAGCGCGTAGCCGATCTGGCCGGCGGCGCCGGTGACGGTGACGGTGACGGGAGAGGAGGTCGACGCAGACACGCGGGCAGGCTAGCCCTCCGCGCGCCCGCGCGCCGCGACGGGGACCACGTTTGCACCGTGGGCTCGCGCACCCCGTGCACCCGGCCTACCGTGGTGGTGCCCACCACCCGTCCGCGCGCGGAAAGGTGCGAAGGAGCACGCGATGGCCGACACCGATCGACCGGCCGAGGGCAGGACCGCCACGGTCTACGAAGAGGTGCAGCGGTCCCCGGAGTTCCAGGGGCTGCGGCGCAGGCTGCGCCGCTTCGTGTTCCCGATGAGCGCGGCGTTCCTGCTCTGGTACCTGCTGTACGTGCTGCTCGCCAGCTTCGCCCCGGGCTTCATGGCCCAGAAGCTGGTCGGGAACATCAACGTCGGGCTCGTGATCGGGCTGCTGCAGTTCGTCTCGACGTTCGTGATCACCGCCGTCTACGTCCGCTACGCGAACCGGCACCTCGACCCGGAGGCCGAGCGGCTGCGGGCGATCATCGAGGAACGCGGGGCCGCCTGACGATCACGGCGCCGACCGCCGGTAGAGCCGTTCGCTGGTGCGGGCCTGCGCGGTGGCGGCCGCCGCCGCCCTGAGCTCACCGAGGGTGTGCACGCCGCGCACGGCGAGCAGCGGCAGCAGGCGCAGGAAGATCTCGCCGGTGAGCAGCGCGTCGCCCAGCGCGGTGTGCCTGCCGACGAGGTCCACGCCGAGACGCTCGGCCATCGCCTCGAGCGTGTGCCCCTCGTGGTCCGGGTGGACCACACCGTCGATGAGCAGCGTGTCGAGCAGCGGCGCGGCGAGGACCGTGCCGGTGCGCCGCTGCGCGGCGGCGAGGAACGCCATGTCGAACGCGACGTTGTGGCCGACGAGCACGCTGCCGGACGCGAACGCGGCGAACGCGGGCAGCACCTCGTCCAGCGTGGGCGCGCCGCGCACGAGGTCGCGGGTGATGCCGTGCACCGCCGACGCCGTGCGGGGGATGCCGCGGCCCGGGTCGACGAGGCGCTCGAAGGTCTCGGTGCGCAGCAGGCGGCCCCCGACGATCCGCACCGCCCCGATCGAGACGATCTCGTCGCCCTCGTCGGGGGAGAAGCCGGTCGTCTCGGTGTCGAACACGGTGTAGGTGAGCCGGTCGAGGCGGCTCGTCTCCCACTCCGACCACGTCGCCGGGTCGGGCTGGAAGCGCTCGAGCTCGAAGTCGTACAGCGCGGGCGGGGGTTCCTCGACCCGGGCCGGCGGGGCGGGCCGGGGCTCGTCGGGGGAGCGGGGCAGGAGCACCCGCACGAGGGGTCGGTGGGCGTCGGCCCACAGCTCGCCGCCGTGCCTGCGGACGACGGCCGCCGCCTCCGCGGCGTCGCGTTCGAGGACGCCCGCCCGCAACGGCTCGCCCGCCCACCCGATGTCGACGCGGGCGAGCCGGCCCGCGCCGTCGGCCCCGGCGCCGAGCACGACCTCGCCGGCGCCGTGCCGCTCGCGAAGCAGCCCCACCACGGATGCGAGCGCGTCGGTGACGGCGAAGCTGTCGACGCTGAACCACACCTCGTCCGCGACGTCGGCGATCCGGGCGTTCTCGGCCCGCGCCGCGACGGCGCCGAGCAGGTCCCGCGCGGAGATGTCGCTGACGGACCAGGCGCGCGGGTCCGCGCCGGTCTCGGCGGTGAGCCGCCGGCTCGCCTCGCCGAGGCGGCCGGCCTCCTCGGCGATCACCTCGAGGAAGCGGCGGCGCTGCTCGTCGGGCACGTCCGGGTAGTCCAACAGGGCCCCCGCGGCGGCGCCGATGCTGCCCGCGGCGCCCCGTACCAGGTCGGTGGTGGACTCGAGCAGCTCGGCGTGCCGGGCCGCCGACCGGCCGGGGCGTGTGGCGTCCTCGCAGACCAGCACGAACCCGCCCGTCTCGCCCGGCAGGCGGGCGAGCCGGACGCGGACGAGGCGCCCCTCCCGCTCGGCGGTCGCCTCGGCCGGCGTCGACCCGGCGTCGGCGCGCGCGAGGCCGTGCACGACGAGGTCGCGGTCGAGCAGCCCGAACACCGACCGGCCGAGCCCGACGTCGTCGCCGAACAGGGCGCGGGCCGCCGCGTTGTAGAGCAGGATCCGCCCGTCCTCGGCGCAGACCAGCACCGCGACGGTCAGCGTCCCCATGAGGACCGCGAGCCGGTGCCGCTCGCGTTCGAGGTCGGCGGCCGCGGCCGCCACGTGCTCGGCGACGTCGTGGCGGGCCGCCGCATACCGCGCCGCCAGGTCGTTCAGCGCGGCGGCCAGGTCGCGCAGCTCGGGCGGCCCGGACGGGGTGGCGCGGTGGTCGGGGTTGGCGTCGAGCACCACCCGCACGTCGGCGGCGAGCCTGCGGGCCGGGGTGGCCCAGCGGCGCAGCGCCGCGGCCACGACCAGGCCGGCGAGCAGCGCGACGAGCACCGCGGCGACGGCGAGGAAGGCCAGCTGCTCGCGCACCACCGCGGCGAGCACCGCCCGCTGCTCGGCGGGCGCGGCGGCGTGGAGCGCCGCGCCGACGGCCGCGGCCACCGCGACCGGCGCGAGCGCCCCGGCCACGACGACCCCGGCGCGGGCGGCCGGGCTCACGGGCCCGCCCCGAGCAGCTGCTGCACCCGCGCCACCAGCTCCTGGGTGCCGAACGGCTTGGTCACGTAGTCGTCGGCGCCGACCGCGAAGCCTTTGGTGATCTCGGCCTCGCGCCCCTTCGCGGTGAGCATGACGATCTTGCGCCGGAACCCGTCGGCACGCAGCGTCTGGCAGACCTCGTAGCCGTCGCGGCCGGGCAGCATCAGGTCGAGCAGCACCAGGTCGGGCTCGAACTCGGTCACCGCCGCGAGCGCCGCGTCGCCGTCGCCGACCGAGCGGACCTCGTGGCCCTGCCTGCGCATCAGGAACTCCAGCGAGACCACGATGTTGGGCTCGTCGTCGCAGATCAGGATCCGCGCCATGCGCCTACCGCCTCCTGGCCGGGACGGGGAGCCCGACCGTGAACGTGGCGCCCCGGCCGTCGCCACCGCAGTCGGACACGTGCAGGGTGCCACCGAACTGCTCGACGATCCGCCTGCTGATCGCGAGCCCCAGCCCGGTGCCGCCCGCCGCGCCCCGTCGGAACCGGTCGAAGATCAGCTCCCGGTCCGACGGCGGCACGCCGGGGCCGTCGTCGGAGACGTCGATGCGCGCGGTCCCGTCGTCGGCGCGCACGGCGACCCGCACGCGCCCGGACGGCGGGGTGACCTTGACCGCGTTGGACAGCAGGTTCAGCAGGACCTGCATGACGCCGTCCCGGTCGACGTGGGCGAGCGGACCCGGCCCGTCGACCTCGACGTCGAGCGCCACTTCCTTGTCGGTGAACAGCTGGGCCGTGGCGGAGGCGGCCTCCTCGACCACCGAGCGCAGGTCGACGTCGGTGACCTGCCAGGACGCCTGGCCGGATTCGAGCCGCGCGAGGTCGAGCACCTGGTTCACCATCCTGGTCAGCCGTTCGGTCTCCGTCGCCATGATCTCCAGGTAGCGGGCGCGCTCCTCGGTGGGCAGGTCCGGGTTGTCGCGCAGGATCTCGGTGAACGCCCGGATCGCGGTGAGCGGCGTGCGCAGTTCGTGGGTCACGGTCGCGACGAACTCGTCCTTGAGCCGGTCCAGCTCGCGCAGGTGCTGGGCCTCGCCGACCAGCTCGACGACCTCGGCCATCCCGAGCGGCTCCTCGTCGGCCACCGACGCGACGAGCGCCCTCGCAGCGGCCGGGCCGACCGCGCCGGTGAGCGCGGTCTCCACTTGCCGCACCAGCTCCGGGTCGGCCAGCGCCTCGTCGGGCAGCGGGACACCCCGCCGCGCGGTGTGCTCGGTGACGAGGGCCGCGGCGGCCTCGGCGCCGACGAACCGCGCGAGCAGATCGCGCAGCCGTGCCACGGGCACGCTGCCGCGGTAGAAGCGGGTGCCCGGCCCGGGGGTGCGCCGGTCGATGTCGACGAACAGGGCCGCGTTCCCGGCCTCGGCCGGGGTTCGCCTGCCCGCCAGCGACACCCCGACGAACAGGGCGACGTTGACCAGCAGGCTCCAGAACACGCCGGCCCCGACCGCGCCCATCCCGGTGAGTCCGAACAGCTCCTGCGGGCGCAGCAGCGCCACTCCGAACGGGCCGTCACGCACGATCGACTCGGGCACCCAGCCCGTCCGGGCGAGCTCGGGCATCAGCAGCGTGTAGGCCCACAGCACGATGCCCGCGGTCAGGCCGGCGAGCGCCCCGTTGCGGGTGGCGCCCTTCCACCACAGCCCGCCGAGCAGGGCGGGGGCGAACTGCGCGACCGCGGCGAACGACACCAGCCCCATGTCGACCAGGCCCAGCGCGTCGCCGGTGATCCGGAAGAACCCGAAGCCCAGCAGCAGGACGACGAGGATCGTGACGCGGCGGATCCGCAGCACGAGCCTGCCGAGGTCGCCGCGGTCGGCGAGGCCGGGCCCTCCCCACCGCGGCCTGCGCAGCAGCAGCGGCATGACCAGCGAGTTCGACACCATCGTCGAGAGCGCGATCGTCTCCACGATCACCATTCCGGTGGCGGCCGACAGCCCGCCGACGAACACCAGCAGCGCGAGCGCGCTGTGCTGCTGCAGGGCGAGCACGTAGGTGTCCGGGCTGACCGCGGGGCCGAGCGTGAGCAGGCCGGCGAGCGCGATCGGCAGCACGAAGATGTTGATCACGAGCAGGTAGAGCGGGAACAGCCAGGAGGCCGTGCGCACGTGCCGCTCGTCGACGTTCTCGACGACCGCGATCTGGAACTGCCGCGGCAGCAGCAGCACCGCGAACGCCGACAGCACGATCAGCCAGAACCAGTTGCCGTACCCGTCGATGGCGACGGCGGTCGCGAGCGCGGGCGTCGCCGCGGCCGCCTCGAACAGGTCGGTGAGGCCACCGAACAGGCCGAAGGTGACGTACAGCCCGGCGGCGAGGAACGCGACGAGCTTGACCACCGACTCGAAGGCGATCGCTGCGACCACGCCCTCGTGGCGCTCGGTGGCGTCCAGGTGCGCCGTGCCGAACAGGATGGCGAAGAGCGCGAGCACCAGCGCGACGTAGAGGGCGGTGTCGGCGTAGGCGGGCACGTCCGTGGTCGAGACGGCACCGCCGGAGACGAGCCGGAAGGTGCTCGACACCGCCTTGAGCTGCAGCGCGATGTAGGGCACGGTGCCGACCACGGCGATCAGCGCCACCAACCCGCCGAGCAGGCGGCTGTTGCCGTAGCGAGCGGCGGCGAAGTCCGACAGCGAGGTGATGCGGTAACGCTTGCTGACCCGGATGAGCTTCTGCAGCACGATCGCCGAGCAGCCCATGGCGAGCGCGGGCCCGAGGTAGATCGTGAGGAACTCCAGCCCGCGCGTGGCGGCGCGCCCCACGCTGCCGTAGTAGGTCCATGAGGTGGCGTAGACGGCGAGCGACAGCGCGTAGACGCCGCCGCTGGCGATCAGGCTGCGGCCGGCGGCGGCGCGCTGGTCGCCGCGGTGGGCGATGCCGAACAGCAGACCGAGGTAGGCCAGCGAGACGACGACCACCACCCAGGCCGGGACCATCAGTCCCCCCGCCTCGACAGCACGGCGACCGCCACGACGAGCACCGCCCACACCGCGAACAGGTACGCCCACACCAGCGGCAGCCCGAGCACCAGCGTCGGCCGGTCGAACAGCGACAGCAGCGGGTAGGTGAAGCAGGCCGCGGCGAGCGCGGTGACGGCGATCAGCTTGGCGCGCACGCGGCTCACCCCGGGTCCGGGTGGGTCAGGGAGCTGGCCTCCAGGGCGGAGCGCACCGCGCGCAGCGCGGCCTGCAGTTCGCGGCGCCGCGGCGCCGACAGCGTGCGGGGCACCTCCGCGCCCAGCTCGGCCGCGAGCCGCACCGACAGCAGCGTCTCGTAGGCGTCGATCAGCGTGTCGGCGGTGTCGGAGGAGATCAGGCCGCCCGCCGCGGCGGCGCGCAGCCGGCCTGCGGTGGTGCGTTCCGCGGAGCCCGCGGCGAGGCCGTAGAGCCGGCCGAGCAGCACGACCGGGACGGTGCCGCGCAGCTTGAGCTCGGGCGGCGGGAGCCGCTCCACCCGCAGCCTCCCGAACCGGTGCGCGCGGGGGGAGAACCGGCGCGCGGTCCGGGCGAGCGCGAGTTGGATGCCCGGCCGGTCGCGGCCCCTGGCCAGCACGCGGTCCAGCACGTCGACGTCCAGCTCGCCGGCGACCCGCCGCAGGTCCAGGAACACCTGCGCGCCCAGCAGGCTGCGCGCGTCCGGCTCGTCGAGCCAGCCCTGGAACGTGCGCTGCCAGCCCTCGAGCGGGCGGCACCAGCCGGTGGCCATGAACCCGCCCGGGCAGCGCGGCACCCCGGCCGCGGCCAGCCCGTCGGTCACCCGCGCAGCGAGCGTCGCGAAGTACTCGCCCGCCTCCGCGCCGGGTTCGGCGTAGGCCAGCGCGGTGTCCTGGTCCGAGCGGGGTAGCTGCTCCATGCGCCCCTGCGAGCCGAGCGCGAGCCACGCGTACGGGACGGGCGGGGGACCGAGTTCCTGCTCGGCGAGCTCCAGCATCCGGATGGTGAGGGTGTCGTGCAGGCTCGCCACGACCGCCGCGATCCGCAGCGCGTCGACGCCGTCGGCGAGCAGGGCGGCCGCGACGCCCGCCACATCCGCCGCCAGGTCCGCGAGCGCGGGGTCGCGCGGCCCGCCCGCCCCGGCCCGGCGGATCCGGTCCGTCACCAGCAGCGGGCTCGCCGACTGCTGGCGGATGAGGTCGACGTCGGTGAGCACGCCGACGATCCGGCCGCCGCGCAGCACCGGGACGTGCTCGATGCCCTCGTCGAGCATCAGAAGCAGCGCCCGGATCAGCGGGGCGCCCGCGGGCAGCGCGTGCACCGGGCTGCTCATGACCTGCTCGACCGGGGTGTCGGGCGGGCGGCGCTCGGCCACGATCCGGGCCAGGTCCCCGTTGGTGACGATGCCGTCGGGTCGGGAGGTGACCACCGCGCAGCTGTGGTGGCCCTCGCGCATGGCCGCCGCGACGTCGGCGACCGTGGCGGTGGGCGGGACGAACAGCGGCGCCCGGCCGACCACGTCCGCCAGCGGGGTGCCGAGCCCCGTGTCCCGGCCGGCGCCCGGCGGCCCGTCGGTCACCTCGGCCTCCCGGCCGGCGCGGGAGTCCACCCGGATCACGGTGCAAGTGGAGACCGGGGCGGCTGCCCTGTCAACAGAGGCTCTTCTCAGGGGGTCCGGCGCCCGAGCACCAGGGCCGAGGCCAGCGCCGCCATCGCGGCCAGCGTCCCGCAGGCGAACCACGGCCTGCTCACGTCGACGGCGCGGGTCTCGTATCCGACCTGGTCCCGCACCTGCCCGTAGACCTCCCGCAGCTCGTCCGCGCTCGACGCCGAGAACGACCGGCCGCCCGAGATGCGGGCGATCTCGCGCATCGCGGCCTCGTCCACCGGGACCGGCTGGGGCCTCCCCTCGAGCTCGATGGAGCCGTAGTCGGTGCCGAACGCGATCGTTGACACGGGGATGCCGGCGGCCGCCGCGGCCCGCGCCGCGCTGAAGGCGCCCCGTGGCCGGTTCTCCGCGTCCGGGCCGCCGGGCACCATCTGCTTGCCGTCGATCATGAGGACGACGTGCGCGGGCGGCGGTCCCTCCTCGTCGCCCGGTACGGCCGCGGCGAAGGACTCGATCGACGTCAGCGCCGCGAAGATCGCCTCCCCGGTGGCGGTGGACTCCGACAGCCTCAACTCGTCGATCGCGCGCTCGACCGCGACCCGGTCCGTCGTGGGGGCCACCAGCACCGCCGCGGACCCGGCGAAGGAGACCAGGCCGAGGTTCATCGACGGCAGCTCCCGAGCGAAGGTCTTCGCGGCCGACTGCGCGGCGACCAGCCGGCTCGGCTCGACGTCGGTGGCCATCATCGACAACGACACGTCGACGACCATCACGATCGTCGCGCGGTTGCGCGACACCTGCGCCTGCGCCGTAGGCCCGGCCAGGCCCACGACCATGACGGCGAGCGCGGCCAGCAGCAGGGCGGTCGGGACGTGCCGCGGCCAGCCCGGCCGGGCGGGCGCGACGCGGTCCAGCAGGTCGAGCCCCGTGAACCGCACGGTGTCGCGCTTGCGCCGCACCTGCAGCAGGACGTAGCCGGCCGACAGGCCGCCCACGACCACCAACAACAGCAGCCACGCGGGCCGGCTCAGCGTCATCGGCAGCGTCATCGGCAGCGTCATCGGCATCCCCCGGTGTGCCGATCAGCGGTCGGTCCCGGTGAACCGTCGACCGAGTGGCGCAGGGGTGAAGTGGCGACGGGCGATCGCCCCGGACGTCCTAGGTTGTCCGGTATGACCGCTCCGCTGCCGGCCGACCCGGGAGCCACGCCGATCCCCGCGCGCATCCCGGCCCCCGACGTCGCCCGCGGGTTCATGCTGCTGCTGATCGCGCTGGCGAACGTCCACCTCTGGTCGTACGGGCACGCGCTGGGCGTGCGGGGCTACCCGCGCGACCTCTCCCCGGCCGACCAGGTGGTCACGCTGGTGCAGGTGCTGTTCGTCGACGGCCGGGCCTACCCGCTGTTCGGGTTCCTGTTCGGGTACGGGATCGGGCAGCTCGCCCGCCGCCGCGCCGCGGTCGGGATGCCCGCGGAAGCCGTCGTCCAGCTGATCCGGCGCCGGGGCTGGTGGATGGTGCTGATCGGCGGCGTGCACGGGGTCCTGCTCTGGTCCGGCGACATCGTCGGCGCCTACGGGCTGATCGCCGTGGCGCTGGCCGGGCTGCTGCTGCGCGGCACCGACCGGGCGCTGCTGGGCACGGCCCTGGGCGGCGTGGCGTTCTCCGCGCTCTTCTACTCCACGTCCGTCATCCCCGGGCCGCCCGAGCAGCAGTCGCTGCTGCCGTCGATCAGCTTCTCGAACCCCCTCGAGGCGATGGGCGTCCGCGTGGTCGAGTGGCTGATCATCGGGTTCTTCTCCCAGGCGCTCGGCGTGTTCTCCGCCGTCGTGCTCGGCGCGTGGGCGGCGCGCCGCGGCCTGCTCGACGAGCCCGCCCGGCACCGGCGGCTGCTCGTGCGCACGGCCGTCGTCGGCCTGTCGGCCGCCGTCCTGCTCGGGCTGCCGCTGGCGCTCATGGCCGCGCAGCTGTGGACCGGGGTGCCGCTCGGCGCGGCGATGCTCGCCGGGGCGGTGCACGCCGTGGGCGGCTACGCGGGCGGCCTCGGCTACGCGGCCGTCTTCGGGTTGGTCGCGATCCGGCTCGCGCAGCGCACCGGCCCGGTCACCTCGGCGCTGCAGGCGTGCGGGCAACGGTCGCTGTCCAGCTACCTCGCCCAGTCCGTCGCGTTCGCGCTGCTCTTGCCCGCGTGGACGGTCGGGCTCGGGGACGGCGCGCACGTCTGGCAGACGGCGCTCTACGGCTTCGGCGCCTGGCTCGTGATCCTGCTGATCGCCGCGGCGTCGGCGCGGGCGGGCCAGCGCGGGCCCGCCGAGATCCTCCTGCGCCGCCTCACCTACGGCCCCCGGCGGGCCGCCCGAACGCCCGGGCGATAGGCCCGGCGACGGGCTACGGTCGCGGCGTGAGCACCCCGGCTCCGGACCCCCGGCCCGACGACGAGCGGCTGCCGCCGTGGGCGGGCGCCCCCGGCTTCACCCCCGGCGCGGACGGGCTCCCGCCGCACGCGCCGATGCCCGGCGCACCGCCCTACCCGGAGCCGCCGAAGCGCGAACCGGGGCCGCCGGAGCGGCCGCCGCGGACCCGGTTCGTCGCGGCCCTGGCCGCGGCCGCCGTGTGGGCGGTGGTGAACGTCGTGCTGGTCCTCGCCGTGGTCGGTCCGCCCGCCGGTCCCGCGGCGCTCGGCGCGTTCGTCGGCGCGTTGGTCGTGCCGGTGCTGCTGGCCGCGGCGGTGGTGTGGGCGATCGCCCGGCGCCGGGCGTGGTCGTTCTGGATGCTGGTGCTCGCCACGGCGCCGGTGTTCTGGGTGGTGCGCGCCTTCCTGGGGGCAGCGGGCTGAGATCGACTGGACTGGGGGAAGCGATGGCGGAGATCGAACTGTCGGCCGGAACGATCGAGTACACCGACACCGGCGGGGACGGCCCCGTGCTCGTCTTCCTGCACGGCGTGGCGATCGCGCCGTCGGTGTGGCGCCACGTCGTTCGCGAGCTGTCCGGCGAGTACCGGTGCGTGCTCCCGCACCTACCGCTGGGCTCGCACCGCCGCCCGATGCGGCCGGACGCGGACCTGTCGCTCGCCGGGCTCGCGGGCCTGATCGGCGAGTTCCTGGAGCGGCTCGACCTGCGCGACGTCACACTCGTGCAGAACGACTGGGGTGGCGCGCAGGTCCTCGTCGCCCACGGTGGAGCGCAGCGCGTGGCGCGGATGGTGCTCGTCGCCTGCGAGGCGTTCGACAACTACCCGCCCGGCATCCCGGGGCGGGCGCTCGTCGCCGTCACCCGCATCCCCGGCGCCCTCGCGCTGCTCGGGCAGCTGCTGCGGTTCCGGGCGGTCCGGCGGGCGCCGGGCGGGTGGGGCTGGATGAGCAAGCGCCCCGTGCCCGACGACGTGATGGACGAGTGGTTCCGCCCGCTGCGCGAGCAGGCCGGGGTGCGGCGCGATCTCACCGCCTACGGGCGCGGGGTGCCGCCGCGCGAGGTGCTGCTCGAATGGGCCGAGCGCAACCGCGCGTTCCCCGGGCCGGTGCTCGTCGTCTGGGCAGCGGAGGACCGGCTGATGCCGCTGGAGCACGGCAGGCGGCTCGCCGACCTCTACCCGCGGGGCAGGCTCGTGACGATCGCCGACAGCTACACGCTCGTGCCCGAGGACCAGCCCGCCGCGCTGACGGGCGTGATCCGGGCCTTCCTCACCGAGTCGCGCGCCGCCGCGAGTTGATCACGCCGGTGTTGAACCCGGCGATGTGCAGGCCGCCGTGGAATCGGGCGTGCTCGACCTTGAGGCAGCGGTCCATCACGACCTCGAGCCCGTTCTCCTCGGCCCGGCGCGCCACGTCCTCGTCGAACAGGCCGAACTGCAGCCAGAACGTCTTCACGCCGTCGAGCGCGAGCACGTCGTCGAGCACGGACGGCAGGTCCTCGCGGCGGCGGAAGACGTCGACGAGGTCGGGCACCACCGGCAGCGCTTCCAGGCTCTTGTAGACCGGCCTGCCGAGGATCTCGGTGGCGTTCGGGTTGACGAAGTAGACGTCGTAGTCGGTGCTCGACAGCAGGTAGGTGGCCACGAAGTTGCTGGCCCGCGCCGGGTTGGGCGACGCGCCCACCATCGCGACCGTGCGGGTGGAGCGCAGGATCTGCTGCCTGCGGGTTGCCGACGGGTTCTCCCAGGTCACGCGTTCTCCTTCGCCGCGGCGGCCAGCGCCTGGTCGAGGTCCCACAGGATGTCCTCCGGGTCCTCCAGGCCCACGCTGATCCGGACCAGGTCCGGCGGGACGCCCGCGTCCCGCAGCTGCTCGTCGGTGAGCTGCTGGTGGGTGGTGGAGCCGGGGTGGATCACCAGCGTGCGCGCGTCGCCGATGTTGGCGAGGTGGCTGCACAGCTGCACCGACTCGATGAACTTCGCCCCGGCCTCGCGCCCGCCGACCACGCCGAACGAGAACACCGCGCCCGGCCCGAGCGGCAGGTAGCGCTTCGCGCGGTCGTGGTGCGGGTGGTCGGGCAGGCCCGCGTAGCGGACGTAGGAGACCCGCGGGTCGGCGGCGAGCCACTCCGCCACGGCGCGGGCGTTCGCCACGTGCGCCTCCATCCGCTGCGGCAGCGTCTCCACGCCCTGGATCAACAGGAACGCGCTGTGCGGCGACAGGGTGGCGCCGATGTCGCGCAACTGCTCGGCCCGCAGCTTGGTGAGGAACCCGAACTCCTGGAAGTTGCCCCACCAGGTGAGGTTGCCGTAGGAGGGGACCGGTTCGGTCATCTGCGGGAACTTGCCGTTCCCCCACGGGAACTTCCCCGACTCGATCACCACGCCGCCGAGCGTGGTGCCGTGCCCGCCGAGGAACTTCGTGGCCGAGTGGATCACGATGTCGGCGCCGTGCTCGATCGGGCGGCACAGGTAGGGAGTGGCCATCGTCGCGTCGACGACCAGCGGGATGCCCGCCGCGTGGGCGACGTCGGCGAGCCCCGCGATGTCGGCGATCTCGCCGCCCGGGTTGGAGATCACCTCGGCGAACACGAGCTTCGTCCGCGGGGTGATCGCCGCGGCGAACGCCTCCGGGTCGCCGCCCGCCACGAACGTGGTCTCCACCCCGAACCGCCGCAGCGTCACGTCGAGCTGCGTGATCGTGCCGCCGTAGAGGCCCGCGGCCGCGACGATGTGGTCGCCGGCGCCGGCGAGGCAGGCGAACGTGAGGAACTCCGCCGACTGCCCGCTCGCCGTCGCCACCGCGCCGAGCCCGCCTTCGAGGCTCGCCAGCCGCTCTTCGAGCGCCGCGACGGTGGGGTTGGAGATGCGGCTGTAGATCAACCCGTACTTCTGCAGCGCGAACAGGCTCGCGGCGTCGGTGGTGTCCTCGAACACGAAGCTCGTGGACTGGTAGATCGGCACCGCTCGGGCCCCGGTCGCGATGTCGGGCACATGGCCTGCGTGCACGGCTCGCGTGCGGAAGCCCCAGCTGCGGTCCTGCTCGCTCATGTCTCCATCCTGCTACGTCGTGTCGGGCCCGGCCGGGTCAGCTCGTGACGAGTTCCGTCGTGACCGGCGTCGTGTTGCGGAACAGGTCGAGCACGGGGCAGTGCGCGTCGACCGCCTCCTTCAGCTCGCGGTAGCGCTGCGGCTCCGCGGGACCGGACAGGCGCACCGCCACGCGCACCTCGCCGAAGCCCGGCCGCACGCCGTCGTCGAGGCCGAAGAAGCCGCGCACGTCGAGGTCGCCCTCGACCTCCAACTCGATGTCGTCGAGCGGGATGCCGAGCTGCACCGCCCAGAACCGGTAGGTGACGACCTGGCACGACAGCAACGCGACCAGCGCGTTCTCCACCGGGTTCGGGGCGTCGTCCTCGCCGCCGAGCGCGGGCGGCTCGTCGACGAGCACCGTGTGCCTGCCCACGCGGATGTGGGAGCGGACGCCGTCGCCGCCGGCGCCCTCGGTGCGGAAGAGGGCGAGGGCCTTGCCGGGGTCGTCGGCGATCGCGGATCCGGTGGCGTCGATGATGCCGCGCAGGTGCTGGTCGCGGGCGGTCGCGGGCGCAGGGGTGTTCGCGTCGATGGACATCAAAGCTCCTGGTGTGCGAAGGGGTGTCGGGTCAGCGCGGACCCGGACACCCGCAGGTGCACACCAGCGCGTAGTCGACGTGCCGGCGGCGCACGAGGAGGGGCGTCGGGAGCGGCACGCCTTCCTTCCTAGTCGATCGAATCCGTCCCGTCGAGGTGCTCGCGGAAGAACGCGACGATCCTGCGGTGCGCGTCCTCCGCGCTCGGCGCGTGGTACTCGGCGTGCATCGGCGTGTACTTGGTCAGCCGCCCGAGCAGACCGGGCGGGCGGCTGAAGAACGAGTGCCCCGCCTCCGGATAGGTGCGCACGTCGTGCGGCACGCCCAGCTCCTCGAGCCGGGCCTGCAGGCGCTCGCCGAAGCCGCGGGTGGTGCGGTCACGGCCGCCGTAGCTCGCCACCACCGGGCAGGACCGTGGGACCGGGAGCGGCAGGTTGTAGAACGGGGCGCTCACCTTGTAGCGGCCGCTGCCGGCGAGGAGCAGCGCGAAGCTCCCGCCGAGGCAGAACCCGATGGTGCCGATGCGGTCGGCGTCGACCTCGGGGCGTGCGGCGAGCCACCGGCGGCCGGCCTCGATGTCGTCCAGCTCCTGCCCACGCCCGCGCACGACCGTGCGCATCGCCCGCGCGACGCACAGCCCCTTGACCCGCCCGCGCGCGAACAGGTCCGGGATGAGCACCGCGTACCCCTCGGCGGCGAGGTCCCGGGCGACGCGGCGCATCTCGTCGTTCATCCCGAACGCCTCGTAGATCATCACCAGCGCCGGTCCGGGCTCCGTGCGGTCGTCCGGAACGGTCAGCACGCCCGGGAGCTGCACGCCGTCGTCGGCGAGGAAGCTGATCTCGGTCTGCACGCGCTCGACGCTACGGGTTGCGCGCGCGGGCCGGTGGTCCGTCGTCGGGGGTGATGACCGGTGGGGTGAACCAGCGGTCGTCGGTGAACGCACCGGAGTCGTCGAGCAGGTAGTCGGGTCGACGGCGTTCGCGGCCCTGGTTGGCACCGAGGGCGCCGAACACGGGTGGGTACAGCCCGCCCGTGTTGCCCGGCCCGACCCCTCGGGGCCCTGCGGTCCCCGGGGTTGTTCCGGTGGACGGACCCGTGGTGGTGGTCCGCGCGCCGGGCTCGGGGACGGCTCGGCCGGGTGGTGGTTCCGGCGTGGCGCGTGGGCCGGGGAACGGAGCCGGGTCCGGGCCGGTGGTGTCGAGGCCGGGGAAGCGCGGGCCGGGTCGGGTGGGGGCCGGGGGTACGAGGTCAGGTCGTCCGGGTGGCAGGACCTGGCCTGGCGGGACGGGGCGGGCTCCGCTCCCGGGCGGGGCGGCCGGGCGGGCCGGCAGGCCGGGCGCGACCGGTGGCGGTGCCAGGGGAGGGGGGATGGGGGGTGCGGGGCCGGGTCCGGGGCTGGGGGTGCCCGGTCCGGGCACGGTGACCCGGTCGGAGGGCTGGGGCACCGCGCCGGTCGGTGCGACCGTGGGCACGGGTGGGATGGCGGCGGGTGGGATCGACGTGGCCGGTGGCGGGGGGATCGGCGGTGCGGCTGGCGTGCCGCCCGGAGGGGCCGCGTTCGGTGGGGCCGGCGGCAGCGCCCCGTTCGGCGGGGCCGGGACGGGTGGCACGTCGGCGGGCGGCACCGGGGTGGGCCCCGGAGGGGCGGCCGG
>NZ_DATGOP010000073.1:0-2331 GCF_035305885.1 Pseudonocardia sp.
CCACGTTCTTCGCGCCCGCGTACCGGGCCCCCTGCACCGCGTTGCTGCCCACCCCACCCGCGCCGTAGATCACCACGGTGTCGCCGGCGCGCACCCCCGCGGCGTACACCGCCGAGCCCCAGCCGGTCGGCACCCCGCAGCCGACCAGGGCGCCGATCTCGAACGGGATGTCGTCGGGCAGCGGGATGCACGCCCACTCCGACACGACCGCGTACTGCGAGAACGAGCCGACGGTGCAGAAGCCGCCGAGGTCCTCATCCCCGAGGTGGAACCGGAAGGTGCCGTCGAGGAACATCCCGGTGCCCGCGTTGAGGCCCTTCACGCACATGTTCTGGTGGCCGGTCGAACAGGGCCGGCACGCCCCGCAGGCGGGGATGTAGGAGCAGACGATGCGGTCGCCCGGCTGCACGCGGCGCACGTTCGGCCCGACCGACTCCACCACGCCCGCGCCCTCGTGCCCGCCGACGATGGGGAACCGGACCGGGGCGTCGCCCTGGGTGATGTGGTCGTCGGAGTGGCACAGGCCCGCGGCGTGGAACCGCACCCGTACCTCGTGCGCCTTCGGCTCGTCGAGCTGCAGGTCGACGACCTCCCAGCCGGTGTGCGGCTGCCGCGCGATCGCGGCCCGGGTCGTGATGCTCATGACATGGCCCCCGTTCTGGACGGCGCGACGTGCGGCAGCACCTCCGCGCCGATCAGCGCGATGTGGTCGAGGTCGTGGATGTCGTAGATGTGCAGGTAGACGGTGTCGGCGCCGGCGTCGGCGAGCTCGCCGACGCGGTCGGTCACCTCAGCGGGCGAGCCGATCGCGGCGTTGGCGCGCATCAGCTCCGAGCCGATCACCTCGGCGCGCCGCTGCGTCTCGACGGGCGTCGCGCCGCAGGCCACCGGCAGCACCGCGGACAGGCGCGCGGTCGCGGGGTCGCGCCCGATCGCCTCGCAGGCGCGGGCGAACCGCTCGAACCGCTCCTTGAGCCCGGCCGCGCCGCCGCCGGTGGTGAGGGCGCCGTTGAACTCGGTGGCGTAGCGGGCCGCGATCGCGGGCGTCCGCCTCGGGCCGCTGCCGCCGACGATGATCGGCGGGTGCGGCCGCTGGGTGGGCCGCGGCGGCGTGCGGTTGTCCACGACCCGGTAGTGCGCGCCGGCGTGGGAGAACCCCGGCCCCGACCACAGCCCGGTGATCACCGCCAGCTGCTCGGAGAGCCGGTCGAACCGGTCGCGCGCGGGCGGGAACGGGATCCCGAACGCCTCGTGCTCGCGCTCGTACCAGCCGGTGCCGATGCCCAGCTCGGCGCGCCCGCCGCTCATCTCGTCGACCGACGCGACGATCGCGGCGAGCAGGCCCGGCTCCCGGAAAGTCGCCGCCGAAACGAGCGCCCCCAGCCGCACCCGCGTGGTGTCGCGGGCGAGCCCGCCGAGCGTCGTCCAGCACTCGGTGGGGCGGTAGGTCGCGTCGTGCGGGTCGACGCCCATCAGGTGGTCGGAGCGGAAGAACGCGTCGAACCCGGCCTCCTCGGTGGCGAGGGCGAGCGCGCGGATCTCCTCGTAGCGGGCGCCGTGGCGCGGCTCCATGAGCACCCGCATGCGCAGCGTCGTCATCCGGCGACCTCAGTGCTCGTGGATGATCACGCCGCGGATGTTCTTGCCGTCGAGCATGTCCTGGTAGCCCTCGTTGACCTGGTCGAGGGCGTACCGCCGGGTGATCAGCTCGTCGAGCTTGAGGTCGCCGGAGCGGTAGAGCCCGAGCAGGCGGGGCACGTCGTGGAGCGGGTTGCAGGCGCCGAAGATCGCACCCTGCACGCGGCGCTGGTAGCCGATCAGCATGCCGGCCGGGGCGGAGAGCGACCCGTTGCCGACGGCGGTGATCGTGACCTGGCCGCTCTTGCCGACGACCGCCAGCGCGTCGGCGATGACCTGGTCGTGCAGCACGCCGACGGTGATGATCGCGTGGTCGGCGAGCTCGCCCCACGTCGTCTCCACCACGAAGTCGTGCGCCGCCTGCGCCTCGCCGAACGTGTGGGTGGCCCCGAAGACCTTCGCCATGTCCTGCTTGAACGGCACCGGGTCGACGACCACCACGTTCTTCGCGCCCGCGTACCGGGCGCCCTGCACGGCGTTGCTGCCCACCCCGCCCGCGCCGTAGACCACCACGGTGTCGCCGGCGCGCACGCCCGCCGCGTACACCGCCGAACCCCAGCCGGTGGGCACCCCGCAGCTCACCAGCGCGGCGACGTCGAACGGGATGTCGTCCTGGATCGGGATGCAGGAGAACTCCGAGACGACCGCGCGCTCGGCGAACGTGCCGAGCACGCAGAGCCCGCCCAGGTCCTC
>NZ_DATGOP010000074.1:0-40814 GCF_035305885.1 Pseudonocardia sp.
CTCGCCCCAGAACAAGCAGGCCGGCAACAAGATCACCGGCGACTTCAGCCAGTGGCACACGTTCGCCATGGACTGGCTGCCGAACCGCATCACCTGGTACGTCGACGGCGTCAAGCAGTTCGAGACCTTCGACAAGAACGTGATCCCCAAGGTCCCGATGCACATGACGATCCAGCTCGACATGGGGCCCTACCGGGAGTGGATCCCGGCCCCGGACCACACCACGCCGCCCGAGGTCAGCCTGTGGGTGGACTGGGTGAGGATCTACGCCGCGCCGCGGCAGGCGCGGGGCTGACGCGGGCCGCCGCCCCCGTCGGGTAGAAACGCCGAGGTGGAGCTCACCCCCGCGGCGCTGGCCACCGCGCTCGGCCTGCCGCGGCCCACCGACGAGCAGGCCGCGGTGATCGCGGCCCCGCCGGGTCCCGCGCTGGTGGTGGCGGGCGCGGGCGCCGGCAAGACCGAGACGATGGCCGCGCGCGTCGTGTGGCTCGTCGCCACCGGCCAGGTGCTCCCCGAGCAGGTGCTCGGCCTGACGTTCACCCGCAAGGCGGCCCAGCAGCTCGGCGCCAGGGTCCGGGCGCGGCTGCGCCGCCTCGCCGGCACCCGGCTGCTCGACGAGCTCGACCCGAGCGGCAGGCGCCGGGTCGCCGTGCTCGCCGGCGAGCCGACGATCGCCACCTACCACGCCTACGCGGGACGCCTGGTCGGCGAGCACGCGCTGCGACTGCCCGCCGAGCCCGCGGCGCGCCTGCTGGGGCAGACCGCGTCCTGGCAGCTCGCCCACCGGGTCGTCACCACGTGGGCGGAGGACCTGGACGTCGACCTCGTCCCGGCGACCGTCACCGAGCGGCTGCTCGCGCTGGCCGGCGAGCTGGGCGAGCACCTCGTCGACCCGGAGGCGGTGCGCCGCCACGCCGACGCGTTCATCGCCGCGCTCGAGGCGGCCCCGCCCGGCAAGCGCCAACGCGCGGAGCCGTCGCAGACCTACAAGCGGTGGATCGAGGCGCAGCGCCAGCGGAAGGCGCTGCTGCCGCTCGTGGAGGCGTTCGCGGCGCGCAAGCGGGCGGAGCGGGCCGTCGACTTCGGCGACCAGCTGACGATCGCGGCGCGGGTGGCGGCCGAGCACCCCGAGGTCGGTGCGACCGAGCGCGCCACCTATCGGGCCGTGCTGCTCGACGAGTACCAGGACACCGGGCACGCGCAGCGGGTGCTGCTGCGCTCGCTGTTCGGCACCCCGCCCGGGGAACCGCCCCGTCCGGACGCCCCGACCGTCACGGCGGTGGGCGACCCGAACCAGTCGATCTACGGCTGGCGGGGGGCCAGCGCGGGCAACCTCGCCCGCTTCCGCACCGACTTCCCGCTGCCCGACGGGCGGCCTGCGCCCGAGTACGGGTTGCTCACCAGCTTCCGCAACCCGCCGGAGGTGCTGGCGCTCGCCAACGCCGCATCGGCCCCGCTGCGCGGCGCGCCGGGGGCGGTGGGAGTCGGGGAGCTGAAGGCGGGGCCCGGCGCCCGCGCGGGCGACGTCCGGGTGGCGCTGCTGCCGGACGTCGCGTCGGAGATCGACTGGGTCGCCGACGCGATCGCGCAGCGGTGGGAGGAGGCCGACGAGCCGCCCACGTCCGCGGTGCTCGTGCGCCGCCGCGCCGACATGGATCCGATCGCGACCGCCCTGCGCGCCCGCGGCCTGCCGGTGGAGGTCGTCGGGCTCGGCGGCCTGCTCGACACCCCGGAGGTGCGCGACCTGGTCAGCGCGTTGCGGCTCGTGGCCGACCCGCTCGCCGGCCCGGCGGCCGTCCGGCTGCTCACCGGGGCGCGGTGGCGGCTCGGCGTCGCCGACCTCGCCGCGCTGTGGCAGCGCGCCCGCGAGCTCGTGCCCGACCTGCCCGGACCCGACGATCCGCCGACCCCGGAGGCGCTCGCCCACGGGGCGCTGCCCGGCGAGCAGGCCGAGCAGGCGGGGCTCGTCGACGCGCTCGACGACCCCGGCGAGCCGGAGCGCTACTCGCCGGAGGGCTACGCCCGCATCACCCGGCTCGCCCGGGAGCTGGGGTGGCTGCGCTCGCGGGCGTCGGCGCCGCTCACCGACCTCGTCGCCGACGCCGAGCGCGTGCTGCTGCTGGACGCGGAGACCGCGGCCCGGCCGGGCCCGGTCGGGCGGGCGCACCTGGACGCGTTCGCCGACGTCGTGGCCGAGTTCGCCGCGGGCGCCGAGGTGGCGACGCTCCCGGCGCTGCTCGACTTCCTCGAGACCGCCGAGCGCGCCGAGGACGGGCTCACCCCCGGCGAGGTGGAGGTCGCGCCCGACCGCGTGCAGGTGCTCACCGTGCACGCCGCCAAGGGCCTCGAGTGGGAGGTCGTGGCCGTCCCGCACCTGGTCACGGGCGTCTTCCCCGGCCGCAAGCTCAGCGGCACGTGGCTGACCAACCCCGCCGAGCTGCCCGTCGCGCTGCGCGGCGACGCCGACGATCTGCCCGCGCTCGACCTGCCGACGGGCTCACCCGACCGCAAGCAGATCGAGGACGCGGTCAAGGCCCACTCCGACGCCCTCGACGAGCGGCGCCTCGCCGAGGAACGCAGGCTGTTCTACGTGGCGCTCACCCGGGCCGAGCGCGTCCTGCTCGCCTCCGGGCACCGGTGGGGCCCCGCGGGCGAGCGGCCGAAACAGCCCTCGGAGTTCCTCGTCGAGATCGCGCGCGTGCACGGCGCCGAGCGGTGGGCCGAGGAACCCGGCCCCGACGACGTCAACCCGGCCACCGCGGAGCAGCCCACCGCCGTGTGGCCGGTCGACCCGCTGGGGGCGCGGTCCGCGGAGGTGCACGCGGGCGCCGAGCTGGTCCGCTCCGCGCTGCGCGAGCGGGCGGAACGGCGGGCGGCGCAGGCCGAGGCCGCCGCGACGCCGGGCGGGCAGATGGAGCTGCTCGTCCCCGAGCCACCCGCGGATCCGGAACCGGACGACCCGGAGGGCTGGGCCCGCGACGTCGACCTGCTGCTCGCCGAGCGGGCCGCGGCCAGGGCCCGGCCCGAGGTGGCGCTGCCCGCGCAGCTGTCGGTGTCCCAGCTCGTCGAGCTGGCGGCCGACCCGGCCGCGTTGGCCGCCCGCCTGCGCCGTCCGATGCCGCTGCCGCCGAACCCGCACGCCCGCCGCGGCACGGCGTTCCACGCCTGGCTGGAGCAGCGGTTCGGCGTCGCGCAGCTGCTCGACCTGGACGAGCTCCCGGGTGCTGCGGACGAGGGCGCCGCGCCCGACGACGCCCTCGAGGAGCTGCAGGAGGCGTTCCTCGCGAGCGAGTGGGCCGACCGGCGCCCGGTCGAGGCGGAGGTGCCGTTCGAGACCGTGATCGCCGGGGTGGGGGTGCGCGGCCGGATGGACGCCGTGTTCGCCGACCCGGACGGCGGCTTCACGGTCGTCGACTGGAAGACCGGTGCGCTCCCCGAGGACGAGCGGATCCCCGCGCTCACGGTGCAGCTCGCGGCCTACCGCCTGGCGTGGGCGGCGCTGGCCGGCTGCGAGCCGGAGCGGGTGCGGGCGGCGTTCCACTACGTGCGCCACGACGTCACGCTCCGCCCGGCCGACCTGCTCGACGCCGACGGGCTGCGCGCCCTGCTGGACTCGGTGCCGCCCGCGGGCTGAACCTGCAGCTTGCAGTGCGCCAACCTGCAGTCCAGAATGTAGATAATCCCGCTGGAGGTGGTAGCTTCTGCGGAGGTCGAGGTGAGCCTTTCGAACGTGTGGCTGCAGCTGCTCGACGGCGGCTTGGTCCGGGCCGACCAGGTCACCGAGATCACCTTGCACCAGACGCCGGACTTCAACGGCAAGCCGTCCCGGTGGCTGCTCAGCGTCGGCGTCGCCGTACCCGTCGGCAGCGGCGACACGAACGGCTGGCACACCGGCCCGCTGCACCGCACGCTCACCCAGACCGACCACTGCCCGCGCGAGGCACCCGCCGCGCTGGCCCGGCTGCTCACCCAGCTCGACGCGGTCGACGCCGCGGGCATCGTGCGCGCCGACAAGAACCGCGTGCACTCCGCGCCGCACCCGGGGCGCACGGTGGCGGCGGGGGAGGTGCACTTCGGGTTCACCGCCTTCGCCGGCGCGGACCGGCCGTCGATGGCGTCCCTCGTCGAGGGCGAGGGGCCGAGCGACCTGCGCGAACTGACCACACGGGAAACGGCATCCAGCGGCGCGCGCTAGGCGCCGCGCCGCCCCGGTCCTTTCGCTGGTACCGGCCGACCGGTCCGCCGCCCGGGCACCGGAAGGCCGAGGACGTCGCCCGGTGCACCCGCAGGAGGCGCATGACGCAGGAACCGTCACCCCGCTGAACGGAACAGACCGGTGAGGAACAACCTGGGCAGGCTGGACGACGAGGACTACCCCGCGGTCGCCATGGGGCAGGCCGCTGAGCTGCTCGGCGTCCAGCCCGCCTTCCTGCGGAGCCTCGACAACGCGGGCGTCCTGCAGCCGCACCGGACGAGCGGCGGCCACCGCCGCTACTCCCGGCGGCAGCTCGCCCTCGCCGCCCGGCTGCGCGAGCTGCTCGACGAGGGGCACTCGCTCGCCTCCGCGCGGGCGATCTGCGGGCTGGAGGACCAGCTGCGCGCCAGCGACGCCCGGCACCAGGAGACCCACGCCGCGCTCGAGGACGCGCGTGCCGACCTGCGGAGCCGGGACGAGGAGCTGCGGCGGACCCGGGCGGAGCTGCGGGACGTGCGGGAGCAGCTCAGCGATCTGCGGCGCAGGCAGGAGGCGGGGAAGGGCTGAGGCGTTCGCGGGTTCGACGGAACCCGCGCCGGGTCGCTCCGAACCGCAGCACGGCCACCTTCGCGCACGTTCGGCATGAAGGTGGCCGTCCTGCGATGCGGTGGTGCCTGGATACCCCGCGGGGCCGGCCCTAGATCAGCTCCGCCAGCCGCGTGATCGTGTTCCAGTTCCGCGCCGTGACCTCCGCCTCGAGGTGTTGGGCCAGGTACGGGCCGATGTCCGGCGCCGCCATCAGGCCGTCGGGGCACCACTGGTAGACCGCCCGGTCACCCACGCGGGCGTTCTCGGGGTCCTGCGGAACCGGCGGGTGGCCCGCCACCAGGGCCGGGTCGACCGGGCGTAGGTAGACGTGGACCACCATCCGCGAGCCGTTGTCGGCGACGTCGGCGAGCGGGTTGCCCTCGACCACGGTGCGCAGCTCGTCGGCGGTGAGGACCGCGCAGCGCACCGCGAGGCCGAGCCGCTCGCGGAGGGCGTCCTCGATCCGGTCGGCGTGCTCGGCCGGGTCGGCGTCGTCGCCGGTGAGGACGACGTTGCCGCTGTTGAGGTGGGTGCGCACCTGCGTGTAGCCGAGGTCGTCCAGCAGGGCGCGCAGGTCGGCCATCGCCACCCGCTTCGCCTTGCCGACGTTGATCCCGCGCAGCAGGACGGCGTAGCGAGGCACGCCGCGCAGCGTACGCGCGACCCGAGCGGGACGACCCGATCACCGCTTAGGGTCGCCCCATGGGCGCGCGGATCGTGCTGTTCGGGGCCACCGGGTACACGGGCGCCCGCACGGTCGAGGCCATGGTGGCGAGGGGCGTGCGGCCGGTGCTCGCGGGGCGGGACACGCGGCGGCTCGCGGAGCTCGCCGAACGGCTGGGAGGGCTGGAGACCGCACTCGCCCACGTCGGTGAGCCGGCGTCGGTCGCCGCGCTCGTCGGGCGCGGGGACGTGCTGGTCAGCACCGTTGGGCCGTTCACGGCGCTCGGCGAGCCCGCGGTGCGGGCGGCGGTCGAGGCGGGCGCGGTGTACCTCGATTCGACCGGGGAGCCGCCGTTCATCCGGGCGGTGCACGAGCGGTGGGGGCCCGCTGCCGAACGCACCGGCGCCGCGCTGCTCACCGCGTTCGGCAACGACTACGTGCCCGGCGTGCTCGCCGGGGCGCTCGCCCTGCGCGCCGCGGGGGAGGGGGCCGATCGGGTGGACGTCGGCTACTTCCTCTCCGGGCTCGGGGCGGGGCGGCCGTTCTCCCGCGGCACCCTCCGGTCGCTCGCCGGGATCGCCACCCAGCAGCTCTACTCCTTCCGCGACGGCGCGCTGCGCACCGAGCCGGCCGGGGCGCGGATGCGCACGTTCGACGTGGCGGGCCGGCCGCGGCCCGCCGTCACGATCGGCGCGAGCGAGCAGTTCGCGCTGCCACGGATCGCGCCCGGCCTGCGGACGGTGGACGTCTACCTCGGCTGGTTCGGCCGGGCGAGCGGGGCCGTGCACGCGGGGGCGCGCGTCACGCCGCTGCTGTCGCGGCTGCCGCAGCGGGCGGTGCGCGCGGTGGCGGACGTGCTGACCAGGGCGGTCCCCGCCGCCCCTGCCGGGGACGCGCTCGCCACGGCGCGGTCGCACTTCGTCGCGGAGGTCTTCGACGCCACCGGCACCCTGCTCGCCCGCACCCGGCTGACCGCGCCGGAGCCGTACGCGATCACGGCCGACCTGCTCGCGTGGGGCGCGGCGCGGGCCGCCGAGCACGGTGTGTCCGGCAGCGGCGCGCTCGACGCGGTGTCTGCGTTCGGCCTCGACGAGCTGGTGCGTGGTGCGGCCGAGGCAGGCGTCGTGCCGGACGCCGAGTGATCCCGCACGCTTCCGGCGCGGCCGCCGCGCGGCTGCCCCGTCCGCCGGTTACCCTCCGCGCGTGGTGACGGGTCTGGGTCGGTCCGCCGACCGCCGGCCGTTCGCCGACCCGTCGTTGGTCGGCACCATCCGCATGCCCGAGTCGGGAATCAGCCCGGCGGTGGCGCTGCTGCGGCGCGTGCTGATCGCCCTGGGCGCGCTCGTGGCCGCCGCGCTCGTCGTCTACTTCGGCGGCGACGGCTACCAGGACGCCAACAGCGACACCCCGATCTCGCTGGGCGACGCCTTCTACTACGCGACGGTCTCGCTCTCCACCACCGGCTACGGCGACATCGTCCCCGTCACCCCCGAGGCGCGGCTGCTGACCACGGTCGTCATCACGCCGCTGCGCCTGCTGTTCCTCATCGTGCTGGTCGGCACCACGGTGGAGCTGCTCACCGAGCGCTCCCGGCAGGCCGTACGCATCTCGCGCTGGAGGTCTCGCGTGCGCAACCACACCGTCGTCGTCGGCTACGGCACCAAGGGGCGTGCCGCGGTCGAGACGCTGCTCGGCGACGGTGCCGAACCCTCCGACATCGTCGTGGTCGACACCGACCGCAGCCAGCTGGACGCGGCCTCCGCGCTGGGCCTGGTGACCGTCACCGGCAACGCCACCCGCTCGGCCGTGCTGCGCATCGCGGGCATCCAACAGGCCTCCGCGCTCATCGTCGCGACCAACCGCGACGACACCGCCGTGCTGGTCACCCTCACCGCCCGCGAGCTGGCGCCCAACGTGCGGATCGTGGCCTCGGTGCGGGAGTCGGAGAACGTGCACCTGGTGCGCCAGTCCGGCGCCAACTCGGTGATCGTCTCGGCCGAGACGGCGGGTCGCCTGCTCGGCATGGCGACCACCACGCCGAGCGTGGTCGAGGTGGTCGAGGACCTGCTCACCCCGGAGGCCGGTTTCGCGATCAGCGAGCGGGAGGTGGAGGAGCACGAGGTGGGCGGCTCGCCCCGCCACCTGCCGGACATCGTCCTCGGCGTGGTGCGCGGCGACGACCTGTACCGGGTGGACGCCGCCGCCGTCGACGCCCTCGAGCGGGGCGACCGGCTGCTCTACATCAAGAAGGTCACGCTGCCCGACGAAGACTGAGCTCGAACGCCGCGCCCCGCCCGGACGGCGGCTCGACGCAGCGCAGCTCGCCGCCGTGGGCCCGCGCGATGCCCCGCGCGATCGCGAGCCCGAGCCCGGCGCCGCCGTCCTCGCCGCGGGCCTCGTCCAGCCGCACGAGCCGGTCGAAGATCCGCTCGCGGTCGGCGGGTGGGACGCCCGGCCCCTCGTCGGTGACGAGCACGGTGGCCGGGTCGCCCGCCGACACGGTGATGGTCACGGTGCCCGGCCCGGCGTGGCGCCGCGCGTTGTCGAGGAGGTTTCCCAGCACCTGGGCGAGCCGGGAGGCGTCGCCGGCGACGGTGACCGGCTCGCCGCGCACCTCGACCCGCTGGTCCGGGGAGACCAGCCGGGCCCGTTCGGCCTCGGTGCGCGCCAGCTCGAGCAGGTCCACCGGCTCGCGGCGCAGCTCGAGCCCCGCGTCGAGGCGGGCGAGCACCAGGAGGTCGTCGACGAGCCGGCCCGCCCGGCGGCTCTCGCGCAGCATCAGAAGGTGCAGCCGCTCCCGCTCCTCCGGGGGCATGTCCGGGGCGAGCGCCGCCTCGGCGACCGCCTGCACCCCCGCGATCGGGGTGCGCAGCTCGTGCGCGGCGTCGGCGACGAACCGGCGCGTCCGCGCCTCCTCGGCGCGCGCGGCCGCCTCCGCACCCTCCAGGGCGTCGAGCATCTCGTCGAACGCGGCCGCGGTGCGGCCCAGCTCGGTGTCGGTGCGCGTGGGCGCGAGGCGTCTGCCGCGGTCACCGCTGGTGATGGAGCGGGCCAGCGCCGTCATCGCGTCCAGCGGCGCCAGGGCGAACCGCGTGGTGAGCAGCATGACGATCCCGGCCACGGCCAGCGCGGCGAGGCTGAGCACGATCAGCGTGCGGCGCAGCAGCGCCTGCGCGCCGCTCACCGGTCCGCCGCTCGCCACGAGGGTGAGCCGCGACCCGTCGGCGAGCTGCTCCTCAAGGACCTGCGGGCTGCCCCACCCCCCGTCGTCATCGTCGTCGTCCCACCAGCGGCGGTGGTCGGGGCCGGGCGGCCCGTCCCGCCACGGCGGCCGCAGCCGCGGCGCGTCCTCGTCGGGGTCGCCCGCGTAGACGCGCCCGTCGGCGGTGACCAGCTCGGCGCGGATCCCGGGCGCCTCCACCCGCCGCGCCACCTCGTCGGCCGGCACGCCCTGCGCGACGAGCTGGCCCGCGAGCGCGGCGCGCACGTTCAGCTGCTGGCGCAGCTCGAAGCGGACCTGGGCGGTGAACACGACGTCGGTGAGGACCCCGACCACCAGCAGCACGGCCGCCAGCACGGTCAGGCTGAGCACCGTGACCCGGCGCCGCAGCGAGACCGTCCGCAGCCTGCCGGTCACCCGTCCGCCTCGCCGTCGGAGCGCAGGACGTAGCCGAGCCCGCGCACGGTGTGCACCAGCCGCGGTTCACCGAGCTTCCGGCGCAGCGCGGAGACGTGGACCTCGACCAGGTTGGGGTCGTAGTCGGTGTAGCCCCACACCCGCGTGAGGATCTGCCCCTTGCTGACCACCCGCCCGCGCTGCGCGGCGAGGTAGTCCAGCAGCCGCAGCTCGGTGGCGGTGAGCTCGATCGGGACACCGCGGCGCAGCACGGTGCCCGCGGCGGCGTCGATCACCAGGTCCCCGACCTCCACCGTGGACGGCGTGCGCCCCATCCGGCGCAGCACGGCCGTCACCCGCGCGACGAGCTCGGCCAGCGCGAACGGCTTGACCACGTAGTCGTCGGCGCCGCCGTGCAGGCCGCGCAGCCGGTCGTCGACGGCGTCGCGGGCGGTCAGCATCACCACGCCCGCGTCGCTGCGGCGCCGCACGACGTCGAGGAGGGCGAAGCCGTCGCGGCCCGGCAGCATCACGTCGAGCACCACCAGGTCCGGGCGGAACCTCGCCAGGTCCTCCTCCAGCGTGCGGCCGTCCGGGCGCCCGGCGGCGCCGAACCCGGCGTCGCCGAGCCCGGCGACCACGGCGGTGCGGATCGCCTCGGCGTCCTCCACCACCAGCACGCGCGCGGTCACGACGCCCATTCTCCCGGCGCGGGCGCGGGCGAGCCTGAAGATCGGCTGAAGGTGTGGGCGGGCTTCAGGCCGGCTTCAGGAACGGGCGGAAGCGTCGGTGGGGAAGTCACCGACCTTCCGAGGGGAGCACGAGGATGAGCACCAGCGAACCACCCACCACCGCGACCGATGCGCCGCGCCGGTCCTGGCGGTCGCGCCTGCGCAGCCGCGGCGTCGTGATCACCGCGATCATCGCCGCGCTGGTCGTGATCGGCGGGGTCGCCACCGCGCTGCTGCTGCCCGACCGCGACGAACGCCGGTTCGGCCCCGGCTTCGACCGCGCGGGTTGGTGGAGCGAGGAGGGCCCGTGGGGCGACGACCGGCGCGGGCCGATGGCCCGCCACCGGGGCGGCGACGACGGCTGGTTCGAGCACCGCGGCCCGCGCGGCGGTGGCTTCGACCTCGGCGACGAGCCCGTGGTCACCGGCACCGTCGCGTCCGTGGCGAACGGCTCGATCGCCGTGGACGTCGACGGCGCGGGCCAGCGGACGCTGCGCACCGACGGCGACACCCGGGTGCGCGGCTCGTCCAACAGCGGGCTGGGCGACCTGCAGGTCGGCGAGCGCGTGGTCGTCCTGGTCGAGGGCACCGGGGAGGCCGCGACCGCGGAGGCGATCTGGGTGCCGCAGGCCCGCGTGGCCGGCACGGTCACCGCCGTCAGCGGGGACACCGCCACCGTGACCTCGGTGTACGGCCTGCCGGTCACCGTGGACACCGCCGCGCTGACCCAGAAGCCCGCCGTCGGGGACGTCGTGGTGCTCACCGGCACCGCCGACGCGAGCGGGATCCACGCCGACGGGATCCGGGTGCTGCCGAAGGCCTCCTGAACGGCCGGTGGATCAGCCCTGCGCGCCGATCAGCGCGCCGGGGTCGGCGAGCACGCCCTGCACGACCGCGGTGGCGGCCCCGTGCAGGGCGGCGTCGGTTCCCAGCGTCGAGCAGCTGACCTCGACGCCCGTCCGGGAGAACACGCGGGCCTGCAGCTCGGCGCGCACCGCGTCGAGCAGCGGGGGCCCGACGCCCGGGTACCCGCCGCCCAGCACCACGGCCGGGACGTCGAGCAGGTGCACGGCGCCCGCCAGCGCGATGCCGAGCGCCCGGCCCGCTTCACGGACGGCTTCGGGCCCGGCCTCGGGTCCGGTCAGCGCCTCCAGCCCGGCGACGGTCTCCAGGCAGCCCCGGCCGCCGCAGTGGCAGGGCCGCCCGTCGGGGTCGACGACGACGTGCCCGATCTCGCCGGCCCGCCCGCTCGCCCCGGCGAACAGCGCGCCGCCGAGCAGCACCCCGGCGCCCACCCCGATGCCGCCGGAGACGACGATCGCGTCGGCCGGCCCGCCCGCCCACCGCTCGGCCAGCGCGGCGAGGTCGGCCTCGTTGGCCGCGCGCACCGGCACACCGCGCAGCCGGGCGCCGAGCGCGGGCCCGACGGCGACGTCGACCCAGCGCGGGAGGTTCGGGGCGCGCTCCAGCACCCCGTCCGGCCCGACGACGCCGGGCAGGGCGACCGTCGCGCCCGCGATCGGCAGTCCCGCCTCGGCCACGACCTCCGCGGCGAGCGCGGCGAGGCGGCCGAGCGCGGCGTCCGGGACGTCGTCGCGGTGGTCGGACGGCACCGTGCGCTGCACGCGCACCGCGCCGGTGAGGTCGACGACGCAGGCGCCGACCGCGTCCACCCGCACCTCCAGGCCGAGCCCGGCGGGCCCGCGCGGGTCCAGCCGCAGCGGGCTGGCCGGCCGGCCGGGGCCGCCGCGCGCCGCGGCGAGCTCCGTGACGAGCCCGGCCGCGATCAGTTCCTCGACCAGCGACGACACGGTGCCCCGGGTGAGGCCGGTGCGGGCCGCCACCCCGGCCCGCGACAGCGGCTCCGGCCCGGCGACCTCACCCAGCACGAGCGCCAGGTTGTGCCGCCGGACCGTGTGCTGTCCCGCGGGAACGCTCACCGCGACTCGCCCGCACCCGGAGCGCGACTCGCGCGCGCCCGGGGCGCGACTCGCCGAGGGGTCACGAGCCCTGGCGCCGGGCCGTGAGCTCGCGGACCTGTGCGTAGCGCTCGCGGACCGCGGGCGTGGGGTCGGCGTCGAACGTCTCGGTGTCGGCCGCCTCCCACACCGGCGGGGTGGCACCGCCCGCGAGCACCCACGCCGCCTGCCGGGCCGCCCCGTCGGCGACGTACTCGCCGGGGGTCGGCCGCAGCACGGTCTGCCCGAGCACCGCGGGCGCGATCCGGGCGAGCGCCTCGGACCGCGCGCCGCCGCCCACGAGGAAGGCCCGCTCCAGCGGCACGCCCGCCGCCCGGAACGCATCGAGCGCGTCGGCGAGCCCGCACAGCAGGCCCTCCACCGCGGCGCGCGCCAGGTGGGCGGGCGTGGAGCTGGTGAGCGTGAGCCCGTGCAGCGCGCCGGTGGCGTCCGGGCGGTTGGGCGTGCGCTCGCCCTCCAGGTAGGGGACGAGCACGAGGCCGTCGGCCCCGGGCGGGGCCGAGAGCGCGAGCCGGGAGAGCCCCTCGTGGTCCACCCCGAGCATGCGCGCCGCCGCGTCGAGCACGCGGGCGGCGTTGAGCGTGCAGACCAGCGGCAGGTGCTCCCCGGTCGCGGACGCGAAGCCGGCGATGATCCCGGTCTCGTCCGCGGTCGGGGTCGGGCTGACCGTGGACACCACCCCGGACGTGCCGATCGAGATCACCACGTCGCCGACGGCGGCGCCGAGGCCGAGCGCGGCGCCCGCGTTGTCGCCCGCCCCGGGCCCGACGAGCACGCCGTCCGGGGTGCGGCCCGCCGCCTCGGCCGGGCCGAGCACGCGCGGCAGCCGCACGTCGGACCGGCCGAGCGCGCGCTCCAGCAGGTCGAGCCGGTACTCCCCGGTGACGCCGGAGAAGTAGCCCGTGCCGCTGGCGTCGGAGCGGTCGGTGACGAGGTCGTCCAGCGAGCCGGTGCCGAGCAGCTTCCAGGTGAGCCAGTCGTGCGGCAGGCACACCGCCGCGGTGGCGGCGGCGTGCTCGGGCTCGTGCTGGGCGAGCCAGCGCAGCTTCGTGACCGTGAACGACGCGACCGGCACGCTGCCGACCGCCTCCGCCCACTCCCCGGCGCCCAGCTCGGCGACGAGGTCGTCCGCCGCGCCCGCGGAACGGGTGTCGTTCCACAGCAGCGCGGGGCGCACGACCTCCCCGGACTCGTCGAGGCAGACCATCCCGTGCTGCTGGCCGGCCACCGCGATCGCCTCGACCCCGTCGAGGCCGCCCGCGTCGGCGATCGCCGATTGCAGGGCCTCCCACCACGCCGAGGGGTGCACCTCGGTGCCGTCCGGGTGCTTGGCCCGCCCCGAGCGGACCAGCGCGCCGGTCTCGGCGTCGCGGATCACCACCGTGCACGACTGGGTCGACGAGTCGACCCCTGCCACGAGGCTCATCGCGCGCCCGTGAGGTGCTCCACCGCCAGCTGCGCGAGGCGCACGTAGCCGTAGCCGCGCTCGCCGGCCTTGTCGGCGTCGAAGTCCTCGAAGGCCGAGCGGTCGGCCTTGAGGTCGGCGACGGTCTCGCCCGGGTTCAGCGTGGGCTTGGCCAGGTCTGCCACGCCGGCGACGGCCATCGCCTCGGCCACCTCCGGGTCGGCGCGGAACGCCGCGGCGCGCTCCTTGAGGATCAGGTAGGTCTTCATGTTGGCCGCCGCGGAGGCCCACACGCCGTCGATGTCCTCGGTGCGCAGCGGCTTGTAGTCGAAGTGGCGGGGGCCGTCGTAGCGCGGGCCGCCGCCGGGCGCCCCGTTCTCCAGCAGGTCGACCGTGGAGAACGCGTTGAGCAGGTCGCCGTGGCCGAACACGAGGTCCTGGTCGTACTTGATGCCGCGCTGGCCGTTGAGGTCGATGTGGAACAGCTTGCCGGCCCACAGTGCCTGCGCGATGCCCGCGGTGTAGTTCAGCCCGGCCATCTGCTCGTGCCCGACCTCGGGGTTGATGCCGACGATGTCGCCGTGCTCCAGCTCGGCGATGAACGCGAGCGCGTGCCCGGCCGTGGGCAGCAGGATGTCGCCGCGGGGCTCGTTCGGCTTCGGCTCGATCGCGAAGCGGATGCCGTAGCCCTGCTCCTTGACGTACGCGGCGAGCGTGTCGATGGCCTCCCGGTAGCGGTCGAGGGCCGCGGCGACGTCCTTGCCGGAGTCGACCTCGGCGCCCTCGCGGCCGCCCCAGAACACGTAGGTCTTCGCGCCCAGCTCGGCGGCCAGGTCGAGGTTGCGGATGACCTTGCGCATCGCGAACCGGCGCACGCCCCGGTCGTTGCTGGTGAACGCGCCGTCCTTGAAGACGGGGTGGGTGAACAGGTTGGTCGTCATCATCGGGACGACCATCCCGGTCTCGTCGAGCGCCGCCTTGAACCGGGCGATGATCCGGTCGCGCTCGGCCGCGTCCGTGCCGAAGGGGATCAGGTCGTCGTCGTGGAACGTGACCCCCCACGCGCCGAGCTCGGAGAGGCGGTGCACCGACTCGATCGGGTCGAGGGCCGGGCGGGTGGCGTCACCGAACGGGTCGCGGGCGGGCCAGCCGACCGTCCAGAGCCCGAAGCTGAAGCGGTCCTCACGGGTGGGCTGCGGCATGGGAAAACCCCTTTGTTCGGCCATCGTACAAACTCCGGGCAACGGTAGCGTGCTGCGGGTGCGTCTGGCTACGTGGAACGTGAACTCGGCCCTCACCCGGCTGCCCCGCCTGCTGCCGTGGCTCGACGAGCGTGCCCCGGACGTCGTGTGCCTGCAGGAGACCAAGCTCTCGGACGAGGCGTTCGCCGAAGCCTTCGACGCGCCGCTCGCGGAGCGCGGCTACGCCGTCGCCCACCACGGCGAGGGCCGCTGGAACGGGGTGGCGCTGCTGTCGCGGGTCGGGCTCGACGACGTCGTGCGCGGGCTGCCGGGCGAGCCGCGTTTCCCCACGCCCGACTCCCCGCCGGAGGCCCGAGCGATCTCGGCGACGTGCGGCGGGCTGCGGATCACCTCGGTCTACGTGCCCAACGGCCGCTCCCCCGACGACCCGCACTACCTCTACAAGCTGGAGTGGCTCGCCGCGCTGCGGGAGTCGATCACCGACCCGGCGAGGACGGTGGTGGCGGGCGACATGAACATCGCCCCGACCGACGACGACCTGTGGGATCCGGCGGTCTTCGTCGGCTCCACCCACGTCACCCCCGCCGAGCGCAAGGCGCTCGAGGAGATCAAGGGCCTCGGGCTGCACGACGTGGTGCGCGACCGGTGGCCCACCGAGCGCATCTTCACGTACTGGGACTACCGGGCCGGGCGGTTCCACCAGGACCTGGGCATGCGCATCGACCTCGTGCTCGCGGGCGCCGACCCCGCGGCGCGGGTGCGGGCGGCGTGGGTGGACCGCAAGGCCCGCAAGGGCAGTGGCCCGAGCGACCACGCGCCCGTGATCGTCGACCTCGACGAGGCGCCGGACGGCGACGCGGGCCCCGTGGTGCCGCCGCCCTCCGCGCCGAAGAAGCTGCCGCACCGGCCCTGACCCGGTGGGAGGCCGGCGCGGCGGGCGGTACCCGCAGTACGGTCCGCCGCCCGCGCCGGTCGCGGTCGGGCGGCCGGCTGCTGCGGGCTTGCTCGCCGTCGCGGCGCTGCCGGCGGTGACGTCCCGCGAGGTGGCCGACCCCGCCGCCGCGCGGGCGCTCGGGGTGGGCAGCGGAGGCGCGCTGCTCGGCGTCGTCTTCGCGATCTGGACGCGGCTGGGCACGCAGATGCGCAACGCCGCGGAGTTCTCCGCTGGGAACGGCGGCGGGTACGCGTACGAGGTCGGCGTCGGTGGCCACCGCGTCCTCGTCGCGGCGCGGGGCGCCGCAGCTCGGGCCACCCGGGCCCGGTGGGTACCCGCAGCGCGGGCCGCGGTGGCAGCCCCCGGCGCCGCCCAGCCGCCCCACCGGCCGTCGCCCCCGCCCCCGTCCTGACCTGGCGGACGGCTGGCACGGCGGCCGGTCCACCTGGGAGAGTGATCTCATGTCGGGGGCATACGCGTACCCGCAGTACGGCCCACCACCCGCGCCGTTCGCGGTCGGGCGGCTGGTGGCAGCGGGTCTCTTCGCCGTGGCGGCGGCGTTCGCGGTGGGCGGCAGCTTCGGGGCGTTCAGCGTCTACCGGTTCGAGTCGCGGCTGTCCCGCGGCCCGTCCAGCTCCACCACCACGACCACCGGGTGGGGTTCGTTCGAGGACCCGCTCCCCGCCGACCCGCTGCCCACGCCGAAGATCCTCTACGGGATCCCGCTCGTGGTGGCGGGCGTGCTGGCCCTCGTGGTCGCGCTCCTGCTCGTGCTGTCGGCCCGCAGGCCGACCGAGCCTCCCGCCGTCCGGTCGTTCGGGGTGGGCACCACGGGCCTGCTGGTGGGCGTCGTCTCGGTGATCTGGCTGCAGCTGATCACGATCGCCCGCAACATCGCGGTGAACCGCCCGACCGACGACATCGCCTTCTCGTCCAGCTACGTGATCGGCACCGGCGGGTACCTCATCCTCCTCGCCGCGCTCTTCGCGCTCGCCGGCGCGGTGGTGCTGGTGGTCCCGCGGCGACCGGCGCCGCAGCCCGTGCCACCCGGCCCGGCGATGTACCCGCCGCTCGGGCCGGAGGGCCAGTGGCAACAGGCCCAGTGGCAGCAGCAGGCGCAGTGGCAGCAGCCCCGGTGGCAGCAGCCCCCGTCGCCGTACTGGCAGGCGCCGCCGCCCGGGTGGGGTCCGCCCTCGCAGTCGTGACGGCCCCGCGCCCACCCCGGCGACGTCACACGACCGGGCGGAGTTCGCCGGTTTCGGCTGCGGGCCGACCTGGTTGGCGCCACGGTGCACGCGTCCAGGAGACGAAGGAGGAGCCGTGCGCACCGGTCCCATCAGGCGGGTCGCCGCCAACGCGGTCGCCCTGATCGCGGTTCTCGGCATCGTGTTCGGCGCCGTCACGGCGTGCGGGTCGGCCGAGCAGACCGCCCCGCAGCCCGCGCCGACCGGCGGCGCGGGGGACGCCGCCACCCCCGGTGGCGCGGACCAGGGCGGCGCAGGTGGCCCGCTCGGGGCGGCCGGGTCCGCCGCGGCCGCGCTCGCCGCGCTCGGCGGTCTCGGCGAGTCGCAGGGCGTCGCCCAGGACGTGCGCACGCTCGCCGCCCAGTACTCGACCGACGGGCAGGCGCTGCTCGAGCAGCTCTCCGCGGGGGCGGACGGCGCCCTCGACGCGGCGCCCACGCCCGAGCAGCAGGCCACCCTCGCCGACCTGCGCGCCCGCAGCGGCGAGCAGTTCGACCAGGGCTGGCTGCGGGCCGCGGGCCAGCTCCAGCAGCAGGTGCGGGACGCGGCGAACGCCGTCCTCGCCGACGACGGCGCCTCCCCGGAGGCCAAGGCCGCGGCGCAGGAGGCGCTGCGCCGCCTCGACGCGCTCACCGGGCAGCTCGAGCAGGCGGCGGACTCGGCGGGTGCGTCGGCGCCGAGCTCCGTCGACGCCGGCAGCGGCGGGCAGGCCGCGGGGGACGTCACGCCCGTGGCGGTCGGCCTGGTCGGCCTCGGGGCCCTGCTGCTCGCCGGTGCGCTGTGGTGGCGGCGCCGATCGGCCTGATCCCCGCCGGGACCGGCGCCGCCGCCGGCCCCACCGCCTCACCCGCCCGCGGCCGGCGCACGACCCGTGCGCTCCTGGCCGCGGGCGCGGTGTGCGTGACGGCAGGGCTCACGATGCTCGACCCCGCGCCCGGCGCGAACGTGGCCACGCTGGACGCCCCCGCGGCTCCGGCGCGGGTCGCCCCGGACCCGTTCGCGCTGCACCCGCCCGCGCCGGCCGGTGGTGGGCTGCTCGCGCGGGCGGCCCACGGCGAGGCGCCCGCGACGGCGGTCCCGGTCGGCACGCCGCCGGTCGAGCTCGTGCTCCCCGCGCGCGGGGTGCGCGCCCCGGTGGTGGCCGTCCGCACGGGCCCCGAGGGGGCGCTCGTGGTGCCGGAGCCCCCGTCCACGGTCGGCTGGTGGGCGCCGAGCGCGCTGCCCGGCGGCGCGGCCGGCACGACGGTGCTCGCCGGGCACGTCGACTCGCGGATCGGCGGGCTGGGTGCGCTCGCGGTGCTGCGGGACGTCGGCGAGGGCGAGGAGATCGTGGTGCACGGGGCCGACGGCCGGGCGCTCGGCTACCGTGTGACCGGCCGCCGCCAGCACGCGAAGGCCGAGCTCCCGCCGGAGGTGTTCGCGGTGGGCGGGCCGCCCCGCCTGGTGTTGATCACCTGCGGCGGGGCGTTCGACCGCCGCACCCGGCACTACTCCGACAACGTGGTGGTCGTCGCCGACCCCGCCTGACCGGCCGCGCGCGGCGCGCCCAGCAGACCGATCAGCCCCAGCGCGACGAGCAGCGCGATCAGCGCGGGCAGCGCGACCGCGGGCGCACCGAGCAGCGCGAGCGCCGCCCCGCCCGCGCCGATGAGCGCGGCGGTGCCGAGCTGGTCGGCGATCTGGGCGGCCGAGGTGTGGAAGCCGGTCTCGTGCGCCTCGGACTGCTGCAGCAGCAGGAACGACACCGACGAGAACCCGAGCCCCATGCCGAGCCCGGCGACCGCCCAGAACGGCAGCGCCAGCCACGCGACGCCCCACGAGGGCGCGACCAGCAGCATGCCGGCGGCACCCGTGGTGACCAGGGCGAACCCGATGCGCAGCAGCCGCGGGCGGGGCAGGTCGGGATGCTTGCCCTGCCACGCCGACGCCGTCGACCAGGCCAGCGCGCCGACGATCAACGGCAGGCCCGCCGCGGCGAGCGACCAGCCGTGGGTCGCCTCGAGCATGAGCGGCACGTAGGAGTTGATCGTGAAGAACACGCCCGCGAGCAGGCCGCGCGCCGCCACCACGGTGGGGATCCCGCGCCGCAGCCGGAACACGCCGCGCGGGAACAGCCGCCGCGTCGACGGGACCAGCACGGCGAGCGCCGCCGCGGCGACGAGCGCCGCGGCGGCCGAGACGTTCTGCGACGCCCAGCTCAGGGCGGCCACGCCGGCGGAGGCCCCGAGCGCGGCGAGCGCCACGGCGGGCCGGTCCGCTCCCTCCCGGCGCTCGGGCCGGGTCAGGGTGCGCACCGTGGGCACGATGAGGCTCGTCGCCACGGCCACGAGCGGGATCAGCCCGAGGAACACCCAGTGCCACGAGAACGCCTCGGTGACCAGCCCGGAGACCGGCGGGCCGAGCAGCGCGGGCAGGACCCAGGCCGAGGAGATGAGGCCGAACACCGCAGGCCGCGCCCGCTCCGGGTACACGGCCGCGATCAGCACGAAGATCGCGACGCTCGTCATGCCGGCGCCCGCGCCCTGCAGCACGCGGCCGACGAGCAGCTGGGCCATCGTCGTCGCCGTGCCCGCGACCAGCAGGCCTGCGCCGAACAGCAGCGGGGACACCACCAGCGCCACGCCCGGCCCGGCGCGGTCGCACCAGCGGCCGCCGAGGACGGTGGCGAACACCGACGAGGCCATGAAGGTCACGAACGGCCAGGCGTAGAGCGCGACGCCGCCGAGGTCGGCGACGAGCGCGGGCATCGCCGTGTTGACGCCCATCGCCTCGAACGCGATGAGGCTGATCAGCAGGACGATGCCGATCGTCGTCGCCCGCCGGCTCGGTCCGAACAGCTCGTCGCGAACGGCGGTGGTGGGCTCGGCTGCGGTCACGCGCTCGATCGTGCAACCTGAACCCGCGTTCAGGTCAACTCGGTTATCCCGCGGTGCGCGCGGACAGCCCTGCCGGTGCTGGTCAGGGGCGGCGTGGCAACCTGTCTCAGGTGAGCACCAGCACAGCCGCCCCCACCGACACCCCAGAGGCCACCGCCGTGCGGGAGGCCGCCCAGCGCGCCGCGGCCGCCGCGCCGGGCGTGCGCGCCGCGGGCGGCCCGGCCGTCGACGCCGCGCTGCGCGCCGCGGCGGGGCTCCTGCGGGAGCGGGAGGGCGACCTGCTCGCCGCGAACGCCGCCGACGTGGCGGCGGCCGAGCGGGGCGGGATGGCCCCCGGCCTGCTGGACCGGCTGCGCCTCACGCCGGAGCGGCTCGCCGACATCGCCACCCAGCTCGAGGTGCTCGCCGACACCCCCGAGCCCCCCGCGCAGCGGGAGGTGCGCACGCTGCCGAGTGGCGAGCGCGTCCTCGAGCGGCGGGTTCCGGTCGGCGTGATCGGGGCGGTGTTCGAGGCCCGCCCCAACGTCACCGTGGACGTCGCCTCGCAGGTGCTCAAGGCCCGCAGCGCGGCCGTGCTGCGCACCGGGTCGGCCGCGCTGGGCTCGGCCCGCGCCCTGGTCGACCTCGTGATCGCGCCCGCGCTGGAGCGCAGTGGCGTGCCGGCCGGTGCCGTGCAGCTGGTCCCCACGCCGGGCCACGCCGGGGCGGAGGCGCTGGTCGGCATCCCCGACCTCGTCCCGCTGGTGGTGGTGCGCGGCAGCGGCGAGGTCACGCGCAAGCTGTCGGCGCTCGGCGCGGCCGCGGGCACCCGGGTGCTCGCCCACGCCGACGGGGGCGGCGTGCTCTACCTGGACGCGAGCGCCGACCCGGACACCGTCACGCGGCTGGTCACCGAGAGCACCGACCGGCTGGGCGTCTGCAACCGGCTGAACCTGCTGCTGATCGACCGGCCCGCCTACGACCGGCTGTGGCCGGTGGCCGAGGCGGCCCTGCGCGAGCGGGGGATCACCCCGAGCCTGCCGCCGCACCCGCACCCGCTCGGCCACGAGTGGGCGCTCGACGCCGGATCCGAGGCCCACGTCACCGTCGCCCCGGTGGACGGGCCGCTGGACGCAGCGGCCGTCGCGAACCGGGAGACCTCGGGGCTCGCCGCCACCGTCTGCGCCACCGACGAGGCGGCGGCGACGGCGTTCATCGACGCCTACACCGGCACCGGGGTGTTCTGGAACGCCACCACCCGGCTCCTGGACGGCTACAAGCTGCTCGGCCTGCCCGAGACCGGCATCAACGTCGACCGCACGCCGGGCCCGCGCGGGCCGGTGACCTACCTCGACCTGTCGCTGCGGCAGTTCGTGGTGCTGCCCGCCTGAGCCCGCACCTCGCGGGGGGTGCAGCCGAACCGGGCCTTGAACGCCCGGCTGAAGTGCGAGGCGTCCACGAAGCCCCACGAGAAGGCGATGTCGCTGATCGTGCGGTGGCGCTGCGCCGGGTCGCACAGCTCCCTCCGGATCGCGTCGAGCCGCTGCGCCCAGATCCACTCGGCGATCGAGCACGGTTCGCCCGCGAACGCGCGGTGCAGCGTGCTGACCGACGTGTGCAGCGCGGCGGCGATCACGGCCACCGTGAGGCCGGGGTCGCGCAGCCGGGCGCGGGCGCAGGCCTTGATCTGCTCCCGCCGCGCGGCCAGCTCCGGTTCCGGGGCGGGCTCGGTGGGTGCGAGCGAGCTGAGCCCGGCCACGACGATGTGCTCGACGCCTTGCGCCACCGCGGCGGCCGCGGCCGGCTCCAGCACGTCCACATCGGCGGCGAGCGTCCGGATCATCTCGATCATGAGGTGACCGGCGCCGCGGGAGCCGTGCACGACCCGGGCGGTGAGCTCCGGCGCCCGGCGCAACTGCGAGCGCAGCGTCGGGCCGGGCAGCATGAGCACGTACTGCTGGAACGCCGCGTCGAAGTGCAGCTCGTAGGGCCGGGTGGAGTCGTAGAGGGCGAAGTCGCCCGGCCCGAGCACGGCGGTGCGCCCGTCCTGTACCACCGCGCCCCTCCCGCGGGTCTGGATGCTCACGAGGAAGTAGTCCTCGGCGGCCGCGGCGATGAGCGACGGCGTGCGCCGCACGCGTTGCGCGGTCGCCGTGACCCGGGAGAGCTCGAGCGTGGCGAGCGAGTCGGCGCGGATCTCCCCGACCACGTCGCGGCCGGGGGCGGTGGTGTCGAGCCGGACGTAGGTGTCCGACACGGCCTCGTTCCAGTAGGCCAGCCGCTCGTGCGCGTCCACCACGTCGGTGCTGAGCACGCGCGCCATGGGGAGACGGTAGGAACGCGCCCGCGGCCGGACAAGGGCCGGACGGGGGCGGTGCGCCGCAGAGTCAACAGAACCGACACGCACGGACCAGCGCCGCCGCCGGGGCGCGGCCACGCTACCCGGGTATGGCACACCCCCGGTTCCGCGCCGCCGCCGTGCAGGCGGCACCCGCGTTCCTCGACCTCGACGCGGGCATCGACTCCGCGATCGCGCTGATCGAGGAGGCCGCCGCGAACGGCGCGCAGCTGATCGGCTTCCCGGAGACGTTCCTGCCGGGCTACCCGTGGTTCATCTGGCTCGACGCGCCGGCGTGGGGCCTGCAGTTCTTCCCGCGCTACCACGACAACTCGCTGGCCTACGGCTCGCCGCAGGCCGAGCGGCTGGCCGCGGCGGCACGGGAGAACGAGATCACCGTGGTGATGGGGCTGTCGGAGCGGCAGGCGGGCAGCCTCTACATCGCGCAGTGGATCATCGGGCCGGACGGCGAGACGATCGCGCAGCGCCGCAAGCTCAAGCCCACCCACGTCGAGCGCACCGTGTTCGGCGAGGGCGACGGCAGCGACCTGTCGGTGTACGACACCCCGCTCGGCCGGCTCGGCGGGCTCTGCTGCTGGGAGCACCTCCAGCCGCTGTCGAAGTACGCGATGTACGCGCAGAACGAGCAGGTGCACGTGGCGGCGTGGCCCAGCTTCTCGCTCTACGTGGGCGCCGCGCACGCCCTCGGCCCCGAGGTCAACACCTCGGCGAGCCGCATCTACGCCGTCGAGGGCGGCTGCTTCGTCATCGCCCCGTGCGCCACCGTGTCCGAGGAGATGGTGGAGCTGCTGTGCACCGACGACACCAAGCGGGCGCTGCTGCAGCCGGGCGGCGGCCACGCGCGGATCTTCGGCCCCGACGGCAGCCTCCTGCACGAGCCGCTCCCCCCGGACGCCGAGGGGCTCGTCTACGCCGACCTGGACCTCGGCATGATCTCCCTGGCGAAGGCCGCCGCCGACCCGGCGGGGCACTACGCTCGCCCCGACGTCACCCGGCTGCTGCTCAACAAGACACCCGGCGACCGGGTCGTCCCGTTCTCCGCGCCCGGCGTCGAGATCGAGGGCGAGCTGCCGACCGGCCCGACCCGCATCCCAGCGGAGGCGTGAGCCGTGGAGTCGGCGATCCCGGCGCACCTCGCCGGTCCGCGCACCCTGCCCGCCCGCATGCGCGGCGGGTGGACCCCGCCGTACCCGTCCTACGTCGCTCGCATGCAGCCGCGGATCCGCCAGGTCGTCATGGCCTACTTCGGGCTGCAGCCGCGCGGGGAGCCGCCTGCGGCCGCGCTCGCCGACCTCGCCGCGGCCTTCGCGGCCGCCGACGGGCCCGGCCACCACGAGGTCGCGACGGACGGGGCGGACGTCGTCGCCATCGCCTACTGGGACGACCCCGCCCGGTACGACCGCTGGGCCACCGCCCACCGCGAGCCGTGGCTCGGCGCGGGCGACGGCTGCGGGCGCTGGGCGGAGGTCCTGCGGGTGGGCGTGCACGAGCACGAGACGCTGTTCTCCTCGCTCGGGCGCCCGGAGGGCGTCGCCGCGCTCGCCGCGGGCATGAGCGGCGAGGTCGCCGAGCACGGCTACTGGGGCGGGATGCGCGACCGCATCCCGCTGTCGGCCACCGATCCCCTGGAACCGGCGGGCAGCCCCGTCGTCGAGCGGGACGCCGACCGGGTGCGGATCCGCCCGCACGGTGGCATCTGCCTGATCCGCTCCGGCCAGGACTGGACCGAGCCGGTGCTGCGGGCCGGGATGGACTTCCTCGCCACCGAGGGCAGGCGGATCGGCTGCTACGCCAACCGCTACCTCACCGTCGTGCGGGACGGCGGGCCGGTGGAGCGCACGTTCGGCATGAGCTGGTGGCGCAGCCTCGCCGACCTGGAGCGGTGGGCCGAATCCCACCCGACCCACGTCGCGATCTTCGGGGCGGCGATGCGGTACCTGTCCACCCTCGGCCCGTCGGCCCGGTTGCGGCTCTACCACGAGGTGTCCGTGGTGGCCGAGGGCGACGCGGTCTTCGAGTACGTCGGCTGCCGCCCCGGCACCGGTCTGCTCGGCGCGCTGCCGGGGTAGGCACCGGGCCGCCGTCTCGGGATACATTCGGCGGCGTGCCTGCGCCAGAACTGCATCGGACGACGCTGCCCAACGGGCTGCGGGTCCTCCTCGTCCCGGACCCCGCCACCCCCGTCGTCGGCGTCGCCGTGCACGTCGACGTGGGCTTCCGGTCGGAGCCCGAGGGGCGCACCGGATTCGCCCACCTGTTCGAGCACCTGATGTTCCAGGGCAGCGAGAGCCTGGAGAAGCTCGCCCACTTCCGGCACGTCCAGGGCTCGGGCGGGGTGTTCAACGGCTCGACCCACCAGGACTACACCGACTACTTCCAGGTGCTGCCCGCCGCGGCGCTGGAACGCGCGCTGTTCCTGGAGGCCGACCGGCTGCGCGCGCCCAAGCTCACGCAGGAGAACCTGCGCAACCAGGTGGACGTGGTGAAGGAGGAGATCCGGCTCAACGTCCTCAACCGCCCCTACGGCGGGTTCCCCTGGATCCTGCTGCCGCCGGTGCTGTACGACACCTTCCCCAACGCCCACAACGGATACGGCGACTTCTCCGAGCTGGAGCAGGCCTCGCTCGACGACGCCGCCGCGTTCTTCGACACCTACTACGCGCCGGCCAACGCGCAGGTCACGGTCGCCGGCTACCTCGACGTCGACGAGGCGCTGCGGCTGGTGGAGCGCCACTTCGGCGACATCCCGGCCCGCCCGGCGCCGGAGCGGCCGTCGTTCGCCGAGCCGCTGCCCACCGGGGAGCGGCGCCAGACCGTGGTCGACGCCCACGCCCCGCTGCCCGCCATCGCGCTGGGCTACCGGATGCCCGACCCCGGCACCGACCTCGACGGCTACCTCGGGCACGCGCTGCTCGGCTCGGTGCTCGGCGACGGGGAGGCCGCGCGCCTGCAACGCAGGCTGGTGCACACCGACGGCCTGGTCACCGACGTCTCCGCGAGCGCGGGCCTGATGGGCCCGCTCGACGCCCGCGACCCCGACACGTTCACGATCACCGCGGTGCACCCGGCGTCGGTCGACCCGGACCGCGTGGTTGCCGCGGTCGACGAGGAGTTGGACAAGCTCGCCGCCGAGGGCCCGAGCGAGGACGAGCTCGCCCGCCAGGTGGCGCGCTGGTCGGCCGGCCTGCACCAGGAGAACGACCGCGTCATGTACCGGATGCTCGGCCTGGGCGCCCGCGAGCTGCTCTACGGCCGGGCCGAGATCAGTGCCGAACTGCCCGATCGGCTCGCCGCCGTCACCCCCGAGCAGGTGCGCGAGGCCGCGGCCGCGCTGCGCTCCGGCGGGCGCGGCGTGCTGCTCGTGGAGCCGAAGGAGGGCGAATGACCGTCACGAGCCACCGCAGCGCGGAGGAGATCGGCCGCACCGCGCTCGGGCCGCGCCCGCTGCCGCCGCTCGGGCCCACCCGCGCGGTGCCGCTGCCGGACGTCGTGGAGAGCGTCCTGCCGAACGGGTTGCGCGTGCTCGCCGCGCGCCGGGCGAGCGTGCCGATGGTCGAGCTGCGGCTGCGCGTGCCGTTCGCCGGGGACGTGCCCGAGCACCCCGCGGTCGCGGAGCTGCTCGCGTCCACGCTGCTCACCGGCACCGCCACCCGCGACCGGGTCGGCATCGACGACGAGCTGGCCGCGGTCGGCGGCGACCTCGGCGTGAACGTCGACCCCGAGCGGCTGCAGATCTCCGGCTCCGGCCTCGCCGAGGGACTGCCCGACCTGCTCGCGGTCCTCGCCGACGTGCTCACCTCGGCCACCCACCCCGACCACGAGGTGGCCCGCGAGCGCGACCGGCTCGTCGAGCGGATCACCGTGGCGCGGGCGCAGCCGCGCACGATCGCCCGCGAGGCCCTGCAGCGCAAGCGGTTCGGCGACCACCCGATCGTCCGGGAGATGCCCACGGGGGAGGAGGTCGCCGCCGTCGACGTCGAGCAGGTGCGCGCCCTGCACGCCGCGGCGCTCGTGCCCGGCGGGTCCACGCTCGTCCTCGTCGGCGACATCGACGCCGACACGGCGATCGCGCAGGTCGAGAAGGCGATGAGCGGCTGGACCGCCGACCACCCGGCCCGCGAGCTCGACCCGCCGCCCGCGGTCCGGCCGTCGGACCTGCAGCTCGTGCACCGGGCCGGGTCCGTGCAGTCGCAGCTGCGGCTCTCGGCGCCCGCGCTGCGCCGCCACGACGAACGCTACGCGGCGCTGCAGCTGGCCAACCTCGTGTTCGGCGGCTACTTCTCCTCGCGCTGGATGGAGAACATCCGCGAGGACAAGGGCTACACCTACGGCGCCCACTCCGGGATCGAGTTCGTGCCCGGTGGGGCGGTCCTCGGCGTCGAGACGGACGTGGCGAGCGACGTCACCGCCGCCGCGCTGCTGGAGACCCGCTACGAGCTGGGCAGGCTCACCGCCGTGCCGCCGACCGCCGCCGAGGTCGACGCCGCCCGCGCCTACGCCGTCGGGTCGCTGCTCATCTCGCTCGACAACCAGGGCGGCCTCGCGTCCACCCTGTCGGCGCTCGCCGCCGACGGGCTCGGCATCGAGTGGCTGCGCGAGCACCCCGGCCGGCTCGAGTCGGTCACGGTCGAGCAGGTGGCCGAGGTGGCGCTGGAGTTCTTCGCGCCGACGGCGTTCACCGGTGTGGTCGTCGGCGACGCCGACGTGATCGGCACCAGGGTCCGCGCGCTGGGCGGGGTCGTCGGTCCGTGAGCTTCCCGCTGCTCGCCCCGCCCGTCCTGTCCCGCTCGGTGGTGATGCGGGACGAGCCCATCCGCAGCGACCGCGAACGCCAGCTCGCCGGCTGGCCGAAGGCCCGGCTCGTCGTGATCGACGAGGGCGGGCGCACCCCCGTCGACTGGGGGGAGGTCCGCAGGCCGCGCGACCGCTGGGACATGATCTCCGGCTCCGGCGCCCGCCTGATCACCCGGCCGACCACCGGTGACGAGCCGCCGCCGGACGCGGTGCTGCTCGGCGAGCACGAGGGCGTCGCGTACTGGGCGGTGCGCGGAAAGGCCGACCTCGTCGCCGGCGAGGACCCCACCGACTGGGCCGACCTGCGCACCGTCGGCGCCGCCCTCGACGCCCTCGGCGCGGGCCTGCTCACCGGCGCGGTGGCGCTGCTGAACTGGCACGCCACCGCCACGTACTGCACGCGCGACGGCTCGCCGATGCACCCGCGCAACGCCGGCTGGCACCGGGTCTGCGAGGCGAACGGTCACGAGGAGTACCCCCGCACCGACCCCGCCGTCATCTGCCTCGTGCACGACGGCGGTTCGGGCGAGGGGGCGCGGGTCCTGCTCGCGCGCCAGCCGGTGTGGCCGGAGGGCCGCTACTCGGTGCTCGCCGGGTTCGTCGAGGCGGGCGAGTCGCTCGAGGCGTGCGTGCAGCGGGAGATCCACGAGGAGGTCGGCGTCCGGGTCCGCGACGTGTGCTACCTGGGCAGCCAGGCCTGGCCGTTCCCGCGTTCGCTCATGATCGGCTTCTCCGCGGTCGCCGACCCCGACGAGCCGCTGGTGCCCGCCGACGGCGAGATCGAAGAGGCGATGTGGGTGACCCGCGCTGAGCTGCGCGCGGCGCTGGAGGACGGCGACTGGGGCGCCCGCCCGAAGGGCGGCGGTCGGCTGCTGCTGCCCGGCAAGGTGAGCATCGCGAGGTCGATGCTGGAGAGCTGGGCCGCGCTCGACTGACCCGGGCCACAGGAACGGCCGCCGCACGCACGGTGGGAGGTGCGCACGGCGGCCGCGGGTCGGCGCGGCTCAGGCGGCCAGGCCGGCGACCTTCTCCGCGACGGCGGTGAACGGCGGGTTGGTCAGCGCGGTGCCGTCGGCGAAGCGGACCGTGGGGACGGTCTGGTTGCCGCCGTTGACGCTCTCCACGTACGCGGCGGCCTGGGGGTCGCGCTCGATGTTGATCTCCTCGTACGCGATGCCCGCCTGGTCCAGCTGGAGCTTGAGCCGGCGGCAGTAGCCGCACCACGTCGTGGAGTACATCGTCACCTGTGCCATGCCCGGGTCAACCACCGCCGCCCGAGCTGTCTTCCCCTGCTGTCAGGATGGGCCGGTGACTGCGCCCACCCTCGAAGCCCCGGACTCAGGACTGGACGACGAGCAGCTCGCCGCGGTCACCGCCCCGCGCGGCCCGGTGTGCGTGCTGGCCGGCGCGGGCACCGGCAAGACCCGCACGATCACCCGGCGGATCGCCCACCTCGTGCGCACCGGGCACGTCGCGCCGGGGCAGGTGCTCGCGGTCACGTTCACCGCGCGCGCGGCGGGCGAGATGCGCACCCGGCTGCGGGCGCTCGGGGTGTCGGGCGTGCAGGCGCGCACGTTCCACGCGGCCGCGCTGCGCCAGCTGCGCTACTTCTGGCCGCGCGTCGTCGGGGGCCGGCAGTGGCAGCTGCTCGACGGCAAGCTGCGGCTGGTCGGGCAGGCCGCGGCCCGGGTGAAGGCGAGCACGGACGCGGCCGCGTTGCGCGACTTCGCGGGGGAGATCGAGTGGGCGAAGGCCTCCCTCGTCACCCCGGACGAATACCCGGCCGCCGTCGCGAGGCTCCGCCGGGAGACGCCCGCCGCGGCCGAGCAGGTCGCCGCCGTCTACGCCGGCTACGAGGCGCTCAAGAACCGCGCCGAGATGCTCGACTTCGACGACCTGCTGCTGCACACCGCCGCGGCGCTGGAGGAGCACGCGGACGTCGCCGAGGAGTTCCGCGACCGCTACCGCTGCTTCGTCGTCGACGAGTACCAGGACGTCACGCCGCTGCAGCAGCGCGTGCTCGACGCGTGGCTCGGCGAGCGCGACGACCTCACCGTGGTCGGAGACGCCAACCAGACCATCTACACGTTCGCCGGGGCGAGCCCGCGGTACCTGCTGGAGTTCCCGCGCCGGTTCCCGGACGCGGTCGTCGTGCGGCTGCAGCGGGACTACCGGTCCACGCCCCAGGTCGTGGCGGCGGCCAACACGCTGATCGGCGCGGCCCGGGGCCGCGTGGCCGGCACCCGGCTGCGGCTGGTCGGCCAGCTCCCGCCCGGCCCGGAGCCCGACTTCACCGAGTACGACGACGAGCCCGCCGAGGCCGCCGCCGTCGCCAAGCAGATCGCGCGGCTGATCGCCGACGGCACCCCGGCCAGCGAGATCGCCGTCCTGTTTCGGACCAACGCGCAGTCGGAGGTCTACGAGCAGGCGCTCACCGACGTCGGCGTGCCCTACCAGGTGCGCGGCGGGGAGCGGTTCTTCAACCGGCCGGAGGTCCGCCGGGCGATGACGGCCGTGCGCGCCGCGGGCGCGGTCGACGCGCCGCTGGTCGAGGCGGTGCGCGCCGTGCTCGCCCCGGTCGGGCTCACCCCCGAGCCGCCGACCGGTGCGCAGCAGCGGGCGCAGTGGGAGTCACTGCTCGCGATCGTCGAGCTCGCCGAGGAGCTGGTGGCCGTCGAGCCCGACGCCGACCTGCCCCGGTTCGCCGTCGAGCTCGAGACGCGCGCCGACGCCGCCCACCCGCCCACCGTCCAGGGCGTCACGCTCGCGTCCCTGCACGCGGCCAAGGGCCTGGAGTGGGACGCCGTGTTCCTGGTCGGGCTCGTCGAGGGCACGCTGCCGATCCAGCACGCCGACGGCGACGACGAGGCGATCGAGGAGGAGCGCCGCCTGCTCTACGTCGGGATCACGCGCGCCCGGCGGCGGCTGGCCCTGTCGTGGGCGCTCTCGCGCCAGCCGGGCGGTCCGCGGCGGCGCAGGCGCAGCCGGTTCCTCTACGGGCTCATCCCCGACGAGCACCCCGCTTCGCGCGTGGCGAACAACGGTGGCGGCCGGGGTGCGCCCAAGCCGCGCTGCCGCGTCTGCGGCTCGCCGCTGATCGGTGCCGACGCGCTGAAGCTGCGCCGCTGCGCCGACTGCCCGTCCGATGTGGACACCGACCTGCTCGACCGGCTCCGCGTCTGGCGGGCGGAGCAGGCGAAGAAGCTGCAGGTCCCGGCCTATGTGATCTTCACCGACGCCACCCTCATGGCCATCGCCGAGCAGCGGCCCGCCGACACCGCCGCCCTCGTGCGGATCCCCGGCATCGGGGCCCGCAAGCTCGACCGCTACGGCGAGGCCGTGTTGGAGCTGGTCGCCGAGTCAGGTAGTTGATCGGAGAAACTTCCCGAAAATAAGTTGTGCGGCTTCTGCAGGGGTCGCTAACGTCAACGCCCGACGGACTTCACCAGCCCGTCTTCCGTCACGACTCCACCCGCGAAGGGGGTGCCCGGTGATCACCATGACGACGCTCGCCGCCACCGCTCCCGGCGCCCTGCCGCGCGTGGAGTCCGTGCTGCCGGCGCTCGCGCACGCGTGGAAGCAGCGTCCGGCCGTCGTGATCCTCGGTGGCTTCGGGACCGATAACAGCACAGGTGTGTCCGCAGAGGGGCGTCGCCATACCTAGACGCCCCAGCCACTGGCCGAAAGACCGAGGCCGCGGACCCCACAGGGATCCGCGGCCTTTTTGTTTGTCCTGCACGACCACTCACAGCAGGAGGTAGAAGTGCTAGTCCGATCCGTTCCGTTGGACGGCGGAACGATCACCCCGGAGCGGCTCGGTGGCGACTCCGCCACCGTGGGGACCCTGCTCGACGCGGCACCCCGCGCCGGGCTGGACCTGCCGTGCCGTTCCGGCGACGCGGACCTGTGGTTCGCCGAGGCTCCCGCGGAGCTGGAGCGGGCCAAGGCCCTCTGCGCCGGTTGCCCGATCAAGGCCGAGTGCCTCGCAGGCGCGCTGCAGCGCGGTGAGCCGTGGGGCGTCTGGGGCGGCGAGATCTTCGAGCGCGGCGTGGTGATCCCGCGCAAGAGGCCTCGCGGTCGCCCGAGCAAGGCCGACCTCGCCCGGGACCGGGCGTACGCCGCGGCCATGTCCGCCTGATCCAAGAGTTCGCGTGGGTCCTTCGAGGACCAGCCCACAGGAGGCCGATACCGATGACCGACTTCACGACCACACAGCCCGCAGACCGTACGCGACCGGCCGTGCGCGGACGCGAAGGGATCGCGATGTTGCTCCACGAAGCACTGGCCAGATGTCGACACCAAGAGGCCCTCGAGGCCGCGCGGCACCACGCTCTGGTACGGCAGTTCACCGCCGGCCGCAGGTGGGCGTGGCTCGCGCGCTTCGCCGCCCGGCGCGCGGAGCGCGCCCGCGCCGCCGTCCGCACGGAGGTGAGGGTGGCGTGATCGCGGTGCGGACCGGCCCTCCCGCGGCCGGTCCGCACCCGGCGGCGTCCGATCGCGGCGCCGCCCGTTCCCGATGACGGCCCGGGTCCCGAGCGGCGGCCCGGGCCGTCGTGCTCGCCGGGGGTGGCACGCACCTCGTCGAGCGTCGCGACGCGAAGCCGTCCAGTCCGCTCGCTCACCCCGACCTCGGCGCCGAGGGGCGCGGTCGGCGAAGGCCCGTGGCGGGCCCCGGCCCGCCCGGCCCGGTCGCACCCTCGCCCCCGCGACCCACCCGCGCTCAGCCCGCGACTCACCCGCGCTCAGCGCGCGACTCGCCGGGGCCCAGGGCGCGACTCGCGTGCACTCACGCCGCGACTCGCCGGGGTGCAGGGCGCGACTCGCGGGTCAGGCGTGGCGGCTCGCGGTCTCGTCCTCGGCGTCGAAGACCCACGGCTGCCAGCGCTTGACGATGGCGCGGAGCCGGACGTCGGCGTCGAGCTGGCACAGCACGCCGAGCGTGCCCATCGTGACCCGGTGCACCAGGAGGTACTGGGGTGGCAGGTTGAGCTCGCGCCCCGTGCGGAACTCGGGCCGGCGCAGGTCGCCGATGCGTTCCGCCTGCCGCTGCAGCCAGCGCCGGTTGAACCGGAACGACTCGGTGCGCAGCGGTTCGGTGAACGGCGCGAGGTACTCGATCGCGTCCTCCTCGGTCAGCGCCGAGCCGGGCCGCACGAATCCGTGGTCGCGCAGCAGCTGCAGCAGCTCGGCCGGCTTGTTCTCGAGCGCGAGCCGCGCCATGACCGACAACGGCCGGGGCAGGCCGTCCGGCAGCCGGGCGACCGCGCCGAAGTCGAGCACCATCAGCCGGCCGTCGTCGAGCACCTGGAAGTTGCCGGGGTGCGGGTCGGCGTGCAGCAGCCCGACGAAGGCGGGCGCCGAGTAGTGGAACTCCGCCAGCAGGGCGGCGGCCCGGTCCCGTTCCTCCTGCGTGCCGCTGCGGATGACGTCCGACAGCTTCCGGCCGGTGACCCACTCGGTGACCATCGCCCGCGGCGCCGACGCCACCACGCGCGGCACCTTGAACATCTCGTCGCCTTCGTAGGCGGCCGCGAAGGCCCGCTGGTTGTCGGCCTCGTCGCGGTAGTCGAGCTCCTCCTCCATGCGCTCGCGCAGCTCGGCGATCAGCGGCTTGATCTCCAGCCCGGGCGCGAGCGGCTGGATGATCCGGCTCATCCGCGACAGCTGCCGCAGGTCCGACCGCAGCGCCTCCTCGGCGCCGGGATACTGCACCTTGACCGCGACCTCGCGCCCGTCCCGCCAGATCGCGCGGTGGACCTGGCCGATGCTCGCCGCGGCGGCCGGGGTGTCCTCGAAGTCGCGGAATCGCTGCCGCCAGCCCCGGCCGAACTGCTCGGCCAGCATGCGATGCACGTCCGAGGTGGCCATCGGGGGCGCCGCCGACTGCAGCTTCACCAGCGACTCGCGGAACGGTGCCGCGAACTCGTCGGGGATCGCCGCCTCGAAGACGCTCAGGGCCTGGCCGAACTTCATCGCGCCGCCCTTGAGCTCCCCGAGCACGGCGAAGAGCTGCTCGGCGCTGCGCGCCATGAGCTGGGCCGAGATCTCCTCGCCGTCGCCTCCCACCAGCCGCCTGCCCAATCCGGCTGCCGCGCGTCCGGCCACGCCGAGCGGGAGGCTCGCGAGCTTGGCGGTGCGTGCCGCCGTGCGCCGCGGGATGTCGGTCACGTCGTCACCCCGGTGGCGGTGGCGAGGGGGCGCGGGAGTCCGTCCACTCCTTGATTGTCTCCCGAGCGGGACCGTCCTCGCATACCAGCAGCTCGGGCCGGGTGCCGCGGCTCCACCCGGCCCCGCAGCGGCAGTCGGGGTGCGGGGTCCACGCCCGTCGGGTGATCGTGCCCGCGTCGACGTCGAGCTCGAGGGTGGCGTCGAGGACGGGCGGGCCCGCCGCGGTGTCCGGCCCGTCGAGCGCGACGAGGGCCTGCGCCGTGGCGAGGCCCGCCGTCGCGGTCACGCACGCGGACGCGGCGCGGCCCGGGACGCCGACGAGCCGGGCGGCCGCCGCGGTCCACACCGGGTCCCGCGCTCCCCGCTCGATCTCCATGCAGCCGAGGCAGGTGGTGCGGCCGGGGAGCACGAGCGGCCCGATGACCCCGGCGCCGTCGCGCACCCGCACCACGAGGTGCGGCGTGCCGGTGGCGTGCAGCCGTTCGACCTGCACGGGGTCGGGGGTGACCGCGTCGGCGAGCACCACGAGGTCGGCCACGGTGCGCTGCCGCGGCGGGCCGGTCCGCGCCCGGGGGAGCAGCCGGGCCAGTGCGTCGGCGGTGGCGGCGGCGCGGTCCCGGCCGCGGTCGGAGTCGACGAGGCCGGTGCCCAGGTCGCCCGCCCGCACGGCGCCCGACGTGACGACGTGCACCGTGCCGACCCCGGCCGTGGCGAGCCCGAGCACGATCCCGACGGCGAGCGGCCCGCACCCGTGCACGACGACCGTGCTCCCCGCCCGGCGCCGTTGCGCCCGCTGCACCTCGGCGGCGTCGACCACCACGCCCGTGTCGACGAGCTCGGCGAGCAGCAGTTCGGCCTCGGTCCGGTCGGCGCCCCGCCGCACCGCCCGGTCGACGAGCTCGGCCGTGGACACGGGTCCGGCGAGCTCGTCGAGCATCGCCGCGAGCGGGGGCGGGAGATCCTCGACGGCCACCGCCCGGACCGGGTCGAGGCCGAACAACCGGGACCGGGTGCCGACCGGGACCACGGACCGGTGCGGCGGGAGCTGGACGAACCGGGGGAGGGCGGGGCGGCGCATGGCCCGATGGTGCGCGGACCGGCCGCACCCCGCGCGCAGTTGTCCACAGGGGTGTGGACAACTGCGCTGTCCGGTCCGTCACCCCGGCCCGCGGCTGCGGGGCACTAGGCTGGTCTGATGGCGCAGCCCGCGATCGTGGAGGTCCGGCGCAGTGACCGCCGCAGGCGCATGGTGAGCGCGCGGCGCGAAGGCGACACCGTCATCGTGTTCATCCCAGGCTGGATGAGCGACGCCGAGGAACGGCGCTGGGTGGACGAGATGGTCCGCCGTCTGGAACGCAGCGAGGCCCGCAGGCGCTCGCCCGCGCGAAAGGGCGACGACGCGCTGCGCAAGCGCTCGGTGGAGCTGTCCCGGCGGTTCCTCGAGGGGCGCGCGCGGCCCACCAGCGTCCGCTGGGTGCCGCCGATGCGCACCAGGTGGGCGTCGTGCACGCCGGCCGACGGCACCATCCGCATCAGCGAGCGGCTGCGGGACGCCCCCAGCTGGGTCGTGGACTACGTGCTGGTGCACGAGCTCACGCACCTGCTCGAGCCCGGCCACGACGCCCGGTTCTGGGCGTGGGTGCACCGCTACCCGCGCACCGAGCGCGCGATGGGCTACCTGGAGGGCCTGTCGGCGGCCGCGGGCCTGGGCCTCGTGGGCATCGACGGCGACGAGCCGGACGCGGTCGAGCCCGAGGAGCCCGCCTCCGCCACCGGTTAGCCCCCACCCTCGGCGAGTCGCGCTCCGGGTGCCGGCGAGTCGCGCTCCGGGTGTCGGCGAGTCGCGGTCTGGGTGCGGGCGGGCCGGGGTCTGGATGCCGGCGAGTCGCGGTCCGGGTGCGCGCGAGTCCCGCTCGGGTGCACACGAGCCGCTCTGGGTGCAGGCTGCCACGTCGCGGGTGCTGCGCAACCCACCGCGGCGGGCGCGACGCCAACCCGCTGACGCGCCGACCGCTCGCCGTCAGCCGGGGAACCCGACCTCAGTCGTCCCCGTCGTCCTTGTCCTTGCCACCCTCGGAACCCGAGGACTCCTCGGAGTCGGCGTCCGTCGCGGAGTCCGGCTTCTTCGCGCCGGGGCTCTCCTCCTCGGGCGCCTTCTGCCCCGCAAGCTTCTCCAGCTCCGCGATCGGGTCGCCCATCTCGGCGCGCCCGACGAACGCGGCCGGGTCGTCCAGGTCGTCCGGCGTGGGGACGAGGTCGGGGTGGGCCCACAGCGCGTCGCGACCCGCGATGCCGCGCTGCTCGCCGAGCAGCCGCCACAGCTCGGCGGCGGCGCGCAGCCGCCGGGGGCGCAGCTCGAGCCCGACCACGGTGGCGAAGGCCTGCTCGGCCGGGCCACCGGTCGCGCGACGGCGGCGCAGCGCCTCGCGGAGTGCCTCGGCGCCGGGCAGCCGCTCGCCCACGGCGTCGGCGACGACCGCGTCGACCCAGCCCTCGATCAGCGCGAGCACCGTCTCCAGCCGGGCGAGGGCCGCCTTCTGCTCCGGCGTGGTCTCGGGCTCGAACATGCCCGACCGCATGGCCTCCTCGATGGCGGCCGGGTTGGACGGGTCGATGCCGCGGGCCAGCTCCTCGATGCGGGAGACGTCGACGCGGATGCCCTGCGCGTACTGCTCGACCGCGCCGAGCAGCCGCTCCTTCAGCCACGGCACGTGCGCGAACAGCCGGTGGTGCGCCGCCTCCCGGGCCGCCAGGAAGATCATGACCTCGCTGGAGGGGCGGTCGAGGTCCTTGGTGAACTTCTCGATGTTCTCCGGCAGCAGCGCCGCGACCCGGTCGGGCCCGACCGGGACCCCGATGTCGGTGGAGGTGAGGACCTCGGCAGCGAGCTGCGCGAGGCCACCGCCGAGCTGGCTGCCGAACGCGAGCCCGCCCATCTGGCCGAGCATCGCGATCATCGGGCCGGCGGCGGCGCGGATCTCCTCCGGCATCGCCTCGACCCAGGCGGTCGACACGCGCTGGGCCACCGGGTCGCACAGCCGCTTCCACGTGGGGAGGCTGGCGTCGACCCACTCGCTCGCCGACCACGCCTTCGTCTCGGTGGCGCCCGTGGGGAAGTCGGTGGCGGGGTCGAGCCACAGCTCGGCCAGCTTGACGGCGTCGGCGACGGCCGAGCGCTGCGCCTCGGTGAGCGAGGAGGTGGTGGCCGCGAGCCGCTGCCGCGCGAGCTGCGCGGCGAGGTCGTAGTTGACCGGGCCACCGCCGCTCGACTGAGCCTGGCTCAGCATCTGGCCGAGCTGGGTGAGCATCTGGCCGAGCTGGCTCACGTCGAAGCCCTCGGCGCCGGGCATCCCGCCGGGCATGCCCGGGAACCCGCTGAACCCGAACGGGCCGCCCGCCCCTTCGCCACGGCCCTCCATCTCGCGACGGCGGCGTTCGTCGTCCGGGTCGCGGTCGGAAGGTCCGAAGCCGAACGGGATGTCACTCATGGTGTCCACGGTACGCGGGTACTCGCCGGTCGTCGCCGGTCGCCGCCGCTGCGGTGGCACCGGATCGGGCTCGCCGATCTCTCGCGCTCGCGCACCGAATCGGCTGGTCGCGTCCTCGCCGGTGGCCCGCGCCGCCGGGCGGGCCGCACCGCGCCGTGTTCGCGCTGGGCGTGCGCGCGACCGTACGACGATCCAACGCGCAGGCGGCATAGGCTGTGCCGTCGTGACCCGCCGGACCTGGACCCTCGTCTCCGCGAGCCTGCTCGCGTTGGCGCTCGGCGTCCTCGGCGCGACACTCCCCGTGCCCCTGGTCGCGCTCGGGCCCGGCCCGACCTACGACACGCTCGGGACGGTCGACGGCACCACCGTCGTCGAGGTCGACGGCCTGCCGGTGTACCCGACCACCGGGCAGCTGAACATGACGACCGTGTCGGTGACCGACCGGCTGACCATGTTCTCCGCGCTCGGGCTGTGGGCGTCGCCCGAGAGCCAGGTCGTGCCGCGGGAGCCGATCTACCCGTCGCACATGACGCTGGACGAGATCCAGCAGCAGAACAGCGCCCAGTTCACCTCGTCGGAGGCGAACGCGGAGGCCGCGGCGATCGGCGAGCTGCAGCTGCCGGCGACCGTCCTCGTCTCGAGCCTGGTGCCGGACACCCCGGCGGCGTCGATCCTGCAGCCCGGCGACGAACTGCTCGCCGTCGCGGGCCAGCCGATCGACTCCGTGCGGCAGGTGACGGAGGTGCTCGCGCCGACCCGCCCCGGGGACGTGGTCGCGGTGCAGTACCGGAGGGCGGGCGAGGTCCGCGACGTCGAAATCCCGCTCGCCTCCCGCCCCGACCGCGAGCAGGGCCTGCTCGGCGTGGTGCTGGGTGCCCGGGTGCGCGACGGCGACATCCGCATCAGCCTGGGCGGGGTGGGCGGCCCGTCGGCGGGCCTGATGTTCGCGCTCGCGGTCGTCGACAAGCTCACCCCGGGCGACCTCGCGGGCGGCCGGTTCGTGGCGGGCACGGGGGCGATCGAGCCGACCGGGACCGTCACGCCGATCAACGGCATCCCGTTCAAGATGCGCAAGGCCTACGACGAGGGCGCCACGGTGTTCCTCGTCCCCGCGGCGAACTGCGAGGAAGCGGTCGCGACGCGACCGGGTGACCTGCAGCTCGTCCGCGTCGGCACGCTCCACGACGCGGTCACCGCGCTCGAGGCGCTCAAGGCGGGCGGCCCGGTCCCGAGCTGCTGACCCGACCGGCCGCCGAACCGGGAATCTCGGACATTCGGGGCCGAGACGGGAACTCCACACCCGATCCGTAGAGTTGGGTGAGCAGGGCGCGCGGTCCGGCCTGGTGGGAGGGGTCCGAGCAGGCCTCCGCCGCACCGGCCGGCACCGGCGCCTCGCGGCCGAACCTCGATCTGCTGGAGCGTGCCCTGTGGCCATGCGGCCCCCGGTGGGAGCCCCGACGCTGACCCGCCGCACCCGGATCCTGCTCGTCCTCGCCGGGCTGCTGGTGCTGTTGCTGCTCGTCGGCTCCCGACTGATCAACTTCTACGTCGACTGGCTGTGGTTCGGCGAGGTGGGTTACCGCGGCGTCTTCGCCACGGTGCTGTTCACCCAGATCGTGCAGTTCCTGGTGGGGGCGCTGCTGATCGGCGGGCTCGTCGCCCTCTCGCTGTGGATCGCCTACCGCACCCGGCCGGTCTTCGTGCCGGTGAGCGGCCCCGAGGACCCGATCGCGCGGTACCGCACGGTGATCATCCAGCGGCTGCGCCTGTTCGGGATCGGCATCCCCGTCGTCATCGGCGTCATCGCCGGTCTCGCGGCGCAGGGCGACTGGGAGACCGTCCAGCAGTTCCTGAACTCCACGCCGTTCGGGATCGCCGACCCCGAGTTCGGCATCGACATCAGCTTCTACGCCTTCCAGCTGCCGTTCCTGCGCTACGTGCTGGACTGGCTGTTCGTCGCGGTCGCGATCGCGTTCGTGGTCTCGCTGATCACGCACTACATCTTCGGCGGCATCCGGCTCACCGGCCGCGCCGGGCAGGTGTCGTCGGCGGCGCGCGCGCAGCTCGCGATCCTCGCCGGCGTCTTCGTGCTGCTGAAGGCGGCGGCCTACTACCTCGACCGCTACGAGCTGCTGTTCAGCAACCGCAGCCCGCTGTTCACCGGTGCCACCTACACCGACCTGAACGCGGTGATGCCGGCGAAGCTGATCCTGCTGTTCATCTCGATCATCTGCGCCGCCGCGTTCTTCGCCGCCGTGTTCCGGCGCAACCTGCAGCTGCCCGCCATCGCCACCGTGCTGCTGGTGCTGTCCAGCGTGCTGATCGGCGCGGCGTGGCCGCAGGTCCTGCAGCAGTTCTCGGTGGCGCCGAACGCCCAGCAGCGCGAGGCGCTGTCGATCGAGCGCAACATCGAGGCCACCCGGCAGGCGTTCGGCCTGACGAACATCAACGAGATCCCCTACAGCGGGCAGGCGAACGCCTCGCCCGCCGAGATCCGCGCCGAGACGGCCACGATGTCGAACATCCGGCTGCTCGACCCGGCCAAGATCGAGCGGACGTTCACGCAGCGGCAGCAGCTGCGCGCGTTCTACGGGTTCCCGTCGCAGCTCGACATCGACCGGTACGAGGTGGACGGGAAGCTCCAGGACTTCATCGTCGCGGTGCGCGAGCTCGACACGAGCGGCCTGTCGGGCAACCAGACCGAGTGGATCAACCAGCACCTGGTCTACACGCACGGCAACGGGATCGTGACCGCGCCCGCCAACCAGATCAACGCCGCCCTCGAAGACAGCGGCGGCCAGGGCGGGCTGCCGGTGTTCACCCAGGACAGCCCGGACATCCCGGAGAGCCTGCAGGTGACCGAGCCGCGCACCTACTACGGCGAGCTGATCGACACCTACTCCATCGTCGGCGCGCCCGAGGGCGCCCCGCCGATGGAGTACGACACCGACACCGAGCGCTACACCTACGACGGCCAGGGTGGCGTCCCGCTCGGCAACATCTTCAACCGACTGGTCTTCGCGCTCTTCTACGGCGAGCGGAACATCCTGTTCAACAGCTCGATCAACGAGGAATCGAAGATCATGTACGTCCGGGACCCGGCCGACCGGGTCCAGGCGGTGGCGCCGTGGCTCACCCTGGACGGCGACCCGTACCCGGCCGTGGTGGACGGGCGCATCACGTGGATCGTCGACGGCTACACGACGCTGGAGAACTACCCCTACGCCGAGCGCACGCCGCTCGGTGAGTCCACCACCGACGCGCTGCAGCCCGGCCAGGGCGGCGTGCGGCCGGAACTCGACCGGGACATCAGCTACCTCCGCAACTCGGTGAAGGCGACGGTCGACGCCTACCACGGCACCGTCACGCTGTACGCGTTCGACGAGTCGGACCCGGTGCTGCAGACCTGGATGAAGGCCTTCCCCGGCACCGTGCGCCCGGCCTCGGAGATCAGCCCGAGCCTGCGCGCGCACTTCCGCTACCCGGAGGACCAGTTCAAGGTCCAGCGCGAGCTCCTGACCCGCTACCACGTCGACAATCCGGGCGACTTCTTCAACAACGTGTCGTTCTGGAACGTGCCGTCGGACCCGTCGCCGCAGGGCGCCGCGGGTGGTGGGAACGCGCTGCCGCAGCCGCCGTACTACATCCTCGCGGGCACGCCGGGCCAGCCGGGCTCACCGCCGTCGTTCCAGCTCACGAGCGCGCTGGTGTTCCAGCAACGCGAGTTCCTCTCGGCGTACCTGTCGGTGAGCTCCGACCCGGAGACCTACGGGCAGATGACCCTGCTCCGGCTGCCGGACAACACCACGACCCAGGGCCCGCAGCTGGTGCAAAGCGCGCTGGTCAGCGATCCCGACGTCAGCCAGGAGATCGGTCTGCTCTCCCGGAACGGGCAGAGCACGGTCGACTACGGCAACCTGTTGACGTTGCCGGTGGCGGGTGACCTGCTGTTCGTCGAGCCGGTGTACATCGAGCGGGCGAACCAGGAGGTCAGCTACCCGCAGCTGGCGCGCGTCCTGGTCTTCTACAACGGGCGGGTCGGGTTCCACCCGACGCTGGCCGGCGCGCTCGACCAGGTGCTGCCGGGCGCCGGCGACGTGGTGCCCAACATCCCGGGGCAGTCGCCGAGCCCGGGGCCGCAGCAGCCAGCGGAGGCGGGCACCCCGGCCGCGCCGACCGCTCCGCCGGGCACGATGAACCCGCAGGTGGCGGCGGCCGCGTCGGCGATCCAGCAGGCCATCGAGGACCTGCGCGCGGCCAACCAGAGCGGTGACTTCGCCGCCCAGGGCCGGGCGCTGGCCGCCCTGGACGCCGCCGTCAACCAGTTCCAGGAGGCGAACGGCCAGCCGGTGACGCCGACGCCGACCAGCCCCACGCCGGGGGGCTGACCCGCGCCCGACCGCACCACCCGGAGCGCGCTCCGCCCTCGTGCGGAGCGCGCTCCGGTGTCGACGGGGGCGATCATCGTCACAGCCCGGGGACGGGGACCCCCGCTGCAGGGGCGTTACGGGCGGGTGTACAGTAGAGGCACAACAACAACGACGCGGGGTGGAGCAGCTCGGTAGCTCGCTGGGCTCATAACCCAGAGGTCG
>NZ_DATGOP010000075.1:0-56650 GCF_035305885.1 Pseudonocardia sp.
TCGAGGACTTCTGCTTCATGGCCGTGCAGGAGCCCAACGTCTACGCGGGCCTGTCGGTGGTGATCGGCGGCCTGATGCACGCCCGCCCGAAGTTCTTCGCGAAGGTGATGGGCGAGCTGTTGTTCTGGGTCGGCGAGGACAAGATGCTCTTCGGCGGCGACTACAACATCTGGGTGCCGAAGTGGCAGGTGGAGGGGTTCGTCGACTGGCAGATGCCCGACGACGAGGCGCTCACCGACTACCCGAAGCTCACCACCGCCACGAAGAAGAAGATCCTCGGGCTCAACGCGGCGAAGCTCTACGACATCCCGGTGCCGCCCGAGTACCAGCTCGCGACGTCGGCGGGTGAGCAGGACCAGCCGGGTGAGCAGCTGGTGACCGAGGCCGCGGCGGCCGGCTCGTCGTGACCGCGCCGACCACCGCGCTCGCCGAGGCGGTGTGGGCGGCGCTCGGCACGGTGCACGACCCCGAACTCGACCAGCCCATCACCGAGCTGGAGTTCGTGGCGTCGTGCACCGTGTCCGACGACGGCGTGGCCTCGGTGCGGCTGCGCCTGCCCACCTTCTTCTGCGCGCCCAACTTCGCGTGGCTGATGGTCGCCGACGCGCACGACGCCGTCGGCGCGGTACCGGGCGTCACCCGGGCCGACATCGTGCTGGACGACCACTTCGCCGCCGCCACCATCAACGAGGGGGTCGCCGCGCGGGCCGGGTTCGTCGCGGCGTTCCCCGGCGAGGCGCAGTCGGAGCTGGACGAGCTGCGGATGGTGTTCCTGCGCAAGGCCGCGCTCGCCGGGCAGGACCGCATCGCCCGGCCGCTGGTCGACGCGGGCGCTGCGCCCGAGGACCTGGCCGGCACCCGGCTCGGCGACCTCCCGTCGTCGGCCGACCTCGACCGGCTGCGGCGCCGCCGCGCCGCCGTCGGCCTGCCCCACGGCCCCGATGCCCCGCTCCTGCTGCACCCCGACGGCGCCCCGGTGGCCGCCGACCAGGTGCCGCTGCACCTGCGGCGGGCCCGGCTCACCCGGGTCGGCATCGAGGCCAACACCCACACCTGCCGCGACCTGCTGGCCGCCCGCTACCCCGAGGAGGTGGTCTCGTCGTGACCACGATCGAGGCACCCGCGCTCACCCCGATCGACCTGGCCCGCCGGTACGCGCTCGTCGAGCTGTTCCTGGTCCGGGTGCTCGACCTCGCCCCCGCCGACGCCCCGGCCGAGGCGGAGGCCCTGCAGCACGCCGTCTCGGCGCGGCTCCTCGGCCGCATCGACGCGCTGCTCGGGCGGCCGGAGCGCGACCTGCGGGGCCACCCGATCCCGCGGGCGGACGGATCGCCGTGAGCACCGAGACCTACAACCCCTGGACCGTGGTGAACCTGGTCTTCGACCACCTCGCCGAGGCGGGCCTGCACCCGGTGCTCGGGGAGACCGGCGACCCGGCGGTCCCGGCGGCGGCGCTGCTGCAGGCGCTCGGCATCGAGCCCGGGCGCGACGACGAGGGCCCGGCCGCCCCGGCGATGCAGGCCCACCTCGCCGAGCTGCGGGCCCGGATGTTCCCGGAGGTGCAGTCGTGACCGCGGCCGCCGAACCCACCTCGGTGCGGCGGCTCGACACGCCGGGCGCCACCGAGCTCGCCGGCCTCGCCGCCGTCTTCGAGGACCTGCAGTACGCGCTGCGCTGCTGCGAGCACCTCGTGACGCAGCTGGGCCGGCGCGACCCCGACCCGGTGCTGGTCGAGGCGCTGTGGACCGCCGCGCTGCTCGCCTACGCCCGCTGCTTCTCGGCGCGCCGGGCCGGGCTCACCGCCGCCGACCTCGACGGGCTCGAGGACGGGGCCGAGTTCGGCGAGCTGCACGCCGCGCTGCTGAAGCTGCGCGACCACCTCGCGTCCCGCCACGTGAACCCGCGCGAGACGTTCACGATCGGGGCGGCCCAGGCGAACGACGGCACCCCCACCGGGATCGCGGTCGTCTCCAGCACGCACCCGCAGGTGGAGGAGGCGTCGGTGCGCCTGTTCGGCCGGCTCGCCTACCTGCTCGCGGGTCGGGTGGACGCGCGGATGCAGCAGCGGCAGCGCGCGGTGCTCGACGAGGCCGCCGCGCTGTCGCCCGGGAGGCTCGCGAAGCTGCCGCTGGTGCACCTGACGCCCGGCTGACCCGTGCGATCTGCACGGTCGGCACGTGACAGCGCGCGGGTGTGGCCCGACGGCCGCCCGGCGCAGGCTCGGCTGGAACCGAGCGAGCCGAGGGGATGTCATGACAGCGACCGTGCAGGCCCGCGCCCCCCGGGACCTTCTGCGCTGGTGGCCGGCGGCCGCCGGCGTCGGGGTGGCCGCGGTAGCGGGGTTCGACGTCGCCGAGGACGGCGGTGTCGGCTTGGCGCCGGTGCTCGCCGCCTCGGCGGTGATCTACCTGGGGGCCGCGGCGCTGGGGCGACCGCGGGCGGCGTGGCCGCTGTTCTTCGGCGCGTTCGCCGTGCTCGCCGTCGCCGGCGCGTACGCCACCTGGGCCCTCCTGGGCGCGGCGGTGCTCCTCGCCGGCTACGGGCTGCTGCGCGGGGTCGTGCGCGGGCTCCCGCTGCAGGCCGTCGCGACGGCCGGGTTCGGCGGGGCGGCCGCCCTCGCGCTCGTGGTGAGCCCCGAGCTGGGCGCCCACCTCGTGGCGACCGGGCTGCTGGGCCACGCCGTGTGGGACGTCCACCACCACCGCACCGGACGCGTCGTCACCCGGTCCCTCGCCGAATTCTGCGCGGTGCTCGACACGCTGCTCGCGGTGGCGATCACGGTCGCTACGTTGGTCGCGTGAGCGGCAGTCTCCCCTCCCTGGACGGAACCGTCGCCCTGGTCACGGGCGCGAGCGGGGGCATCGGCTCGTGCGTGGCGCGGCGGTTCGCCGAGGCGGGCGCCGCGGTCGTGGTGCACCACCGCACCGGCGCCGAGCGGGCCGCCGCGGTGGTCGAGGAGATCACCTCGGCGGGTGGGCGGGCGGTGGCCGCGCAGGCCGACGTCACCGACCGGGAGGCGGTGCAGGGTCTCGTCGAGCTCGCCGTCGAGCGGTTCGGCCGGCTGGACTCCGTGGTGGCCGCGGCCGGCGTCCAGCCCGTCGCCAGGCTGGCCGGGATGCCCGTCGAGGCCTGGCGGGCGGTGCTGCACGGCAACGCGACCGGCGCGTTCGCGACCGTTCAGGCCGCGGCGGGCGTGCTGCGCGGGCGCGGTGGCTCGATCACGCTGATCGCGTCCGTCGAGGGATCCCGGCCCGCGCGCGGCCACGCCCACTACGCGGCGGCGAAGGCGGCGACGATCATGCTGGCGAGGGCCGCCGCGTTGGAGTACGGCCCCGACGGCGTGCGGGTCAACTCGGTCTCGCCCGGCCTGATCAGCCGGCCCGGGCTGCGTTCGGACTGGCCGGAGGGCGTCGCGCGCTGGGAGGGCGCGGCCCCGCTGCGGCGGCTCGGCGAGCCGCGGGACGTCGCCGACGCGTGCGTGTTCCTGGCCTCGCCGATGGCTCGTTTCGTCACCGGCCACGACCTCGTCGTGGACGGCGGGATGGCGGTGGTGCCGGCGTGGTGAGCGAGGGCGAGCGGATCGCGCGGCTGCTCGGGCTCGAGCCGCTGCCCGACGAGGGCGGGCTGTTCCGGCGCACGCACGTCGACGCCCACTCGTCGGCGATCTACTTCCTGCTGATCGCGCCCGAGTTCTCGGCGATGCACCGGCTCACCGCCACCGAGACCTACCACTGGTACGCGGGCTCGCCCCTGCGGCTGCTGCTCCTCGGCCCCGACAGGCGGGTCGACGAGCCGGTGCTCGGCGCCGACCTCGCGGCCGGGCAGCGGCCGCAGCTCGTGGTGCCCGCGGGCACGTGGCAGGGCTCCAGCTCCACCGGCGAGTGGACGCTCGTCGGCACGACCACGGCCCCGCCTTTCGACTGGGACGGCTTCGAGCTGGGCGACCGCGCCGCGCTCACCGCCGCCTACCCCGCGGCCGCCGCGCGGATCGCCGAGCTCACCCGCTGACCCGCGACCGTCCCCGGACCGGGCCACCGCCTGCGGATTGGCCGTGGTGGCCCGGCGCGCCCCCGCCGATCCTCGACGCATGACGAGCCGCCCGTTCGCCCAGGTCGACGTCTTCTCCGCGGTCCCGTACCGGGGCAACCCGGTCGCGGTCGTGCTCGACGGCGCCGGCCTCACCACCGAACAGATGCAGCAGGTCGCGAACTGGACGAACCTGTCGGAGACGACCTTCGTCCTCCCGCCGACCGACCCCGCCGCCGACTACCGGGTGCGCATCTTCACCCCGACCGAGGAGCTGCCCTTCGCCGGGCACCCCACGATCGGCACCTGTCACGCGTGGCTCGCGACCACCGACCACCCCGGCGACACGGTCGTGCAGGAGTGCGGCGCGGGCCTGGTCACCCTGCGCCGCACCGGCGACCGGCTGGCGTTCGCCGCCCCGCCGCTGCTGCGCGACGAACCGGTCGACGAGCAGCTGCAGGCGCGGATCGCGCGGTTGCTGGGCATCGACCGGTCCGCGATCCGCGACGCCCGCTGGGTGGACAACGGGCCCGGCTGGGTGGCCGTCCTGCTCGACGACGCGAAGACCGTCCTCGGGATCACCCCGAACGCCGAGGACCTCACCCTCGGCATAGTCGGCCCCTACCCGGAAGGATCGCCCGAGGCCGTCGAGGTCAGGGCCTTCTTCCCGGCCGGCCCCCTGAGCGTGGAGGACCCGGTGACCGGCAGCCTCAACGCGGGGCTCGCCCAGTGGCTGCTGCGCACCGGCCGGCTCACCGCCCCCTACGTCGCATCGCAGGGCACGGCGCTCGGCCGGGCGGGGCGGGTGCACGTCGACCAGGACGCCGACGGGACGGTGTGGATCGGCGGCGACGCCGTCACCTCCATCCGGGGTGAGATCGAGATCTGACCCTCGCCTCGAGGGCGGTGGGTGCGCTATGAACCATGCATGGGCCTCGCCTACGTCGTCGGGACCTTCGACACCAAGGGTGCCGAGCTGACCTACGCCGCCGAACGGCTGCGCGCCGCGGGCGCGCAGGTCGTCACGGTCGACGTGTCCACGCAGGCGCGGGGCGGGCAGGCCGACGTCCCGCCGGACGAGGTCGCCGCCCACCACCCCGACGGCGCCGACGCGGTGTTCACCGGGGACCGCGGCACCGCGGTCGCCGCCATGGCGGTCGCGTTGGAGCGGTTCCTGCTGAGCCGCTCGGACGTCGGCGGCGTCCTCGGGCTCGGCGGCTCCGGTGGCACCGCGCTGATCACCCCGGCGATGCGGGCGCTGCCGGTCGGCGTCGGGAAGATCATGGTGTCGACGGTCGCGTCGGGGAACGTCGCGCCGTACGTCGACGCGTCGGACATCGCGATGTGGTACGCGGTCACCGACGTCGCGGGCCTCAACCGGATCTCCCGGCGCGTGATCGGCAACGCCGCCCACGCGCTCGCCGGCCTCGTCACGCACGAGATCCCCGCCGGCGACGACCGCCCCGCGGTCGGGCTGACGATGTTCGGGGTCACCACCCCGTGCGTCACCGCGGTCACCGAGCGGCTCGGCGACGCCGTCGACCCGCTGGTCTTCCACGCCACCGGCACCGGCGGGCGGGCCATGGAGAAGCTCGTCGACGACGGCCTCGTCGGGTCGGTCCTCGACATCACCACCACCGAGGTCTGCGACCTGCTCGTCGGCGGCGTCTTCCCGGCCACGCAGGACCGGCTCGGCGCGATCGCACGCACCGGCGTGCCGTACGTCGGCTCGTGCGGCGCGCTCGACATGGTCAACTTCGGGGCGCCGGACACGGTGCCGTCGCAGTTCGCCGCCCGGCGGTTCTACGAGCACAACCCGCAGGTGACGCTCATGCGCACCACCCCGGACGAGTGCGTGGAGATCGCGCGGTTCATCGCCCGCAAGCTGAACGACTGCGACGGGCCGGTGCGGTTCCTGCTGCCCACCGGCGGTGTGTCCGCGCTGGACGCGCCGGGGCAGGCGTTCTGGGACCCGGAGGCCGACGAGGCGCTGTTCGCCACGCTCGAGTCCGAGGTGCGCCAGACCGAGCGGCGGCGGGTCGAGCGCGTGGCCCACCACATCAACGATCCCGAGTTCGCCGACGCGTTGGTGGACGCGTGGCGGGAGGTGCAGAAGTGACCGGACGGTTCGCGCGGGCCGAGCTCCTCGAGAAGTTCCAGGACATGGCCCGGCGCGGTGAGCCGATCGTCGGCGGCGGCGCCGGCACGGGCCTGTCGGCCAAGTGCGAGGAGGCCGGCGGCATCGACCTCATCGTCATCTACAACTCCGGCCGCTACCGCATGGCGGGCCGCGGCTCGCTCGCCGGCCTGCTCGCCTACGGCAACGCCAACGAGATCGTCGTCGAGATGGCGGCCGAGGTGCTGCCCGTCGTGAAGCACACCCCGGTGCTGGCGGGCGTCAACGGCACCGACCCGTTCATGATCACCGACAGGTTCCTGCGCGAGCTCGCCGACCTCGGCTTCTCCGGCATCCAGAACTTCCCGACCGTCGGCCTCATCGACGGCGTCTTCCGGGCCAACCTGGAGGAGACCGGCATGGGCTACGGCCTCGAGGTCGACCTCATCGCGGCCGCCCACGAGGCCGACCTGCTGACCACCCCGTACGTCTTCTCCGCCGACGACGCCCGGGCCATGACCCGCGCCGGCGCCGACATCATCGTCTGCCACATGGGGCTGACCACCGGCGGCTCGATCGGCGCCGAGACCGCGAAGTCCCTGGACGACTGCGTCACCCTGATCGACGAGTGGGCAGCCGCCGCCCGCGAGGTCCGCGACGACGTGCTCGTGCTCTGCCACGGCGGCCCGATCGCCATGCCCGACGACGCCGCGCACGTGCTGTCGCGCACCAAGTACTGCCACGGCTTCTACGGCGCCTCGTCGATGGAACGGCTCCCCACCGAGAAGGCCATGACCGAACAGACCCGCGCGTTCAAGACCCGTCTCGCGAAGTGAGGAGCACCCATGCCCCGCCCGTACGCCAGTGGTGTCGTACCCGCCTCCGCCGACGCGGTGTGGTCGCTGATCCGCGACTTCAACGGCCTGCCGAGCTGGCACCCGGCCATCAAGGGCAGCGAGCTGACCGAGGGCGGCTCCGGCGCGGAGGTCGGCGCCGTCCGGAAGCTGGACCTCGGTGACGGCGGCGGAGTGGTCGAGCGGCTCGTGGAGCTCAACGACGCCGAGCGGCGCTTCACCTACGAGTTCGTCGAGAACCCGTTCAACGTCCGCCGCTACCTCGCCACCGTCCGCGTCGCCCCGGTGACGGCGACCGGGGAGGCGTTCGTCGAGTGGTGGGCGGAGTACGACGCCGACGCCGCCGAGGAGGAGCGGCTCAGCGACTTCTTCGCCAACCAGGTCTACGCCGGCGGGATCGCCGCCCTGCGGGACCACTTCGCCGGCGGCTCCTAGCGGTTCGGCGGGTCCCGCGCAGCCCGGTCAGCGACCACCGCGGGCGAGCTGATCCCGGTGCTCCGGCGCCGCCACCTCGAGCAGCGCGCTGCGCCGCTGCGCGGCCGTCCGCCCGCGCAGCCAGGCGCAGCCGTGTTCGGTGACCACCGCGTCGACGGAGTGGTGCGGGGCGGTGACGGCGTCGGCGGGGTCGTGGGCGGCAACGATCGTGGACGCGCCGCTGCGGGTGGTGGAGCGCAGCGCGATGATCCGCAGCCCGCCGGGGGACAGGTGGGCGCCCTCGGAGAAGTCGGCGCTGCCGCCGACGCCGGCGATCTCGGTGCCGCGCACCGACTCCGCCACGACCTGCCCGCGCAGGTCCACGGCGACCGCGGAGTTCACCGACACCAGCGCCGGCTCGGCCGCGAGCACGGCCGGGTGGTGCAGCTGCTGCGAGCTGCCCATCTCGAGCCCCGGGTTGTTGTCGGCCCACGTCATGAGCCGCTCGTCGCCCATGAGCTCCACCGCGCGGACGGGCCCGCGCCCCGCGGCGATGACGGCCTCGGCGAGCGGGATCATCGGCGTCGTCACCAACCCGAGGAGGCCGAGCGACCGCTCCGCCGCGAGCGGCGCCAGCTCGACGGCGAGCCCCTCCGACACCGCCCCGAGGCCCAGCTGCAGGGTCGCCCCGTGGGGGATCAGGTCCACCACGTTGCGGGCGACGGCGCGGCTCAGCTCGTCCGGCGTGACCGGCGGGTGCTGCGGCATCGGGGTCTCGGAGCGCACGAACCGGTCGATCTGCGAGACGTGCACCGCGGCGGCTCCGCGGGTGCGCGGCACGTCGGGGGCCACCTCGGCGATGACCAGCCCCGCCTGCTCGACGGCGTCGGCGGTGAACCCCGTCGACGCGCCGAGGCTGCAGAACCCGGCCGCGTCCGGAGGACCGACGCGCACCAGCGCGACGTCGGCCTCCGGGAGCACGAACCGGGAGACGTCGAGCAGGCGCATCGGGAGGTAGTCGACCAGCCCCTCGCGCCGCAGGCGGCGCAGCGCGCCGTGCACGTGCCAGCTGCGCACCCGCAGCGCACCCGACCGCACCGCGCGCTCGAGCGGCGGGTCGCCCAACAGGATCCCGGCGGTGAGGGTGGCGCCGCCTGCGCGCTCGGCGTGCTCGGCCAGCTCGGCCAGCAGGGTGAGCGGGGTGCCGCACCCGGCGCCCGCGACGACCCGCGCCCCGGCCGGGACGTCGCGGAACGCCTCGCTGCGGTCCACCTGCTCCACGCGTGCTCCTCTCAGATCTGGATCGCCTTCATCTCGAGGAACTCCTCGAGCCCGGCCGTGCCCATCTCCCGGCCGATGCCGGAGCGTTTGTACCCCCCGAACGGCGCGAGCGGGTTGTAGCGGCCGCCGTTGACGTCGATCGAGCCGGTCCGCACGCGCCGCGCGAACGCCAGCGCCCGCTCCTGGTCGGCCGACCAGACCGCCCCGGACAGGCCGTACTGCGAGTTGTTCGCGATCTCCAGGGCCTCCTCCTCGTCGGTGTAGCGGATCACCGAGAGGACCGGGCCGAAGATCTCCTCCTGGGCGACGGTGGAGTTCGGGTCGACGTCGGCGAGCACGGTCGGCGCGACGTAGTAGCCGCGCTCGAACCCGGCGGGCGGCTCCGCGCCGCCGGTGACCAGGCGGGCGCCCTCCTCGATCCCGGTCCGGATGTAGCCGCGGACGCGTTCGCGCTGCGCCGCCGACACCACCGGCCCCAGCTTGGTCGCCGGATCCAGCGGGTCGCCGGGCCGGTAGCCGGCAGCGGTGGACGCCGCGAGGTCGACGGCCTCGTCGTAGTGGTCGGCGGGCACGAGCATCCGCGTCCACGCCGTGCAGGTCTGCCCGCCGTTCAGGAACGCGTTCGCCACCCCGACCTTGACGGCGGTGGAGACGTCGGCGTCGGGCAGCAGCACGTTGGCGGACTTGCCGCCCAGCTCCAGCGTCGTGCGGGTGATGTTGCGCGCGGCCACCTCGGCGACCCGGCTGCCGGCGCGCAGCGAACCGGTGAACGAGACCGCGTCGATGCCCGGGTGCGCGGCGAGCGCCTCGCCGACGGTGGGCCCGTGGCCGGTGACCAGGTTGACCACGCCGTCGGGGAGCCCGGCCTCGTGCAGCACGTCGAACAGCAGGTACGCGACGTACGGCGCGATCTCGCTCGGCTTGACCACGACGGTGCACCCGGCGGCGAGCGCGGGCGCGAGCTTGCAGGTGATCTGGTGCAGCGGGTAGTTCCACGGCGTGATCGCGCCGACCACGCCGACGGGCTCGCGGGCGACGATCGTGTTGCCGACGCGCGTGTCGAACTCGTACGACTCCAGCAGGTCCGCGTAGCCGCCGACCACCGTCTGCGGGAGCGCCGCCTGGATCTTGGTGGAGGTCCGCAGCGGGCACCCCATCTCCGTGGCGATCGTCTCGGCGATCTCGTCCTGGCGCTTGGCGAGGCCGTCGCGGATCCGCCGCAGCACGTCGGCGCGCTCCGCGACGGGGGTGCTCGACCAGGCCGGGAACGCGGCGCGCGCAGCGCGCACCGCCTCGTCCACGTCCTCGGCCGTCCCCGCGGGGATCGTGCCCAGCACCTGTTCGGTCGTCGGGTTCTCCACCTCGATCCGCTCGGAGGACGAGGGGGCGACCCAGGCACCGTTTCTGTAGAGAGCTGTCCGCGTGTACATCAATATCCCCAGTTCGATGGGCAACGATCGGGCGAAGTGCGGGGGAGACCTTGCGACTCTCTATAGAGTAAGCCATGCTGCTCGGACATCCCAGGCCAACTCATCGCGGAGGGGTCGATGCAGGGTTTGATGTTCGACAGCCAGCTGCTGCTGCACTCGCTGCTCTGGCGGACCGAGCGGCTGTTCGCCGAGAAGGAGATCGTCACGCGGCTCGGGCCGCAGCGGTACCACCGCTACACGTACCGCGAGTTCGGCAAGCGCGTGCGGCGGCTGGGGGACGCGTTGCGCAAGCTGGGCATCGGACCGGGCGATCGCGTCGGCACGCTGGCCTGGAACCACTACCGCCACATGGAGACCTACTTCGGCGTGCCCGGTATCCAGGCGGTCCTGCACACGATCAACCTGAGACTCTCGCCCGCGCAGCAGAAGTTCACCATCGACAAGGCCGAGGACCGGAGCCTCCTGGTCGACCCCGACCAGCTCGACCTCGTCGCGCAGCTCGTGGACATGGGCCTGCCGACCGTCGAGCGGGTGGTCGTGCTCACCGACGACGTGCCCGAGCACCGCATCACGACGGTCCCCGTCGACTCCTACGAGGAGCTGCTCGCCGGCGGCGACGAGAACCTCGAGTTCGGCGAGTTCGACGAGAAGACCGCGTCGGCGATGTGCTTCACCAGCGCCACGACCGGCGACCCCAAGGGGGTCGTCTACTCGCACCGCGCGATGGTGCTGCAGGCGATGTGCCTCGCCATGCACGACAAGCTCAACATGAGCGAGCGGCAGGTGTGGCTCGAGGTCGCACCGATGTTCCACTGCAACGGCTGGAACATCCCGCACACCGCCCTGCTGCAGGGCGCCACGCTGGTGCTGCCCGGCGCGCACCCGGCGGCGGGCGACTACGTCGACATCATCGAGGACCTCGGCGTCACCGGCATGAACGCCGCGGTCACCATCGGCACGATGATCCGCGACGCGGTGCGCGCGAGCGACCGGCCGCGGGACCTGTCGTCGCTGTCGACGCTGTGGCTGGGCGGGCAGGCGCCGTCGAAGGCGATCATGAAGTGGTTCCGCGAGGAGTACGACTGCGAGGTCATGCAGGGCTACGGCATGACCGAGAACAGCCCGCAGATCTGCTTCTTCGCGCTCAAGTCGACCCTGGAGAACGGCACCGAGGACGAGATCTACGCGCTGCGCCAGACCCAGGGGCTGCCCATCCCGCTGCTGCAGATCAAGGTCGTGAGCCAGGAGACCGGCGAGGAGCTGCCCTGGGACGGCACGAGCATCGGCGACTTCTACGTGCGCTCCCCGTTCACGGCGAGCGAGTACTACCGCGACGAACGCACCAAGGACTCGATGATCGACGGCTGGCTGCGCACCGGCGATGTGGGCTGCATCGATCCCGAGGGCTACGTGCTGCTCAAGGACCGCAGCAAGGACCTGATCAAGTCGGGCGGTGAGTGGATCTCCACGATCGACCTGGAGAACGCGCTCATGCTGCACCCGAAGGTCGCCGAGGCCACCGTCGTCGGGATCGAGGACGACAAGTGGCTCGAGCGGCCGCTCGCGTGCGTCGTGCCCTCCGACCCGTCGCTCACCGAGGACGAGCTGCGCACGCACCTGCTCGAGCAGGGCTTCCTCAAGTTCTGGATCCCGGACACCTTCCTGTTCGTCCCCGAGGTCCCCAAGACCAGCGTCGGGAAGTACGACAAGAAGGCCATCCGCGGCGTCGTCGCCGAGGGCGGGCTGGACCTCGCCCGGACCAAGCTCGGCGCGGTCGGCGCCTGAGCCCCGTACCCACGCTCCCGCACACCGCTCGACGAGGAGAACAGTTGTCCGAGAAGAACAAGATCAAGCTCCGGATCCTGCCCACGGGGACGATGCACGCCGACCTCACCTGGCTGCTGATCGACCCCGGCCGGATGGCCACCCGCCGGCAGCCGCAGAAGCAGCGGGACTGGGTCGAGGTGCCCACGCACGTGGTCTACATCGAGCACCCGAGCGGCAAGAAGCTGATCTGGGACGCGGGCGTCCCCCGCGACTGGGAGACCCGCTGGGGCCCGACGGGGCTCGACCAGTTCTTCCCGGTGGACGCCGCCACCGAGGAGATGTGGCTCGACTCGCGGCTCGAGCAGCTCGGCGTCGAGCCCGGCGACATCGACTACCTGGTGCTGTCGCACCTGCACCTGGACCACGCCGCCAACGCCAAGCTCTGGCAGGACACCGGCACGAAGATCATCGTGGACGCCGAGGAGAAGAAGGGGGCCTTCTCCTTCGACGGCTACAACCTCGGCGCCCACATCAAGTCCGACTACGACGGGCTCACCCTCGACACCGTCGACGAGGACACCGAGATCCTCCCGGGCATCACGCTGCTGCGGACCCCTGGCCACACCTGGGGCACGATGAGCCTGCAGGTCGACCTGGCCGATTCCGGCACGATGATCTTCGCCTCGGACTCGCTGTACCTCAAGGAGTCCTACGGCCCGCCGCCGATCGCGGCCGGGATCGTCTACGACACCGTCGCCTGGTTCCGCTCCGTCGAGAAGATCCGCTCCATCGAGGAGAGGACCGGCGCCACCGTGGTGTTCGGCCACTCGGCCGACCAGCTCCAGGAGCTGCGGCTCGGCCCGGACGAGTACTACACCTGACCAGCTCCCCGAAGGCGCCCGCCGGGGTTGCGGTCCCCTCCACCGGCCCCGGCGGGCGCGTTCCGCCCCGACCAGGAGGTCCCCGATGCCGCTCTACGACTACGCCTGCGCCTGCGGGGTGCGGTTCGAGGTGCTCGTGCCCTCGTGGTCGAGCCGCGCGCCGAGCTGCCCCGAGTGCGGCCAGACGACGTCCCGCCGCCCGCCGGCGCCCGCCGTGATCGGGAGCGTGGCACCACCGCCCCCGATGTCGGCCGCCCCGAAGTCCTGGGAGGGGGTGGGCCACGGCAACCGCGAGTTGATCACGAAGTGGCGGCATGAGGTGGAGCGCCGCCAGGAGTTCGAGGCGCGCCACCCCGAGCACGCCGAGCGCCGCGAGGCGATCGCGGCCCACGAGGGAGCGTTCGAGCGGCGCCCGCTCACCTACAAGGAGCTGGCCGCCCGCGCGGCCGCGCACAAGGACGCCACCCGTGCCGCGGCCGAGGCGAGCCGCGAACGGCGCACCGCCGGCACCGGCGACGCCGCGAAGGACCGCTCGTGAAGACCACCGCGGCCGTCGTGCACGAGGCGGGCAAGCCGCTCGAGATCGAGGAGCTCGACCTGGAAGGCCCCGGGGAGGGCGAGGTCCTCGTCCGGTTCACCCACGCCGGGCTCTGCCACTCCGACCTGCACGTCATGCAGGGCGAGATCGCGGGCTGGTTGCCGATGGTGCTCGGCCACGAGGGCGCGGGCGTCGTCGAGGACGTCGGGCCGGGCGTGACGCGGGTGGCCCCCGGCGACCACGTGGTCTGCTCCTTCGTCCCCAGCTGCGGCTCCTGCCACTGGTGCGCCACCGGGCAGCAGGCCATCTGCGACTGGGGCGCGGGCACGATGCGCGGCTGCCTGCCCGGGGACCGCTGGCCGCTGTCCGGGTCCGCCGGGCGCTACGGCGCGATGTGCATGCTCGGCACGTTCAGCCGGTACGGCGTGATCCACCAGTACTCGGCGGTGAAGGTCGACCCCGACGTGCCGCTGGAGGTCGCCGCGCTCGTCAGCTGCGGCGTGCCGACCGGGTGGGGCTCGGCGGTCAACGCCGCGGACGTGCGACCGGGCCAGACGGTCGTCGTCTACGGCGTCGGCGGCATCGGGATCAACGCCGTGCAGGGCGCCCGGCTCGCGGGCGCCCGGCACGTCGTCGCCGTGGACCCCGTGCGGCTCAAGCGGGAGACCGCGCTCGCCCTCGGCGCGACGCACGCCACCGCCGACGCGGAGCAGGCCCACGCCATCGTCCAGGAGCTCACGCTGGGCGTCGGCGCGGACAAGGCGATCGTCGCGGTCGGGCGGACCGGGTCCGAGGTGGTCGACCGCGCCTTCGCGATCATCGGCAAGGCGGGCACCCTGGTGCTCACCTCGATGGGCGGCGGGTTCCGCGACCGGACGATCCAGCTGCCCGCCCAGGTCGCGACCCTGTGGAAGAAGACCATCAAGGGCAGCCTCTTCGGCGACTGCAACCCGACGACCGACATCCCGCGCCTGCTCGCGCTGTACCGGTCCGGCGAGCTGGCGCTCGACGAGCTGATCACCCGCCGGTACCGGCTGGACGAGGTCAACGAGGGCTACGACGACCTGCTCGACGGCGCGAACGTGCGCGGGATCATCGTTCACGACCACGGCTGAGCGTGGTCACTACGCTGACGGGCGTCGGCCGAGGAGAGGGCGTGGTGGGACGTGACCGAGGTGGAGCCGGAGTCCGGTGGCATCCCGGCCGCCGCTGACCTCGCGATCGATCCGGCCAAGCGGCTGACGCCGCAGGTCGCGCTCCGGATCCGAGAGATGATCATGAGTGGCGAGGCGCCCGGGAACTCGCCGCTGCGCACCGAACACCTCGCCGCGCGCTTCGGCGTGAGCGCCACCCCGGTGCGCGAGGCGCTGATGTCGCTGTCCGGCGAGGGGCTCGTCGAGCTGCGGCCGGGCCGTGGCTTCCGCGTCGTGCAGATGAGCCGCCAGGATTTCATCGACATCTACGACGCCCAGGCCTACTTCGCCGGGGAGCTGGCCGGGCGGGCCGCGCTGCACCTCACCGACGAGGAGGTCGAGCAGCTCTACGCGATGCAGGCGCAGATCATCGAGGCGATCGAGCGGGGCGACAAGGCCGCCGAGCGCATCGAGTGGGAGCTGCACACGCTGATCAACCGGGCCGCGCGGGCGAACAAGCTGCGCTGGCTGCTGCGCCTCACGATCCGCCACGCGCCGTTCCGGGCCTGGTCCTCGGTGACCGGGTGGGCGCAGGCCGCGCCCGAGGACCACCTGCCGCTGCTGCGGGCGATGCGCAACCGCAACCCGCGCACCGCGCGCGACGCGATGACCGCGCACATCCGCAACGTCGGCGAGCTGCTCGCCGACCACCTCACCGAGCGCGGGATCCTCGTCGACGATCCCGTCGAGACGAGCGAGATCCGCACCCATCTCGAGGGGATCGCCGGCCTCGGCGGCAGGCGCCGGACCACGGGCAACGGCTCGAGCGCCCCCGCCTGAGCGTCACCGTGCCGCGGAACCACCGGCCGGTGCGGGCGCGAGCACGTCGTCGGGGATCCGCAGGCGGGCGATGACCGCCCTGTGGTCGCTGCCGGAGATCTCCCGCACCGCGAAGCCCTCGGCCACGATCGGCTCGGTGGCGAGCACGTGGTCGATCTGCAGACCCAGCCAGGGCGGCAGCCACGCCGGCCACGTCGGGGTGAGGCCGGTGCCGCGCTGGGCCGCCGCGTCCCCGCACCCCGCCGTGGCCTGCCGGAACACCGAGTGGTCGAACGTCGCGTTGAAGTCCCCGGCGACGATCGCCGGGCGGGCTCCTGCGCACCACTGCGCCACCAGGCCCACGTCCGACCGCCACTGCGGCACGTCGCCGCGCCGCGGCGCGATGGAGTGGAACGCGACGAACCGCAGCGCGCCCAGCCCGCCGCCCTCCAACTCGACCCGCGGGAACGGGGTGGCGACGTGGGTGCGCGCGCGCACGTCGCCGAGGTGCTCGGCGACGACGGCTGTGACGCCGCCCAGGTCGCCGTCGGGCTCGCCGATCGCCGTGACCAGGTGGTAGCCGAGCGGCTCGACCAGCGGGGCCAGCTCCGCCCGATACCGCGCACCCGCCTCCACGAGCGACACGAGGTCAGGGCGCTCGTCGCGGATCAGGGCCGCCACCTCGGCCACGTCCGCCTCGCCGCCGTAGGTGTTGAACGTGGCCACGCTCAACGTGCGCCCGCCCGCCGGGACCGGCGTCGCGACCGCGCGCGGGGCCACCATCAACCCCGCGGCCAGCAGCACGACGGCCACCCCGCACGCCGCGGCGACGGCGCCGCGCACCCACCGCCCGAGCACCAGCAGCACCGCCACGAGGGCGGCGAGCCCGGCGAGCAGGTACGGGCGGAAGGAGACCAGCTGCGCGAGCGGCGTGGCCACGTCGAGCCCGAACAGGTCGGGCAGGGCGAGCACGGCCACGGCCGCCACGAACGGCAGCGCGAGCCAGCGGGATCCCAGCCGCCGGTGCGGCCGCTCGTGCGTCACGACCCGATCTTGCCCGGGCCACCTGAGTACAGGCTGAGGCGCTCAGGTCGCGGTGGCGGCCCGGTGGGTCTCGGTGAGCTCCCGGTAGATCGCCGCGTTCGCGCGGTTCTGTTCGACCTCGGCGTCGGACAGCTCGCGGCGGACCTTGCCCGGCACGCCGGCGACCAGGGATCGCGGCGGGATCACCGCGCCCGCCGGGACCAGCGCGTTCGCCGCCACCAGCGACCCCGCGCCGATGACGGCGCCGTTCAGCACGGTGGCGTTCATGCCGATCAGGCAGCCGTCCTCCACCGTGCAGCCGTGCAGCACCGCGCAATGGCCGACGCTCACGTCCTCGCCGAGCCGGGCCGGGAAGCCCGGGTCGGCGTGCAGCACGGCGCCGTCCTGGATGTTGCTGCCCGCCCCGACCGTCACCGACTCCAGGTCGGCGCGCAGGACGGCGCTGTAGAAGATGCCGACCCGCGCCCCGACGGTGACGTCGCCGACGACGGTCGCGGAGTCGGCCACCCACGCGGACGGGTCGACCCGGGGCGTGCGGTTGCCGAGGGAGATCACGCGCATCCCCGAATGATCCACCAACGCCCGGCGCCGTGTGAGGATGAACATCTGTTCATTCAAAAATGGGGTGCCGTGCCGAGGAGCAGCGCGCAGTACGAGGCCATGCGCACCGCGACCGTGGAGAAGGTGCACGCCGCGGCCATCACCCTCTTCGCCCGCCGCGGGTTCGCCGCCACGACCATGCGCGACATCGCCCGCGAGGCGGGCATCAGCACCGGCCTGATCTACCGCCACTACGCGTCGAAGGACGACCTGTTCTCCGCGCTGGCGGACCAGGCCACCGCCGGTCTGCGCCGGGTCGCCGAGCGGTTCGCGGGCGAGGGATCGCCCGCGGAGCTCCTCGGCGCGTTCGCGCACGAGTTCCTCGACGGCATCGACCGCGTGCGCGGGTACGCCGGGTTCGTCCTGATCATGAACCAGGCGCTCGTGTCGCGGCTCGCGTCGGCGCCGGTGGAGGCGCTCGTCGAGCAGCACCTCGCGCTGGTCGACGCCACCGTCGCGCTGATCCGGCGCGGGCAGCGGGCGGGCGAGTTCCGCGCGGGCCCGGCCGCGGAGCTCGCGACGTGCTGGTTCGCCGCGGTGAGCGGGCTTGCGACGATGAGGGCCGCCCTCGGCGACCGGTTCGTCGCGCCCCACCCCGCGACGCTCACCGGGATCCTCACGAGGAGCACGAAGTGATCGAGATCATCCCCGCGCGGGAGAGCGACCGGCGCCGGATCACCGAGGTGTTCGTCGACGCCTTCGGGCCCGACTTCGCCTACTTCTCCCGCGACCCCCGCACGCTGGCCGACGCCTTCGAGCACATGCTGGTGCCCGACGTGTCCCACCTCGCCCTGCTCGACGGCGAGCCGGCCGGCATCGCCGCCTGCACCGACGGCACGCGGCCGAGCGCGGTGCCGCAGGCGCGGCACCTGCGGCGCCACCTCGGGCTGGTGAAGGGCACCATCGCCGCGGTCGGGCTGGGGCGGGAGTTCTCGCGCGGCGTGCCCGGCGCCACCGACGGGACGGCGTCGATCGAGTTCGTCGGCACCGCCTCCCGGTTCCGCGGCCGGGGCGTGGCCACCGCGCTCATCGAGCACTTCCTCGATCTCGCAGTACTCCGAGTACCTCCTGGAGTCCGTCGCCGACGTCAACACCGCCGCGCTTTCCCTCTACCGCAAGCTCGGGTTCGTCGAGTACCGGCGGGTGCCCGCCGAGCACACCCGGCGGACCGGGATCAACGCCTACGTCTCGCTCAAGCTCACCCAGGGCTGAGGGACGGTTCCTACACGTCGGCGAGCGCACGCAGCGGCGCTTCCACCGCGTCGGCCACGAAGCGCAGGAAACCGCCCGCGGTGCCGCCGTCGCACACGCGGTGGTCGAACACCAACGACAGCTGCGCGATCCGCCGCGGCACGACCTCGCCGTCGACGACCCACGGGCGCGGGTGGATCCGGCCGATGCCCAGGATCGCCGCCTCCGGGTGGTTGATGATCGCCGCGCTGCCGTCCACGCCGTACCCGCCGTAGTTGTTCAGCGTGAACGAGCCGGAGGACAGCTCGGTCGCGGTCGCCGTGCCCTCGCGGGCGGCGGCGGTGAGCCGGCGGATCTCGGCGTCCAGCGCCCGGATGCTCAGCCGGTCGGCGCCGCGGACCGCCGGGACGAGGAGCCCGCGGTCGGTCTGGGCCGCGATCCCGAGGTTGACCCCGTCGAGGTGGACCACCTCCTCCCGCTCGACGTCCACCCGGGAGTTCAGCGCCGGGAACTCGCGGAGCCCGGCCACGACGAACCGCGCGAGCAGGGCCAGCAGCGACGGCTTCCAGTCGTCGCGGCGCATGTCCTCGCGCAGCGCGAGCAGCGCGGTGGCGTCGACGTCGACCCAGGTGGTGGCCTCGGGGATCTCCGCCCGGCTGCGGGTGAGGGTGCGGGCGATCTGGCCGCGCACGCCGGTGAGCGGCACCCGGGTGCGCACGGGCAGGCCGGTGCGGCCGTCGACGGCCGGTGCGTCCTGCGTCCGCCGGGTCTCCGGCGCCCGGCGGGCGGCGATCGCCCGCTCGACGTCGGCGCGGGTGATGAGCCCGTCGCGCCCGGTGCCGACGAGGGTGGCCGGGTCGATGCCCGCCCGGCGGGCCATCTGCCGCACGATCGGGGACACGATCTTGGGGCGCTCGGCGGCGGCCTGCGCCGGCCTGCGCGGCCGCCGCCTGCGGGGCGGTTCGCTGGTGCCGTAGCCGACGAGCACGTTGCCCGAGCCGGTGCGCTCCTCCTCCTGCTGCTCCACCGTGATCAGCGGTGCCCCGACCTTGATCGTCTGCCCCTCCGCGCCGTGCAGCTCCGCGACGATCCCGGCGTAGGGGGAGGGCACCTCGAGCGTCGCCTTCGCGGTCTCGACCTCCGCCACCGGGGCGTCGACGGCGACCTGGTCGCCGGGCTGCACCAGCCACTTCACCAGCTCGGCCTCGGTGAGCCCCTCCCCGAGGTCGGGGAGGGTGAAGACCATGCCGCTCACGCGTCCTCCCACTGCAGGTCGTCGACGGCGTCGAGGACCCGGTCCACCCCGGGCAGGTGGTGCTGCTCCAGCCGCGGCGGGGGATAGGGCACGTCGAACCCGGTGACCCGGCGGACCGGCGCCTCCAGGTGGTGGAAGCAGCGCTCGGACACCCGCGCCGCGATCTCGGACGCGACGGAGGCGAAGCCCGGCGCCTCGGCGACGACCACCGCGCGGCCGGTCCGCCGCACCGACGCGGTGACGGTCTCGTCGTCGAACGGGACGATCGAGCGGAGGTCGACGACGGCGAGGTCGCGGCCCTCGGCGGCGGCCTGCTCGGCGGCCGCGAGCGCCACCGGCACCGACGGGCCGTACGCGATCAGCGTGGCGTCGGCGCCGTCCCGGCGGACCACCGCCTCCCCGATCGGCGGCACGGGCCCGGGTTCGAGCTCCTCGCGCGTGAAGTACTGGCGCTTCGGCTCGAGGAACACCACCGGGTCGGGGTGCTCGATCGCGGCCCGCAGCAGCCCGTACGCGTCGGTGTTGGTGGCCGGGGTGACGACGAGCAGGCCCGCCGTGTGCGCGTAGTAGGCCTCCGAGCTGTCGCTGTGGTGCTCGACGCCGCCGATCCCGCCGCCGTACGGGATGCGGATGACCATCGGCAGCCGCACCCGGCCGCGCGTCCGGTTCCCGATCTTGGCGACGTGGCTCGCGATCTGCTCGAAGGCCGGGTAGGCGAACGCGTCGAACTGCAGCTCGACGACCGGCCGCATCCCGTTCATCGCCATGCCGACGGCCATGCCCACGATGCCCGACTCGGCGAGCGGCGTGTCGAAGCAGCGCCCCTCGCCGAACGTCTCGGTCAGCCCGTCGGTGACCCGGAAGACGCCGCCCAGCGGGCCGACGTCCTCGCCGAAGACCACCACCGAGTCGTCGGCGGCCATCGCATCGTGCAGCGCCCGGTTGAGCGCCTGGATCATCGTCGGCTTCTCGCTCATGACCCGACCCCGCTCAGCTCGGCCGCGAGCTGCGCCGCCTGTTCGCGCAGCTGCGGCGTCGGCGTGGAGTAGACGTGGGCGAACAGCTCCGCGGGGTCGGGGGCGCTGTCGCGGCCCATCCGCTCGCGCAGCCGGGCGGCCATCTCCTCGGCGGCCGCGGTGATCTCGGCCTCCCGCTCCGGCGTGAGCACACCGGTGGTGGTGAGGTGCGCGCGCAGCCGCAGCAGCGGGTCGCGCGGGCGCCACTGCTCGACCTCCGCCTCGTCGCGGTAGCGGCTGGGGTCGTCGGCGTTGGTGTGCGCCTGGATCCGGTAGGTGTCGGCCTCCACCAGCGTGGGCCCCTCGCCGCGGCGGGCCCGGGCGACGGCCTCGGTGAGCACCACGGTGAGCGCCGCGAGGTCGTTGCCGTCCACCCGCACCGCGGGCACGCCGTAGCCGGTGCCCTTCGCCGCGAGCGACTCCGCCGCCGTCTGCCGCGTGAGCGGCACCGAGATGGCGTACTTGTTGTTCTGCACGAGGAACACCACGGGGGAGGCGAAGACCGCGGCGAAGTTGAGGGCCTCGTGGAAATCGCCCTCGCTCGTCGCGCCGTCGCCGCAGAGTGCCATCACCACCGTGTCCTCGCCCTTGAGCCGGGCCGCGTGCCCCACCCCGACGGCGTGCGGCAGCTGCGTGGCGAGCGGCGTGGCCTGCGGGGCGACTCGGGTGGCGATCGGGTCGTAGCCGCAGTGCCAGTCGCCGCGCAGCAGCACGAGCACCTCGGCCGGGTCCACGCCGCGGGCCGCGATCGCCGCCGCGTCGCGGTAGGTGGGGAAGAGCCAGTCGGTCTCGGCCAGCACCGCGGCCGCGGCCACCTGGCACGCCTCCTGCCCGTGCGACGACGGGTACACCGCGAGCCGGCCCTGCCGGACGAGCGCGCTCGCCTGGTCGTTCAGCCTGCGGGCGAGCACGAGCCGCCGGTACCCGTCGAGGAGGACCTCCGGGGCGGGTAGCGGCGGGTCGTCGGTGACGACCGCGCCCGTTTCGTCGATCAGCCGCACCAGCTGGGCCATCGCCCGCACCTCCTCGTGAACATTTGGATCGGAGTGTCCGGCGGATCGACTACAGATCACCAGTTGAGAGGAGGATATCGAGACGAGTTGCCGCTAGGGTGGGCTTCTCCGAGCCGATCGTTCAGGATCGGCCCTCCTGGAGGGGGATGGCGAGACAGGTGGCCGTTCAGCTCGACGACATCGACCGGCGCATCATCGACGCGCTGCGCCGCGACGGCAGGCTGTCGGTGCGCGCTCTCGCCGAGCAGGTCCGCATCTCCCGCGCGAACGCCTACACCCGCCTCGAGCGGCTGACCTCCTCCGGCGCGATCACCGGTTTCACCGCCACCGTCGACCCGGCCGCGATCGGCCTCGGCACCTCCGCGTACGTGACCCTCACCGTGCGGCAGAACTCGTGGCGCGAGCTCAAGGCGCGCCTGCAGGCCATCCCGGAGGTGCACCACATGGCGCTGGTGGGCGGCGAGTTCGACGTGATCCTGCTGGTCCGCGCCGCCGACAACGCCGCACTGCGCGACGTCGTGCTCAACCAGCTGCAGGCCATCCCCGAGGTCATCGCCACCCGCACGTCGCTGGTCTTCGAGGACGTCGAGAACATCGCGCCCCGCTGAGGGGGGCTTCGGGGCCCGCCGGTTCCGCGGAACCGGCGAGGAGAACCGCCTCGTGGTGGCGCCGCGACACATCCGGGCAGGCGCGCGGGCCTGCCCGGCGAAAGCCTGCCCGAAACGGGGCCGCAGGGGCTTGCCGGGCAAGGGACGCCTGACGCCCTCGACCTGTGAGAAGCCGCCTCGCACGATCGCGGCGCCGCCAGGAGGCCGCCCTGAACCCAGGCACGCGGAGAAGCCGCGAGCAGGTTCCGCGCAACCTGGGAGTGAGGCAGCTTCAGGCCACCGTGCGCCGACCACCAGCGGACCGTGCGCGCCCGCCCCCAGCCTGGCCGCATGACCACTCACAAGAACCCGGTGACGTTGATCGGCCTCGGCCCGATGGGCCAGGCGATGGTGCGCGAGTTCCTCGCCGCCGGCCACCCGACGACGGTGTGGAACCGCACCCCCGGCCGCGCGGACGCGCTCGTCGCGGCGGGGGCCGTGCGGGCGGAGACGCCCGCGGAGGCGGTGGCGGCGAGCGAACTGGTGATCCTCTCCCTCACCGACTACCAGGCGATGTACGACATCCTCGGCCGGGCGGAGGAGGCGCTCACCGGCCGGGTCGTCGCCAACCTGAGCTCCGACAGCCCGCAGCGGACCCGCGAGGCCGCGGAGTGGCTGGCCGAGCGCGGTGCTCAGCTGCTCGCGGGCGGGGTGATGGTGCCCGCGCCGATGGTGGGGGAGGAGGGCGCGTACGTCTTCTACAGCGGGCCACGCGCGGTGTTCGAGGCGCACGAGTCCACGCTCGCGGTGATCGGGCGGCCGGACTACCGGGGTGAGGACCCCGCGCTGGCCCAGCTCTACTACCAGGCCCTGCTCGCGGTGTTCCTCACCGTGCTGGCCGGTGAGCTGCAAGGGACCGCGCTGGTCGGGTCGGCCGGTGTGACGGCGAAGGAGTTCGCGCCCTACATGCGGGAGACCATCGACCTGGCCGCGCAGTTCGTCGACGAGACCGCCCAGCACGTCGACGACCGCTCGTACCCGGGCGACCTCAGCACGGCCACGATGATGGGGGCGACGGCCGACCACATCGTCGCCGCCAGCACGGCCGCGGGCCTGGACACGGTGCTGCCGGAGGCGGTGAAGTCGCTCTACGACCGCGCCATCGCCGCCGGGCACGGCAAGGACAACTGGACGAGCCTGTACGAGGTGGTCGCGAGGCGCGTGGGGTGACCCGCGCGGGGCCGGCTCGGGCGGGTGGGCGACCCGGCCGGGCCGGCTCCTACAGTCGGACGCGTGATCGAGAAAGGCGTGCGGGCGGCGCGCACGATCGTGGAGCACCCTGCGTTCCAGCCGACGGTGATGGCCGTCATCATCGCCAACGCGGTGACGCTCGGGCTGGAGACGTCCTCGGCGGTCATGGAGTCCGTCGGCGGGCTGCTCCACGCCGTCGACCGCATCACGTTGGCGATCTTCGTGATCGACATCGTGCTCCGGCTCGTGGCCTACGGGCGGCGGTTCTGGACCGACCCCTGGAACATCTTCGACTTCCTGATCGTCGCGGTGGCGCTCGTCCCGGCGTCCGGGCCGTTCTCGGTGCTGCGCGCGCTGCGCGTGCTGCGGGCGCTGCGGCTGATCTCCGTGGTGCCGAGCATGCGGCGGGTGGTCGGCGGGCTGCTGGCCGCGATACCCGGCATGGTGTCGATCGCCGCGCTCCTCACCCTGATCCTCTACGTGGCGGGCGTGCTGGGGACGAACCTGTTCGGGACGGTCGCGCCGGAGTGGTTCGGCGACCTCGGCACCACCCTCTTCACGCTCTTCCAGACCATGACGGGCGAGGGCTGGCCGGACGTGGCGAGGGAGGTCATGGCCGAGGTCCCGCTGGCCTGGATCTTCTTCGTCATCTACATCCTGATCAGCTCCTTCATGGTGCTGAACCTGTTCATCGCGGTCGTGGTGAGCGCGATGGAGAGCCAGGTCATGGCCGAGGTCAGGGCGCAGGAGGAGGAGCACGCGGCCGAGGAGCAGATCGCGAACCGGATGATCCTCGAGGAGATCAAACGGCTGCGCGCGGAGCTGGCCGAGCTCCGGGGGCAGCGGGCGGAGCCGTAGGGGGGCCGATGCGCGCGGACGAGCCGGTGCCGTACACGCTCATGGCGGGCGAGGGGGCGCCCGCCCGGGCCCCGGAGGGCGGGGCGATGTCGGTCAAGGCGGCCGCCGCCGACACCGCGGGTCTGTTCGGCCTGCTGGAGGGCGTCGACCAGGCGGGCTTCTCGACGATCGTGCACCGCCACGACGTCGCCGAGGCCTGGTACGTGCTGGACGGCGAGTACCGCTACTACGTCGACGGCCGCTGGTTCGACGTGGGGCCGGGCGGGTTCGTGTTCGTCCCCGCCGGGGTGGCGCACGGCCTGCGCTGCGTCTCGGCGGGGCGCAAGCTCACGCTGCTCGTCCCCGGCGGCCCGGAGGGCTTCTTCACCGACGTGCACGCGGTCACGGAGAGCGGCGGGCTCACGCCGGACGCGCTGCGCGACATCGGCGGCCGCTACGGCCTCGAGGCGCTGGGCCCGCTGCCCGCGGACCGACCCGACGCCGTTTGACGGGCCGGCCGGCGGGGCGGACCATGCTGGTCACGCACTTTCTCGACGAGGAGAAAGTCCATGATCGAGCTCGAGTCCGTCTCGAAGGTCTACCGCTCCGGTCCCGTCGAGCTGCGCGCGCTCGACCGCGTGGACCTCTCCATCGCGGAGGGCGAGTTCGTCGCGATCATGGGCGCGTCCGGGTCGGGCAAGACGACGCTCATGAACATCCTCGGCTGCATGGACCTGCCGACGTCCGGGGTCTACCGGCTCGACGGGACGGACGTCACGGCGCTCGGCGAGAACCAGCTCGCGCGGATCCGCAGCTCGCGGATCGGGTTCGTGTTCCAGTCGTTCAACCTGGTCCCGCGCACCGACGCGCTGTCCAACGTGGAGCTGCCGTTGGTCTACGCGGGCGCCCACCAGCGCAGGCGCCGCGCCCGCGCCGCCCTGGAACGGGTCGGGCTCGCCGACCGGGCCCACCACCTGCCCAACCAGCTGTCGGGTGGCGAGCAGCAGCGCGTGGCGATCGCGCGCGCCCTCGTCACCGACCCGCGGGTGATCCTCGCCGACGAGCCGACCGGCAACCTCGACTCGGTCGCGACGGCCGAGGTGATGGACCTGTTCTGCGAGCTCAACCACGAGGGCCACACCATCGTGCTGATCACCCACGAGCGCAGCGTCGCCGCGCTGGCGCGGCGGGTGGTGAGGCTGCAGGACGGCCGGATCGTGAGCGACGAGCCCGCCAGCGGCGCGCTCGTCGGTTGACGCGCGGAGCGCGGGCTCCTGCTGCTCGACCGGTGGCCGGGTGGCGAGCGGTTCACGCCCCCCTGCGAGGGCGGGCGATCAGCACTGCGGGACCATCCTGACCATGAACAACCAGTCGCCGGGTCCGCGGGTACGACCGGCGACGGGCCGAGTCACCAGGGCGGCGGGATGACCACGATCGAGAACCGGTACCAGAACGAGATCTACACCGAGCTGGGCGTGCGCCCGGTGGTGAACGCCGCAGCCACCCTGACGAGGCTCGGCGGCTCCCTGGTGGCGCCGCCGGTGCTGCCGGCGATGGCCGCGGCCGCCCGCAACTTCGTCGACGTCGTCGAGCTCGGGCGCGCGGTCGGGCGGCGGCTGGCGGAGAAGACCCGCAACGAGGCGGCGTACGTCTCGAACGGCGCGGCCGCGCTGATCACGCTCGGGGTGATCGCCTGCATCGCCAGGTCGAAGGGCGGGCCCTTCGTGCTCCAGGACCTGCCCTACCTCGACAAGACCGGCGAGAAGACCGTGATCATGTTCCGCAGCCAGCGCAACCCGTACGACTACGCGGTGCGCCAGGTCGGCGTGCGGATCGTCGAGGTGGGGCCGGAGCCCGCCGAGCTGGAGGCGGCGATCGACAAGCGCACGGTGTGCGTGCTCTGGTTCGCGGGCGCCCACTTCGCGGCCGGAGCGCTGCCGATCGAGCAGGTGGTGGAGATCGCCCACAGGTCCGGGGTTCCGGTGCTGGTCGACGCGGCCGCCCAGATCCCGCCGGTGTCGTCGCTGTGGCACTTCACCACCGAGGTCGGCGCCGACGGGGCGATCTTCAGCGGGGGCAAGGGCCTGCGCGGCCCGCAGTCGACGGGCCTCATGGTCGGCAAGGAGTGGCTGATCGCGGCGGCCCGGGCGAACGGGGCTCCGTTCCACTCGCTCGGCCGCGGGATGAAGGTCGGCAAGGAGGAGATGCTCGGGCTGCTGGCCGCGGTCGAGTGGACCCTGGAGCAGAACGAGCCGGAGCTGATCGCCTCCTACGAGGCCACGGTCGAGAAGTGGATCGTCGGGCTGAGCGGGCTCGACGGGGTGACGGTCAGCCGCGGCTTCCCGAGCGAGGCGGGCCAGCCGCACGGGCGGGCGATCGTGGAGATCGGGCCGGAGTCGGGATGGAGCCGCGACGAGCTGATCGGGGCGCTGTGGCGCAACGACCCCGCGATCGCGGTCGCCCCCGACGGCCCCCGCGCCATCGCGCTGAACCCGCAGACCCTGGAGCCCGGTGAGGACGACCTGGTGCTCGCCGAGCTGCAGCGCCTGCTGCGGACCAGGAGCGGGAAGGCCGGGTAGCCGGGGCCCGTCCCGGTAACGGCAACGATCGTTGGTGGTGCCCCGCGGGCGGATGAAGCCTGTGGCGCATGAACGTCCGATCCGACGCGCGGGCGGTGGCCCGCGGACGGCTGCCCGTGGCGGTCCACCTGCTCGCGTTCAGCCTGTTCGCGATGGGGAGCGCGGAGTTCCTCGTCGCGGGCGTCCTGCCGGCGATCGCCGCCGACCTGCGCATCCCGCTCTCCGCCGCCGGGGCGATGATCTCGGCCTTCGCGGTCGGGGTGGTCGTCGGCGGGCCGGTGCTGGCCGTCGCGACCCTGCGCCGGCCGCGCCGGACCACGCTCGTGGCTGCGCAGGCCCTGTTCGCCGCGTCGGTGGCGGCCGGCCTGCTCGTCGACCACTACGGCGTCATCCTGGTCACCCGGTTCGTCGCCGGCCTCGCCTACGCCGGCTTCTGGGCCGCCGCCGCGGTCACCGCCGTCGGGCTCGTCACCCCCGAACGCGCGGCGCGCGCGTCCGGCGTGGTCGTGAGCGGCCTGAGCCTCGCCATGATCGCCGGTGGGCCGGCGAGCGCGCTGCTCAGCCACTTCACGGGGTGGCGCGGCGGGTTCTGGGCGGTGGTCGCGCTCACCGCGGTCGGAGCGGTGGCAACCCTCGCCGCGGTGCCCGAGACCAGGGCGGGCGCCGCGCCGGCGGTGCGGCGGGAGCTGCGTGCGGTGGCGCGCCCCCAGCTCTGGCTCGTCTACGCCGCGACGCTCACCAGCACCGCCGCCTACATGATCACCTACAACTACCTGGCGGCCTTCCTGACCGGAAGCACCGGCACCGCCGAGGTCTGGGTCCCCCCGATCCTCACGCTGTTCGGCGTCGGCGCGTTCGTCGGGCTGTCGGTCGGGGGCCGGGTCGCCGACCGGCGTCCGTTCCACGCGCTGCTGGCCGGCGCGGCCGGGATCGCGCTCACCTCGGCGGGCCTCGCGGTGTTCGCCGGGCAGGCCGTTGTCGTGGTCGCGCTCGTCGCGGTCCTCGGGATGGCGGGCTTCGTGTTGAACCCCGCCATCTACGGGCGGGTGTTCACGATCGCGTCCGCCGCCCCGACCCTCGCGGGCGCCACCGCGGTGTCGGCGTTCCAGCTCGGCATCAGCCTCGTCCCGCTGTTCGCAGCGCCCGCGCTCGCCGGCGGCGCCGGCGTCGGCGCCGTCCCGTGGATCGGCGCCGCGCTGGCGCTGGCCAGCGTCCCGGCCGTGCTCGCCGACCGGGCCCTGTCGGCTCAGAAGACCTCGTAGCCCGGCGTGAGGACGCAGGCCGGGTCGTGCTGCCGCTTGGCCGCGCCGAGCCCGGCGAACGCCGGCCCGAAGTGCTCCCGCCAGTCCGCGCGCGACATCGGCAGCGCGCTCGGCGGGTAGAGCGTGCCGCCCGCGGCGCGGACCCGCTCGTAGGCGGCGCGGTTGTCGGTGACGAGCCGGTCGGCGCCCTCGGCGGTGGCCGGGATGCGGACGAGGTCGACCGCGAAGCACAGCTCGCCGTCGGGCAGCCGCAGCAGCGGAGCCGTGATCGCCCCCCGGTCGACGGCGGACACCGTGACCTGGCCGAACGGCCCCGGGTCGGACGGCACCAGCCGGTCCGGCTCGGCGGCGACGACGTCCTCGCCCCGCCCGTCGCCGACGAACGTGGAGAGCCACGGGTGCGGGAGCCGCCACTGCCCGTTCCCGCGCAGCGCCCGTTCGAGCTGGGCGAGCCGGTCGAGGTGGTCGAGCTGGGGCATCGGGACGACCTGCGCCCGTTCCCGCTCGTCGGGACAGGCCGGCGAGCACGTCGTCCACCGGGTCGCCGTCGGCGACGGCGACCAGCCGGAACGCCCACCCGCCCCCGGGGTCGGCGAGCACGGCCCCTGCACGGCGGCGAACCGGCCGTCACGGGCGAGGAGGCGCTGGTCGGCGAGCATCGTGGCGAGATCGGAGTAGCCGAGCAGGTGGCGGTGCACGTGGTCGGCGGCCGGGGCGAGGGCGAGTGTCGCCCGCGTGACGACGGCGACCTGCCCCAGGCCGGCGCGCACCGCGTCGAACAGCTCGGGGTGCTCGTACCGCGAGCAGGTGAGGATCTCGCCCCGGCCGGTGACCGCCTCCAGGACGAGGGCGGCTCGACGCGGGCCCGCGCCCGGCGCCCGAGGTCGCTCGGGTGCTGCAGCGGCTGGCCGCGACGGGCGGCACGGCGCGGATCGGTGAGCTCGCCCGCGAGGTCGGGTGGAGCCACAAGCACCTGATCACGAGGTTCACCCAGCAGGTCGGGCTGGCCCCGAAGGCGGTGGCCCGGCTGGTGCGCTTCGACCGCGTCCTGCGCGCGCTCGGGCGGCCGGGTGCCCCGGGGTGGGAGCGGATCGCGGCGGAGGCGGGGTATGCCGACCAACCCCACCTGGTGCGGGAGTTCCGCGCGTTCACCGGGCTCACGCCGACGGCGTTCCGCGCGCCGTCGGGCAGTTGCTCCGCGGCACGCGGCTGACCGGCGGATACCCGCGCGGCCACGTGGCCTGATTGCCTTGACCGGCCCTCTGACCAGCGCTACACCCGACGGACGACCTGTCGGGAGGCGACATGGGCGAGATCCCGCGGCGCCCGGATCCCGGCGCGGACGCGGTCGCGGAGGCGCGCTGGCGCCAGGCCCGCGCCCTCGGTCGGATGAGCGCCGCGTCGGGGATCGTGTTCGCCGCCCTGTTCGTGGTCGCGATGCTGCTCCTGCGGCAGGCGCCGAGGCTCGGTGACCCCGACGAGGCGTACGCGCGGTTCTACGCGGGTGGCGGCGAGGCGCTCGCGACGCTCGGGATCCACGTGGTGCCGTTCGTCGGGCTCGCCCTGCTGTGGCACCTCTCCGCGACGAGGGCGATGCTGCGCGCGGTGCCGCGGCGGTACTCGCCGGTGCAGACCTGGCTGCAGATGGCCTCGGGCCTGCTGTTCCTCTGCATGATGTTCGTCGGCTCGGCCGCCGTCGCCGCGGTGGCCCTGCTCAGCGTGTTCGATGTGACCCCGCTGCCGGCGCCGGACGTGGCGCGGGCGCTGGCAGCCGTCGGCTACGGGCTGATGTTCATCTTCGGCGTCCGCGTGGCCGGCATGTACATGATCACGACCACCGGCATGGCCGGCGCGGCGGGCCTCCTGCCGCGCTGGCTGGCCGTCGTCGGCTACCTGGCGGCGGCGTTCCTGCTGGTCACCACGACGTACCACCCGGTGGTGCTGCTGGTGTTCCCGGCGTGGGTGGTGGTCGTGAGCATCGCCCTGCTCCTTCGCGCAGGGGCGGCGCACAGTGCCATCTCGAGCGCCAACACGGACGGGAACTGACCCCATGACCACACCGATCGCCGTCGAGGACCTGCCCGGCCCGCCCGCCCGGCCCCTGATCGGCAACCTTCTCGACATCGACTCCGCCAGCCCGTTCCTCGCCCTGATGGAGCTGGCCGAACAGTACGGGCCGATCGTCCGGCTGATCGCCCCGTCCGGCCCGCGCGTGATCATCAGCGGGCCGGAGCTGGTGGACGAGGTGTGCGACGACACCCGCTTCGACAAGAAGGTCGCCGCGGGCGTCAGGGCCGTGCGCGAGAGCGGCGGCGGGGCGGGGCTGTTCACCGCCGACACCGACGATCCGCTCTGGCACCGGGCCCACAACATCCTGCTCGCGCCGTTCAGCCTGCAGTCGATGCAGGACTACATGCCGATGATGCTCGACATCGCCGAGCAGCTGATGGCCAAGTGGGAGCGGCTGAACCCGGACGAGGACGTCGACGTCCCGGGCGACATGACCCGGCTGACGCTCGACACGATCGCGCTCTGCGGGTTCGGCTACCGGTTCAACTCCTTCTACCGCGACACCCCGCACCCGTTCGTCTCGGCGATGGTGCGCACGCTCGAGGAGTCGCAGCGCCGGGCCGCCGAGCTGCCGATCCAGACCCGGCTGAGGATCCGCGCGCAGCGGCAGCTGGCGGAGGACCAGGCGTTCATGGCCGACCTGGTCGACAAGCTGATCGCGGAGCGCCGCGCGCAGGGCGAGTCGGCCGAGACCCGCGACCTGCTCGGCCGGATGCTCTCCGGCGTCGACCCGGCGACGGGGGAGCGCCTGCCGGACGACAACATCCGCGCCCAGTGCATCACCTTCCTGGTGGCGGGCCACGAGACGACCAGCGGGCTGCTGTCGTTCGCGCTCTACCACCTGCTCCACCACCCCGAGGTCGTCGAGCGGGCGCGGGCCGAGGTCGACGAGGTCCTCGGCGGCACGCTGCGGCCGACGTTCGAGCAGGTGCACCGGCTGCGCTACGTGTCGCAGATCCTCAACGAGACCCTGCGGCTGTGGCCGACCGCCCCCGCGTTCACCCGCGCGCCGCGGGAGGACACGGTGATCGGCGGGCGCTACGCGATCCCGGCCGGCACGCCGATCACGACGATCATCCCGGTGCTGCACCGGGCGCGGAGCGTGTGGGGCGACGACGCCGAGGAGTTCAACCCCGACCACGTGGCACCGGAGCGGCTCGCGGCGCTGGGCCCCAACGTGTTCAAGCCGTTCGGCACCGGACAGCGGGCGTGCATCGGCCGCCAGTTCGCCCTGCAGGAGGCCGTCCTGGTGCTGGGCATGCTGCTGCAGCGGTTCGAGTTCGCCGACCCCCACCACTACCAGCTGAAGATCAAGACCACGCTGACGATCAAGCCGGACGACTTCCACATCCAGGTGCGGCCCCGGTCGGATCGCCCGATCGACCACCCCGCGGAGGCGCCGACCGGCCGGCGGGTCACCGCACCCGCCGCCACCGAGGCCCCCGCGGTGCTCGCCGTCGACCGGCACGACACCCCGCTGTACGTGCTGTACGGCTCCAACCTCGGCACGGCCGAGGGCATCGCCACGAAGCTCGGCCGGGAGGGCACCGAGCGCGGCTTCGCGGTGACCGTCGGCGCCCTGGACGACCACGTCTCCGGGCTGCCCACCGACGGCGCGACGATCGTGGTCTGCGCCTCGTACAACGGGCTGCCCCCCGAGAACGCCGCGCGCTTCTGCGCCTGGCTGCAGGACCCGGCGCGGGAGCCGGACGCCTGCGCGGGCGTGCGCTACACGGTCTTCGGCTGCGGCAACAGCGAGTGGGCCACCACCTACCAGGCGGTGCCGACCGCGGTGGACGGCCGGCTGGAGGCGCTCGGCGCGCAGCGGGTGCACCCGCGGGGCGAGGGCGACGCCCGCTCCGACTTCGACGCCGCCTACCGGGGCTGGCACGGCGGGCTGTGGGCCGACCTGGCGCGGGCGTTCTCGCTGCCCGACGCCGTAGCGGCCCCGGTGTCGGCCGGGCCGCGGCTCACCGTCTCGCTGGTCAACCGGCAGCTCACCAACCCGGTGATCATGTCCTACCGGGCGCAGCCGTCCGTGGTGCGGGCCAACCGCGAGCTCGCCGGGCTCACCGCGCCCCGGTCCACCCGGCACATCGACGTCGCCCTGCCGGAGGGCACGACCTACCGCACCGGCGACCACCTCGGCGTGCTGCCGCGCAACAGCATCGACCTCATCCAGCGCGTGATGCGCCGGTTCACCCTCGACGCCGGGATGTACGTGACGATCATCCCGAACAGCGGCTCGCACACCCACCTGCCGATCGAGGAGCCCGCCCCGCTGCTCGGCGTGCTCGGCAGCTGCGTCGAGCTGCAGGACGTTGCGTCCCGCTCGGACATCGAGACGATGGCGCGCCACACCGAGGACCCGGCCCAGCGCGCCGAGCTGCTCGCCCTCGTCGGCGACGACGAGGAGAGCACTCGCAGGTACCGGGAGCAGGTGTTCCACCCGTACCGCTCGCAGCTCGACCTGCTGGAGCAGTACCCGTCCTGCGCACTGCCGTTCGAGGCCTTCCTCGACATGCTGCCGCCGCTGCGGCCCCGGTACTACTCGATCTCGTCCTCGCCGCTGGTGGACGACCGGGTCTGCAGCATCACCACCGGCGTGCTGCGCGCGCCTGCGCGCGGGGGCGGCGGCGAGTTCCGCGGCATCTGCTCGAACCACCTCGCCTCGCTCGCGCCGAACAGCACGGTGTTCACGTTCGTCCGGGAGCCCACGATCCCGTTCCGGCCACCGGAACCGGCCGTCCCGATGATCATGGTGGGGGCGGGCACGGGGCTCGCGCCGTTCCGGGGGTTCCTCCAGGACCGCGCCGCCACGGCCGAGCAGGGCACCGCGGTGGCGCCCTCGATGCTGTTCTTCGGCTGCCGCGACCCGCAGCACGACCAGCTCTACGCCGACGAGCTGCGCGAGCTGGCCAAGCTCGCGGGGACGACGGTGCGCACCGTGTTCTCCACCCGCCCCGAGGACGGGCGCAAGTACGTGCAGCACGAGATGCTGCACCGCCACGACGAGGTCTGGGACCTCGTCGAGCGCGGCGCCGCGATCTTCGTGTGCGGCAACGCCAACACCATGGCGCCGGGCGTGCGGGCCGCGCTCGCGGACATCTACCGGCAGCACACGGGCGCCACGTCCGCGCAGGCCCAGGACTGGCTCGTCGACATGCGCGCCCGGGACCGGTTCCTGGAGGACATCTGGGGAGGCTGATCCACCGGCGCCCGGGCCGCGGCGTCGTTTGACCCCCGTCACAGCCCTACCCTGGTCAGACGTGACTGTGGTGTGAACGGCGTCCTGGACGCCTTCATCGTGATCGGGGTCGTGGTCGCGGTCGGCTACGTGGTCGGCCGGACCGGGGTGCTGGGGCCCGCGGCGACCCAGGTGCTCTCGCGGGCGGCGTTCTTCGTCGCCTCGCCCGCGTTGCTGTTCAGCACGCTCGCCCGCACGGACGTGACGGCGGTGTTCTCCGCCGGCCTCGTCGTCACGGCGGTGACGAGCGTGCTGGCGTGCCTGCTGTACCTCCCCGTCGGGCTGCTGCTGCGCAGGCCGGCGGGCGAGACGGTGGTGGGCGCGATGGCGAGCGGATACGTCAACGCGGGCAACCTCGGGCTGCCCGTCGCCACCTACGCGCTGGGCAACGTCACCGAGGTCGTCCCGGTGCTGGTGTTCCAGCTGGCGGTGCTCACCCCGTTCTTCACCACGGTGCTCGGGGTGCTCTCGGAGCGGGTCGACGGCGCCCGCACGCCGCGCTGGCGGCTGGTGACCGCGCCGCTGCGCAACCCGATCGCCCTGGCCACCGCCGCGGGCCTCGCGGCGTCGGCCACCGGGGTGCTCCCGCCGGAGCCGGTGCTCGCCCCGATCGAGCTGATCTCCGACCTCGCGGTGCCCGGCATGCTGCTCGCGTTCGGGATCTCGCTGTGCGGGGCGAAGCGGCCGGGCGCGGGGGAGACCGCGCCGCTGCTGGCGACGGTGCTGCTGCTCAAGTGCGTCGTGCACCCGGTGCTGGCGCTGCTGGTCGGCCTCCTGCTCGGGCTCGAGGGCCACGCGCTGCTCGCCGTGGTCGTCTGCGCCGCGCTGCCGACGGCGCAGAACGTGTTCGCCTACGCCGTGCGGTTCGAGCAGGGCGTCGTGCTCGGGCGGGACGCCGCCCTGAGCACGACGCTCGCCAGCGTGCCGGTGCTGTTCGGCATCGTCGCGGTGCTCACCTGAGCCGGCGCCGGTCAGAAGATCCACTTCGTCGCGCCGTGCGGCTCGACGAAGGCCACGCCCACCGCCGTGCGGATCGTGAACCGGTGCAGGTGCCACGGCGGCGGCCCGGCGCTCGGCGCGCAGAACGGGGCGGTGAACCCGCCCTCCCCGTCGGGCTCGGCGGGCCAGCCCCCGGCCGCGTAGACCGCGGCGACCCGCTCGAGCACCGCGGCGTCGGTGACGCGGTGCGCCTCGCCCTCCAGCACCAGGTCGATGCCCGGCAGCCGCACGGAGATCGAGCAGGCCGGGTTGGCGGCCAGGTCGCGCGACTTGCGCGTGCCCGGCCCGCTCACGAAGTAGATCCCGCCGTCGTGCCAGGCCGGGCCGATGCCGGCGGCGTGCGGGCGGCCGTCCGGCCCCGCGGTGCCGAGGAAGACGGGTGTCTCCACCTTGGTGAAGGCCTCGGGCATGAGGTCGCGGGGCCGGCGCCACGGCAGCGGCCCGTGGCCGTAGCTGTCGAGGTTGGTGACGGCGGTGGGCTCCTGTGCGGTCATGGAGTCCTGACCCGGGCCGCGCCCGGAACTCATCGCCGGGCCCTGTGATCAGTTCTGGGCGATCGAGGAGAAGGTGACCCGCCCGCCGTCGTCGGCGCCGGTCGCGGACTCGGCCTGCTGGTAGTCGCCGACCTGGAACCGCACCGGCTCCCCGCGGAACGCGTCGGGCACCTCGGCGGTGGCCTCCCGGGTGGTGCCGCCGTGGCTCGCGGTGAACGTCATGGAGCCGTCGCCGTTGTCGGTGAGCGCGACGTCGAAGCGCTCGCCGAGCGGCACCCCGGACAGCAGCGGGAACGTCTGCTTCGCATCGCCCTTCTGCTCCTTCTTGACCTCGACCTCGAGCGAGCCGGCGGTGTAGCGGAGCATCACGTACGGCACCGACTTGATCTCGCCCGCGCCGTGGATCTGCCCGAGGATGATCTCCTCGGAGTCCGACGGCACCTGGGACACGGCGAGGGAGGCGGTGAGGCTGCGCCGCTCCTCGCCCGCGGAGAACTCCTCGAGGCTGATCAGCTCCGTGCGGGGGCTCTTGGCGTTCTTCGTGGTCGCCCCCGCCGCGGGCGCCCAGAACGTGAGGCTGCCGTCGGGGCCGGCGGTCAGCCACGGTTCGGTGACGGCGGCGGGCTCGACCTCCTCGGCGTCGCCGTCCTCGCCGGCCACGGGGAGCGTGAGCTTCCAGCTCCGCAGGTCGATCGCGGTCGCGGTGGCCTGCGGCGCGGGCCGCAGCACGGCCAGGACGAGCCACACCAGGCCACCGGCGAGGACGATCACACCCGCGCCGACGGCCAGTGCGCGGCGGTTCACCGTGCGGTGATCTGTTCGAATGGCCATCCGCGCGACGGTAGGTGGAGGGAACCATGAATGCGCTGAGAGACGGGCTGAAGGACACGGTCTGCCTGGTCACCGGGGCCGGCAGCGGGATCGGGGCGGCCACCGCCGTCGCGCTGGCCGCCGAGGGCGCGGTGACCGTGCTCGTGGGGCGGCGTCGCGAACCGTTGGAGGAGGTCGCGGCGACGATCGCGGCCGCGGGCGGCACCGCGCACGTCGAGCCCGCGTCGGTCGACGACCCGGCGCAGGTGGCCGCGCTCGTCGACGGGGTGCGTGAGCGCGTCGGACCGGTCGACGTGCTGGTCAACGTGGCCGGGGTGGCGTCGAAGGTGCGCAACGCCCAGTGGCTGTCCGACGAGGAGTGGGACCACGTCGTGCGGGTCAACCTGACCGGGGTGTTCGCGCTGACCAGGGCGGTGCTGCCGGACATGCTCGCGCGCGGCGCCGGCACCGTGATCACCGTGTCGTCGGTGGCGGCGATCCGACCCGGCCTGCTCAGCGGCCCGGCCTACGGCGCTGCGAAGGCGGGCGTCGTGAACTTCATGCAGTACCTCAACGCGACCTACCGCAACGAGGGTGTCCGGGCGACCGCGATCCTGCCCGGGGAGGTCGACACCCCGATCCTGGACAACCGCCCGAAGCGGCCGTCGGCGCAGGAGCGCGCGACGATGCTGCTGCCCGAGGACGTCGCGGCCGCCGTGCTCCTCGCCGCGTCCCTCCCGCAGCGCGCGGTCGTCGAGGAGCTGCTGATCAACCCGACCCACCAGCGCGACCTCTCCGAGGACCTCGAGGCCGGGCGGTGGGCCGGTTCGCCCGGGCGGGCTACGTCGTCGACTGCCGGGCGCCGCCCGGTGCTCTAGCCTTGTCCTCCCAGGTCTTCCGGGGAGGCCGGCATGCGCCACGTCGTCACGATCTCCGCGAGCTACGGCGCCGGTGGCGCGGTCGTGGGTCCCGCGGTCGCCGAGAAGCTCGGCGTGCCATTCCTGGACCGGGCGATCCCCGTCGCGGTGGCGAACGACCTCCAGGTCCCGATCGAGGACGCCCTCAGCCGGGACGAGCAGGTGCAGGGCTGGCTGACCCGGGTCCTGTCGGCCGCGGCGCCCGCGTCGGCGGACTGGATGATCGGCGTGACGCCGCCGCCCGGCGCGCTGCTGCCCGACGTGCAGTTCCAGGCGTGCACCGAGCGCGCCATCCGGGCGGGCATCCGCGAGCACGGCGGGGTGATCCTCGGGCGGGCGGCCGCGATCGTGCTGCGCGACCACCCCACCGCCCTGCACGTGCGCCTGGACGGTCCGCCCGAGCGCAGGGTCCGGCAGGCGATGGCCATGCTCGGGGTCGACGAGCGGGAGGCCCGGGAGGCGATGGAGCGCAACGACCGAGCCCGCACCGCCTACGTCAAGCACTTCTACCGCACCGATCCCGCGTCGCCGAAGCACTACCACCTGGTGCTCGACAGCACGCAGATCCCGCTGGAGGACTGCACCCAGATCATCGTCATGGCGGCCGAGGCCCGGGCCCGGGTCGGCGCCTGACCGGGGCCGCCCGGCGTCAGGCGACCGGCCGCCCCGGGTGCAGCCCGAGCCGGCCGGGGCTGGGCGGGCCCTGCGGCTCCCCGAAGTGGAGCGTGAACGTCTGCCGCCAGCGCTCGACCTCGGCGCGGTCGGCCAGGAACTGGTCGTACTGCTCGACGTGGGCGTTGGGGTACTCCCAGACCGGCCGGAGCCCGTCCGCGGGGGCGACGTCGGTGCGCACCGACCAGCCGGTGGTCGAGGCGCGCTGCACGTCGGGGGACAGCAGCCAGTTCAGCCAGAGCTTCGCCGCGGCCGGGTGCGCCGCGCCGGCGAGGATCGCCGCCCGCTGGCCCCACGCCAGGAACGGGGTCTCCTCGGTGGCGACCCACCGGGTCGACGCGCCCGGCGCCGCGATCGGCGAGCCCGCAACGCCGATCGCGATGGCCTTCTGCCGCGCGGCGACCGCGGCGGCCGCCGTGGCCGCGCCGCGGGAGAACCGGACGTCCTGCGCAGCGAGCCCCGCCACGAAGTCCCAGCCGTACTCGTGCACGTACTGCCGGTACAGGAACAGCACGGCGTCGTCGTCCTGCGGGTAGGCGGCCGCGATCCGGCCCCGCCAGCGCGGGTCGAGCAGGTCGGTGGGCGTCCGGGGCGCGGCGGCGCCGACGCTCGCCGCGTCGTACGAGAAGCTGTAGGCGTCGACCGAGATCGCGACCCACGTGCCGTCCGGGTCCTTGAAGCCGTCGTGCAGCGCGGAGAAGCCCGCCGGCTCGTACGGCAGCAGCAGGCCCTCCTCCTTCCAGCTGGGGAAGTCGTGCAGCGCGTTGAGCTGCACCACGTCCGGCACGAGCGAGCCGGTGCCGATCTGGTTGTCGATCCTGACGTCGTGGAAGCGGCTGTAATCGACGACCACCTCCGGCACCACGCCGGGGAAGCGGGCCCGGAACGCCCGCACGGTCGCGTCGTACTGGGTCGCGGTGTCCCCGCCCGCGTAGACGACGAGCCGGCCGCCCTCCGCGACGGCGTCGGCGTGGAGCTCGTCGAGCGTGCGCGTCTCCTCCGGCCCGGTCTGCGCGCCGCTCGACGGGCGTCGGTCGGGCGTGGGGCCGCTGCACGCGGACAGCGCCGCGGACAGGGCCGGGGACAGCGCGGCCGCTGCGCCCGCCCCCAGCAGCCTGCGCCTGCTGAACGTGGTCATCGCCGAATCCCTCCGCGAACCGACGGTGTCCGCGCGCGGACCGTACGTCCCGTCCCGGTGGCCGCGCCGGTGCCGAGGGCCGGACGGGCGCGGATTCAGCCGATCGAGGGCATCACGCGGCGAGCTCGTCGGCCTCCCCGACCGGCTCCCGCGGCGGTGCGTCCGTTCGGGCCGGGGCCGGTCGGGCCGACAGCAGCGCGACCCCGATCGACGTGGCGACGGCGCCCACGACCCCGATCGCCAGGGTGAGCGGCGTGGTGCCGAACGGCTCCCCGAGCACGAACACGCCCACCGACCCCGCGACGAACGGGTCGAGGAGGGTCAGCACCGCGAGCGGCGCCCCCAGCCCACCGTCGCGGTAGGCGTGCTGGGCGAGCACCACGCCGAGGCCGACCGCGACGCACCCGATCGCGATCCGCGCTACCCCCAACTGGCCCAGCCAGATCGTCTTCGCCGTGGCCGAGGTGAACCCGAAGCACGTCGCGGCGCCCACGGCGTAGGCGATCGCCGCCCCGCGCGGGTGGCGGCCGGCGCCCAGCAGCAGCGCGGCGGTCAGCGCGGCCGCGATCACCGCCCCCAGCACGGCCGCGACGGGCCAGAACCCGGGGGCGGCCCCGGTCGGCTGCCCGGCGGGCAGCCCCTCGTGGGGCACCGCGGCGAGCACCGCGGGCAACCCGCCGACGACGCAGGCGGCACCCGCCCACGACCGGGCCGGCACGGGTGTGCGGCTCAGCCACCACCCGATGAGCAGCGCGACGACCAGCGTGGACACCCCGAGCGGCTGCACGACGACCAGCGGTCCGGCGCCCACCGCGCCCAGGTGCAGCAGGGCGCCCGCGACCGTCGCCGCCATGGCGGCCCACCAGGGCCGGCGGCGGACCAACCGCACGACGAGCGTGACCCCGCCGGCCCGCTGCCGGGACGCCTCCCGCTGCTGCAGCACGGCCGAGAGCGCGTAGCAGACCGCCGAGGCCAGCGCGAGCGCGACGGCGAGCTGCAGGTACATGCGCCCACAGTACGGGCCGCTCGGCGGCGCGGCTCCGATCGGAGCACCGGATTGCGGAGTTCGTGCTAGCCGTCGGCGGCGTTCGGCGCCGGGGTAGGTTTCGCGCCGAATCGGTCTGGGGAGCGGCCGGGCGCACCACCGCCGACGGGAGAAGGGAGCACCACCATCCGAGCCCAGCGACGCAACTGCGCCACCCCGTCGTGATCCGCGACTTCGTGACCCAGCCGTACCCGCTGTTCGCGATCGTGGTCGTCGCGGGCCGCATGGAGCCCCACATCGGGCGGGTCGTCGGGTGGCAGCGCACCGGGGTGGGCGACGCCCTCGCCCCCGTCCTCACCCTGGGCGCGCGGACGTTCGTGCCCGGGGTGGCCGACCACGTCGCCTACGCGGACACGCGGGAGGAGGCCGAGCGGCGCGCGGCCGTGTTCGCCACGACCGTGCCGGCGGCCGACGACGACCTGCGCGACGACCTGCCCCGCCAGCGCCTGCCCGCGGCCGACCGCGAGGCGTGACCGCGCCGCGGGGCGGGCTCAGGCGGGCGTGAGCTTCTCCAGGACCTCGGCGGGGATCACCAGGTCGGCGCGGTCCCGGGTGGACTCGACGAGCCGCGCGTTCGGCTCGTCGACCGAGGCGACCCAGGCCTTCGCCTGGTCGGGCGCCTTGCCGAACCGGACGTGCCGGGCGACGAGCTGGTTGAGCCGCACCTCGGGGCGCGGGTCGCAGAACCACACCTCGTCGAGCTGCTCGGCCACCTCGGGCCAGCGGCCGGAGGGCACGAGCAGGTAGTTGCCCTCGGTGAGCACGAGCCGGGCGCTGCGCGGCACCGCGATCGCGCCGGCGAGCGGCTGCTCCAGGTCGCGTTCGAACGCGGGCGCGTAGATCACGTCCTCGGCGTCGGCGCGGATCCGCCGCAGCAGGGCGACGTAGCCGCCGACGTCGAACGTGTCGGGCGCGCCCTTCGCGTCCAGCCGCCCGATGGCGCGCAGCGCGACGTCGGCGAGGTGGAACCCGTCCATCGGCACGTGCGCCACCCGCTCCGGGTCGAGCTCGCGCAGCAGCGCCTCGACCAGCGTCGACTTGCCCGCACCGGGGCTGCCGGTGATCCCGAGGATCGCCCGGCCCGGGCCCTCGGCGAGCGCGGCGGCCCGGGCGACCAGGTCGGAGAACCTCACCGCGGCCGGGCGGCGGCCAGCTGGCCCGCGATGAACGAGCGGGCGTGTGCGGCCAGGTGAGCGCCGTCGGACCACAGGTTCCGCCACACGGCCAGGTCGCTCGACAGCCCCGGCGAGACCACGGCCGACGAGAACGACTCGAACGTGATCGGGCCGTCGTAGCCGACGTCGGCGAGGGCGTGGAAGAACGCGCCGAAGTCGAGGTGCCCCGAGCCGAGGTAGCCGCGGTGGTTCTCGCCGATGTGCACGTAGCCGAGCCGGTCGCCGACCTCGTACACCGGGCGGACGAGGTCGTCCTCCTCGATGTTCATGTGGTAGGTGTCGAGGTGGATCACCACGTTGTCGGCGCCGATGTCGTCGGCCAGCCGCAGCGCGTCGTGCGCGGTGTTGATCACGTGGGTCTCGTAGCGGTTGCAGATCTCCAGCCCGAGCGTCATGCCCAGCTTCGCCGCCTCCGCGGCCAGGTCGCGCAGGACCCGCACGACGTTGGCCCGCCCGGCGTCGGTCAGGGGAGCGGAGTACTTGCCGAGCGCGCTGTAGAGCGCCCCGGTGAGGATCGTGGCGCCGAGCTCGTGGGTGGTGGTCAGCGAGTCGGCGAGCAGCTGAGCCCCCCGGTCGACGACGGCGGGGTCGGTGCTCGAGATGTCGGCGTCGAACGCGAGCCCGCGCGAGCACGCGATCCCGAGGCCCGCCGCCTCCAGCTCCGCCCGCGCAGCGGCGGTGTCGAGCCGCTTCGCGTCGTGCAGCGACAGCTCCAGCAGGTCGTAGCCGGCCTCCTTGGTGCGGCGCACCGCCTCGCTGATCGCCTCGGGGGTGGTGTCGCCCACCCACACCAGAGCGTGCACACCGATCGGGTTGGTCACGGGGAAGATCCTTTCAAAATCAGGCGGCGAGCGCGCCGGTGACCAGCGAGACGATCTCCTCGCCGGTGGTGTCCTTCGTGCGCCTGCCGGCGACGCAGCGGCCCGCGCGCATCACCCACACCTGGTCGGACAGCCGCAGCACCTGCTGGAAGTCGTGGCTGATCAGCAGGACGGAGCGGCCGGAGTCCCGCAGGCCGCGGATGAGGTTCTCGACCCGCTCGGTCTCCTGCACGCCCAGCGCCGCCGTCGGCTCGTCCATGATCACGAGCCGGGAGTCGAAGCCCGCGGCCCGGCAGATGGCCACGGCCTGGCGCTGCCCGCCCGACAGCCGCCGCACCCGGGCGCCGACGGCGGGCACGTTGACCGCGAGCTCGGCCACCATCTCCTGCGCCCGCTTGCGCATCGCGGCGCGGTCGAGGAACGGGCCGCGGGTCAGCTCGCGGTTGAGGAACAGGTTCTGCCACACCGTGAGGTCCTCGACGAGCGCGAGGTTCTGGTGCACGGTCTCGATGCCCGCGTGCCGGGCGTCCTCGGCGGAGCGGAACTGCACCGGCGTGCCGTCGAGCAGCATCCGGCCGCTGTCGGGCCGGTACACGCCGGACAGGCAGCGCACCAGGGTGGACTTGCCCGCGCCGTTGTCCCCGACGAGCGCGGTGATCTCACCGGGCGCGAGCTGGAGCGTCACGTCGCGCAGGGCCTGGACGCTGCCGAACGCCAGCGACAGGTCCTCGACGGCGAGGATGGGGGTCATCGGCGCCACCTCGTGAGGAACGCCGCCGCCACGACGACCACGCCGACGGCGACGGGTTGGTAGAAGGGGGAGACCCCGAGCATCGTGAGCCCGTTGGACAGCACGGTGAGCAGCAGCGCGCCGAGCACCGGGCCCACGATGCCGCCGCGGCCGCCGGCCAGGCTGACCCCGCCGAGCACCACCGCGGCCACGGAGTTGAGCAGGAACGACGTGTTCGACGCCGGTTCGGCCGCGCCGACCCGCGAGACCAGCAGGATCGCCGCGATGCCCGCGAGCAGCCCGCTCGCGGCGTACACGAAGACCTTGATCCGCGCGACGCTGATGCCGGTGGCCGTGGCGGCCTCGGGGTTGCCCCCAGCGGCCAGCACGTGCGTTCCGATGCGGGTGCGGAACAGCACCACGTGGCCGACGACGGCGAGCACGGCCGCCACGATCACCGACCAGCCGATCGGGCCGATCCCGCGCGCCGACAGCGCGAGCAGCCCGGCGTCGACCACGGTGACGGGCTTGCCGTCGGCGATGACCAGGGCGGCCCCGGACGCCGCCGACAGCGCCCCGAGCGTGACCACGAAGTCGGTGATCCGCCCGTAGCCGATCAGGATCCCGTTGAGGATGCCGACGACGGCGCCGCCGGCGACCGCGACCACGCAGCAGAGGGCGAGGCCCCAGCCGTGGGCGAAGCCGTAGCCGAACAGCGCGGCCGCGAACGTCATCGTCGAGGCGACCGACAGGTCGATGCCACCGGTCGCGACCACGAACGCCTGCCCGATCGAGAGCACGACGAGGATCGCCGAGGCCAGCAGCATCGAGCGGACGTTCCCGATGGCCAGGAACCCCGGGTCGAGCAGCTGGAACACGAGCACGAGCGCCACGAGGCCGACGGCGGCGGCCCGGTCGGCCCACAGCGCGGGGTCGCGCAACGCCGCGATGCCCGTTCGCTGCGCGGTTCGGGTGCTGGTCATCTCCGCAGTGCCGGTCATCCTGCCGCTGTCACCTCGACGCGAACGGGTTGTCGTAGGGCGCGGGCGGCTCGGGGGCGGAGTCGATCGCCTGCTGCACGTTGTCCTTCGTCACGAGCTGGACCGGCGCGTCGACCTCCTGCGGGAGCTCTGCGCCTCGGGCCGCGGCGGCGCAGGCGTCCACGCCGAGCTTGCCGATCACGTACGGGTACTGCGCGACGGTGGCGGCCAGCTCCCCGTTCGCGACGGCGGTGAGGGCGTCCGGGTTGCCGTCGACGCTGATCACGGAGATCTGCCCGGTCCTGCCCGCGTTGGCGACGGCGCGCGCGACGCCGAGGCCCATGTCGTCGTTGGCGGCGAAGAAGCCCTTCACGTCCGGGTTGGCGCCGATGATCGTGGTGGCCTGGGTGAGCGCCTCCTGGCGCTCCCAGTTGGCGGCCACCTCCTGCAGCACCGTGATGTTCTCGGGCAGGCCCGACCGGAAGCCCTCGACGCGTTCGGAGCTGGTGACGTCGCCGGAGATGCCGCCGACGATCGCCACCGAGCCGCCGTCCGGCAGCAGCCTCGCCATCTGCTCGGCCGCGAGCTGTCCCGCGGCGAAGTTGTCGGTGCCGATGTACGTCGCGAGCCTGATCCCCGCCGCCTCGGCGGCCGCCGGGTCGACCGGGCTGTCGATGTTGACGATCGGCTTGCCGGACGCCGCGAGCTGGGCGAGGCCCTGCACCAGGTTGGTGCCGGAGATCGGGTTCACGATGTAGCAGTCGAAGTCCTGGCCCGCGAGGGCGGTGAGCTTGTCGGCCTGGCCGGTGGTGTCGGTGATCGACGTGGCCGACTGCACCTCGGTGCGCACGCCCGCGGCGGCGCCCCCGTCGGTGATGCCCTTCTCCATCGCCTGGAAGAACGGGTTGTCCAGGCCCTTGATCACCGCGGCGACCGAGGCGGGCTCCTCCCCGGCGCCCTCGCCCGCGCCCCCGCCGTCACCGCCGCCGCAGGCCGACAGCGCCATCGCGACACCTGCCGTGAGCGCCGCGGCGGCCAGGGCGGGCCTCCGGGGGCGCATCGCTCGGATCTGGATCACTGTTCCTCCCAGCCGGACCGCTGTGACCGACCCCCGCATGAGACCGCGATTTATGACTTCTGTCAACCGAAAATCGGGGGGTTTCTGACTGACGGATGCTCTATTAGCCTGGCGCCGTGCAGTCGGTGGGGGATGTGCTCGCGCTGTTCCGCAGCGGAGGGCCGCAGACCAGGGCCGACGTGATGCACCGCACCGGCCTGTCCCGGTCGACGGTGAACCAGCGCCTCGACGCGCTGCTGGCGCACGGCTTCGTCGTCCCGGCCGGGGAGCAGCGCGAGGAGTCACCCGGGCGGGGCCGGCCCGCCGGCACGTTCGTCTTCCACCGCGGCCGCGGTGTGCTGCTCGTCGCCGACGTCGGCGCCACCGGCCTGCGGGCCGCGCTGTGCGACCTCGCGGGCACCGTCACCGTCGAGCGCACCCGCGAGATCGACGTCGCGGAGGGCCCGCACGCGGTCCTCGAGGTGATCGACGGCTTCTTCCGCGACATGCTCGCCGAGGCCGGGCGCGGGCCGGACGCGGTGCACGGCATCGGGCTCGACGTACCGGGCCCGGTCGACTTCGCGGCGGGCCTCGTCGTCAGCCCGCCGATCATGACCGGCTGGGACCGGTTCGACATCCGCGGCTGGTTCGCGCCCCGCTACCGGTGCCACGTGATGGTGGACAAGGACGTGAACGCGATGGCGTTCGGCGAGCACCGTGTCGTCCACCCCGACGCCGAGGCGCTGCTCATGCTCAAGGTCGGCACCGGGATCGGGTCGGGCATCGTCGCGGGCGGCCAGGTCTACCGCGGCGCCGACGGGGCGGCGGGCGACATCGGGCACGTCCAGCTCGCCGGGCACGGGGACGAGCCGCCGCCGGTGTGCCGCTGCGGCAACGTCGGGTGCCTCGAGGCGTACGCGGGCGGGTGGGCGCTGGTGCGCGACCTGCGCGCGGCAGGCCACGACGTGGAGAGCGTCGACGACGCGCTGGAGCTGACCGCGTCGGGCAACCCGGACGCCACCCGGTTCCTGCGCCGCGCGGGCCGGCTGCTCGGGGGCGCGGTCGCGGAGGCGGTGAGCCTGCTCAACCCGCGGGTCGTCGTGCTCGGCGGCCAGGTCGCCGCCCGGGCGGGCGACCCGTTGCTCGCCGGCATCCGCGAGCACGTCTACCGGCGGTCGCTGCCGCTCGCCACCGCCCGGCTGCAGATCGTGCCGAGCCGGCTCGGCGCCGGCGCGGGCCTCGTGGGCAGCGCGCTGCTGCTGGCCGACCTCGTCCTGGCCCCGGAGCGGATCAGCGAGCTGATCGCGCGCTGAGCGCGGTGAGGCGTTCGGCGAAGTCGGTGAGCGCGTCGCGGTCGGCGTTGCTGAGGCTCACGCGGAAGGTGCCTCGGTCGTCGGGGAGGAACGCGGTGCCCGGGATGACCAGGGTGTCGTACTCCACGACGAGCTCGCGCACGACGTCCTCGGTGGGGCGGCCGGGGAACGGGTGGCGGACCCAGCCGAACAGGCCGCCGACGGACAGCAGCTCGAACCCGCCGGGCCGGTCGGCCATCAGCGCGGTGAACCAGTGGCGCAGCTCGGCGATCTCGCGGGCCCGCTCCCGTCGCCACGGCCCGGCCTTGGTGAGGCCGGCCCACGCGGCCTCCTGCCCGATCCGCGGCGCGCAGATCGCCACGCAGTCGAGCAGCTTCGTGACCTCCCGGCCCAGCTCGGGGGAGGCGACGAGGGCGCCGACCCGGTAGCCGGGGATGGCGAAGTCCTTGGAGAAGCTGTGCAGGCTCACGACCGTGCGGTCCCACCCCGGGTCGGCGAAGAGCGCGTGCGCCGGCTCCTCGGTGTCGCGGAACGACCGGTAGGTCTCGTCGAGCACCAGCGCGACGTCGTGCCGCGCCGCCACCTCGGCGAGCGCCGCGATCCGCTCCGGGGAGGCGGTGGCGCCGCTCGGGTTGCCGGGCGTCACCACGACGACGGCCCGGGTCCGCGGCGTGATGATCGCCTCCGCCGCCTCCGGCGTGGGCACCATGTCGGGACCCGGCTCGAGGTACACGGGTGTGATCCCGGACATCTTCAGCCACATGTCGTGGTTGAAGTAGTACGGCAGCGTGAGCACCACCTCGTCCCCGGGCGCGGCGAGCGCCGACGCGGCGAGGCAGAACGCCTGGTTGCAGCCCGCGGTGATGATCACCTGCTCGGTCCGCACCTGTCCGCGGTAGGCCTCCGACAGCTCGGCGGCGAACGCCTCGCGCAGGTGCGGCAGGCCCGCGATCTGCACGTAGTCGCCGCCGCGCGGGTCGCGGGCGGTCGCGACGACGTGCTCGAGCACCTCGGGCGCGGCCGGGTACTGGGGCGCCGCCTGCGACAGGTCGATCAGCTCGCGCTTTCCCGCCCTGCGCTCGACGAGGGCGTGGGCCGTACCGATCGGGGACTCGCTCGCCCCGACCGTCCAGGGGTTCATCCGCACCTCGCCATCCCAACAGATCACGGGAAGGTGGAGTTTCAGCGCCCTCACAGGGAGGCTGTGCCACCTTCGCTCCGACACCATCGCTACGCAGGTATGGAGGCACGTTGCCCGTCCGTCGTCGGTCCCACCGTCTCGCCGCGGTCCTGGCCGTGCTCACGGCGACCGCCGTCGTCGCGGCGTGCGGTGGCAGCCAGGAGCCCAGCAACGGCGGCAACCGCTGCACCGTGTACAAGCCGGGCACCGAGGAGTGCGCCGACGGGGGCCTGGGCACCGCGTCGCCGGGCGAGGCCCAGGGGGGTGGGCAGAGCACCTACGACCCCGAGGTCGGACGCATCGCCATCTCCGCCGACGGCAACCAGCACGACAACGACGACTGGGCCTCGGCGCCGATGGCACTGGCGATCATCGCGCACCGCAACCTGCAGCCCAACCTGGTGCACTTCGACTACAACAACCACATCTGGGACTCCTCCGACGAGCACCTCGAGAACATGACCGAGAGCGTCCAGGAGGGCGCCAGGCGCTTCGGTTTCGACGAGTCCCGGTTCTTCGACGACAGCGACCCCGAGCAGCTCGAGGCCGGCATCCAGAACCTGGTGAACGAGATCAACGCCTCCACCGAGGACGACCAGCTGTCGATCGCCCTGGCGGGCCCGATCGAGACGGTCTGGATGGCGCTGGACAGGGCCGACCCCGACGCCGTCGAGCACGTCGAGTGCATCACCCACGGCGAGGACAGCTTCAACCAGACCCACGCGAAGACCGACCACGGCGGCCACGACTACGAGGACCTGATCGACCTCGGCTGCGAGCGCGTCGAGATCCCCGACCAGAACAACGGGCTCGGGCCGACCGACATGGACTTCTGGGACTTCCTCGAAGACAGCGGCGACGACAACTGGGAGTGGCTGTACTCCCGGCTCGACCTCGTCGGCAACGGCGACGTCTCGGACGCGGGCATGGTGTACTACGTGATCACCGGCGACAAGAAGGCCGACCGGGAGGACTTCAAGGACTACCTCCTGGACGACTAGGCCGGCAGGGCGCGCCGGATCACCTCGCCGGTCCCGGCTTCGCTCTTCCAGCGCTGTTCGGCCGCGAGTGCCCCGGTGGCGGGGTTGTGTCGCTCCGGGTGGCTTGGGTCGGGTTCACCACCGAGTTCCGTGGTCGGCTTCGGCGGCCGTACCCGGGCCCTACCCGGCTCGGGGCGCGCCAGTTGGTCTCGAGCCCGCCCGCGGCCTGCCTGCGAACGGCCTGCTCGAGGGGTGGCCCCGCACGGTGTGCGGCGTCGCCGAGAGGCCGGCGAGACGCCGCTCATATGAGCACCGCGGTGCACGATTTGACGATTCTCCTTGACCTCACCCAGGCGCGGTGCGAACAATCCGAGTCGTTCCGCAGCCTCTAGGAGGAGCCTTGTCCGTGGAGCCGGCCCGGACGGCGCTGAGCGCTGCCGCCCTGGCGTCGCTCGGCCCCGGCGTCGCGGTCCCGACGTACGACCGCTCGTCGGTTCGGGCCGGGATCGTGCACTTCGGCGTGGGCGCCTTCCACCGCGCCCACCAGGCGATGTACCTCGACCGCCTGATGAACGAGGGCAAGGCGCTGGACTGGGGGATCTGCGGGGTCGGGGTGCTGCCCGGCGACCGGCGGATGCGCGACGCGCTCGCCGCGCAGGACCACCTGTACACGCTGGTGATCAAGCACCCGGACGGGACGTTCGAGCCGCGCGTGATCGGCTCGATCGTCGACTACCTCTTCGCCCCCGACGACCCCGAGGCGGTGATCGAGAAGCTGGCCGACCCGGCCACGCGGATCGTCTCGCTGACCGTCACCGAGGGCGGCTACAACCTCAACGCCGTCACCGGCGAGTTCGACGCGAAGAATCCGGACGTGGTCGGCGACCTGCAGCCCGGTGCGGCGCCCCGCACGACGTTCGGCCTGATCATCGAGGGCCTCGCCCGCCGCAGGCAGCGCGGCATCCCGCCGTTCACGGTGATGTCCTGCGACAACATCCAGGGCAACGGGGACGCGGCGCGCAGGAGCTTCGGCGCGTTCGCCGCCCTGCGCGACCCCGAGCTGGGCACGTGGGTGCAGGACAACGTCGCGTTCCCCAACTGCATGGTCGACCGCATCACCCCGGTCACCACCGACGACGACCGGGCCGAGATCGCGCGCCGGTTCGGCGTCGAGGACCGCTGGCCGGTGGTGTGCGAGCCGTTCACGCAATGGGTGCTGGAGGACTCCTTCCCGCTCGGTCGCCCACCGTACGAGGACGCGGGCGTGCAGCTGGTGGCCGACGTCGAGCCGTACGAGCTGATGAAGCTGCGGCTGCTCAACGCCAGCCACCAGGCGCTGTGCTACTTCGGCTACCTCGCCGGCTACCGGTACGTCCACGACGTCTGCCAGGACCCGCTGTTCGCGAACTTCCTGCTCGCGTACATGGACCGGGAGGCCACGCCGACGCTCGAGCCCGTGCCCGGCGTCGACCTCGCCGAGTACAAGCCGAACCTGATCGCCCGTTTCTCCAACGCCCACGTCAAGGACACGGTCGCGCGGCTGTGCGCCGAGAGCTCCGACCGCATCCCGAAGTGGCTGCTACCGGTGATCCGGCACAACCTCGCCACCGGCGGCGAGTTCACCCGCTCGGCGGCCGTGGTGGCGAGCTGGGCCCGCTACGCGGAGGGCGTCGACGAGGAGGGCAAGCCGATCGAGGTGGTCGACCGCCTCGCCGACCGGCTCACCGCCGCCGCCCGCCGCCAGCGCGAGGACCGGCTCGCGTTCCTCGCCGACCGCGAGGTCTTCGGCGACCTCGTGGACGACGAGCGCTTCACCAGCGTCTACCGGCAGCACCTCGACTCGCTGTACGAGGCCGGTGCCCGGGCGACGCTGGAGAAGCTGGTGTAGCCGACGTCTCAGCTCTGCCCGGACGCGGCGGCCCGCTTCGGCAGCACCCAGTCGGGCCGCACGTAGTGGCAGGTGTAGCCGTAGGGGTGCTTCTGCAGGTAGTCCTGGTGCTCCGGCTCGGCCTCCCAGAAGTCGCCCGCCGGCTCCACCTCGGTGACGACCTTGCCCGGCCAGATCCCGGAGGCGTCGACGTCGGCGATCGTCTCGCGGGCGATGCGCTCCTGCTCCGGGGTCGTGTAGAAGATCGCGGAGCGGTAGCTGCGGCCGATGTCGTTGCCCTGCCGGTTCTTCGTGGTCGGGTCGTGCATCTGGAAGAAGAACTCCAGCAGCTCCCGGTAGGACAGCACGTCCGGGTCGAAGATGATCTCCACGGCCTCGGCGTGGTCGCCGTGGTTGCGGTAGGTGGCGTTCGGGGTGCTGTCGTCGCCGGAGTAGCCGACCCGGGTGGAGACGACCCCGGGCCGTGAGCGCAGGAGCTCCTGCACCCCCCAGAAGCACCCGCCCGCCAGGATCGCGCGCTCGGTCGCCATCGTGATCGCCTCCTCGTATCGGTGTCTTGCCCCTCGTCCAACCGATGTGCGGCCGCCGCTGTTCCGGGCTACCGCATGAACACGCCGCCGTTGACGTCGAAGGTGGCGCCGGTGATGAACCCGGCGTCCTCGCCGCAGAGGTAGCCGACGAGCCCGGCCACCTCCTCCGCGCGGCCGAACCGGCCGACCGGGATGGCGGCCGCGGCGGCGCGCAGTTGCTCGGGGTCCATGTCGTCCATCACCGGGGTGCGGGTGGCCGCGGGGGCGACCGCGTTGACGGTGACCCCGGACGCCGCCAGCTCCTTCGCGAAGATCTTGGTCAGCACGAGGACCCCGGCCTTGGACGAGGCGTAGTGGGCGCCCGCGACGAGCCCGCCCTGCTGCCCGGCGAGCGAGGCCATGTTCACGATCCGGCCCCACCCGCGCTCGCGCATCGCGGGCGCCAGCTCGCGGGTCAGCACGAACACGCTGCGCAGGTTGGTGGCGAGCACGTCGTCCCACTCGTCGAGCTCGATCTCCCACACCGGCCGCGGCACGGTGCGGGCGGCGTTGTTCACGAGGATCTCCGGGGTGCCGAACCGCTCGCGGACGGCGGCGAGGGCGGCCCGGACCGCGTCGGGGTCGCGCACGTCGGCCGGGAACGCGGCGGCGCGCTCGCCGAGCCGCTCCGCCGTGGCGGCCGCCGAGGCCGCGTCGACGTCGATCAGCGCCACCCGGTGCCCGCGCCCGTGCAGGTCCGCCGCGACGGCGGCGCCGATCCCACGCCCCGCACCGGTGACGACCGCGACCCGCCCCATCACGCGTTGCCGAAGAACAACGGCCGGCCCACCCGCGCCTCGATCGTGAAGTAGTGCCACAGCTGGTGGTCGCCGACGGGGTGCTCGCGGATGATCCCGCAGACCTTGGCGACGGTCGCGTAGTCCGGGACGTCGGCCAGGATGTAGCAGGTCCACGGGTAGCCCCGGGACGGGCCGACCATCGACTGGTCGTCGTCCATCGTGCCGAGCACCCGCACGCCGAACCGACCGCCGAGGTCGTCGAAGGCCGCCTGCGACGCCTCGAACACCGCCTTGCGCTCGTCGGGGCCCGCCGCGAAGAACGCGTCCCGCACCCCGATGCAGAACAGCGTGCGCAGGTACTCCGGCTCGGTCATCGCAGGCTCCTTCCCCCGACCAGCGTCGTACCCGCCGGAGCGCCGCGGGGCAAGCCCCGGTCAGACCGTCGCGATCGGCGTCACCGGCGACCCGACCGCACCCGGCAGGTGCAGCGGCGGGGCGGTGAGCAGGAAGCGGGACCTGCCGGCCTGCCGCAGGTGGGCCGCGAGGTCGCTCGTCCACCACAGCTCGCCCAGGTGCACGCCCAGCCGGAACAGGCACAGCTCGTGCAGCGGCAGCGCGGGCTCGTCGTTGAGCTCGTGGTCGGGCGGGAACGACTCCACGGCGTAGTTGTCGGCCGCGATCGCGGCGATCCCGCTCTCGCGGATCCAGGCGCGCAGGTCCTGGTCGGTGCCGTCGAGCACGGCGCACACGTCGAGGGAGTCGGGGTCGGGGTTGCCGCCCTGCTCGGCGATCAGCCGGGTGAACCCCGTGTGCAGCACCAGGATGTCGCCGGGTTCGACGACGACGCCGTCGGCCTCGAGCACCCGGGAGAGCTCGGCGTGGCCGACCACCGTGCGCTGCGTCCCGTAGTGGGCCTCGAGGTCGACGAGCACCGCCCGGCCCTGCACGCCGTGGCGGGCCATGTGGCTGATGTCGACCGGGCCCGCGTTCGAGGTCGACGCCTCGCCGTCGGCCGCGCCGTCGAGGCGGCCGAGGCTGCGGATGCCCGCGAGATCCGGGTCGTCCGGGCCCACCACGTCGACGTCCGCGCGCCAGCCGTTGTAGTAGACCCGCTCCGGGGTGCCGTCGCCGTCGGCGTCGAAGTGCGAGCCCGCGTGGCCGAAGGCGTCCCACTGCGTGGAGTACTGGGTGTGCAGCACGACCAGGTCGTCGCACATGACGTCGCTGGCCCCCGGGATGGCGACGCTCATGTTGCAGTTGAAGCCGATGGCGCCGGAGCGCAGCGCGGGCCGCAGGACCGGCGGGAGGCGGTTCGGGTTGACCACGGCTCGCCCGGGGAGGGTCAGTGGCAGCGACAGGCAGAACGTGACGCCGTCGCGGACCTCGGCCACCCCCTTGCGGACCTGTTCGGGCCCGATGAGGTTGAGCCGTCCGAGGTGGTCGTCGGGCCCGAAGTCGCCCCAGGTGGAACCTTCCGGCCGGTTGCGCCAGCGCGCCATCGAGCCCTCCGTCGTCTGCGGTGTGATCGCAGCGATTATGGGATCACCCGCGGCTGCGGGCCGCGACCCGGGCCAGCGCGAGCCCGGCGAGGGCGGCGGCGACCAGGCCGAGCACCACCGCGATGACGGCGCCGGCGAGCCCGTTGCCGGTGCCGAGGCCGCCCGCGGCGTTGGCGCCGTGCAGGCCGCCGACGACCACCCCGACGGCGCCCAGCACGAGCCCGAGGACGGCGGGCCTGCGGCGGGAGCGGGCGAGGGCGAACGCCGCGGCGATCACGCCGACCAGCGCGAGGACGGCGGCGGTGGTGGGCACGGTGCGCCCGACGCCGAGGATGTAGCCGGCGGTGGACAGCAGGACGGAGCTGGTCATCGGGGTTCCCTTCGTTCGGCTGGACGGCTCCGATGCTGTCTGCGCTGCGGGCCGCGCGCGTCGGGCTGCGGAGGTGTTTCCCGGCTGCTCCGCCGGGCGTACGGTCAGCCGCTGGTGGTAGCCGCGGGACACCACGCCGCGCCGATGCGCGCCCGCGGTCGGACCGCGCAGGATGGGACCGGTCCGACGGGAGGGTGGTCGACGGCATGCGGGTGGTGGACCGGGACCGCGCGGCGGTGGCCGACGCGGTCCTCGGCGGCGCCGTGGCGCTCGCGCTCCTCGTCGGCGCCGGAGTGGAGGCCGGGCGGGTGGACCTCGGGATGGTCGCCCTCGCCCTGGTGGCCGCCGCCGCGACCGCCGTGCGCCGCCGGTACCCGGTCGCGGTGTTCGCGGTGCTCAACGCGGTCCCGCTCGCCTGGTACCTCGGCGGGTACGCCGGACACCTGGTGACGCTGGTGCCGCTGGTCGGCTGCGCCACGCTCGCGGCCGCCCGCGGCTGGCGGTGGGGCGTCGCCGTCGCCGTGCCGACCGCGCTGGTGCAGATCCTCGCGATCCGGGTGGTGCTCGGCGACACCGAGACGGTCGGGGTGGTCCCGATCGCGGTGCTGCTCGCGGCCACGGCGGCGAGCGCGGGCACGGCCGTGGGGTACTACCGCTCGCTGCTCGCGGCCACCCGCGCCGAGCTCGCCCGCGAGGCCGCCGCCCGCGAGGAGCGGGCCCGCCGCCTCGCCGCCGAGGAGCGGCTGCGGATCGCGCGCGAGCTGCACGACGTGTTCGGCCACGCCATGGCCGCCATCAGCGTGCAGGCGGGCGTCGGCCTGCACGTGATCGACCAGCGGCCCGGCCAGGCCCGCGAGGCCCTCGCCGCGATCAAGAAGGTGTGCGACGAGAGCCTCACCGACGTCAAGACGATCCTCGGGGTGCTGCGCGCCGACGCCGGGGACGGAGAACCGCGCGGGCCGCGCGGCGGGCTCGACCGGCTCGACGAGCTGGTCGCCCCGCTCGAGGCCGCGGGCGTGCGGGTGCAGGTGCGCGTCGAGGGGGTGCCGCGGCCGCTGCCCGCCCCGGTCGACCTGGCCGCCTATCGGATCGTCCAGGAGGCGCTGACCAACGTCCTGCGCCACGCGCAGGCGCGCACGGTCCGGCTGACGGTCACCCACGAGCCGTCCCGGCTGTGCGTGCGGGTCCGCGACGACGGCTCCGGCGCGGGCGCGAACACCGCCGGCGGGCACGGCATCGACGGGATGCGCGAACGCGCCCGCGCGCTGTCCGGCCGGCTGGCCGCCGGCCCGCACCCCGAGGGCGGCTTCGAGGTGCACGCCGAGCTGCCCGTGCCGGGTCCGCGATGATGACCGGCGTGGACGAGCCGATCCGCGTGCTCATCGCCGACGACGAGGCCCTCGTCCGCGGCGGGTTCCGGGTGCTGGTCGACAGCGAGCCCGGGATGGAGGTGGTCGGCGAGGCCGCCGACGGCGCCACCGCGGTGCGGCTGGCGCGCGAGACCCGCCCCGACGTGGTGCTGATGGACATCAGGATGCCCGGCGTCGACGGGCTCGCCGCCACCCGCGAGATCGCCGCCGACCCCGGCCTCGCCGGCTGCCACGTGCTGATCCTCACCACGTTCGACCACGACGAGTACGTCGTCGAGGCACTGGGCGCGGGCGCCGCGGGTTTCCTGATCAAGAACACCGAGCCGGTCCAGCTGCTGCGCGGCATCCGCGTCGTCGCGGGCGGGGAGGAGCTGCTCTCGCCGGGGCTCACCCGCAGGCTGATCGCCCGCCTCACCGACCGGGCCACGCCCCCGCGGCTGAACGCGGACGCGCTCGACCAGCTGACCGCCCGCGAGAAGGAGATCGTCGGGCTGGTCGCCCATGGCCTGTCCAACACCGACATCGCCGCCGCGCTCTCCATCAGCCACGCCACGGCGAAGACGCACGTCAGCCGGGCGATGACCAAGCTGGGTGCCCGCGACCGCGCGCAGCTCGTGGCGCTGGCCTACCGGCACCGGCTCGTCGAGCCGCCGGACGCCTGACCGGTCGCCGGGGATCCGGTCAGCCCGCCACCGGGACGAGCGGGGGCCGGTCGCCGCGCGGGCCGAACGTGTCGACCACCGCCGACACCCCGGAGTTCCCCGCGCCCGCCACCACGACCAGCACCGCCTCGGGCGAGGTGAGCACGTGGAGGGCGCCGGTGTCCGGGTCGATGCGCTCGTCGGGCACCGCCTCCGGGTGGTCTGCGGGCAGCCGCCACGACGTGGTGCGCGAGATCGCGGTCTTGCCGACCCGGTCGAGGTCCTCGCGCGAGAGCACCGCCTCGTCGTAGACGAACCGGCGGATGGCCTGCTTGTCGAAGCCCTGCCCGGCCAACAGGTGGGCGTGCTCGGGGCTCAGCACGAGGCAGGACGAGACGCTGCGGTGCAGCAGGGCGCCGGTGCGGGTGATCGTCCCGGCCAGGTCGCGCAGCAGCTGCTCCGCGTCACCGGTGTGGCGGGCCTCGATGTGGGCGACCGCGCGGATCGTCATCGCGGTGACGGTGCTCTCGTCGCGCGCGAATCCGAACTCCTCGTGGAACGCGGGCCAGGGGCTCTCCTCCTGGTTCTCCCCGATGCAGCACGTGTACTTCGCCGGGGTGCCCTGGGTGGCCTGGTCGAGCGCGTGCGGGCGCAGCCCGAACGCGTTGAGCGCCGCGAGCCGGATGGCCCGCCCGATCGTCGCGTTCGCGCGGAACCCCGAGCCGAACACGTTGCCCGTGCAGTTGATGCCGAGCCGCTCCCGTACCGGGCCGTTGACCAGGAGCAGTGGCGCGGTGCCGGTGGTGCTCTGCCAGATGCCCCGCCCGACGTAGCCCTCGGCGCGCAGCGAGTCCCACGCGGCGAGCACCACCGGGAAGTACTCCGGGCGGCAGCCGGCCAGCGCCGCGTTGAGCGCCGCGAGCCGCACGGTGCACTCCCGGCCGATCTGCGGCATGGCCAGCAGGACATCGTCCGGGTCGCGGTCGGTCCGCGCGAGGAACTCCTCGAGCCGCTCGGCGGTGCACGGCACGACCGGGAGCCCGTCGCTCCACTCCTGGTCGAAGCAGTACTCGATCGCGTCGACGACGGCGTCGGCGAGCGCGCGGGTGTCCTCGACGGTCATGGCTCGACCCCCAGCTGCGCGAGGATGCGCGGCAGCATCGACCCCACGCGCTCGCGGATCTCCTCCCGGGACAGGCTCGCCACCGGGTGCTCGGTCACGACGTACGGGAACCCGGGGAAGCCGTACGAGCGCGCCATCGCGTCAGCGGCGAGGCGGAACGGTTCGGTGCAGATGCTGACGGCCGGAATGCCGGCCCGTTCCAGCAGGATCCCGTCGGCCAGACTGGCCGCGCTGCACGAGCCTCAATCACCGACGGCCGTGACGGCGAAGTTGCAGGTGGAGACGATGCGTTCGACCTGGGTCCGCTCCACCGGCGTGCCGAAGTAGTCCTTCGAGAACACCTTCACGTCCTGCAGCCGGAACCGCTCGCCGAGCTGCCTGCCGACCTCCTCGAGCAGCACCGCCGCGTTCGGCTTGCCGTTGTCGAGCAGCCCGAGCGTCAGCCCGTTGAGGGTGGCCGGCCGCGGGGCGAGGGTCCGGTCCTCGCCGCCCGCCGCGGCGCCGGTCGGGTCGAGGAACACGCTCCCCCAGTCGGTCACCAGGCCCACCTCCGACGTCTCGCCTGCCGCGACCGTAGGCACGCGGCGGCGGTGCCGTCGTCGGCCGGGAGGAGGCCCGCGAACGAGTCATTCCTCGGTTGACGCGCCGCTACCGCGGCTTGTAGATGCGCACCCAGTCGACCTCGAGGCTGACCTCGGGCGGGGTGGTCGCGTCCGGGGCCGGGATCCACTCCTTGTAGGGGCCCATGTCGAGCTGGATCGCGAGGTGCATCGGGCCGGTCGGGATGACGTTCTTGTCGAAGGTCTCGAACTGCTTGACGCCGTCGACGTACCAGGTGATGCGGTTCGGCAGCCAGTCCATGGCGAACGTGTGCCACTGGCTGAAGTCGCCGGTGATCTTGTTGCCGGCCTGCTTGTTCTGGGGCGAG
>NZ_DATGOP010000076.1:0-72652 GCF_035305885.1 Pseudonocardia sp.
CGTCGACCTCGACCCGATCGCCGCCACCGTCGCGCGCTCCGCGGAGGGCTCGATCAACCCCGAGTACGGCATCCGCGGCGGCGCCCCCTACGGCGGCGTCTGCCTGCCCAAGGACACCCAGGGCTTCCTCGGCTTCGCCGAAACGATCGGCGTCGACATGCCGCTGCTGTCGGCCGTGGTGGAGACCAACGAGCGCCTCGCGGCGATCGTGTCGAAGGAGGTCGACACCGCCACCCACGCCGCCGCCGCCGACCAGATGCGGGCGCGCGCCATGGCGGGCTCGGACCGCGAGCCGGCATGAACCTCCCCGTCTACTACTACGTCCTGGGCACGCCGCTCGGCGTGCTGGGCCTGTTCCGCTGGGCCTGCTGGCTGGTGCGGCGCATCCCGGCGGTGCTGTACCGCCCGGTCCTCGACGAGCACCGCATGTCGCTCAGCGTGGTCGTGCCGGTCTACCAGGAGGACCCGCAGATCTTCGCGGCGGCGATCGAGTCGTGGCTCGCGAACGACGTCGACGAGATCATCCTCGTGATCGACGCGTCGGACCGCATCTGCCTGGAGATCGCCCGCCGCTACCCGGTGACGGTCGTCGTCACCACCGTCCCCGGCAAGCGGGACGCCCTGCGCCGCGGCTGGCGCAAGGCGAAGACCGACCTGGTGGCCCTGGTCGACTCCGACACCGTCTGGGCGCCCGACGTCGCGGTCGAGGTGTGCAAGCCGTTCGCCGACCCCCGCGTCGGCGGCGTCGGCACCCGGCAGTCGGTCTACGGCGCGCGCGGGTTCCTCGCGCGGATCACCGACATGTTCCTCGATCACCGCTACTTCGACGAGAACGCGAGCCAGACCTACCTGGGCAAGGCCGTCTCCTGCCTCTCCGGGCGGACCGCGATCTACCGGCGCCGGCTGCTGCTGGAGATCGAGGACGAGTTCATGGACGAGACGTTCTGGGGCGTGCCGTGCCTGTCCGGCGACGACAAGCGGCTCACCACGCTCGTCCTCGAGCGCGGCTACCTCACCTACATGCAACGCACGGCCGAGGTGTGGTCCACCTTCCCGAGTTCCTGGCGGATCTTCTTCCGGCAGCGGCTGCGGTGGGCGCGCAACACCTGGCGGTCCGACCTGCGCGCGCTGTCGCGGCCGTGGGTGTGGCGCCACCCGTTCCTCGCCTACACGATGGTCGACAAGGCGGTCTCGAGCTTCACGCTCCTGCTCGGGCCGCTCTTCATGATCGCCGCGCTGGTCGCCCAGAACTGGATGTTCGCGGTCGTACTGGCGCTGTGGTGGCAGATCAGCCGCTCGGCCAAGCTGCTCCCCCACATCTGGCGCAGGCCGTCGAGCTTCTTCCTGGTGCCCGGGTACGTGCTCGTCTCCTGGATCATGGCGCTGATCAAGATCCAGGCGCTGCTCACGATCCGGCGCCAGCGCTGGCTCACCCGCCAGGTCGCCGTCGAGAACGGCGAGGTGGTGCGCACGACCTCCAACGGTTCGGCGTCCTCCAACGGTTCGGCGCCGCAGCCGCACCACGCCGCGCAGCAGGCGGCCGAACCGGCGTCGGAGGCGCCCGGCGACGGCGAGCGGTCGAGCCAGCCGCGAGCGGAGGCGCCGGTATGACCGCCCACACCCGGCTCGGCGTGCTCGTCGCGGCGGGCGCGCTGCTCGGCGCCGTCGGCGTCCTGCTCTCCGGCGAGCTGCCGGGCGCGGTCGCCCACGCCGCCCCCGCACCCACCGTCACACCCCTGCAGCCGCACCAGCCGAGGCCCCAGCCGGACCCCGACGCCGCCGAGCGGGCCGCCGCTGCCGCCAAGGCGCGGGCCCAGGCCGCGGCGCGGGCTGCGCGGGCGGCGGCCAAGCGCGCCGAGGCGGCCCGCAAGGTCCGCGCGACGTGGGAGAAGCGGGGCAGGCCGCACCGGCTGGCCGTCGTGCGGCCGGACCGGATCGACGTCGTGACCGACGGCCGCCTCACCCGCCAGTACGGCCGCGGCGGCCGCACCGTCACGATCAACACGCTGGACCGGGCGCTGCCCGACGACTGGGTCTCGGTGTCGGAGGGCACCGCGGCGCTCAGCGCCATGATCGTCCTGACCCCGGGGATCACGCTCGAGATCGCCGATCCGGTGAAGCGGCTGGAGCTGGTCGGCGGGGCCACCCCGCAGGACGCGGCGGCGATCCACACCGGCAGCGGCCGGGTGCTGCTGAACGGCGTGACGGTCACCTCGGTGGACCCCGCCACGGGCCAGGTCGTCGCCCCCACCTCACCCGGCCGCCCGTACTTCGCGGTGTCCGGTCGGCTCGAGGCGGTCGACTCCACCATCAGCGACCTCGGCACCCCGTCCACGGGGCTGGAGAGCGCGCGGGCGGCCGTGACGTTCAACCGGGGCTCCACCGGATCGCTCGTGCGGACCACGCTGGCGCGCAACACCATCGGCCTGGAGCTGTCCCGGTCCGAGGGCGTGCACCTCGAGGACGTCACCGTCACCGAGTCGGTGGGCGACGGGCTGCTGCTCACCGGCGACCGGGACACGACGATGAGCGGCATCCGCGCCGTCGGCAACGGCGAGAACGGCGTGGTGGTCGCGGGCGAGAGCACCGGCAGGCCCGTCACCGGCATCACCACCAGCGGGAACGGCGACTTCGGCGTGGTCGTGGTCGCCCAGACCGGCACCAACCTGTCCGGGATCGCCACCGAGCGGGACCAGGCGGGCGGCCTGCGGATCAACCGGTCGACCGACGTGCACGTCACCGACTTCAGCGCCACCGAGCAGCCGGCGGGCGTGTACGTCCACGTGGGCTCGAAGCAGATCCTGCTCGACCACGTCCGGACCACCGGCGGCAGGCGCGGGGTCGTGGTGGAGAAGAGCACCGACGGGCTCGAGCTGCGCGACTCCACGATCGAGGGGACCCGGGTGACCGGCGTCGGGATCGGCGGCAAGCACGTGCTGCTCAGCGGCGTTCAGATCAAGGACGCGCGCGCCGCCGTCCGGGTCGAACGCGGCGCGGTCGGCGTCCGCCTGGCCGGGGTCGCCGTCGAGGGCGGCCGCGACGGTGTCGTGACGACCGCGGGCACCACCGGTGTCGTGATCGCGGACCTCGTGGCGCGCAACGTCGCGTCGGACGCGATCCGGACCGCCAGCACGGACGCCGAGATCATCGGCGGACACATCACAGGCGGGACGACCGGGATCGACGTCCTGGCCGCCACGACGATCTCCGGCATCACGATCGAGGGTGCCGACGAGGGCATCCACTCCCGCTCGCCGGACCTCGTGCGGGCCGACGAGGTGAACATCGACACGCTCAGCCTCGGCATCAACGCGGCGCCGGGGACGCCGTTCCAGCTGACCGGGTCCAGCGTGCACGCCCTCGAGGCGCTGCGCGGGCCGATCGAGCAGCGCGGGACGAACGACGTCAGCCTCCCGCCGCTCAACCTGCTCAGCGCGATCGGCGTGCCGCTGATCGTGCTGGCCATCGTGCTCGAGCAGGTGCACGCAGCGCGGCAGCGGCGGGCGGGGGTTCGCAGGCGACGGGCGCCGCCGGTGCCCGTCGGCGCGACGAGCTAGGGCAGCGCCGCCCCGAGGAGGGACCCATGAGAACGACATCGACACCGGCCAGGGCGGCCCTCGTCGTGGCGACCGTCGCGGTGCTGGGCTGCGCGGTCGTGCTCGCCGTGATCGGCAGCATCCCCCCGGAGCCGCCGCAGCTGGTCCGCCAGGAGGCGGCGCCCCCGGTCGAGATCGACCCGACCCACCCGTGCACGCGCGAGGCTCCGGCCGGGCAGGGCGCCCCGCCCACGGAGGGCGGCGTGGAGGCCCGCTTCGACCCCGCCCAGAACGCGGTGGTGCTCTCCGGCGGTCAGGGCGTCACCCTCCCCGCGCTCGCGCAAGCGGTGGGCAACCCGGACCTGCTGCGCGAGGAGGCGCCGGGCGAGTGGCTGCTCGGCGCGGACCTCGTGCTGATGCCCGGCACGTCCGTGCAGATCTCGGCCCCGACCACCCGGTGGCTCAAGCTGCTGAGCACGGCCGAGCGGTTCGCGTCCGTGAAGTCCTTCGGCGGCGGCATCGACGTGACCGGGGCGTGCATCACCTCGTGGGACCCCGCGACGGGCACCGTCGACACCACCGTCGAGGACGGCCGCGGCTTCCTGCTCGCCCGCGACGGCGCGCAGATGACCATCGACGGGTCGGAGCTGCGCTACCTCGGCTTCGGGGCGGTGGAGTCCTACGGCCTGTCGTGGCGCACGGCCGGCACCACAGGCAAGATCACCAACAGCGTGGTGTCGCACAACTACTTCGGGCTCTACAGCCACGAGATCGACGGCCTCGTCGTCGCCGACAACGAGTTCCACGACAACCACCTGTACGGCATCGACCCGCACACCGGCTCGCACAACATGACGATCGAGCGCAACGTCGTCCACGACAACGGCAAGCACGGGATCATCCTCGCCGAGGACTGCGTGGACAGCGTGGTGCGGCAGAACGTGGTGTACCGCAACCACCACCACGGCATCGTGCTCTACCTGCGCTCGGACCGGAACACCGTCGAGGACAACGACACGTTCGCCAATGCCGCGCAGGGCATCAACGTCAACGAGTCCCACGACAACGTCATCCGCGGCAACCGGGTGTACGACAACGTCGAGTCGGGCATCGGCATCACCCAGACCTCGAAGAACAACCTCGTCGAGAACAACCAGAGCCGGGGCAACGCCCAGGACGGGATCCGCGTCGTCAGCGAGGCGGCGCTGACCACCGTCCGCGCGAACGCGCTCGGCGAGAACGGCCGCTACGGCGTCTACGTCGACATCGACGGCGACGTCGACATCGCGGGCAACATGATCTTCGCCAACCGGTCGGGGATCATGCTCAAGGGCTCCGCGGTGGTGCCCGACGACGACAACGAGATCTTCGGCAACCACGAAGCGGCGGTCATCGCGGGGTAGGGGGGTGCCGTTGTGGTCCCCCTGGGGCGTCCGTAGGGTTGAACGGCGGCTCGCGAGGACAAGACCGCATCCCGTGTCCACGACACCCACATCGAGGAGCCGGTGCATGAGCGGCGACATCCCCGCCGACCGCGGGACCAGCGACGAGAACGACGAGATCGGCGAGGTCATCCGGTTCGACGTGGTCAGCCACGGCCCGGACGCGCGGGTCGTGCACGTCGTCGGCGAGATCGACACCCTCACCGCGCCGGTGCTGCGCACGCGCCTCGACGAGCAGGTGGCGGCCGTGCCGCTGCTGGTCCTCGACCTGACCGACGTCACGTTCCTCGGCTCGGCGGGCCTCGCCGTGCTCGTCGCGGCCAAGGACGAGGCCGACCGCAGGCGGCACACGCTGCGGCTGGTGCCCGGCTCCCGGATCGTCACGCGCGCCCTGGAGGCCACCGGGCTGCTGGGCATCTTCGACGTCGCCGAGGGCGTGCCGCAGGCCCTCGAGCCCGCCGGCTGATCCCGCCGCCATGCCGCCGCCCGAGGGGCCGGGCGGCATGATCGACAACGCCCGACCGGGGGTCCCCACGGCGGGTCCTCCCCATGATCAGGTCTTTTGGTGCCATGGTTGGCGGATGGACGCCCTCGACCTGACCGGGCTCACCGCAGCAGACATCGTGTCGCGAGTGCGGGACGGGCGCAGCAGCGCGGTCGACGTCGCCCGCGCGCACGTGGCCCGGATCGCCGAGCTCGACCCGGAGGTCGGCGCCTTCGCCGAGCACGACCCGGCGCGGGTGCTGGCCGAAGCGGGTGCGGTCGACGCCCGCCCCGACCGGTTCGCGCTCCCGCTCGCGGGCGTGCCGGTGGCCGTACCGGACGACATCGACGTGGCGGGCTACCCCACCCGCCACGGGTCGGCGGGCACCTCGGCCGACCCGGCCCGCCGCGACGACGAGCTGGTGAAGCGGCTGCGCGCCGCGGGCGCCGTCGTCATCGGCAAGGTGCGGATGCCCGAGCTCGCGGTGTGGTCCTTCTCCCAGGCCACGCAGGCCGCGCCGCGCAACCCCCTCGACCTGTCCCTGGACCCGGGCGGCTCCGGCGCCGCGGCGGCCGTGGCCGCTCGCATGGCGGTGCTGTCGCTCGCCGTCGACGGCGGCGGCGCGGCCCGGGTGCCTGCGGCCTGCTGCGGCCTGGTCGGGCTCAAGCCCGGCCCGCAGGTCGTGCCGCTGCCCCGCGGCGCCGAGGAGCACTGGTGCGGGCTCGGCGCGACCGGCCCGATCGCCCGCACCGCGGGAGACGCCGCGCTCATGCTGGGCGTGCTGGCGGGCACGCCGGTCGACCTGGACGCGCCCGGGCCACGCCGCATCGCGCTGTCGCTGCGCGCGCCGTGGCCCTGCCGCGGCCTGCACCCCGACCACCGGGCCGCCGCGATCGGGGCGGCCGCGCGGCTGCGCGCCGGGCCCGGCGGTGCGCTCGTCGGCTTCGCCGACCCGCCCTACCCCCGCGGGCTCGCTCGGCAGTGGGTGCGGCGCTGGCAGGCGGGCGTGGCCCGCGACGCCGAGGCGCTCGACCTCGACCTGGGCGCGGTGGGGCGGTGCACCGCCACCGTCGTGCGCAAGGGCCGCCGCGTCCTGCGCTTCGCCCCGCCCCGCCCGGCCGCCGCCGCGGCGTGGCGCGACCGGATGCTCGCCTGGATGGACGAGGGCGGCTACGACGTGGTGCTCGGGCCGGCCACCACCCAGCCCCCGTTGCGCGCCGGGGCGATGCTCGGCCACGGCTACACCTCGAGCCTGCTCACCACGGCCGCCCGCCTGTCCTGCACCCCCGCCTGGAACCTCGCGGGACTGCCCGCCGTGGTCGCCCCGGTGCTGATCGGCGACCGGCCCGTGGGCGTGCAGCTGGTCGGGCGCCCGGGCGCGGAGGCGGCGTTGCTCGCGGCGGCGGCCAAGCTCGAGCGCCGCGCGGTCCCCACGGCGGGCGCCGCCGCACCCCGGGTGTACGCGTAGCCGCGGCGTCACGGCTCCGGCGGCTTCCACTCCCCCGTCGCGAAGAAGTGCTCCAGCGTGGCGGTGTAGGGCGCGAGGTCCAGCCCGTTGCGGCGCAGCCAGCCGTCGTCGTAGTAGCTGTGCCGATAGCGGTCGCCACCGTCGCAGATGAGCGTGACCACACTGCCGCGGATCCCGCGCTGCAGCATCCGCGCGACCAGCTGCCAGACGCCCCACAGGTTCGTCCCCGTCGACCCGCCCGCCCAACGCCCGGTGACGTCGCGCAGGTGGTGGGCCGCGGCGATGCTCGCGGCGTCCGGCACGGGGATCATCAGGTCGATCACGCTCGGCACGAAGCTGGGCTCCATGCGGGGCCTGCCGATCCCCTCGATCCGCGACGGCATGCCGGTCGTGTAGTCCGCGGCGCCGGTCGTCCAGCCGGGGAAGAACGCGGAGTTCTCCGGGTCGACGACGGCGAGCCGGGTGGGGTGGCGGCGGTAGCGCAGGTAGCGCCCGATCGTCGCCGAGGTGCCGCCGGTGCCCGCCCCGACGACGATCCACTCGGGCACCGGGTGGCGCTCCATCGCCAGCTGCTCGAAGATCGACTCGGCGATGTTGTTGTTGCCGCGCCAGTCGGTGGCGCGCTCGGCGTAGGTGAACTGGTCGATGTAGTGCCCGCCGCACTCGTCGGCGAGCCGCTGGGCCTCGGCGTACATGTCCGGGGCGCGGTCGACGAAGTGGCAGCGCCCGCCGTAGCGCTCGATCAGCGCGATCTTCTCCGGGCTCGTGCTGCGCGGCACGACCGTCACGAACGGCACGCCGATGAGCTGGGCGAAGTACGCCTCCGACACCGCCGTCGACCCCGAGCTCGCCTCGACCACGGTGGTGCCCTCGACGATCCAGCCGCTGGCGAGCGCGTAGAGGAACAGCGAGCGGGCGAGCCGGTGCTTGAGGCTGCCGGTGGGGTGCACCGACTCGTCCTTGAGGTACACGTCGACGCCCCACTCCGGGGGCACCGGGAAGACGTGCAGGTGCGTGTCCGCCGAGCGGTTGGCGTCGGCCTCGACCCGCCGGATGGCCTCGGTGACCCAGGCGCGGGTGCGGTCGCAGGAACGGTCGACGGGCCCGGGGGTGCGGTCGGTCACGGCGCCATTGTGCTGGGTGGGATTCCGCCCGCTTCACAGCCACCGGCGGGCCGCGGTGAGGCACATTTCACACCCGTGTTGCGCGGCGGTGATCGGTGAGCAATTGCGCGAATCTACCAATAGCGCATGACGTCGACCGGGAAAGTCAGCATCTACGACTCCATCGGCGGCGCCGCAGCGGTCGCGGCGGCCGTCGACCTCTTCTACGAGCGCGTCCTCGCGGACCCGGACCTGGCCGGCTACTTCACCGGGGTCGACATCGCGAAGCTGAAATCCCACCAGCGCAGCTTCATCGCCGCCGCGATCGGCGGCCCCGAGGTCTTCAGCGGCCGTTCGATGAAGGACGCGCACGCCCACCTGAACGTCCGGCCCGAGCATTTCGACCGCGTCGTCGACCACCTCGTCGCCACCCTCACCGAACTCTCCGTGCCCGCCGACGTCATCGGACGGATCGGCGCCACGCTCGCCCCGCTGAAGGCCGACATCGCCCCGACCCCGCTGCCCGCGGCCGGGGACTGACCCGGTCGGCTCGCGCCGCCGCCGTCAGACCCAGGGCCCGGTGATCGCGAACATGGTCCCCGGCACCTGGACGTTCGCGAACAGCACCCGTCCGTCGGCGCTGAAGACGGGGCCGGTGAACTCGCCGCCCCGCTCGCTGCGGGCGAGCCGGTACGTCGTGCCGTCCTCGGCCGCGGCGACGAGGTGGTTCGCCCCGTTGCCGTCCTCGGCGACGATCACGCCGCCGTACGGCGAGACGCTGATGTTGTCCGGTCCGTCGGCGCCGTCGTCGTCGCCCCGGAACGCCAGGCGCAGGGTGAGCGTCGAGCGGCGCGGGTCGTAGAACCACACCTGCCCCCGGTGCCCGCTGGAGTAGCTGGACACGATGTAGGCGCCCCCGTGGCCCCACCACGCGCCCTCCAGCTTGTGGGCCCGGGTGACCCGGCCGTCGCCGAGCTGTTCGCGCACCGGCTCGTCCCGGGCGTCGCGATCGGGCACCTCGACCCACTCCACGCGGTAGGTCGTGCCGGCCGAGCGCGCCCGCGCGAGGTCTGGCACGTGCTCGCCCGCCTCGTCGGTGCAGCGCATGGCGGCGAGCACGCCGTCGGTGTCGCCGAGGAGGCGCAGCGCACCCCGGCCGCCGCGGAAGCCCGCGGGCGGCGCCCAGCGGTAGACGAGCCCGTTCGGCCCGGACGCGTCCTCGGTGAGGTAGATGTCGCCGGTCGCCGGGTCCACCGCGAGCGCCTCGTGGGAGTAGCGCCCGAGCGCCTTCACCGGGCGCGGGTCGACGAGCGCCGCCCGGTCGAAGGGGTCGACCTCGAAGACGTAGCCGTGGTCGCGCTCGTACCCGCGCTCGCCCGCCCGGGCCTCGGTCTCCTCGCACGTGAGCCACGTCCGCCACGGCGTCACGCCGCCGGCGCAGTTGGTGGACGTGCCCGCGATCCCGACCCGCTCGGACACGCGCCGCCCCGCCGCGTCCGTCGTGACGATCGTGCAGCCGCCCGCCGCGCCCGGGTCGTAGACGAGCCCGTCGAGGTGCGGCACGGCGAGCTGCGTGCCCGCCCCCTCGCGGATCTCGTGGTTCAGCACGAGCACCGTGCCGCCGCCCGGGACCGCGAACGCGCCCGTTCCGTCGTGGTTGCGCGGGGTGGGCTCCCCGGTCTCCAGCGCGGTCTTCCCCGCCTCCGTCACGATCGCGTAGGAGAAGCCCTCCGGCAGGGCGAGCCGCCCTTCCGGGTCGTCGACGAGGGGGCCGTACCCCGCCCGCGGGGCGGCGGCGCGCAACAGGTCGGTGCTCCCGGCCAGGAGGACCCCCGCCGCCGATCTCTGGAGGAACGCCCGCCGCGACAACCGCATGGGGGCGATGAAAACCGACGGCCGCCCGGCTGCGCCGGAGGCAGGCGCGCGCTTCGCCCGATCGGGCGGCCGCCTGCGGCGCGCGGCCAGGGCCGTCCGGAGCAGCCGATGTCACCACTCAGAGCAACCGGCAATTACGCAGCGTGTTCAATGCGAGGGGTGCCCGGACCCCGCGGAGAGCCGCCCCACCGCGCCCGCACGGCCGAGCCGCCCCGCCCGCGAACGCCGGAGCGGCCGCCCCGCAGACGATCTTCGCACGTCACGGGCCCTCACCGAGGAGCCGCAGGCCGCACCTCGTCGACCGCACGCCCCACGAAGCCGTGCGCTGCAGTGATGCCGAACACCGCCGGACGCATGAAGACACCCGCCCGTCGACGCCATGTGGAGGCGCACCGGTTCGAGCGAACACACTACCCGCCGTGACGATCAGCACCCCCCCGAACTCCGTCCACAGCAGTGGGGGCGTCCCGTCCCCCGCCGGAGCCTCGTTCGACATCGTGCGGCGCGGCTACGACCGCGACCAGGTCGACGCGCAGATGCGCGAGCTCCGGGAGCGCATCACCGCCGCCGAGACCGCGCGCAAGGCCGCGGAGCAGCATGCCCGCGCCCTCGAGAGCGAGCTGCGCACCCTGCGCGCGCAGCAGCCCGACGGCCCGATCTCCCAGGAGAGCTTCGGCTTCCGCGCGGAGAAGATCCTGCGGCTCGCCGAGCACGAGGCGGCGGACGTCCGCAACCGGGCCGCCCAGGAGGCCACCGCGCTCGTCGAGCAGGCCCGCGCCGACGCCGAACGCCACCGCCACGAGGTCGAGCAGAAGCTCATCGCCCGCTCCGCCGAGCTGGACCAGGAGGCCGCGAAGCGCAACGTGGCCATCCAGGAGCGGGAGCAGCAGGCCGCCGCCATGCTCGCCGCCGCGCGTGAGGACGCCGCCCGCATCACCGACGACGCCCGGGCCGCCGCCGACAAGGTCGTCTCCGAGGCGCAGGCCCGCGCCAAGGAGATCCTCGACCGCAGCGACCAGGACCTCAAGCGCCGGCGCGACGCCGCCGAGCAGGAGCTGCGGCGCATCAACTCGCTCCACGAGAACGTGCGCAACGAGATGGCGCGGCTGCACAAGCTCCTCGGCACCGAGCTCGGCGAGAGCACGTCCGGTAGCTCCGGCGACTCCGCCGACCGCAACGGCGCCGCCGCGGCATCCCGCAACTGACGGGCCGTTCGCGAAGTCCGCGCTCTTCGCGCCCCAGGCGGCCGCTGGCTGCGTCGCAGGGCCGACCGGGTGATCCGGCCCGGCCCGCCCTCCGATCTGGCCAGCGGCCGCCTGGACCACGAAGCCCGGTTCTCGAACCGCGCCCCACCACGACCTGCGCGCTGATCGTCCGCATCCGATCCGCGCCCCCGGGCGGCCTGGACGGCTCCACTCCGCCCACCCCGTCCAGGCCGCCCCGCCGCTTCCGGTGGCACGGGACGGCCCCGAGCCTTACGGTGGCCACCGATGTCCGAGACGCGCGAGAACCTGCAGGCCGATCCCCCGTCGATACGACGCGGGGCCGACGCCGACGACCAGATCACGTTGGCGACCGCTCGCCCCGCCGCCGGGCAGGTCGTCATCACCGTCGGCGGTGAGGTCGACATGCTGACCTCCCCCCAGCTGCGCCTCGCCGTGCTCGACAAGTTCGAGCCCGACGCGGGGGTGGAGCTCGTCGTGCTGGACCTGGACGGGGTCACCTTCCTCGGCACCAGCGGGCTCGCCGTGCTCATCGAGGTGCGCGAGGCCGCCCACGCGGCCGGCGTCGAGCTGCGGCTGGCCTGCACGGCCCGCCGCGTGCTGCGGCCGCTCACCATCGCGGGCCTCGTCCCGCTGTTCGACATCCACGACTCCGTGGAGCGCGCGCTGGCAGCCACCTGAGCAGCGGAAAACGGACACCAGAGTGTGAGCTGGGTCACATCTGGCCGCATCGCGCCCTGAGGCGTTTGGTCGTCCACCGGCCTGGGAATCAGCACCTCGGTCGCCCGGAACGTTCGGGCACGAGCGACAAGAGGTGACGATGAGCGACGTTTCGCGGCTCCCCGGCCCCCTGGACCACGCGTGGCAGTGGCAGCGGCTCGGGGCGTGCCGGGGCATGGACAGCGGCGTCTTCTTCCACCCGGACGGGGAGCGGAACCCCTCACGCGCGCGACGGACCGCGCAAGCCAAGGAAGTGTGCCGGCGTTGCCCGGTGATCGAGCAGTGCCGCGAGTTCGCGCTGCAGACCCGCGAGCCCTTCGGGGTGTGGGGCGGGCTGGCAGAGGCCGAACGGCGTGTGATCCTCGAGCAACGCGGCATCGCCATGGCGAGCTGAATGGTCGGGACGGGGAGGGCGGGTCCGGGAAGCACCGGACCCGCCCTCCGTCGTTCCAGGCCTCGTCGCTACGTGACGATGGCGAGCTCGAGGCAGCGGTAGCGCAACAGTGGGATCCCGTAGACGCGGGCGATCCGCTGGACCGCACGCTCGACGACGACGCGCGCCGGGTCGGCGGGCGCCGGGACCGGGGCGAGGCAGTACAGGCCCGGCTCCGGGTCGAAGCCCACCAGCTCGCTCATCGCGGCGACGAGGTCGTCCTCCGCGGCGGCGGGCAGCGGGTCGAGCAGGCCCAGCCGGTGCAGCGCGAGCCCGGGCAGCCCGAGCCGGGCGACGCTCGCGCGCAACTCCTCCCCGTACTCGTCGACGTCGTCGTCCTCGGCGTCGGGGCGGGTGTCGTCGACGGCGACGAGCAGGTCCGACTGGGGGAAGCCGGCGATGAGCTCGGCGAGGTGCGACTCGGGCCGGAACAGCTCCATCGGGCTCACGGTGACCGCCACCGCGCGAGATGCCGGAACAGCCGAACCGCCGGTGGCGGCCTGCACCACCGGCTCGGAGAGCGGCATCTCCGGAACCGCGACCATCTGCAACACGTCCCCCTCGACCGGTCGCCGCCCCGCCCCCTGGGACGCGCGATCCGCCGCAGAGTCAACTCCCACCGGACCCGCTCCAAACGCCGTACCGGCGGTCCGTACGGCGAACGGCCGGAGCTGATCCGTGAGTGGCGCCTTCCCGCGGGGTGGGCGGTGGAACGGTAGGTGAACGCCGTTCGGCGCTCCCACCAGCACTTACTCCGCGCCCACCGGCGGTCGGCGGTCCAGCCGGACGGCGAGCAGCGCGACGTCGTCGCGCAGGCGCTGCGGGCTGCACACGTCGAGCACCCGCTCCACCACCTCCTCGGCCGCGGCGCCGAACGGCAGCTCGGCGAGGGTCCGCTCCAGCAGCGCGGTGCGCTTGTCGGCGTCCTCGCCCACGACGTCGGTGAGCCCGTCGGTGTAGAGCAGGAGCAGCGTGCCGGGCAGGCAGCGGTGCGCCCCCTCGCCGCGGCAGCCGCTGCGCGAGGGCCGGATCGCGCCGATCATCGGCGAGCTGTGCGCGTCCAGCCGCACCAACGTGCCGTCGGGTTCGACCAGCAGCGGGGCCGGGTGACCCGCGTTCGCGTAGCGGAGCATCCGGCCGCCGTCGGCGTCCGGCGGGTCCACGCGCGCGTAGACGGCGGTGGCCATCGTCGCCATCGCGAGGCCCTGCACCAGCTGGTCGCACCGGTCGAGCACGGAACCGGGCGGCCCGCCGTCCCACGCGTAGGAACGCAGCACGCCGCGCAGCTGGCCCATCGCGGCGGCCGCGCGCAGGTCGTGGCCGGCGACGTCGCCGATCGCGAGGCCGAGCGCCCCGTCGGGCAGGTCGAGCACGTCGTACCAGTCGCCGCCGACCTGGTTGCCGTCGACGCCCACCAGGTAGCGGGCCGCGACCTGCACCCCCGGCACGCCGGACACCTCGGGCAGCAGGCTGCGCTGGAGCGTGGCCGCGGCCGCGTGCTCGGTCTCGTAGAGCCGCGCGTTGTCGATCGCGAGGCCGGCCCGGCCGGCCACGTCGGTGGCGAGGTGCAGGTGGCGCGGGCCGTACCGGCGACCGTACGGGTGTTGGGTGATCAGCGTGAGCGCGCCCAGCACGCGGCCCCGCGCCCGCACCGGGACGACCATCACCGACCGCAGGCGCAGCGTGTCGTACACGGCGGCGGCCGCCGGGTCCTCCGGGTAGCGGTCGGCGCCGCGCTCGGGCAGCTCCGGCACGAGCACCGGGCGGTCGCCCGCGAGGACGTGGCCGGTGTCGCTGCCGCCGCCGACGTGGTAGTTGCGCAGCCTGCCGAGCTCGTGCAGCCGATCCTCGTCGGCCGGGTCCCGCGCGGCCACGGCGAGGCGGCGCGGCACGCCGCGGCCGGGCACGTCCAGCACGTCGACGGCGCACAGGTCGGCGAGCTCCGGCACCAGGCTGCGGGCCAGCCGCTTGCACGCGTCCACCACGCCGAGCGCGGCCGTCATCTGTGTGGTGGCCTCGGCCAGCATCCGCAGCTGCGCGCGGGCCTCCTCGGCCTCGGTGAGCGCGGCCCGGCGCTCCTGCTCGACGACCACCCGCTCGGTGACGTCGTTCTGCACCCCGACGAAGTTGACGAGCTCACCCCAGTCGTCGAAGACCGGCGAGATCGCGATCTCGTTCCAGAACGCCGTGCCGTCCCGTCGGTAGTTCAGCAGCACCTCGGTGACCGGCCGCTGCTCCCGCAGCGCGTCGGCGATCCTGCGCACGGCGCCCGGGTCGGTGTTGCGCCCCTGGAGGAACCGGCAGTTGCGCCCGAGCGCGTCCTCGACCGGGTAGCCGGTGAGCGCGGTGAACGACGGGTTGACCCACACCAGCGGGTTGTCGTCCTGCCGCGGGTCGGTGATCGTGAACGACATGTTGCTGGCGACGACGGCGCGCTCGCACAGCCCGTCCGGCTGTCCGTCTCCGCCGTACCACACGCACCCAGAGTAGGAGAAGCGTCACGGTAGGCGCGCCCCCCAGCACGCCGCCCCTCTAAAGTGGATGAATGCGCCCCGGGCGAGCCGATGTGGTGGCCGAACAGCTGCTCGACCTCGTGCTCGATGGCACGTTCCCGATCGGTGGGCCGTTGCCGAGCGAGTCGGAGCTGGCCGCCCGCTTCGGCGTCAGCCGCCTCACCGTCCGCGAGGCCATCCGCTCGCTGGTCCCCACCCGCGTGCTGGACGTGCAGCAGGGCCGCTCCACGCTCGTCAACCCCACCAGCATGTGGTCGCCGCTCGACGGCAGGCTGCTGCTCGCGCGCAGCCGCGCGGGCAGCGACCCGCTGCTGCTGCCGCGCAGGCTGATGGAGGCCCGCCGGGCGGTCGAGGTCGCGATCGTCGAGCTCGCCGCGGTGCGCAGGCAGGAGCACCACATCGAGCGCCTGCGCACCCTCCACCAGAAGATGCTCGACGGCCACGCCCGCGGCGACGTCACGGCCAGCGCCGAGGCCGACCTCGCCTTCCACGCCGCGCTCTTCGACGCCGCCGACAACGTCTTCCTCGACGCGCTGTTCGAACCGCTCACCTCGGTCCTGCGCGCGATGCGCGAGGAGACCTCCGCCGTGCCGGACTTCCGCAGCCACGCCATCGACCGCCACGCCGCGATCCTGCAGGCGGTCGAGGCGGGCGATCCGGTCCAGGCGCGGGCCGCGATGGAGGCCCACCTCCAGCAGACCGAGGAGGACTTCGAGCGCTACCTCAACCCGGCCGAGCTCGGCGCTAGATGACCCCGAACACGTCGAGCAGCGAGTAGACCCCGAGCAGGGCGATCGCCGCGCTGCTCACCGCGAGGAACACCGAGAACCCGCGCCCACCGTGCAGCCGGGGGTCGGTCTCGTTGCGCCGCAGCCAGTAGACGGCCCACACCACGCCGACGAGGAAGATCCCGGTCATCACGCCCGCGATCTGCACCATGATCACCGGCGACTGGATCGTCAGGTACAGCACGCCCCACAGCAGCGGCAGCGCCACGGTGAAGACCCGGATCCACTTCAGGCGGGCGACCGGGTCCTGCCAGTCGAGGACGCCGAACGTGGCCAGCAGGTTGGTGTACATCCGCGACCAGCTGGGGATCGACGCCCACATCGTCGAGCCGAGCACCGCGATCGCACCGAGCAGGAAGATGATGTTGACCCACTCACCGAGGGTGTCGGTGTACATCCGCGAGAGCGTGGTGATCATCCCGTTGCCCTCGGGGGTGAGGCCCTGCGGGTTCAGGACGGCCGCACCCATCAGGTAGAACGCCAGCGTCCCGAACGTGTAGATCACCCAGGACACGAACGCGTCCTTGTACATCACGCGGATCCAGCCGTTGGCCCGCCGGACCCACTCCTCGCTGCCGTCGTTGGGGCCCACCCAGCGCGCGTAGCCCTTCTCCACGCACCAGTAGGTGTAGAAGGTGATCTCGTCGGCCCCGACGCCGGTGATGCCGAACATCGCCAGGGCCGCACCGAGCGCACCGGCCGGGATCAGGAACTGCAGGCCGCTGCCGAGGTCGTCGATGCCGTAGGCGAACGGCGTGGCGGGCAGGCCGAGCGCGATCAACACGGTGACCGCCGTGAAGATCACCACGAGGACCGCGGCACCGCGCTCGATGAGCGAGTAGCGGTTGGAGTACAGCAACGCGATGCTGCCGATGGCCAGCACCGCGGTCCAGACCAGCAGCGACTGGAAGGCGAGCGGGTCGCCCCCGATCGGCAGCAGGATGCTGAACGCCACCGCGGTGCCGCCGATGATGCCGCCGAGCTGCAGCAGCTTGGACAGCGCCAGCACGGCCCAGAGCAGGTTGACCCACCCGATCCCGAAGATCTTCGGGGGCACCTTGGCGTAGCCGGTGAGCGCGGGCTGGCCGGTGGCGATCGTCCACCGGGCCAGCTCGACCTGGACCGCCACCTTCACCAGCGTGCTGACGATCACCAGCCAGAGCAGGACGAAGCCGGCCTGGGCGCCCAGCGCCGTCGTCGCGATCAGCTCACCGGACCCGACGATCGAGGCGCTGAGGATCAGACCGGGGCCCAAGTAGCGCAGGCTTGCCCGCCAGCCGACCGGCGGCTCCTTGATGCCGTCCGCGGTGAGGGTGTACGGGTCGGCCGCGGGGGCCGACCGCTCGATGCTCTCGGACATCCTCGTCCTCTCGCGCTCAACTCATCAGATGTTTGAGCGATCCTGACTTCCTCACCCCGAGGCGTCAACCGTTCGCCGTCGTCGGACGAGCCCGCGCAGCAGCGGGTAGGCCAGCACCAGCGCCGTGAGCAGCACCAACGCCGCGCTGACCGGCCGCGTCAGGAACTGGGTGAGGTCCCAGTTGGTCTTGATCACACTCTGCATGAAGTTCTTCTCGACGATGGGCCCGAGCACGAGCCCGAGCACCACCGGGGCCAGCGGGAACCCGCCGCGCTCCAGCAGGTAGCCGAGCACCCCGAGCGCCAGCATGATCACGATCTCGAGGTACCCGTTGTTGATCGAAAAAGATCCGACCACGCAGAACGCCACGATCACCGGCATCAGCACCGAGCCGGGCACCCGCAGCAGCCACGAGCTGCCCTTGATCGCGAGGTAGCCCAACGGGACCAGCAACAGGTTCGCGATGATGAAGATCAAGTACACGCCGTAGAGCAGCGGCGCGTCGTTGGCGAAGAGCTCGGGGCCGGGCTGCACGCCCTGCACCAGCAGCACGCCGAGCAGGATCGCGGTGATGGTGTCGCCGGGGATGCCGAACACCAGCGTGGGGACGTACGCCGAGGCGAGCGCGGCGTTGTTGGCCGAGCCCGCCGACACGATCGGTTCGACGTGCCCCTCCCCCTTGCCGAAGAGGTGGCGCTCCCGCGAGGTGTTCTTGGTGGCCGCGTAGGAGACCCACGCCGCGATGTCCCCGCCCGCGCCGGGGAGCGCCCCGACCGTGCTGCCGATGACGTTGCCGCTGACCAGGCGCCGCCAGTACCGCCGCAGCGTCCGGAGCGTCTCGCCGAACATGCCCTGCGTGCGCAACCGCGCGACCCGCACCGGGCCACCGGGCCGCATCACGTTGCGCAGCACCTCCGACAGCCCGAACAGCCCGATCATCGCCGGGATGAAGCTGATCCCCTGCAGCAGGTCCGTGCTGCCGAACGTGAACCGCGCGTAGCCGAGGGCGATGTCGATCCCGACCGTGGCCAACAGCAGCCCGATGAGCAGCGAGATCGCGCCCTTCACCTGGGAACCTGCGGAGATGATCACCGAGGCGGTGAGGCCGAGGACCGCCACCCAGAAGTACTCGTACGAGGTGAACTGCAGCGCGAACTCGGCGAGCAGCGGCGCCGCGACCATCAGCACGACCGCTCCGACGACTCCGCCGATCACCGACCCGAGCAGCGCCACGCCGAGCGCCCGCGCGCCGTGGCCAGCCCGGGTCTGCAGGTAGGCGTCCTCGGTGTAGGCCGCGCTCGCCGGCGTGCCCGGCATGCGCACCAGCGCCGAGGGCAGATCGCCCGCGAAGATCGCCATCGCCGACATCGTGATGACGGCCGCGATCGCGGGCAGCGGGTCGAGGAAGAACACGAACGGGACGAGCAGCGCCGTCGCCAGCGTCGCCGAGAGGCCCGGGATGGCGCCGATGAACAGGCCGTACACCGCGGAGGCGAGCACCACGACCACGAGGGTCGGGTCGGCGAGCATCGCAAACGCCGTCGCGAGATCGCCCACCGCTATCCCAGGAACCCTCGCGGGAGCGGCACGAGCAGCAGCTCCCCGAACACCAGCACGATGAACCCGACCGTGACCGCCGTGGCGATCGCCGCGACCAGCGGGCGGGCCCCGAGCAGCCACATCAGCAGGAACAGCAGCACGCCCATCGTCACGGCGAACCCGAGCACCTCGGCCAGGAGCAGGTAGGCGACGACGAGCCCGAGCACGGCGAGCGCGCGCCACCGCCCCTGCGCGGTGACGCCCGGGGCCGCCGCCTCGGCGGTGGCCCGGCCCCTCGCCCGGACCGCGCGCACGACCAGCACCAGGCCGAAGACCACCAGCAGGGTCCCGACGATGCCGGGGAAGAGCGCGGGGCCGGGTTGGCCGTCCGGCAGCTCGGGGAACGTGCGGACGTGCAGCACGACCGCGGCGCCCAGAGCGGCGGCGAGCAGGCCGCCGACCAGGTCGTGGCGCCACGGCACGCCCGTGGCCGGCGCGGTGGGGCCCGACGTCATGCGGCCAGCCCGGCGGCGCGCATGATCTCGCCCTTCTCCGCGTCCTGCTGCTGCATGTAGGTGCCGAACTCCTCCGGTCCGCGCCAGACGATGCCGAAGCCGGCGGTGTTCATGAACTCCTCGTAGGCCGGGCTGTGCACGATCTCGTCGAGGTGGCAGCCCAGCTCGCCGACGATGTCCTCGGGCAGGCCCTCCGGCCCGACGATGCCGCGCCAGGCCTCCATCGTGAAGTCGATGCCCAGCTCACGCAGCGTCGGCACGTCCGGCAGGTTCGGCAGGCGCTCCTCGGCCATGACGGCCAGGGCCTTCACCCGGCCGGCGTCGAGCATCGTCTGGTTCTCGACCAGGCTCGCGGTCGACATGTCCACCCCGCCTGCCACCAGCTCCTGCAGCGCGGGCGCCGCGCCCTCGCTGGGCACCCAGCGGATCGCGTCCGGGGGCAGCCCCGCCTCGAGCAGCATGCCGGCCCGCGAGAGGTCCCAGATCCCGCCGCGCCCGGTGCCGGACGCCGTCAGCGCCCCCGGCTGCGCCCGCACCTGGTCGAGCAGCTGCGACAGGTCGGCCCACGGGGCGTCGCTGCGCACCGTGACCGCCGCCGGGTCGGCGTTGACCTGCCCGATCGGGGTGAGCTGCTCGTAGGTGACGTCGGTCAGGCCCTGCCAGTGCATCATCGTGATCTCGACGGTGGCCAGGCCGATCGTCGTGCCGTCCGGGCGCGCCGTGGCGATGGCGGTGTGGCCGACCGCGCCGCTGCCGCCCGTCCGGTTGACCACGTTGACCTGGGTGTCGAGGCGCTCGGCGAGCTGGGTGCCGATGAACCGGGCGACGCTGTCGGTGCCGCCGCCCGCGGCCCACGGCACGATGAGCTCGATCGGTCGGCGCGGGAAATCCGGGGAGGTGTCGCACGGCGAGGCCGGCGCGTCGGACGTCGAACTGCTCCCCCCGCCGCCGCACGCCGCCAGCACCAGGCTGAGCGCGGCCGGGATGGCGGCGAGGCGGATGCGGCTGATCAGCGGCATGGGTGAGGCTCCAGTCGGCGGTGACGGTGCGGGTCCGATGATCTGCACCGCCGGGAACCCGGTCAACCGCGATCTGGGGCTACGGGTATTCGCATTCCGCATACTCCGGGTCGGTGCAGGTCGCGGCCGGGTGGTTTAGCAGAGTTGCAGGCATGACCCGTCCGACCGTCCTGATGCCGTCCCGCATGCACGATGTCGTCGTCGAGGGCTGCGAGGAGCGTTTCGAGCTCATCCGCCTCTGGGAGGCCGCCGACCCGGACGCAGTGCTCGCCGAGCGCGGCGCCGACGTCCGCGGCCTCGCGACCGGGGGCCACCACACCGTCGACGCCGCCCTGCTCGACCGGCTGCCGAACCTCCAGATCGTGGCGAACTTCGGGGTCGGCTACGACACCGTGGACGTCGAGGCGGCCACCGAGCGCGGCGTGATCGTCACCAACACCCCGGGGGTGCTGGACGACGAGGTCGCCGACACCGCGCTCGGGCTGATGCTCATGACGGTGCGCGAGCTCGGACGGGCCGAGCGGTACCTGCGGGCCGGGCGGTGGGCGACGGAGGGGAACTACCCGCTCACGGACCTGACCATGACCGGGCGCAGGCTCGGCATCCTCGGGCTCGGGCGGATCGGCGAGGCGATCGCGAAGCGCGCCGAGGCGTTCAAGGTGACCATCGCCGGCTACCACAACCGCAGCCGCAAGGACGTCCCGTACCGCTACTACCCGTCGCTGGTGGAGATGGCGCGCGACGTCGACACGCTGGTGGTCGTCGTGCCCGGCAACGCGAGCACCCGCCACCTGGTGAACGCGGAGGTGCTCGAGGCGCTCGGCCCCGACGGCGTGCTCATCAACATCGGGCGCGGCACGGTCGTCGACGAGGCGGCGCTCATCGCGGCGTTGAAGACGCGCACGATCCGCGCCGCCGGGCTCGACGTCTTCGAGGACGAGCCGAACGTCCCGCAGGAGCTGATCGACCTCGACAACGCCGTGCTGCTCCCCCACGTCGGCTCGGCGAGCAAGCCGACCCGCCGGGCCATGGGACAGCTCGTCGTCGACAACCTGACCACGTGGTTCGCCGAGGGCCGCGCCCTCACCCCGGTCAACGGCTGATCACCTCGCCGGAGAGCCCGTCGGCCGGGGGCACCCGGGCGGCGCGGCGGGCCGGGAGCACACCGGCGAGCACCCCGGCCAGCGCGGCGACCAGGGCGACGGCGACCAGCTGCGGCCAGGGGATCACCATCGTGGCGTGGGTGAGGGCCCGCCGCACGACGGTCGCGTAGCCCAGCCAGGCGAAGGCGACGCCGAGGGCGGAGCCGAGCAGGGTGGCCACCGCGGACAGCAGCAGCGCCTCGATCGCCAGCATCCGCCGCAGCTGCCCGCGGGTGAGCCCGAGCGCGCGCAGCAGCGCGTGCTCGCGGACGCGTTCGAGCACCGACAGACCCAGCGTGTTGCCGACCCCGACCAGGGCGATCGCCACCGAGACCCCCACCAGCCCGAGCACGGCCGCCGCGAGGATGTCACGCTCCCGGTTCGCCGCCGCCTGCGCCTGCAGCCGGTCCTCCAGGCGCGCCCCGGCCGCGTCGGCGACCTCGTCCAGGGCGTCGACGAGCGTGAGCGGGTCGGCGTCCGGGTCGGCGCGGACCCAGATCACGTGGGGCCGGGGATCGTCGGTGAGCTGGGCCAGGGTCTCCGGGGCGACCAGGCCGGCCCGACCCCCGCCGGGGAGTGCGATCACGCGCAGCCGCGCCTGCCGGTCGCCGACGGCGACCGTGACCACATCGCCCGGTCCGACGTCCGGGGCGACGAACGCGCCGAGGTCGAGGTGGATCGTCCCGGGCTCCACCCGGCCGAAGCGCTCACCGCCGCGGGCGACCCGCACCGCGTCCCCCGCGGTGAGGACCGGCAGCGGCGCGTCGAACCCGGAGATCGTGGCGACGGCGCCGTCCACGGTGGCGGCCTGCTCGACCCCGGGGGTGCGGCGCACCTCGGCCAGCAGGTCGGCGGTGATCGGCGCGTCCAACGACGTGATCGAGGCGTCGACGGGGTGGTGCCGGGTGTGCACCTCCTCCATCCCGGCCCGGTAGGTCGCCATCCCGGTGAGCACGGCGGTCGTCAGGGTGACGCCGGTCAACAGCGCGGCGGTGGTGGCGGCCGTCCGGCGCGGGTTGCGCACCGCGTTCCGGGTGGCGAGCCACCCGGCGGGGCCGAGCAGCGCACCGGCCACCCGGACCAGACGGGGGACGAACACCGGCCCGAGCAGCAGCACGCCGGTGAACGTCGCCGCCCCGCCGAGCAGCAGGACGGCCGTGCCGCCGCGGGCCACCGCCACCCCGAGCAGGGCGGGCCCGGCGAGCAGCAGCAGCGCCGCGAGCACCGTCCGGGCCCGGCCGGCGGCGGTGCGCGGGTCGAGCGCGGGGCGCGGGCGCAGGGCGGCCAGCGGGCTCACCCGCACCACCTGCCGGGTCGGCAGCCAGGACGCGACGAGGGTGACCAGCAGGCCGACGGCGAACCCGCCCAGCAGCCAGGGGGCCGGCGGGGCGGGGGCGGCCAGCGGGGTGGTGACGGCGAGGGAGTTGACCAGCGGGATCAGGCCGTAGCCGAGCCCGGTGCCGGCCAGCGTCCCGGCGAGCGATGCGAGCGCGCCCACCGCGGCCGCCTCGCGCCGCACCGCCCCCAGCACCTGGCCCCGGGTCGCGCCGACGCAGCGCAGCAGCGCGAACTCGCGCAGCCGCTGGGCGAACAGGATCGAGAACGTGTTCGCGACGACCAGCACCGAGACCACGAGCGCGACGCCGGCGAACAGCAGCAGCATCACCGCGATCACGTCCGTGCCGTTGCTGAGACCGGCGAGGCCGTCGCGGACGTAGGCGTCCGCCGTCCACACCCGCATGCCCTCGGGCACCGGCCCCACGTCCCCGCGCACCGCCACGCTGCCCACGTGGAAGGTGGGTTCGTCGCGCCACTGCAGGTACTGCGGCCACGTGACGTACATCGAGGCCTGGGTCCAGGTGGAGGGCGATTCCACGAGGCCGACCACCTCCAGATCCGTCGCGCCGGGCCCCGAGCCGACCCGGATCCGGTCCCCGATCGCGATGTCCTGCTCCAGGGCGGCCCACACGTGCACCACCACCTCGCCGAGGCGTTCCGGGAAGCGGCCCGCGACGAGCTCCTGCCAGCGCAGCTCCTCCGCGGCGGCGACCGGCCCGACCGTCGTCCACCCCCGCACGTCGCCCACGCCGAGCGGGGCGCCCCCGTCCCGGTGCGCGGGCAGGTCCACCCGGCCGAGCGGGGAGGCGTTCTCGCCGAGGCGCTCGACGAGCGCGATCGCGTCCGACACGTCCAGGGTGTCCGGGCAGCACGCGGGCGCGCGCTGGGGGCCGTCCTCGGGGGCGTCGACCACGTGGTCGGCGCCGCGGTACGGGGCACCGGCGCCGTCCATGAACCCGGCCCGCGCGCCTGCGGTGAGCACGCCGATCACGACGACGAAGGCGACCGAGGCGGTCACCGCGATCGCCGCGGCGACGTAGCGGCGGCCGTGGACGCGCAGGGAGGCGGAGAGGACGGTGCGCATCAGGCGATCCGCCCGTCCTGCATCGTGACCACGTCGTCGGCGTAGGCCGCCGCGGCGCGGTCGTGGGTGACCATCACGACGGTCTGGCCCAGCTCGCGCACCGACCGGCGCAGGTGCTCGAGCACCTCGGCCGAGGCGGCGCTGTCGAGGTTGCCGGTGGGCTCGTCGGCGAACAGCAGGTCCGGCTCCGTGACCAGGGCCCGGGCGATCGCGACCCGCTGCTGCTGGCCGCCCGACAGCTCGTCGGGCCGGTGGCGGAGCCGGTCGGCCACGCCGAGGGCTTCGGCGATCCCGTGCGCGCGCTCCCGGATCGCGTCGTCGACCCGGCCGGAGCCCAGCTCGAGCGGGAGCAGGATGTTCTGCTCCGCGGTGAGCATCGGCAGCAGGTTGAACGACTGGAACACGAAGCCGACGTGCTCGCGGCGGAAGACGGTGAGCGCGTCGTCGTCGAGCGCACCGAGGTCGGTGCCGGCGACGGTGACGGTGCCGCCGGTCGGCTGGTCGAGCCCGGCGAGGCAGTGCATCAGCGTCGATTTGCCGGACCCGCTCGGGCCCGTGATCGCCGTGAAACGGCCTCTGGGCAGGTCGAGGTCGACGCCGTTCAGGGCGCGCACCTCCGTGTCGCCCCGGCCGTAGGTCTTGGTCAGCCCGCGCGCGCTCACAGCCACGGCCTCCCGGGTCGCGCGCTGGGCTCCGGTCACGTCTGCGGTCACTTCATCCTCGGATCGTGCGTGGGGTCGGCGTACATGCGCGGGCACCCGCGGTCGGCGGCGTCGGGGCGCAGCTCGAAGTGCCAGGGCTCGTTGCGGTAGACCTGGCACAGCCCGTGCTCGGCGCCGTGCTCCGACAGCCAGGCGGCGGCGCTCGCGCCGAGGTCGACCGCGTCCCCCGACACGTGCGGGGACGTGTCCGGGGTGGCCACCCACCGGGCGGCTTCGGCCTTCGAGCCGTACCGCGAGATCGCCTCGTCGAGCAGGCGCTCCTGGTAGGCCGCGGAACGCCAGCCGCTGTTGACCACGAACGCGACGCGGTCGTCCGCGGCGTCGGTCGCGGCCTCGCGCAGCGCCGCGAGCAGGTCCGGGTCGAGCTCGGCCACGGCCGGGACGTCGTCGTCGAAGACCGTCACCCCGTCGGGCACGGCGCCGTCGGCGAGCCCGAGCGCGCCGCGGCGTTCCGGGCGGCGTTCGTCGGACCGCGGTGGCGGGCTCGGTCGCGCTACGTCACCCGCGTGCGGCGACGGCCGGGTCGTGGTGGGGGCGGGGAGCGCGGAGACCGTCGGCGGCGGCGAGGTCGCTGTGACCAGGTGGCCGACGACCCCGGTCACCACGGCGACGACCACCGCCACCACGAGGACCGTCAGCAGGCCGGAGCGGGCTCGGCGGGCCGGCGGGACGACGGCGATCGGCTGCGTCGGGCAGCGGTCGTCGAGCGCGTCCGCGGGCGGCCACGTCGTCCGGCTCACCCGCCGTTCCCCTCCTGCCCCGCCACGGGCGGCGAGAGGTGCCGGCACATCTGCTGCGCGGACTCGAAATCGGGGTCCTCGCCGTGGTACTGGATGACGCCGTCGGCGTCGGGGTCCGGGAAGTCCGCGACGCCGTTCTCGCGGATGCACCGGGCGAAAGCGGCCCTGTCCTCGGCGACGGGATTCGCAACCGGATCCGCGGTGTTCTCGTCGGCGGGCGGGTTCTCGGCGGGCGCCTCCGCACAACCCGCGCTGACCAGGCCGGCGAGGGCCACGGCCGCCACCAGCCGTCCGGGCGGCACCACTCGGCGCGCCCTTCCTGCTTCTCCGCTTCGGATCATGCGGCCAGTCAAAGCGGCGCGGTGTTGCCGGACCGTATCCGCTTTTCGATATGCCGACGATATGCGCGGGCCCCTACCATCGGGGCCTCATGCGCGTTCTGATCGTCGAGGACGAGCCCTACCTGGCCGAGGCCATCCGCGACGGCCTGCGTCTCGACGCCATCGCGGCCGACGTCGCGGGCGACGGCGACACCGCGCTGGAGCTGCTGAGCGTCAACACCTACGACATCGCCGTCCTCGACCGGGACATCCCCGGCCCCTCCGGCGACGAGGTCGCCCGGCACATCGTCGCCGCGGGCACCGGCACGCCCATCCTCATGCTCACCGCGGCCGACCGGCTCGACGACAAGGTGTCCGGGTTCGAGCTCGGCGCCGACGACTACCTCACCAAGCCCTTCGAGCTGCGCGAGCTCGTCCTGCGGCTCAGGGCGCTCGACCGCAGGCGCGCCCACAACCGGCCGCCCGTGCGGGAGATCGCCGGGCTGCGGCTGGACCCGTTCCGCCGCGAGGTCTACCGCGACGGCCGATACGTCCCGCTCACCCGCAAGCAGTTCGCGGTGCTCGAGGTCCTCGTCGCCGCCGAGGGCGGCGTGGTGAGCGCCGAGGAGCTCCTGGAGCGGGCGTGGGACGAGAACGCCGACCCGTTCACCAACGCCGTGCGCATCACGGTCTCGGCGCTGCGCAAGCGCCTCGGCGAACCCGGGATCATCGCCACCGTGCCCGGCGTCGGCTACCGCATCGCCACCGAGGGCCGGGCCGGTGGGTAGGGCGCCCGGCCTGAGCGTGCGGCTCAAGCTCACGCTCAGCTACGCCGGGTTCCTCATGCTGGCCGGCGCGCTGCTGCTCGCCGCCGCGCGGGTGTTCCTCATGCCCGACGCCCCCGAGGTGCGGTTCGACTCGTTCCGGAACGTGATCTCGAACGTCCTCCTGCTCCAGGGCAGGGGACCGCTCGTGTTCGTCCAGGCGGCGGCCATCGTGCTGGCGTTCCTGCTGGTGTTCGGCCTCGTCGGCGGGTGGATCCTCGCCGGACGCATGCTCGCGCCCCTGACGCGCATCACGGCCGCCACCCGCCTGGCCGCGCAGGGGTCGCTCACCCACCGCATCCGGCTGCCGGGCCGCGAGGACGAGTTCCGCGAGCTCGCCGACGCGTTCGACGCGATGCTCGCCCGGCTCGAGGCGCACGTCGCCGAACAGCGCAGGTTCGCGGCGAACGCCTCCCACGAGCTGCGCACCCCGCTGGCGATCACGCAGGCGCTCCTCGACGTTGCCGGCAAGGACCCCGACCGCGACACCGGCGAGCTCGTCGACCGCCTCCGCGCCGTCAACACCCGCGCGATCGACCTCACCGAGGCGCTGCTCGTGCTCAGCCGGGCCGACCAGCGCTCCTTCGCCCGGGAGCCGGTCGACCTGTCGCTCGTCGCGGAGGAGGCGACCGAGGCACTCCTCCCGCTCGCAGACAGCCGCGGCGTCACCCTCACGACCTGCGGCGACGCCGCACTCACCCGCGGTTCACCCGCGCTGCTGCAGCAGCTGGCGACGAACCTCGTGCACAACGCGATCGTCCACAACCTGCCCGAGAGCGGCGCGGTGTGGGTGCGGACCGGTGCCCATCCCGACGGCGTCGCCCTCACCGTGGAGAACACCGGCGAGGCGATCGCACCGGAGGTCGTCTCCACGCTCGCCGAGCCGTTCCGGCGCGGCACGGACCGCATCCGCGGCGACCACGCGGGGGTCGGGCTCGGCCTGGCGATCGTCAAGAGCATCACCCAGGCCCACGACGGCACCCTCACCCTCGCCGCCCGGCCCGCGGGCGGGCTCTGCGTCACGGTGCGCCTGCCGGGCGCCGGCTGAGGTCGCTGCCGTTCACACGTCGGCCCGGCTCGCCGCCTTCGCGGCGACCCGCTCGATGGACCCGACGGTGAGCTCGGGTTGGTCGACGTCGATGTCGTGCGCGCTCTCCTCCGCCACGGTCAGCGTGCTGTCGCCGGACAGGCTCAGCCGCTGCCCCGGCCGCCCAGGCCCGCTCCCGCTCAGGCCCCGCAGGTGGGCAGCGCCGCGAGGCACTCCTGGCTGTGCGCGAGCACCTCGACCGGGATGTCGCCCGCCGAGGCGACCGGCCCGCCGGGCGTGCCCAGCCGCTCCGTGTTCAGCCCCGTGGCGATCGCCGGGATCTGCGGGCGCAGCTCGCCCGCCGGGCCCCGGCGTCCGCCGGGCTCACCTCCTCCACATCGCCGAGCAGCGTGGGCACGACGGCGAGGCGGGCCGGGAGAACGATCTTGCGGCACGCGGGGTGGGCCCCTACCCGCCCTACGGCCCGGCGCGGCGTACCGCTCCCGCGGGTGGTGCGCCGCCCGGGCCGCCGGTGACCGTCGCCGGGGCGTCCGGGGCGACGGCCCGCTCGGTCAGCACGCCGCAGGCGAACCCGAGCACGAAGATCAGGGCAGCGGCCAGCGCGAGCGTCAGCCCGCTGGCGCGCTTCGGCCGGTCCCACTCGAGATCCAGCAGGTCGTCGTCGGTGTCCATCGGCATCACTCGTAACGGAGGGCGTGGATCGGGCGCAGGTTCGCCGCCTTGTTGGCGGGGTAGAAGCCGAAGAACAGGCCGATCGCCACGGACACGGCGAAGGCCAGGACCACGGAGAACGGCGCGACGACGAGTTGGAACCCGCCGATCGACATCGAGCCGACGGCGACGCCGATGACGATCCCGATCAGGCCTCCCGCGACGGCCAGCATCGTCGCCTCGACCAGGAACTGGCCGACGATGTCCGCCTTCTGCGCGCCGACCGCCTTGCGGATGCCGATCTCGCGGGTCCGTTCCGTGACGGTGACGAGCATGATGTTCATGACGCCGATCCCGCCGACCAGCAGCGAGATGCCCGCGACCGCCCCCAGCAGCAGGGTGAACGTCGCGTTGACCTCGGACACCGCCTCGAGGATCGAGGTGGGGCTGGAGATCGAGAAGTCCGGCACGCCCGTGCCGTGGCGCGCGTTCAGGATGGCGGTGACCTCCGCGGTCGCCGCCGGGACGGCCTCGGCCGACACGGCCCTCACCGAGATGCTCGACAGCGGCCCGTAGCCGGTGAGCGTGTCCTGCACCGCCGTCATCGGGGCGATCACCCGGTCGTCCTGGTCCTGGGGGCCGCTGCTGCCCTTCGCGGCCAGCAGGCCGACCACCTGGAACGCCGCGCCGTTCAGCTGGATCGGCTGTCCGACGATCGCCCGCCCGTCCCCGCCGACCAGAGCGGTGGCGACGGTGACCCCGACGAGCGCCACCCGGCTGCGGGCGAGGTAGTCGGAGTCGGTGAACGCCGCGCCGGCCTGCACCGCGTCGTCGTGGTTGGTGAGGTAGCTCGGGGTCGTCCCGGTCAGCGTGGCCACCTCGTGCGAGGCGCCACCGCGGGTGGCCGTCACCGACGTGGCCGAGACCACCGGCGCCACCGAGGCGACGCTCGGGGCCAGTTCGGCGTCCACGAGCGCCTCGGCGTCCGCCAGGGTCAGCTGCGCGGCGCGGATCTCGGTGCCCCGGTCGGTCTGCGTCGACGGTCCCGCCTGGCCCGGTGGCGTCACCGGGCGCGGACTGCCGCCCACGACCAGGCCACCACCGCTGATGCGCACGCCGCCCCGACCGCCGCCGCCCTGGTCGGACTCCGGGGTGATGGTGAGCGTGTTGCTGCCCAGCGCGCTGATCGACGCCGCGGTGGCGGCGCCCGCCCCGGTGCCCACCGCCACGAGGATGATCACCGCGGCGACGCCGATGACGATGCCGGACATCGTCAGCGCCGACCGCAGCTTGTTGGCCAGCACCCCGGCCACGGCGAACTGCAGGATCTGCCCCGGGTTCACGACGCCACCGCCGGCGCCACCCGCTCGTCGGACACGATCCGGCCGTCGCGCATGTGCAGCACGCGCCGCGCGCGCTGTGCGACGTGGTCCTCGTGGGTGATCACCACGAGCGTCCGGCCGTCCGCGTTGAGGTCGTCGAAAAGCGCGAGGACCTCGTCCGTGCTGCGGCTGTCGAGCGCGCCCGTCGGCTCGTCGGCCAGCAGCAGCACGGGGTCGGTCACGATCGCCCGGGCGATCGCCACGCGCTGCTGCTGCCCGCCGGACAGCTCGGACGGGCGGTGGTGGGCGCGCTCGCCCAGCCCCACCCGCTCCAACGCCCGCAACGCCCGGCGGCGCCGCTCCGGCCCGCGGACGCGGGCGTAGGCCATCGGCAGCTCGACGTTGCGCACGGCCGTGGTGCGCGGGATGAGGTTGAACGACTGGAAGACGAACCCGATCTTGCGGTTGCGGATCAGCGCCTGCTGCCGTTCGTCGAGCCGGCGGGTGTCCACGCCGTCGAGGGCGTACCGGCCCCGGGTCGGGACGTCGAGACAGCCGAGGATGTTCATCAGCGTCGACTTGCCCGACCCCGACGCGCCCATCACCGCGACGTAGTCGCCGCGTTCGACGACGAGGTCGACCCCGTCCACGGCGCGCACCACCGCGTCGCCGCTGCCGTAGGTCTTCGCGACGCCGCGCAGCTCGATGACCGGGCGCATCAGCGGCCTCCCGTGCGGGGGAAGCCCGAACCGCCGGTCGCGGCGGCCGGCGTCGGCAGCACCAGCACGTCACCCTCCGAGACCCCGCTGATGATCTCGGTCTCGGCGGGGCCGGAGACGCCGATCCGCACGGGGACGACCGCGTCCACACCGTCGCGGCGCACCGTCACCGTGCTCCGGTCGCCGGTCGTCGTGATCGCCTGCGTCGGAGCCTTCAGCACGCCCGTGGCGGTGCCGGTCGTGATGGACACGTTCGCGGTCGCCCCGACCCCGACGCCGGGGGGTGCGGTCTCCAACGAGATCGTGACCGGGTAGTGGACGACGTCGTTCGACACGGTGCTCTGCGGGTTCTTGCGGGTCACCGTTCCGGTCGCGGTGGCGCCGGTCGCCGGGAAGGAGATCGTCGCCCGTTGGCCGAGCTCGAGCTTCGCCGCGTCGGCCTCCGGGATCTCGGCGGTCACGGCGAGCTCGCTGAGGTTGGCGATGACGACGAAGCCGTCGCCCGCCGACGTCGCCGCGTCCGACGCGGCGGAGTCGCCGCCCTCGGCGTCGGCGCCCGCGGACTCGCCCGAGCCCTGCCCGTTCGCGTACTCGCCCACCTCGCCGTTCACGGCGAGCACCACCCCGGCCTGCGGTGCCTTGAGCGCGGTCTGCTCCACCGCGCGGCGAGCCCGGTCGACCTCGACCTGCGCGCTGTCCACCGTGGCCTGCGCCTGGGCGATCTCCTCCGGGGTCCGCGGGTGCGCGTTCTCCTCCGCGGTCAGCTTCGCCGCGGCGAGATCCCCCTCGGCCTTCGTCACGGCCTGCTTGCTGGTCTCGATCGCCGTCTGCCCCTTCAACAGGGTGTCCGCCCGCGCCTGCTCGGCCTGCGTGACGGCCTGGCGGCCGCGGTCGAGGGTCGCTTCGCGGTTCTGCTTCGCCGTCTCGATCGCCTGCTCGTCGGCCAACAGGACCGCGGCGCGGGTGTTCTTCGCATTCTCGGTGGCGAGCTTCGCCCGGGTGCAGTCGACGGAATCGTCGTCGGAATCCGCGGTCGAGCCGCCGCACGCGGCCTCTTCCTCCGCCTCCGCCTGCTCGACGAGCGTGTTCTGCGTCTTCGTGTCGACCTCGAGCTTCTCCTCGGCGTTCTCGACCGCGAGTGCGGTGGCCTCGTCGTCGTTCGCGAGCTGGGTCTTGGCGTCGTCGATCGTCGTCTGGGTCGCCGCCCGGTCCAGCTCGAGCTGCTTCTCCGCCGCCGTGACCGCAGCGCGCGCGTCAGCGAGCGCCTGCTCCGCCTGGGTGATCGCCAGCTGGTCCCGCTGCGACTGCACCTCGGACGGGCCGGCCCGGGCCTGGTCGAGGGCGGCCTGCGCGCCCGCGAGCTGGGCCTCCGCGGTGCGCAGCTGCGCCTGGGCCTCGGCGTCGTCGATCGTGGCGAGCACCTGGCCGAGCTCGACGGTGTCGCCCGGCTCGACGGCGACGGACGTGACCGTGCCCGATTCCTCGAAGCTGACCGGCGTGCGCAGCGACGACTCGGCGTTGCCGCTCGCGGTGACCGTCGCCGTCACGTCCCCACGGGTGACCGTCGCCGTGCGCACCACGGGTTGCGGCTCCCCCGGGTCGGCGATCACCAGGGCCGTGGCCACCACCGCCACCACGAGCAGCAGGAACAACCCGACGTTCACCCGATGCGTGCGTGCCCATGCCAGCACGCGTTCCCCCCGCACGTTCGACACCCCTTCAAACAATTCTTGGAATGCGCTTGGAGAGAGCTGTGCGACAGCTATGAATTTCTTCTTCTGTGCATTTCACAGCTGCGAAAGATAGCGGCTGGAAAACGGCAGCGGCGACGGGGCTGCATTCCGCCGCGATTGCCATCAGGAGTTGTGCGGCCGACAATCGTGCGATGTCGAGCTACGTCCTCGTCCCCGGCGGACTCGTCGGTGGCTGGATCTGGAGCGGCGTCGCCGACCGGCTGCGGGAGGCCGGCCACCACGTCGTGGTCGTCGAGCGGTTGCCGAGCGTCGGCCCGGGCGCGGTCGGCGACCTCGCGGCCGACGCGGAGGCCACCGCGCGGACCGTGGAGGGGGTCGGGGAGCCGGTCGTCCTCGTCGGGCAGTCGTACAGCGGGATGGTCCTCACCGAGCTCGCCGACCACCCCGCGATCGCGCACAGCGTCTACGTCGCGGCGCTGTGGCCGCAGCGGGGGCGGTCGGCGCTGGACGTCACGGGGGCGACAGGCCCGCCGCCCGGGTGGGTCACGCTGCACGACGACGGCACGGTCGGGGTCGTCGACGACCTGGAGCTGGTCCGGCGGACGCTGTGTGCCGACGTCGACGCCCGGCACGCGTACCCCTACCTACGCAGGTTCGAGCCGCAGTCGGTCCGCAGCCTCGTGGCGCCCTGCACCGCGCCGGATCCCGCCCACCCCACGACGTACGTCATCTGCGAGCAGGACGCGAGCCTCGCCCCAACCACCCAGGAGGAGATGGCGGCCGCCGCCGACCACCGGCACCGGCACCGGCTGCCGTCGTCGCACATGCCGATGCTGTCGATGCCGGACGCGCTCACTGACCTCCTGCGCCGGGTGCACTGACGATCGTTGCGCTCTTCGGGTGATGCCCGTCCGGAACGGCCGCGAGGCTGTCGGGGGGCGAACGTAGGTTCGAAGCGTGGGCGGAGTGGCGGAGCTGATGGACCGGGCGGGTGTGCTGCCGCCCGGGCCGGAGCTGTCCGCCGTCCTCGGCGCGCTGGCGCGGGAGGAGGTCCCCAACGCTCGGCTGGTGGAGCTGCTCCGCGCCCGCGCCCGGCAACTGGCCCATGAGCAGGCGGAGCTGTTCGCCGACCTGGTGGAGATCTCGCACGCCGTGGCCGCCGCCGACGTGGCCGGCGATCCGCTCGAGGCCGTCCAGCGGGCCGAGGAGCAGTTCGAGTGGGCCGCCCACGAGATCGCGGCCGGGCTCACCTGGACCCCCACGACCGCCGACCGCGAGCTGGAGATCGCCACCGCGCTCGTCGAGCGGTTGCCGCTGGTGTTCGCTGCGCTGCGCGCCGGGCGCATCGACCGCGGGAAGGCGCGGGTCTTCGTCGAGTACCTCGACCCGGCCACCGGCGACGTGACGGAGGCGCAGAGCCGGTGGCTGTGCGAGCGGTTCGTGCCACTGGCGCCGGGGCTCACCACGCGCCAGCTCGCCGACCGGCTGTACCGGGCGCTGCATGCGCTCGACCCCGGGCTGCGGCGGCGCCGCTACGAACGGGCCGTGCGCGAGCGCGGGGTGGCGCTGTACCTCGACCCACGCACCGGCACCGCGGTCCTGGCCGCCAACGGGCTTCCCGCCGACGAGGCCGCCGCCGCGGCCGAGCGGATCGACCGGCTCGTCGAAGCCACCAAGCGAGCCGGGCACCCCGGGCGGCGGCCCCAGATCAGCGCCGACCTCTACCTCGGCATGCTCAACGGCACCTTCCACGGCCTCACCGAGCGCGAGATCATCGCCCGCCTGCTCGGCAAGCCGCGTCCGGAGGACGGGGCCGACCCCGAGGACGACGCCGATCAGCCCGCGAGCGCCGCACCGGACGATCGGGCCGACGAGGACGCGCCCACTCCCGGTGGGGACGCCGAGCGGTGGGCCCGCGACCGGGTCGGCACCCGCGAAGGTGTCGAGATCCGGGTCGGGCTCTCCACGCTCGCGGGGCTCGACGACCGCCCAGGCGAGATCCCGGGCCTCGGGCCGGTCGGCGCCCACGTCGCCCGCGCCACCGTCGCCGCCCAGCAGCGGGGAGCGGCATGGCGGTTCGCCATCGTCGACCCCGACGGCTACCTGCTGCTCGCCGGCCCGCTGCGGCGGCGACCGCGCACGCCGGCCCCCGGGGCGCCGGTGCGGGGCGGAGTCGTCGAGGTGCACGTCACCGTCGACGAGCTCCACCGTTACGCCGGCGACCCGCCCGACGAGATCTGGGCCGGGGTGGTGGCCGAGATCGCCGACGCGTGGGCGGGCCGCGACGACCTCCGGCGCCGCCTGGCCGCGAACCCGCGCGCCCGGTTCGTGCGCGGACCGCTCGCCGACCACGTCCGGATCCGCGACCGCAACTGCTGCGGTCCCGGTTGCACCCGGCCGGCGCGGCGCAGCGACCTCGACCACACGCGCGAGCACGCCCGCGGCGGGCCGACGATCGCGGCGAACGTGGGCCCCGTCTGCGCACGGCACCACCCGGACAAGGACCGGGGCTGGTCGCTCGCCCAGCCCCAGCCCGGGCTGTTCCTGTGGGTCAGCCCGCTCGGGCGCCTCTACGTCACGCGGGGCGAACCCGTTCGTCCCGAACTGCCCGATCCGGACCCGGCACCGCCGCCGGCCGCGGGCCCACCACTCGACTGCTGCCGCGGGCCGACCGGCTCGAAGGACCCGCCGTGCGAGCGGCGCCGGCGGATGAGCCACCCGCGCCGCGTCGCGCGCCGCCGGACCCAGCAGGCGGTGGTGCGCCGCCGGGCGCGGCTACGCCGCCGCTGAGCCGCGGCTCAGCGGCGGATGCCGCACGCCCTCAGTGGTTGTCCCGCGGGAGGCCCTTGGACGCCACGCGCTGGTAGGCCACCGCGGGCTTGAGCACCATGCCCGCCGACAACTGGTCCACCATGCCGCGCTGGATCTCCTGCCACGGGGTCTGGGACGCCGGGATCGGGTAGCCGCCCGCCTCCTCCAGCTTGCGGCGCCGCTCGGCGAGCTCCTCCTCGGGCACGAGGATGTCGGCCGTGCCGGCGTTCAGGTCGATGCGGACCCGGTCGCCGGTCTGCAGGATCGCCAGGCCGCCACCCGCCGCGGCCTCCGGGGAGGCGTTGAGGATCGACGGCGAGCCGGACGTGCCGGACTGGCGACCGTCCCCGATGCACGGCAGCGCGTGCACGCCCCGCTTGATCAGCTCGGCAGGCGGCTGCATGTTCACGACCTCCGCGGCGCCGGGGTAGCCGAGCGGACCCGCACCACGCATGAACAGCAGGCAGTCCTCGTCGATCTTGAGGTCCGGGTCCTCGATGCGGTGGTGGTAGTCCTCCGGCCCGTCGAAGACGACCGCGCGCCCCTCGAGGACGTTCGGGCGCTCCGGGTCGGACAGGTACCGCTCCCGGAACTCCTTCGAGATCACGCTCGTCTTCATGATCGCGCAGTCGAAGAGGTTGCCCTTCAGGACGAGGAACCCGGCGTCGTCCTGCAGCGCGTTGTCGAACGTGCGGATCACGTCGCGGTCGGTCGCCTCCGCGTCGCGGCAGTTCTCGCCGATCGTCTTGCCGTTGGCCGTGCGGGCCTCCTCGCGGATGAGACCGTGCTGCATCAGCTCGTGGACCACCGCGGGCACACCGCCCGCCCGGTGGAACTCCTCGCCGAGGTACTTGCCGGCCGGCTGGAGGTCGACGATCAGCGGGACGTGGAAGCCGATCCGCTGCCAGTCGTCCATCGGCAGGTCGACGCCCATGTGCCGGGCGATGGCGGTGATGTGGATGGGCGCGTTGGTGGAGCCGCCGATCGCGGAGTTGACGACGATGGCGTTCTCGAAGGCCTCACGCGTCATGATGTCCGACGGCTTGAGGTCCTCGTGCACCATCTCGACGATCCGCCGCCCGGTGAGGTAGGCGTTGCGGGCGCGGTCGCGGTGCGGGGCCGGGATCGCCGACGACCCGGGCAGGCTCATCCCGAGCGCCTCGGCGAGCGCGTTCATGGTGGACGCCGTGCCCATCGTGTTGCAGTGCCCCGGCGACGGCGCCGAGGAGGCCACGAGCTCGACGAACTCGGCCTGGTCGATCTCCTCGGCGGCGAGCAGCTCGCGGGCCTTCCACACGATCGTGCCCGACCCGGTGCGCTTGCCCTGGTACCAGCCGTTGAGCATCGGCCCGCCGGACAGCACGATCGCCGGGATGTCGACGGTGGCGGCGGCCATCAGGCAGGCGGGGGTGGTCTTGTCGCAGCCGGTGGTGAGCACGACCCCGTCGAGCGGGTAGCCGTGCAGCACCTCGACCAGCCCGAGGTAGGCGAGGTTGCGGTCGATCGCGGCGGTGGGCCGCTTGCCGGTCTCCTGGATCGGGTGGACCGGGAACTCGAACGCGATGCCACCCATCTCCCGGATGCCCTCGCGCACCCGCTCGGCGAGCACGAGGTGGTGCCGGTTGCACGGTGACAGGTCGGAGCCGGTCTGCGCGATGCCGATGATCGGCTTGCCGGACTGCAGCTCTTCGCGCGTCAGGCCCCAGTTCATGTAGCGCTCGATGTAGAGCGCGGTCATGCCCGGGTTCTCGGGGTTGTCGAACCACGCCTGGCTGCGCAGGCGCCTGTCCTTGGTCACGTTGCCCTCTTTCACGGGGTCAGCTGGCCGCCGTTGATCTCGATCACCTGGCCGGTGATGTATCCGCTCATCGCTGGATCGGCCAGGAAGAGTACGGTGCCGACGCACTCGTCGGGTGTGCCGGCGCGGCCCATCGGGATGCCCGCCACCATCGCCGCCATCTGCTCGTCGGACGTGTTCCGCTCGTGGAACGGGGTGGTGATGATGCCGGGCGCGATGGCGTTCACGCGGATCCCGGTGCGCGCGACTTCCTTGGCGAGGCCGCGGGTGAAGGTGCTGACCGCGCCCTTCGCGGTGGCGTAGGCGACGGACCCGCCCGCGCCGCCGGTGCGCGCGGCCACCGACGTGACGTTGACGATCGCGCCGCCGCCGTTGCGCTGCATGACGGGCACGGCCTGGCGGCAGGCGGCGAAGACCGACGTCATGTTGAGGTCCATGACGCGGGCGAACTGCTCGTCGGTCATCTCGGTGACGGGCGTGCGGCCCAGCAGGTCGCCTGCGTTGTTGACGAGCACGTCGAGCCGCCCGTGCCGCGCGGCGACGTCGTCGACGAGCCGGGTCGCCGACGCCGGGTCGGTGAGGTCGGCCTGGACGACCGACCCCCGGCCGCCCGCCTCCTGGATCGAGCTCGCGACCTTCTCCGCACCCTCGCGGTTGCGCCCGTAGTGCACGACGACCTGGGCGCCGCGGCGCCCGAACCCCTCGGCGACGGCGGCGCCGATCCCGCTGCCGGCGCCGGTGACCAGCACGACCTGGTCGGAGAAGTCCAGCATCGTCACATCACCGCGCCGAGCTGCCACGGGACGAACTCCTCCTGTCCGAATCCGAGCTCCTCCGACAGCGTCTTGCGGCCGGACGCGGTGTCGAGGATCAGCTGGAACACCCGTTCCCCCACCGACTCGACGGACTCGCCCTTGGAGAGGATCACGCCGCAGTCGATGTCCATGTCGCCGGACATCCGCTCGTACATCTCGGTGTTGGTGGCGAGCTTGATGCTCGGGGTCGGCTTGCAGCCCAGCACCGAGCCGCGGCCCGTGGTGAAGCACATGACGGTGGCCCCGCCCGCGACGATCCCGGTGACCGACACCGGGTCGTAGCCGGGGGTGTCCATGAACGTGAAGCCCTTGGCGGTGACCTTCTCGGCGTACTCGTAGACGCCGGTGAGGTTGGTCGTGCCGCCCTTGGCGACGGCGCCGAGCGACTTCTCGAGGATCGTGGTGAGCCCGCCCGCCTTGTTGCCCGGCGACGGGTTGTTGTCCATCGACCCGCCGTGCTTGGCGGTGTACTCCTCCCACCACCTGATCCGCTCGATGAGCTTCTCGGCGCTCTCGGGGCTGACGGCGCGGCGGGTGAGCAGGTGCTCGGCGCCGTAGATCTCCGGGGTCTCGCCGAGGATCGCGGTGCCGCCGTGGCGCACCAGGATGTCGACGGCCGCGCCGAGCGCGGGGTTGGCGGTGATGCCCGAGTAGGCGTCGGAGCCGCCGCAGTTGAGGCCGAGCACGAGCTCGCTGACGGGCACCGGTTGGCGCTTGACGTCGTTGGCCTGCGGCAGCATCGCCTTGAGCGCCTCGACGCCCGCGCGGACGGTGGCGACGGTGCCGCCCTGGTCCTGGATCGTCATGGTGGCGACGGGCCGCGACGGGTCGACCCGCCAGCCCTCCGAGACGCCGCGGATCTGGTTGACCTCGCAGCCCAGCCCGAGCATGAGGAACCCGGCGAAGTTGGGGTGCTCGGCGTAGCCGGCGAGGGTGCGGCGCAGCACCCTGATGCCCTCGCCGTCGTCGGCCATGCCGCAGCCGGTGCCGTGGGTGAGCGCGACGACGCCGTCGACGTTCGGGTAGTCGTCGAGCAGGCCGGGGCGGCGGAACTGGTCGGCGATCATCTTCGCGGTGTGCGCCGAGCAGTTGACCGACGTCAAGATGCCCAGGTAGTTGCGGGTGGCGACCTTGCCGTCGGCGCGCACGATGCCCTGGAACGTGGCCCGCTCGGACTCCGGGACGTACTGCGTCTCCGTGACGTCGGCGCCGACGGCGTAGTCGCGCTCGAACGTCCGGAACTCGACGTTGTGGGTGTGGACGTGGTCGCCGGGCGCGATCGGCGCGGTGGCGAACCCGATGATCTGGTTGTACTTGCGGACCGGCTCGCCCTCGGCGATGTCGGCGACGGCGACCTTGTGCCCCCGCGGCACGTCCCTGCGCAGCGTCACCCCGTCCACGGTCGTGCCCGCGGGCAGGGCCAGCGCGGCCACCACCACGTTGTCGGCGGGGTGGAGCCGGACGCTCGGCTCCCCGCGTCGCTGGATGCTGACAGGTGTCACTGCCACGGCTGCAGCCGTCCCTCCTCGTCGAACGCCATCGGTGCGACGTCTCCGGTGATCTCCAGGTCGGGGTGGGCGTCGACCGCCGCGCGCAGCGACTCCGACACCTGCAGGTGCTCGAGGTCGAGCGTGTTGGGCATGCGGACGAGCGTGACGGCCTCGACGTCGGCCCGCCCGCAGGTGAGGAGGGCGGCGGCGATGGCGTCGCGGTCGGTCGGGAACGCCATCGGGATCTGCGCGCGCTGCGGTCCGCCGAGGCCCGAGGTCATCGCGTTGATGTAGACGCTGCGCAGGTCGATGCGCTCCAGCAGCCGGAAGGGGACGAAGTCGGCGAGCCCGAGCCCGACGGCGTTGCCGTGGGAGGCGTCGCTGACGTCCAGCACCGCGATGTTGCGGATGCGGGGGCGGTCGAACTCCGCGCTGCCGCGGATCATCATCCGGCCGATGACGTTGGTGTCCATCCCGGCGCCGGAGTAGTTCTTGCCCATCTCGTCGATCACGGCGACGTCGATGTCGTCGAACGGGAGGCGGGCCATGCGGCGCTTGGCGTCGGCCAGCAGCGCGGCCTCGGCGGGCCCCGCGATGTCGGCTGCCTGGAGGAGCTCGATGCGGGCGGCGCGGTCGTAGGCGTTCTCGACGATCGCCAGCCCGCCGAGGATCTTGCCGGTGTCGACGACCCGGCGCGCCACCCGCGGCACCCAGACGGCGAGGTTCGCCGGGCCGAAGCGGTGGATGCCCTCGGCGCCGCGCTGTTTGCCCAGCCCGATCGCGATGATCTTCGAGATGCCGCTTTCGATGTCGCCCTGGAAGTCGGTGTGCGCCTTCACGCGGTTGACGGCGAGGATGCCGTCGGCCTTGGCGGCGTTGGCGTCGAGGTGCACGGCGGGCCCGTCGGGCAGCCGGTCGATCTCGACGGTCTCCATCGTGGCGCGGATCGGCATGCCGAGGCTCTCCTCGGTCATCCCGAGGTCGGCGAGCAGCTCGACCTGGCCCTCGGCCGTGGCGCCGCCGTGCGAGCCCATGGCGGGCACGACGAACGGTTCGGCGCCCGCGGCGCGCAGCCATTCACCCGCCGCGCGCACGACCGCGGGCTTGTCGTGGATGCCACGGCTGCCCGCGGTGATCGCCACGGTCATGCCGGGCCGGATCCGGCCGCGCAGCGGTTCGAGCGCCTGCGCGGTGGCCGCGGCGACGTCGGCCACCTGTTGCGGGTCGAACCTCTGCCGCACCGGCAGCAGCCGGGGGAACGGCGCGTCGTAGGTCAGGTTCCGGACGGCCTCGAAGGGACCGAGATGCGTGCTCACGACGTACCCCCTTGTGCGCGGCCTGCCACCCGAGGCTATGTGGGCACCGGGGGCCGGTCAACGGAACTCCTCTGATGTGTGAGGAGCCAAACGTCCGATGTCTGCTGCCCGTCGCACCACCTCGCGCAGCGGGAGCCCGAGGGCGGCCGCGGCGGCGGCCACGTCGTCGTGCTCCGGCTTCACGCCCCACGGGCCGTGCTTGAGCCGGATCCGGTGGCCCTCGACCTCCACCGCGGTCGAGCGCCGGGGCAGGGCGGCGCGGTCCACCGGCGTGCGGCGCAGCCCGAGGCTGCCGGTCTCGGCGAGCACGATCCGCTCGCAGTCCGCGGCGCGCTCGGGCGCCACCAGCACGTGGACGGTGTGGGCGGGCCTGCCCTTCTTCATCACGATCGGCGACAGCCACGCGTCGGCGGCGCCCGCGTCGAGCAGCCTGCCGACGAGGTGGCCGAGCACCTCACCGGTGACGTCGTCGACGTTCGTCTCCAGCAGCAGCATCCGCTCGCCCGCCCCGGCGGCGACGCCGAGCATCGCCTGCAGCACGTTGGCCCGCTCGGCCGGGTCGCGCCCGCCGGCGCCATAGCCGACGGCCTGCAGCGTCATCGCGGGCAGCGGCCCGAACCGCGCGCCCGCCGCGACGAGCAGCGCCGCGCCGGTGGGCGTCACCGTCTCGCCGTCGCCCGCGCCGACGACCGGCGCCCCGGCCCGCGCCAGCAGCGCCGCGGTGGCCGGCGCGGGCACCGGCAGCACACCGTGGCGGGTCGAGACGGTGCCGGACCCGAGGGCGAGCGGACCGCAGTGCAGCTCCTCGACGCCGAGCAGGTCGAGGGCGGCGGCCACGCCGACCGTGTCGACCACGGTGTCCAGTCCGCCGATCTCGTGCAGGTGGACCCGGTCGGGGTCGATGCCGTGGATGCCGGCCTCCACCTCGGCGATCTCGCGCACCGCGCGCGCCGCGACCGGCACGTCGGCGACGCGCGCGAGCAGCTCGGCCGCGGCCCGCTCGGTGGCCTGGTCGGTGACGTCGACGACCGCGCGGGTCGCCCCGATCCCACCCCGCGTCACGCGCTCGGCGCGCAGGTCCCACCCGTCGAGCCCGGTGCGGGCTACGGCGGCCTTCACGTCGTCGAGGGGCGCGCCGAGGTCCAGCAGGGCGCCCAGCAGCATGTCGCCGGAGATCCCGCTGACCGGGTTGAGCCAGAGGATCACCGGGCGACCCGCAGCGCCATCCGGTGCGCCGCGAGCGCGGCGGCGAAGCCGGAGTCGATGTTCACGACGACCACGCCCGCCGCGCACGAGCTGAGCATCGCCAGCAGCGGCGTGACGCCCTCGAGCACCGCGCCGTACCCGACGGACGTGGGCACCGCGATCACCGGGCAGCCGACCAGCCCGCCGACGACGCTGGGCAGCGCGCCCTCCATGCCCGCCACGCAGATCACGGCGTCGGCGGCCGCAAGCCGATCCTGCTCGGCGAGCAACCGGTGCACGCCGGCCACGCCCACGTCGCGCAGCTCGTCGACCTGCAGTCCGATCGCGGTCGCGACGGCCGCCGCCTCGGCGGCCACCGGCCAGTCCGACGTGCCCGCCGACGCCACCACCACGCGGAACGGCCGCGGCGGCGCGGGCCGCCACACCAGCAGCCTGGCGACCGGGTCGTAGCGGCCGCCCTCGACCGCAGCGACCGCCTCGGCCGCCTGCTCCGGGTCGACGCGGCTGACCAGCACCGGGCCGTCGTTGCCCGCGAGCAGCGAGCGCACCACGCCCACGATCTGCTCGAGCGTCTTCCCCGGCCCGTACACGACCTCGGGCAGCCCGAGCCGGGCCTCGCGCCCGGTGTCCGGCCGCGCGTACCCGAGGTCGTCGAACACAGCGCCTGCCGGCCTCCGCTGCGCTCCGGCGTGCTCGTGATCGGTCGTCATCGGGGCGTCGGCATCCCGAGCAGCACGTTCATGCGCCCGCTGGCGAAGCCCTGCATGTCGAGCGCGCAGAACTCGAAGCCGGCGCCGCGGACGGCCCGGTCCAGCTCGGCGCGCAGCTCGGCGGCGCGGGGGACGTCGTCCGGCGGCACCTCGACCCGCGCCACCGCGCCGCCCCCGTGGGCGCGCACCCGGCAGACCGGGAACCCGAGCCCGCGCACCGCCTCCTCGGCCAGCTCGATGCGGTGCAGCACCTCGGGCGTGACCGGGTCGCCGTAGGCCACGCGCGAGGCGAGGCACGCGGCGGCGGGCTTCTCCGCCGTGGCGAGCCCGAGCGCCCTGCTGACCCGGCGCACGTCCTCCTTGCCGAAGCCGGCGTCGAGCAGCGGCGCGATCGCCCCGCGGGCGCGCGCCGCGGCCTGGCCGGGACGGTGGTCGCCCAGGTCGTCGGTGTTGGTGCCGAGCGCGATCCGCGCCCCGGAGAGCGCGGCGATCGGGGCGAGCGCGTCGAACAGCGCGGACTTGCAGTGGTAGCAGCGGTCCCCGCCGTTGGCGACGTACTCGGGACGGTCGAGCTCGTCGGTCGCGACCTCCACGTGCGCGATCCCGTGCGCGGCGGCGAACGCCCGCGCCGCGGCCCGCTCGCTGCGCGGCAGGCTGGCCGACACGGCCGTGACGGCCACCGCGCGCTCCCCGAGCTCCTGCGCCGCCACCGCCGCCACCAGCGCGGAGTCGACCCCGCCGGAGTAGGCGACCAGCAGCCGCGACTCGGCGCGCACGCGCTCCCGAAGCGCCGCCAGCTTCACCTCATCAGACGTCTGGGCCACGACCGCACTCTAAGCGCGTCACAGGGGTGTTGGCACCGGGAGCAGGATGTATGGTCGGCCGCCCGAGCGCGGAGGTGCGTGATGAACGAATCGACCCAACCCTGCGCCGATTTCCTGGAGACGTCGCTGACCCGGCCGCGCCCGGGCGCCGTCGTCCTGACGGTTCGCGGCGAGATCGACACGCTCACCGCGCCGGAGTTCACGGCCGCCACCGACGAACTGCTCACCTCATCGGGCGAGATCCTGGTGATGGACCTCACCGATGTGCGGTTCCTCGCGTCGAGCGGCCTCGCGGTGCTGATCAGCGCGGCGCACCGGGCCGAGGACCGCGGCACCCGGCTGCGCCTGGTCGTCACCAGCCGTGCGGTGCGCCGTCCGCTCGAGATCACCGGCACCGCCGGGATGTTCGACCTGTACCCCGACCCCGAGTCCGCTTGCGGGGGGCGCGATTGAACCCCAATGCGGCAGGTAGCAAGATGAACCCGCCGGTGCCGTGACCGCGCCCGGCTGACCGGAAGGAGACCCGGCAGCGTGTCCGATCTGGACTCCCCCTCGCCCGCCGACGCACTCGACGGGGCATCGACCGTGGAGGTCCGGACGTCGGCCAGCGCCGCGCTGATCCCGACGATCCGCGCGGTCGCGTCCGACCTCGCCGCGCGGGCCGACTTCGACCTCGACGCCATCTCCGACCTGAGGATGGCCGTGGACGAGGCCTGCGCGACGCTCGTCGACGTCGCCGCCCCCACTTCGTGGCTGCGGTGCACGTTCCTGGTGCGCCCCGAGCGCATCGAGGTGCACGCGCAGGTGCAGACGAAGCACTCCGACGCCGTCGTCTCCACCGACACCTTCGGCTGGCGGGTGCTGCAGACCCTCGCCGACGAGGTGACCGTGCACCACGACCCCGGGGTCGACGGTGCCGGGCCCACCGTGGGCATCCGGTTGGACAAGCGCTCCGGCGACGTGATGCGGTGACCCGAGCAGACCCCGAGTACGGACACCTCTCGCCCCTCCTCGAGCGCTACGCTGCGCTCCCGGCCGACCACCCCGACCGGGAGCAGCTGCGGGACGAGCTCGTGCGCGGCTTCCTCCCGGTGGCCCAGCACATCGCCCGCCGTTTCTCCAACCGCGGTGAACCCCTGGACGACCTCGTGCAGGTCGCGACCGTCGGGCTGATCAACGCGATCGACCGGTACTCCCCCGAGCGCGGCACCGACTTCTTCTCCTTCGCCGTGCCCACCATCAGCGGTGAGGTCCGGCGCCACTTCCGCGACCTCGGCTGGTCGATGCGGGTGCCGCGGCGGCTGAAGGACCTGCACGTCTCGATCAACAGCGCCGTGTCCGAGCTGTCGCAGAACCTCGGCCGGGCACCCAAGCCGAGCGAGATCGCCGAGCGGCTGGGTGTGCCCGTGTCCGAGGTGCTGGAGGGCCTGGAGGCCTCCGAGGCGTACCGCAGCTCGTCGCTGGACGAGATGCTCTCCTCCGAGCAGGGCAGCGCCACGGTCGGCGAGCTGGTCGGGGAGGCCGACGCCGAGCTCGACCGCGTCGACTTCCGGCAGGCGCTGCGCCCGGTGCTCGCCGAGCTCGCCGAGCGCGAGCGCACGATCGTGCTGTTGCGGTTCTTCGGCAACATGACCCAGACGCAGATCGCCGACCGGGTCGGGATCTCCCAGATGCACGTGTCCCGGCTGCTCGCCCAGACCCTCGACCGGTTGCGCACGCGGCTGGACCCCGAGACCCGCGTCGGCTGAGCCTTCGACAGAATCCGGGCCCGGAGGGAGCGTGATGACCGGTCAGCCCGAGCACGTGGTGATCGTCGGCGCCGGGTTGGCCGGCTTCCGCACGGCCCAGCAGCTGCGCGCGGCCGGGCTGCAGGGCCGGATCAGCCTCGTCGGCGCCGAACCCCACCCCCCGTACGACCGGCCACCGCTGTCGAAGCAGGTGCTCACCGGCGAGTGGGAGCCGGACCGCACCTTCTTGGCGGGCCCCGACACCTTCGACGAGCTGGGGGTCCGCACCCACTTCGGCAACCCGGCCGTCGCCCTGCGCCCGGGCGAGCGCGACCACGAGCTGGAGCTGGCCGACGGCGCGGCCCTGCACGCCGACGCCGTCGTGATCGCCACGGGGCTGGTGGCGCGCGAGCTGCCCGACCAGCCGGCGCACGTGCACACCCTGCGCACCCTCGACGACGCGCTCGCCCTCCGCGCGACCCTGGAGAGCGCGAAGTCGTTGCTGGTCGTCGGCGCGGGGTTCATCGGGGCCGAGGTGGCGAGCTCGGCCCGTACGCGCGGGGTCGACGTCACGGTCGTCGAGGCGCTCGATGTGCCCGCCGCCCACGCGCTCGGCCCGCAGCTGGGCCCGGTGGCGGGCCGGCTGCTCACCGAGGGCGGGGTGGAGCTGCACACCGGCGCCGCGATCACGCGCTTCGCCGACGCGGCCGAAGGCGTCGCGGTCGAGCTCGCCGACGGCAGGAGGCTGGCCGCGGACGCCGCCGTCGTCGGGATCGGCGGCGTGCCGCGGCTGGAGTGGCTGGCCGACACCGGGGTCGACGGCTCCCGCGGCCTGGCCTGCGGACCGACGGGCCGGGTGCACGGCCTCGACGGCGTGTGGGCGGTCGGCGACGCCGCCGCCTGGGACGACCCGGTGCACGGGGGCCGGCACCGGCACGAGCACTGGACGAGCGCGGGCGACCAGGCCGCCGTCGTGGCCCGGGACATCCTCGGGGCCCCGCCCCCGCCACCCGCCGTGCCCTACTGCTGGTCCGACCAGTTCGGGATCAAGATCCAGATCCTCGGCCGCCCGGAGCTGGGCGACGAGGTCGTACCGCTGCACGGCGCGGGCCTCGACGGTGGGCCGGTGCGCGGGACGGTCGCCGCCTACCTCTCGGGCGACAAGGTGGTGGCGGTCGCCGGGTTCGGCGCCGCCCGCCTGGTGGTCCGCTACCGCCCGCTCGTGGCCGCGAACGCCCCGGTGTCCGAGCTGAAGGCCACCGCGGCGGCGCTCTCCTGACCGGCCCCCGCGGGCGCGGTCAGCGGAAGAGCTTGCGGAGCAGGGCGAACGCGATCAGGGCACCGAGGGCCATCAGGCCGTAGCGGATCCGCGGGTCGGCGAGCCGGTGCTGCACGCTCTCCTTGCCCGCGTCGACGAGGTGCTTCGGGTGGGCGCGCTCGGTGAGCTCGTCGAGGCTCTCCGCGAGCGCGTTCCTCGCCTGCTCGATCTCGCGCTGGATGGTGTCCGGGTCGCGGGGCACGACGCCTCCTGGTGCTGCGGTCGACTGGTGTTGCGGAGGGTGCCACCGTAGATCAGCGGCTGGGGTGCCAGTATCGCGGCATGACCACCCGTCTGGCCCCCGGCGACACGGCTCCCGACTTCACCCTTCCCGACGCGGACGGCAAGCCCGTGTCGCTGTCGGACTACCGCGGCCGCCGGGTGATCGTCTACTTCTACCCCGCGGCAGGCACGCCCGGCTGCACGAAACAGGCCTGCGACTTCCGCGACAACCTCGCCGAGCTGAATGACGCCGGGCTCGACGTCATCGGCATCTCGCCGGACAAGCAGGCGAAGCTCGCGAAGTTCCGCGACTCCGAGGGCCTGACGTTCCCGCTGCTCTCCGACCCCGACAAGGACGTCCTCACCGCGTGGGGCGCCTTCGGGGAGAAGACGATGTACGGCAGGACGGTCACCGGCGTCATCCGCTCGACGTTCCTCGTCGACCCGGAGGGCAAGATCGAGCGGGCGCTCTACAACGTGCGCGCGACCGGGCACGTGGCGAAGCTGCGCAAGGACCTCGGCATCTGAAGCCCTACCGGAGGACCTCGGCGATCCCGGGCAGCCGCTCGCGGTAGCCGTCGAGGAGCTGCTTGGCCACCCCCACCGAGTCGACGAGCGGGTGCTGGGCGAAGGCGCGCAGCGCCAGCGTGGTCGAGCGGGTGACCGCGGCCTCGATCGTGTCCTGCTCCACCGCCTTGACCTGCTGCAGCAGGCCCAGCATGGCGCCCGGGAGCGGGTTGGTGGAAAGCGGCGTGACGCCGTGCGGGCCGACCAGGCAGGGCACCTCCACCACCGCATCGGCGGGGAGCCCCGGCACGGCGGTGCCGTTGCGGACGTCGAGGATCATCGTGCGCGGCGGCCCGCCCGACAGCGCGGTCATGAGCTCGATCGCCACCTGCTGGTAGCCGCCGCCCGCGACGTCCTCGGCCGCCCGCTCGCCCGCCCCGCTGGCCTCGCGGCTCTCGGCCATGTAGCTGGCGTCGCGCTCCTCCCGCACCCGCGTCCAGCGCTCGAGGGCGCCCGCCGGGTCGGCGGCGGTGTCGGCGTAGAACCGTTCCTGCTGGGCGAGCAGGTACTCCCCGCGCGTGCTGTCCGCGGCGCCGATCGCCGCCACGGCCTCCCGGTTCCGGTAGAAGTAGTACAGGTACTCGTTGGGCAGCGCCCCGATGGCGCGCACCCAGTCGGCGCCCACCAGCCGCACCTCCTCGATGGAGGCGAGCGCCGCGTCGTCGGCCAGCAGGTCGGGCAGCCGGTCCACGCCGTCCACGCGCAGCCCGCGCAGCCATCCGAGGTGGTTGAGCCCGACGTAGTCGACGACCCGCTCGCCGCCCTCCAGCCCAAGCGCCCGCGCCGCCCGCTTCACGAGCCCGATCGGCGAGTCGCAGATGCCGACGACGCGCTCACCGAGCACCCGCTGCATGGCCTCGGTGATCATCCCGGCGGGGTTGGTGAAGTTGATGACCCAGGCGTCCGGCGCGACCGCGGCCACCCGTTCGGCGACGCGCAGCGCGACCGGCACGGTCCGCAGCCCGTAGGCGATGCCGCCGGGGCCGGTGGTCTCCTGGCCGAGGACGCCGCACGACAGCGCCACCCGCTCGTCCACGGTGCGCCCGGCCAGCCCGTCCACCCGGATGGCGGAGAACACGAACCGGGCGTCGCGCAGGGCGTCGTCCAGGTCGGTCGTCGCCCGCACCGGCGGGCCGCCCGCGGTCTGCTCCAGGACGGCCTGGATCGCGGCCAGTCGCTCGGGTGCGACGTCGTGCAGGACCACCTCGCGGATCGGGGAGGTTTCCCCCAGCGCCCGGTAGACCAGCGGGACGCGGAAGCCGCCACCACCCAGGATCGCGAGCTTCACGAGTTCTCCCCGGCGGCCGGGGCCAGCCGGATCTCGGTGCCTGCCGCCTCGCAGGCGGCGAGCGTGTCGGCGTCGGCGCCGGAGTTCGTGACGATCACGTCCACCTTCTCGGGCCCGCACACGGTGAGCAGGCCGGTGCCGGGGAACTTGCCGCGGTCGGCGACCACGACGGTCTGCTCGGCCGCCTCGATCATCGCCCGCTTGACCGGGACCTCGACGAGCGTGGAGTCGCGCACCTCGCCCTCGCGGGAGATGCCGCTCGTGCCGAGGAACAGCCGGTGCGCGCGCACCTCGCGCAGCGCCTGCTCGGTGAGCATGCCGACGAGCGAGCGGTAGTTGCGCCGCAGGATGCCGCCGAGCACGAGCAGCTCGACGGCCGGGTCGTCGCGCAGCTCGTCGACGACGGCGAGGCTGCTGGTGATCACGGTGATCCGCCGCCCGCGCAGGGCCCTCGCCAGGCGGGCGGTGGTGGTGCCGATGTCGATCAGCACGACCTCTCCGTCCTGGACGAGGGCGGCCGCCGTCCGTGCGACGCACTCCTTGTCGTCGGCGGCCACGGTGGCGACCTGCGCGAACGGCACCGGGTCGTCGTCCGGGACGCACCCCGCACCGCCCCGAACGCGACGCAGCGCCCCCTCGGCGTCGAGCGACTGCAGGTCGCGCCGGATCGTCGAGGGGCTCACGCCGAGGTTCTCGGCCAGCGCCTCCACCGAGACGACGCCGGAGGAGCGCACCAGGCGCAGGATCTCCCCGTGACGGCTCGCCGGAAGCACGCGCATACCGTAACCCAAGAAGAAGCAGCCGACCAAGCAGCGATGAGCAACTCCGATCACATCTGCGCAAATTTGCGCACGAACAGTTGCCTGTTGCGCAGCTCGGCGGCACTATCCCGGCAGACGAGCCGACGGACAGGTGGTGCAGCGTGACCAGCGCGATCGTGGAGACCCCGCACGAACCCGTGTGGTGGGACCCGCTCGCCGACCTGCGCGACGCCGACTCCCCCGCGATCGACGTGTTCATGTCCGGCACGGTGTTCCTGGACATCGTGTTCACCGGCCTGCCGACGGCCCCGGAGGCGGGCACCGAGGTGTGGGCCTCGGGCATGGCCTCCTGCCCGGGCGGGATCGCCAACCTCGCCGTCGCCGCCGCCCGGCTCGGGCTGCGCACCAGCCTGGCCGCGGGGTTCGGCGACGACGTCTACGCCGACTTCCTCTGGCAGACCCTCGCCGACCAGGAGCGCGTCGACCTCTCCCGGTCCCGGCGGTTCACCGAGTGGCACTCCCCCGTCACCGTGTCTATGGCCGTGCAGCGCGACCGCAGCATGGTCACCCACGGCCACGACATGCCGATCAGCTTCGACGAGCTGATCGGCACCCCACCGCGCAGCCGCGCCGTCATCACGAGCATCGGTGAGGGCGCGGGCGCCCCGGTCCTGCCGGACTGGGTGGCGCGGGCCCGCAAGGAGGGCGCGCTCGTGTTCGCCGACGCCGGCTGGGACCCGACCGGCGTCTGGGACCCGGCCCTCCTGCGCACGCTCTCCGGCTGCGACGCGTTCATGCCCAACGCCGTCGAGGCCATGCGCTACACCCGCACCGACAGCCCGCAGGCCGCCGTGCGCGCGCTCGCCGAGCACGTGCCGCTCGCGGTCGTCACGATGGGCGGCGACGGGGCGATCGCGATCGACGGCGTCACCGGCGAGACGGCGGAGGTGCCCGCCCTCCCGGTCGACGCGCTGGACCCCACCGGGGCCGGTGACGTGTTCGGCGCGGCCCTCGTGCTCGGCACCATCGCCGGCTGGCCGCTGGAGCACCGCCTGCGGTTCGCGGGCGTCTCGGCCGCGCTCGCCGTCCACGAGTTCGGCGGCTCGCTCGCCGCGCCCGGCTGGGGCGACATCGGCGACTGGTGGCGCCGCACCCGCGCCTGCGCCGCCGAGGGCAACCCCACGGCCGTCGAGCTCGCCTCTCGCTACGGGTTCCTCGAGGACCTCGTGCCCCGCACGCACGTCTGCGGCGTGCGCCGCGCCGCCGCCACCATCGCCCGCCACTCCGACGTCACCCGCCCCTGAGGAGTCCTCATGACCAGTCGTCGCGTCGCCGTCGCCGCGCTCGCCGGAGCGCTGGGCCTCCTCGCGGCGGCCTGCACACCGGGGTCGGAGAACGCGGCCGCGCCGCCGCCGACCGAGCGCGAGGTGCAGACCGACATCGCCTCGCTCGGGCCGGTCACGCTCACCGTGTGGGACCAGGAGGTCCGCGGCGGGCAGAACGAGCAGATGGAGCGGCTCAACGCCGCGTTCCAGGAGCGGTACCCGAACGTCACCATCGAGCGCGACTCGCGCTCGTTCGACGACCTCACCACGACCCTGCGCCTCGCCCTGTCCAGCAACGACGCCCCCGACGTCGTGCAGGCCAACAACGGCCGCGCCGACATGGGCGCGTTCGTGGCGGCGGGCGAGCTGCTGCCGTTGACGCCGTGGGCCAACGCCTACGGCTGGGACCAGCGGTTCCCGGACTCGGTGCGCCAGTACGTGAGCTACACGACCGACGGCAAGGTCTTCGGCGAGGGCGAGATGTACGGCCTGCCGCAGGTCGGCGAGGTCGTCGGCATCTACTACAACGTCGCGGAGCTGCAGCGGCTCGGCATCGCCGTCCCCACGACGTGGGAGGAGTTCGAGGCCGCGCTCGCCGCGGCCAAGGCCGCCGGGGCCACCCCGCTCGCGCTGGGCAACGTCGAGGGCTGGCCCGCCCTGCACGTGTTCGGCACGGTGCAGAACCAGCTCGTGCCCGCCGACCAGATCAGCGACCTCGCGTTCGGCCGCAAGGGCGCCTCGTGGCTCACGCCGGAGAACACCCAGGCGGCGCAGCGCGTCGCGGAGTGGGCGCAGGCGGGCTACTTCAACGAGGGCGTCAACGGCATCGACGACAACCAGGCGTGGCAGGCGTTCGCCCGCGGTGAGGCCGTGTTCCTCATCGGCGGCTCCTGGTACGCGCCCGACCTGGAGGCGGCGATGGGCCAGAACGTGCGGTTCATGCCGCCCCCGGCGGCCGCGGGCCGCCCCGTGTCGGCCACCGGGGGCACCGGCCTGCCGTTCGCGATCACCAGCGCCAGCGACGTGCCCGACGTCGCCGCCGCCTACCTGGACTTCATCACCAGCCCCGAGGCGATGCAGGTGCTCACCGAGACCGGCAACCTGCCCGTCGTCGACACCGGGGCGCAGACCCCGCCGCCGGGGCTGTCGGAGGACGTGTTCGCCGCGTTCTCGGCCGTCGCCGAGGGCGGCCAGCTGCTGCCCTACCTCGACTACGCCACCCCGACCATGGGCGACACCATGGGTGCCGCGCTGCAGGAGCTGATCGCGGGCACGCAGCCGCCGGAGGCGGTCCTCGCGACGGTGGAGGCCGACTACGCCGCCTTCGTCGAGCAGAATGGCTGACACCCTCGTCGCGAGCACGGCGAGGGGCGGTTCCGCCGCGAGGAGGGACCGGCTCGGGCCGTCGCCGTGGCACGCGCTGGCCTACGTGGCGCCCGCGCTCGCCGTGTACGCGGCGTTCGTGCTCTACCCGCTGGGGCGCGCCGTGCACCTGTCGCTGTTCGACTGGGACGGGCTCACGCTCGCCACGTTCGTCGGGCTCGGCAACTACGTCGAGGTGGTCACCGACGGCGACCTGCGGGCGGCGTTCGGGCACACGCTGGTGCTGATCGTGTTCTTCGCGCTCTTGCCCGCGGCGATCGGGCTGGTGCTCGCCGCGCTGCTCACCCGGGCGCGGGTCCGCGGCCTGCCGTTCTTCCGCACGGTCGTGTTCCTGCCGCAGGTCGTGGCGATGGTCGTGGTCGGCGTCGCGTGGCGGCAGCTCTACGCCCCCGACGGCTCGGTCAACGACTTCCTCGAGCTCGTCGGCCTCGGCGGCGTCACCCGGGCCTGGCTGGGCGACCCCACGTTCGCGCTGCCCGCCGTCGGCGTGATCGGCACCTGGGTGCAGACCGGGCTCGTCACCGTGCTGCTCATGGCGGGCATCAGCCGCATCCCCGACCAGCTCTACGAGGCCGCGCGCCTGGACGGCGCCGGGCCGGTGCGCGAGTTCTTCGCGATCACGCTGCCGTCGGTGCGCGCCGAGCTCGCCGTCGCGCTCACGCTCACCGTGATCGCCGCGCTGAAGACGTTCGACCTGATCTACATCACCACCGGCGGCGGGCCCGGGAACCGCACCTCGGTGCCCTCCTACGAGGTCTACAACCGCGCGTTCCGGCTGGGCGAGGTTGGCTCGGCGGCGGCCGTCGGCGTCACGCTCACGATCATCATCTTCGCGATCAACCTCGCGGTCGCCCGGATCGGTGAGCGCCGGTGATCTCCCGCGCCGAGCGCACGGCCAATTACGCGATCCTGCTGCTGTTCGCGACGTTCGCGCTGTGGCCGATCCTCGCGATCCTCGCCACGGCGCTCGGCCCCGACGACGCGGGCGGCGCGGGCGGCCTCGCGAACTTCCCCGCCGCGTGGGAGCAGGGCCGGTTCGCCGGCTCGATGCTCACCAGCATCGCGGTGTCGGCGTTCGTCGTGGTCGTGGCGGGCGTGCTGTCGATCATGGCCGGCTACGCGTTCGGCACCATGCGGGTGCCCTGGGCGGGCGTGCTGTTCCCGGTGTTCCTGCTCGGGCTGATGGTGCCCACCGAGGTCATCGTCGTCCCGCTCTACTTCGACCTGCGCACGTTCGGCCTCACGAACACGTTCTGGGGCATCGCGCTGCCGCAGGTGGCGCAGTCGGTCGCGTTCGGCACGTTCTGGATGCGGGCCTACTTCCGGTCCCGGCCCCCGTCGCTGATCGAGGCGGGCCGCCTCGACGGCGCGAGCTCGTGGCGCATCCTCTGGCAGATCCTGGTGCCGCCGGGGCGCCCCGCGATCGTGACGATGGTGGTGCTCACGTTCATGTGGACCTGGAACGAGTTCCTCATCCCGCTCGTCATGGCCACCGACGCGTCCCTGCGCACCGCCCCGCTCGGCCTCGCGTTCTTCCAGGGTCAGTACACCTCCGGCTACACGCTGCTCGCGGCGGGGGCGGTGATCGTCGCGGCCCCGGTCGTCGTCGTGTACCTGTTCCTCCAGCGGCACTTCATCCGGGGCATGCTGGAAGGCGCCGTGCGGGAGTGAGCCGAGGGGGTTCGAGGTGGCGACCGAGGACGACGTGCGCCGGATCGCGTGCGCGTTGCCGGGGGTCGAGGAGATCCCGAGCGAGGGCTTCGACTTCCGGGTGGGCGGCAAGGGGTTCGTGTGGTCCTACCCGGAGCGGGTGCCGGGCAAGCGGCGCGTGATCCGCACCGACGTCGCGGTCCTGTACGTGGGTGACGAGGCGGAGAAGCAGGCGCTCCTGCTCGGCGAGCCCGAGCTGTTCTTCACCCATCCCACCTACGACGGCCTGCCGCTGGTGATGGTGCGGCTCGAGGAGGTCGACGAGGCGCGGTTGGCGGAGCTGGTGCTCGACGCGTGGCGGATGCGCGCGCCGGCCGAGCTCTCGGCGGAGCGGTGACCAGCGTGTGCGGGGCGCGGCGGGCGACCCCGTAGTCTCTCCGCGAGCCGGCGTAGCCCAACTGGCAGGAGGCCCTCGGTTTAGGTCCGAGACAGTGCGGGTTCGAATCCCGCCGCCGGCACTCTCCCCTACCCCTCCGCCACGGGCGGGACCGCGGGCCGCCGCGCCGCGATCAGCGCGCCGGTGAGCCCCACCAGGCCTGAGGTCACCGAGACCAGCAGCATCGCCGGGTGCGGGTCGCCGCCCACCGCGGCGTCGCCGAGGATCACGATCCCGATCGTCCCCGGCAGGACACCGAGCACCGTGCCGAGCAGGTACGGGCTGAACCGGATGCCCGACAGGGCCGCGGCGTAGTTCATCGCCGAGAACGGCACGGCCGGGATCAGGCGCAGCGACACCATCGCGAGCAGGCCGCTGCGGTCCAGCCGGACCCGCACCCACGTCATGACGCGGTGGTCGGCGTGCTTCCGCACGAACCGGCCGCCCAGCAGCCTGACCAGCCAGAAGGCGACGGTCGCGGCGAGCGCGGTGCCCGCCACCGCGAGCAGCACGCCGCCGAGCCCGCCGAAGAGGACGCCCGCGGCCACCGTGAACACGGTGCGGGGCACCGGGACGACCGTGACCATGCCCTGCAACAGCACGAACAGCACCGGCGCCCACAGGCCCGCGGCCTTCACCGCCGTGCGGACGTCCAACAGGTCGGTGCCGGTGCGGTACATCAGGAACGCGACGACGGCGACCACGAGCACCGCAGCGCCCACCGCGGCGAGACGTCCCCAGCTCACCCGACCGAAGGTACCGACGTCCGCGACCGGGCGGGCGAGAAGGGTGGTGACCGCCACCGACAGTTGACCTCCGCGACGACTACGGTGCGGGCGTGACCTCGGAGCAGCGCACCCTCGACCTCGACCCCGACGGCCTCGCCGTGCGCCGCGAGGTGCTCGGGTCGAAGCACGTCGACGCCGCGATCGCCCGCGCCGACGCCACCACGGCCGACTTCCAGGAGCTCATCACCCGGTACGCGTGGGGCGGCATCTGGACCCGCCCCGGGCTCGACCGGCGGATGCGCAGCGCCATCACCCTCACCGCGCTCGTGGCGCACGGGCACTACGACGAGCTGGAGATGCACCTGCGGGCCGCCCTGCGCAACGGCCTCACCCGCTCCGAGATCGTGGAGGTGCTGCTGCAGAGCGCGATCTACTGCGGTGTCCCGGCCGCGAACTCCGCCTTCGCGGTGGCGCGCCGCGTGCTGGCCGAGCCCGACCCCACCGACTGACCCGCGCCAGAGCGCGACTCGGCCACACCCACACCGCGACTCGCCGGGCCACCCCGCGAGTCGCGGGCTCGGTGCAGGCGAGTCGCGCTCTGGGTGCGTATCGGGAGCTCAGGCCAGGGCGCGCAGGTGCGGCAGCAGCGCGCGCATGGCGCGGCCGCGGTGCGAGGCGGCGTCCTTCTCCTCCGGGCTGAGCTCGGCGGAGGTGCGCTCCTCCCCATCCGGGATGAAGATCGGGTCGTAGCCGAAGCCGTTGGTGCCGCGCGGGGCCCGCGCGATCCGGCCCGGCCACTCCCCGTGCACCACCGTCTCCTTCCCGCCCGGCACCACGAGCGCCGCCGCGCACACGAACGCGGCGCGGCGCCGCTCGTCCGGCACGTCGGCGAGCTGGCCCAGCAGCAGCTCCAGGTTGGCGCGATCGTCCCCGTGGCGGCCGCACCAGCGCGCCGAGAGCACCCCGGGCATCCCGTTGAGCGCCTCGACGGTGAGCCCGGAGTCGTCGGCGACGGACGGCAGGCCGGTGGCGGCCGCGGCGTCCCGCGCCTTGGCGAGGGCGTTCTCGGCGAACGTGGCGCCGGTCTCGGGCGCCTCGGGGAACTCCGGCACGTCGGCGAGGCCGATCACCTCGACCGGGCCGTCGGCGAGCAGGCGGCGCAGCTCGGCGAGCTTGTCGGCGTTGCGGGTGGCGAGCAGGACCTTCACAGCCACATCTTCACGATCGACCCGGCAGCTCGCGCGGGTAGGGCTGGGCGAGCACCTCCGCCTGCAGGTCCGCGAGCCTGCGGATGCCGGCGAGCGCGACGTCGAGCATCGCGTCGAACGTGCTGCGGGTGAACGTGGCGCCCTCGCCGGTGCTTTGGACCTCGATGAGCGTGCCGGTGTCGGTGGCGACGACGTTCGCGTCCACCTCGGCCCGCGAGTCCTCCTCGTAGGGCAGGTCGAGCCGGACCCGCCCGTCCACCACGCCGACGCTGACCGCCGCGACCTGGCACGACAGCGGTTTCGGGTCGGAGAGCGCCCCCTGCGCCCCGAGCCAGGTGACGGCGTCGGCGAGGGCGACGTAGGCGCCGGTGATCGCCGCGGTGCGGGTGCCGCCGTCGGCCTGGATCACGTCGCAGTCGATGGCGATCGTGTTCTCGCCGAGCGCCGCGAGGTCGATGCAGGCGCGCAGCGAGCGGCCGATCAGCCTGCTGATCTCGTGGGTGCGCCCGCCGATGCGGCCCTTCACCGACTCGCGTTCCGTGCGGGTGTTCGTGGCCGAGGGCAACATCGCGTACTCCGCGGTGAGCCAGCCGAGGCCCGATCCCTTCCGCCAGCGCGGCACGCCCTCGGTGACGCTCGCCGCGCACAGCACCTTCGTGTCCCCGAACTCGACGAGCACCGAGCCCGCCGGGTGCTTCTGGAAGCCCCTGGTGATCGTCACCGGGCGGAGCTGGTCGTCCGACCTGCCGTCTGCGCGTGTCACCCGGCCACCCTATGACCGGCGTGAACCCCCGGCGCCGGCCGCCCGTTGAACATGACATGTGGGTCATCGACGGCATCCCGCTGCATCCGCTCGTCGTCCACGCGGTCGTGGTGCTGCTCCCGCTGGCGGCGCTGGGGGCCGTCGTGATCGCGATCAGCCGGGCGCTGCGGCGGTCGCTCGGCCTGCCGGTCCTGCTGGTGGCGCTGGCGGGTGTGGCGTCCGTCCCGATGGCCACGACCACGGGCGAGCAGCTGTTCCTCGCGCTCGGCGGGCAGAACCCGCTCGTCGCCGAGCACCAGCAGCGCGCCTCATGGCTCCTGCCGGTCGCCGTCGCGTTCCTCGTGCTGCTCGCCGCCGGGGTGCTCACCGAGCTGGCCGCGGTGCGCGCCGAGGTCGGCGCGCACGCCGCACCGGCCGCCACCCCCACCCGCTACCGGGTGGCCACCGGCCTGACGGCGCTCGCGGCGCTCGTCGGCCTCGGTGCGGCCGCCGTCGTCGCGTGGGTCGGCCACGCGGGCTCGGCCGCGGCGTGGCAGGGCATCGGCCAGTAGTCAGACCTCGTAGGCCCCGTCGGGCACCACCAGCTCGACGGGCCCGTCGAACGCCGCCGTCGCCTCGGCGAGCAGCTCCTCGCCGTCGTACCACGCGGGCACGTGGGTGAGCAGCAGCCGCCCGACCCCGGCCGCGGCGGCGTGCTCCCCCGCCTGCCGTCCGGACAGGTGGACCCCCGTGGGCGGCTCGTCCCACTGCGGGGTCACGTGCGGCCATGTGGCCTCGCAGAGCAGCACGTCGGCGCCGCGGGCGAGCTGCACGAGCCCCGGGCACGGGCCGGTGTCGCCGCTGTAGACCAGGCTCCGCCCGTCCGCCTCGACGCGCAGGCCGTAGGCCTCGCAGAGGTGGTCGACGCGGCGCGCGGTGAGCCGGGCGGACCCGACCTCGGCCGTGCCGCCGTCGGTGAGCGGGTGGAAGGCGAACACGTCGGTGAGGTCGGTCTCGGCCCGCTCGGCGGCCGACGGCGCGTACGCGGCGGCGAACCGGTCGGGTGCCTCGGCCGGGGCGTGCACCGCGAGCGGCCGCGCGGCCGCGTCGTACGGCGGGTGCGGGTGGTAGCGGCGGTGCACCACGAGCGCGGTGAAGTCGGCGCAGTGGTCGGGGTGCAGGTGGGAGAACGCGACGGCGTCGAGCCGCCACGGGTCGACGTGGCGCTGCAGGGCGCCGAACGTGCCGTTGCCGAGGTCGAGCACGATCCGCGCATCCCCGGCCTCCACCAGGTACCCGGACGCGGGCGAGTCCGGCCCGGGCCCGCTGCCCGAGCACCCGAGCACGACCAGCCGCATCAGCGCCTCCCCGTGTGCCGCAGCCACCACAGACCGATGAACGGGAGCACGAGCGGGATGAACCCGTAGCCCCGCCCGTATGCCGACCAGACCGTGTCGTCGGGGAAGTCACCGGTGTCGAACACGGTGAGCGTCCCGACGACCAGCACCCCGACCAGCTCGAACACCACGGCGCACCAGGCGAGCCTGCGCGCGCCGGGACCGTGACCGGCGAGCCCGATCGTCGCGAGGATGTAGACGACGCCCGCGACGGCCGAGAGCAGGTACGGCACCGGCGCCTCGGCGAACCGGGTCGCGATCTGCACGCCCGCGCGGGCCGTGGCCGACAGCGCGAACACGCCGTACACCGCGATCAGGACCCGCCCGGGGCCGGACGACGTCGCGCGGGCGGCCTCAGGCACCGGGCACCCACAGCCCCTGCAGGCGCCACACCGCGACCGCGGTGGCGATCGCCCCGACCGCGACGACCGCCCCACCCCAGCGCGTGGGTTCGGCGGTGGCGAACTGCGTGGCGATCGGCAGGACGCACACGGACACGACGAGGTAGATGAGGAACGTGGTGGTCTCGGGCAGCGCGGTGCCGGAGAAGACCTGCACGGCGCCGATCGCGGCCTGCAGCACGAGCAGCGCGACGACGAGCCCCACCGCGCGCTTCGTCCACACGTCCGGGGGCCGGTTCAGCACGGTGAGGACCACGCCGTAGACCGCGAGCGCGGCGAGCGCGACCTGGACCACGACGACGAGTGCGCCGATCACGCCGCGACGCTACCCGAGCCCCCACCCGGACCCCGACTCACCCGCACCGAGAGCGCGACTCGCGGACACCCAGGGCGCGACTCGCCGATGTTCCCGGCGAATCGCGCCTGTGCGTGCGTCAGGCGGTGGCGCCCTGCGCCGCCGGGAGGCCGGCGACCTCCCCGATCTCCGGCCCGAGGAACCGCCTGCCGAGGCGGCGGAACGGGGCCGGGTCGCCGGTCGCGAGGAAGCGGTGCGGGCCGGGCGGCGGGCCGGCGGGGTCGCGGGCGAGGTCGTGCTCCATGAGCACGCGCACGACGTCCTTCGCCGTCTCGTCGGCACTGGAGACGAGCGTGACGTCCGGCCCGACCACGATCTGCAGCACGCCCGCGAGCAGCGGGTAGTGGGTGCAGCCGAGCACCAGCGTGTCGATGCGCGCCCGCTGCAGCGGCTCGAGGTAGCCCTGCGCGAGCCCGAGCACCTGCCGCCCGCTGGTCAGCCCGCGCTCGACGAAGTCGACGAACCGCGGGCACGCGACGGCGGTGACCTCCACACCCGGGACGGCGGCGAACGCGTCCTGGTAGGCGCCCGACGCGATGGTGGCGCGGGTGCCGATCACCCCGATCCGCCCGGTGCGGGTGGTGGCGACGGCCCGGCGCACGGCGGGCCGCAGCACCTCGACGACCGGCACCGGGTAGCGCTCCCTGATGTCGGGCAGGCAGGCGGCGGTGGCGGTGTTGCAGGCCACGACCAGCACCTTGACGCCCTGCTCCATGAGGGCGTCGCCGACGGCGAGCGCGTGCCTGCGCACCTCGGCGATCCGCAGCGGCCCGTACGGCCCGTTCGCGGTGTCGCCGACGTAGACGACCCGCTCCGCGGGGAGCTGGTCGATCACGGCCCGGGCGACGGTGAGGCCGCCGACGCCGGAGTCGAAGATGCCGATCGGAGCGTCGGGACCGGGGGCCACGCGGCCGAGTCTAGGCGCGGACGACGGCGGCCCGGTCGGCGCGGGCGACCATCCGGGCCGCGAGCAGCCCGGCGAGGGCCCCGAACAGGTGGGCCTGCCACGACACGCCCGGCTGCCCGGGCAGCACGCCGAGCAGGATCCCGCCCCAGACGAGGAAGAGCCCCACCGCCATGAGGATCTGCAGGGCGCTGCGGGCGAAGAAACCGCGGGTGAGCAGGAAGACCAGCCACCCGAAGATCACGCCGGACGCCCCGATGTGGACCGACTCGGCCCCCGGCGGCATGCCGATGTCGCCGGTGAGCCACACGCCGATGCCGCTCAGGATCCAGATCGTGGCCGTCACCACCACGAACTGCCGGAACCCGCCCGCCATCGCGAGGAACCCGAACACCAGGAACGGCACGGTGTTGCCCAGCAGGTGGGCGAGGCTGCCGTGCAGCAGCGGCGCGAACAGCACCCCGTCGAGGCCGTCGACCTCGAGCGGCTCGATGCCGTACTGCTGGTCGAGCGCGCCGCCGGTGACCGCGTCGAAGGCCTCGACGACGTACAGCCCGGCCGTGAACAGGATCATGAACAGGGCCGAGCCCACCGGGTTGCGGGGGAACACCCGGGCGGTGCGGCGCGGGGCTGGGACGACCATGCCGTCGAGGCTACGCATCCTTCCGGCCCGGTGGGTGGACGAGTTCGGGCGCCTCAGGCCCAGAGGTGGCCCTCGATGCGCTCGGCGGCCTCGTCGAGCTCGCCCGCGTAGGCGCCGGTGGACAGGTACTTCCAGCCCGCGTCCGCGATGATGATCACGATGTCGGCGGTCTCGCCCGCCCCGGCGGCCTTCTCCGCGACGGCGAGCGCGGCGTGCAGGATGCCGCCGCTGGAGATCCCCGCGAAGATGCCCTCCTGCTCCACCAGCTGGCGGGTGCGGCGCAGCGCGTCGCGGCTGCCCACCGAGTAGCGGGCGGTGAGCACGTCGGGGTCGTACAGCTCGGGGACGAAGCCCTCGTCGAGGTTGCGCAGCCCGTAGACGAGCTCGCCGTAGCGGGGCTCGGCCGCCACGATCTGGACGTCCGGCTTGTGCTCCCGCAGGTAGCGGCCGGTGCCCACGAGCGTGCCGGTGGTGCCGAGCCCCGCGACGAAGTGGGTGATGGTCGGCAGGTCGCGCAGGATCTCCGGGCCCGTGGTGCGGTAGTGGGCCTCGGCGTTGGCCGGGTTTCCGTACTGGTAGAGCATGACCCAGTCCGGGTGCTCCGCGGCCAGCTCCTTCGCCATCGCGACGGCCTGGTTGGAGCCGCCCGCCGCGGGCGAGAAGATGATCTGCGCGCCGTACATCTCCAGCAGCTGCCTGCGCTCGAGCGAGGTGTTCTCCGGCATCACGCAGATCAGCTGGTAGCCCTTGAGCTTGCAGGCCATCGCGAGCGAGATGCCGGTGTTGCCCGAGGTCGGCTCCAGGACCGTGCAGCCCGGCTTGAGCACCCCGTCCGCCTCGGCCTTCTCGATCATCGCGAGGGCCGGGCGGTCCTTGATGGACCCGGTGGGGTTGCGGTCCTCCAGCTTCGCCCACAGCCGCACGTGCGGGGCGGGCGAGAGCGACGGCAGGCCCACCAACGGGGTGTCACCGACCGCCTGCAGCAGCGAGTCGTACCGGGCCATGTGTCGCCTCCTGGGGGGCGCTGGGGATCAGCGCATGCCACCCGCGACGGCGGGCAGGATCGTGACGGTCGAGTTCTCGCCCACCGGGGCCTCGAGGCCGCCGGCGAAGCGCACGTCCTCGTCGTCGACGTAGATGTTCACGAAGCGGTGCAGGTTGCCGTCCTTGACCAGGCGCGCCTTGATGCCGCTGTGGCGGGACTCGAGGTCCTCGATCACCTCGGCGACGGTGCTCCCCTTGGCCTCGACGGTCTTCTCGCCGCCGGTGTGGGTGCGCAGGATGGTCGGGATGGACACGGTGACGGCCATGCTGATGCTCCAGGTGGATCGGTCGTGGGTCGGGCGGTGACGGGCGTCAGGCGTGGTCCGGGACGTCGTCTGCGCCCGTGTGCGAGAACATGTAACTCTCCACGACCTCGACGTCTTCCTCGGTGACCACGCCGTCCACGATCCGGAACGACCGGAACTCATGGGTGTCGGGCTCGCGCGTCGACACGAGCACGTAGTGCGCCTCGGGCTCGGAGGCGTAGGAGATGTCGGTGCGCGACGGGTACGCCTCGGTGGACGTGTGCGAGTGGTAGATCACCACGGGCACCTCGCCCCGGGCCTCCATGTCGCGGTAGAGCCGCAGCAGGTCGCCGGAGTCGAACTCGTAGAACGTGGGCGAACGCGCGGCGTTGAGCATCGGGATGAACCGCTCCGGCCGGTCCGATCCCTCGGGGCCGGCGATGACACCGCACGCCTCGTCGGGATGGTCCCGGCGGGCGTGGGCGACGATCTCGTCCACGAGATCGCGTCGGATCACCAGCACACGCCCAGCCTACGTTCCTCCCGCGGGCGAGCGCACATCCCCGGGCGCGGCTCACACCTCTGCCAGACTCGCGGCGTGCCCGCCCCGCGACTCGAGATCACCTACTGCACGCGGTGCCGCTGGCTGCTCCGCGCCGGCTGGACCGCGCAGGAGCTGCTCACGACGTTCCCGGCCGATCTCGGCGAGGTCGCGCTCGTCCCCGGCACCGGCGGGGTCTTCCAGGTGCGGCTCGACGGCGAGCTGCTGTGGGACCGCGCCACCGAGGGCGGCTTCCCCGAGCTCTCGCGGCTCAAGCAGCTCGTGCGCGACCGCGTGGCCCCCGGCCGCAGCCTGGGCCATTCGGACCGGACCTAGCCGTCCGAAGAGGCGTCGTCCGGCGCGCCGCCAGCCACGCTGGACGGGTGCTGGAGACCGGGTGGGGACCGGACTCGCCGGTGGACGACACGGTGCTGCGGCGCTTCGTCTGCACGCGCGCGGAGGCGTGGGAGCCCGCGGTCACCGCGCTGGGTGGGCGCACCGTGCGCCCACCCGACTTCGTCCTGACCGACTTCGGCCGACCCGCCGGGCTGGGCAACGCGGTGACGCTGCTGCGCCCGCTGCCCCCGGACCCGGAACCGCCGGCGCCCTCCTCGACGAGATCGCAGGTGGCCGCGCCGGGCGAGGGGGGTCGGCCTGCTGAGCGCCTGGCCGCCCCCCACCTGCAACCGCGGGGGGCCGGGAGCTGCTCGGGCCCCCGCCGTTCCACCTGCGCCCGCCCGCACGCTCCCGGCGGTGGGCTGCACCGGGGCTCGCGCATCGCCGCTCGCCGACGCCGCGGCCGTCCGCGACGCCGAACGCGTGATCGTCGAGGGCTACCCCTTCCCGGACGTGCCGCCCGCAGCGCTGTTCGACGAGCGCCTGCTCACCGCGGCGAGCCCACTTCGAGGTCGGCTACCTGGACGGGCGCGCGGTGACCGTGGGCGCCCGGCACGTGGCGCACGGCGTGTTCGTCCTCGTGCTCGGGGTCACGCTGCCCGCGGCCCGCACCGCGGCTGCCGGTCGGCGATGGTGCGCTCGCGCCTCCAGGCGGCGCCCGCCCTCCCGGCGGCCGCCCTGTTCAGCGACGACAGCCGCCCCGGCGCCGAGCGGGTCTTCGGGTTCCTGCCGAGCAGCCGGTTCACGCTGTGGGGCCGGTTCCGACCGGTGCGTTGACCGGCCGGCTCGTGGCGCTGCCCCGCGCGGGCTCAGCCGCGGATGGCCATGCGCGTCTGCACCAGCGAGTCCTGCACGAAGGTCAGCCAGTGGTAGACGCCGAGGTGCGCGGCCCGCGGGTCGTCGGCGGGGAGCTCGTCGGGCATGTCCTCGCTCACGTCGAGGGCCGTGCCCAGCGCGAGCCGCACGTCGTTCAGGGCGGCGAGCCACGTGTCGGCCTGCTCGGGCGTGAGCTCGACCCGCCCCCCGGCCTCGGGGAGGGTGTCGAGCACGAGCGCCGCGGCGCTGTCCTTCGCCTCGATCAGCTCGGGCTCGTACAGGGAGCGCATCCCCGCGGAGAGGTCGGGGTCGTCGGTGGAGAAGTCGGGCAGCAGCCGGGCGAGCACGCGGTCGTCGGGGCGCGTGGACGGGCCGGTGCGCATCCCGGTGAGGACGGCCAGCTCGTCGGCGGGGTTCTCCGCGGCGCGCCCGGCGAGCATCTGCCGGATCTCGGTCACGAGACCCCGCAGGACCGCGGCCTCTTGCGGGTCGAAGGTGCCCGCGATGCGCGTCCGGCCGCCGCGGCCCGACTTCTTCCAACCGTTCATGCCTTCTGCATCGTCGCCCAGAGACCGGCGGCGTGCAGCTTCGCGACGTCGGCTTCGATCTTCTCCTTGTCCCCTGACGACACCGCGGCCTTGCCCTTGTGGTGCACGTCGAGCATCAGCGCGGTGGCCTTGGGTTCCGGGTAGCCGAACAGCTTCTGGAACACGTACGTGACATACGACATCAGGTTGACCGGGTCGTTCCAGACGATCGCCTGCCACGGGACGTCGGCCGTCGTGTCCTCGGAGAGGTCCGGCTCCACATGGCGAGTGGGTACGGGTAGCGGCGCGGCCATACATCCATGGTGACACCTCCTCCATTCGGTGCGCACGGCACATAGGCTCTCGATCCATGACTGGCAGTCCGTCGTCGGCCGGTGTGTCCACCGCGCTGTTCACCGACCGGTACGAACTGACCATGGCGGCTGCCGCGCTCGCCGACGGCACGGCCGGCAGGCGGTGCGTGTTCGAGGTGTTCGCCCGCAGGCTCCCGGAGGGCCGCCGCTACGGCGTGGTGGCGGGCACCGGCCGGCTGCTCGAGGCGATCGAGCGGTTCCGGTTCGGCGAGCAGGAGCTCGCGATGCTCGAGGGCGTCGTGGACGACTCGACGCTCGCCTGGCTGGCCGAGTACCGCTTCTCCGGCGACATCGACGGCTACCCCGAGGGCGAGCTGTACTTCCCGGGCTCGCCGATCCTCACCGTCTCGGGCACGTTCGTCGACGCCGTGCTGCTGGAGACGCTCGTGCTGTCGATCCTCAACCACGACAGCGCGGTGGCGTCGGCCGCGGCGCGGATGGTCACCGCGGCGGCGGGCCGCCCGATCATCGAGATGGGCTCGCGGCGCACCCACGAGGCCGCGGCGGTGGCCGCCGCGCGGGCCACCTACCTGGCCGGGTTCGCCTCCACCTCCAACCTGGAGGCGCAGCGGCGCCACGGCATCCCGACCGCGGGCACGGCGGCGCACGCGTGGGTGCTGCTGCACGACGACGAGCTGTCGGCGTTCACGAGCCAGGTGAAGGCCCTCGGCCCGGAGACCACCCTGCTCGTCGACACCTACGACATCCGCCGGGGCGTCGAGCTCGCGGTCGAGGCGGCGGGCACGGGGCTCGGCGCGATCCGGATCGACTCCGGCGACCTCGGCGAGCTCGCCCGCCAGGCACGCGAGCAGCTCGACGCCCTCGGCGCGACCCGCACGAAGATCGTGCTCTCCGGCGACCTCGACGAGTACGCGATCGCATCGCTGCGGGCCGAGCCGGTCGACTCCTACGGGGTCGGCACGTCGGTGGTCACCGGTTCCGGCGCGCCCACCGCGGGGATGGTCTACAAGCTGGTCGAGGTCGACGGGCGCCCGGTGGCCAAGCGCAGCGAGTCGAAGCAGTCGCGGGGCGGGCGCAAGTCGGCGTTCCGCCGCTACAAGCCGACGGGCACCGCCATCGAGGAGGTCGTGCACCCCGCGGCCAACCCGCCTGCGCTGGGGCCGCACGACCGCGTGCTGCCGGTGCCGCTGGTCAGGGGCGGCGAGCGGGTGCCGGACCTGCCCACACTGGAGGAGTCCCGCGAACACCTGCGCGCGGCGCTGGTGTCCGTGCCGTGGGAGGGGCTGAAGCTCTCCCGCGGGGAACCGGCCATTCCGACCGTCTTCGAAGGGATGTGACCCGATGCGCGCCCTGATCGTCGTCGACGTGCAGAACGACTTCTGCGAAGGCGGCTCGCTCGCCGTCGAGGGTGGCGCCGCGGTCGCCGCCGCGATCTCGGGCCACCTGCGCACCGCCCCCTACGACCACGTCGTCGCCACCCGCGACCACCACATCGACCCCGGGGACCACTTCTCGGCCAACCCCGACTTCGTCAAGAGCTGGCCGCCGCACTGCCGCGCGGGCACCCCGGGCGCCTCGTTCCACCCCGACCTGGACGTGGCCCCGATCGAGGCCGTGTTCAGCAAGGGCGAGCACGCGGCGGCCTATTCGGGGTTCGAGGGGAGCGAGCCGGGCGGCAAGGGCCTCGCCGACTGGCTGCGCGAGCACGACGTGGACACCGTGGACGTCGTCGGGATCGCCACCGACCACTGCGTGCGCGCCACCGCCCTGGACGCGGCGCGGAACGGCTTCACCACCAGGGTGCTGCTGCACCTGTGCGCCGGGGTGGCGAAGGAGACCACCGAGCGGGCGCTCGAGGAGATGCGGGCCGCGGGCGTGCAGGTGGCCTGACGCCCGGGCCCGCACGTCCTCGTCAGACCTCGCGCATCCGGAACGGTTCGAGCAGCGCGCCCAGGTCGCCGACCACCCCGTTCTCGTCCAGCACCCGGTGGGTGCCGACGGCGTCGGCGAGGCCGATGCAGCGCGGGCCGTCGAACAGGCCGCAGGCGTAGCGGGCGGTGGTGTCGTCGAGGTCCACCACACCGACCCGCAGCTGGTAGATGCCCGGGTAGCGCACCTCGTCGAGGTACTGCACCGACAGGCTGCTCGGCGCGAGGCCGTCCAGCGGCCCGCCGGTGGGGTAGCCGAGCACGTCCAGGTGCAGCTCGGCCAGCCCGTCGAGGTACCAGCCGGCCAGCCGCACGTTGTTGACGTGGCGGTTGGTGTCCAGGTCGCCGAAGCGGGTGCGCACGTCGAGACGGAACGGGTAGGCCTCGCGCACCCGGCGGGCCGGGTCGAGCCGGGGGCGTTCGACCCGCGGCCCGTCGATCCGCAGTTCCTCGAGGGCGGCACGGACGGGCGCGGGCAGCGGGGACGGCCTGCCGTCGGTGGCGTGCACGCTGACCGACTCGCCGGTGGCCACGCACTCGTCGTCGGCGAAGACGCCGTAGGTGTAGGCGAACGACGACGTGCCGATGTGCGTCACGGCAAGCCCGATCCGGTAGCTGCGCGTGACGCGGAGGGGGGCGAGCACGTCGACGCGCACGGAGGCGAGCAGCAGGCGCATGCGCCCGGTCAGGTCGGCGCCGAAGCGGGTGCGCTCGACGGCGACCCGGGCGTCTTCGAACCACCGCACGAGCGCGTCCCGGCCGATGCGGCGGCTCGGATCGAGGTCGCTGTAGCGGGCCTCGTGCTCGAGCAGGACGGGGTATGCCGTCGGGGGGAGCAGAACTTGCGTGGATGTCACTCCGCCCATGATGGCGCCGCGGGACCGACCGCGGGTTACACCCGGTTGTTCATCACGTGTGAACCGCGCAACGATCGTTTCCGGCGTTCGGCCCCGTGACGTCGGGGCGGCCCGGTAGCCTCGGCGGGTGCCTACCGCAACTCAACAGCAGGGAACCGAACTGCCCGGGGTTGCGGAGCTGCTCGAAGCGGCCGTCGCCGCCGTCGGCGGCACGCGCCGCGAGGGGCAGGACGCGATGGCGCAGGCGGTTCGCAGGGCGCTGGTCACCGGTGAGCACGTGGCCGTGCAGGCCGGTACGGGCACCGGCAAGTCGCTCGCGTACCTGGTGCCCGCCATCCACCACGCGGTGAGCAAGGGCTCCACGGTGGTCGTGTCCACGGCCACCATCGCGCTGCAGCGCCAGCTCGTCGACCGCGACCTCCCCCGGCTCGCCAAGGCCCTCAAGCCGCTGCTGGGCCGCGCGCCCACGTTCGCGATCCTCAAGGGCAGGCGCAACTACCTGTGCCTGAACAAGCTGCACGGCGGCGACGACACCGACCCGGCCGACGAGCTGTTCGACCCGTTCGCGATCTCGGCGATGGGCCGGGCGGTCAAGCGCATCCACGAGTGGGCCGACACCACCGAGACCGGCGACCGCGACGAGCTGGTGCCCGGCGTGCCCGACTCGGTGTGGCGGCAGGTCTCGGTCACCGCCCGCGAGTGCCTCGGGGTGGCCAAGTGCCCGGTCGGCGAGGACTGCTTCGCGGAGCGGGCGCGCGCGGTCGCGGGCAAGGCCGACATCGTCGTCACCAACCACGCCCTGCTCGCGATCGACGCCCTCGAGGGGCGCCCGGTGCTCCCCGAGCACGACGTCGTGGTCGTCGACGAGGCCCACGAGCTGGTCGACCGGGTCACCGGGGTGGCCACGGCAGAACTCACCGCCGGGATGGTCACCGGGGCCGCCCGGCGGCTGGGCAAGCTCATCGACCAGGCGATCGCCGACCGGCTCGCGGAGGCGGGCGAGGGCCTCGGCCTCGTGCTCGACGACCTGCCGCCCGGGCGCTGGGAGGCGCTGCCGCGGGCCGCTGCTGGTGCGCTCTCGGCGGTGCGCGACGCGGCAGCCTCCTGCCGGCAGGCGCTCGGCTCCGACCGCAGGGAGGACCCGGAGCTCGCCGCGGGCCGCAAGATCGCCCAGGCCGCGCTCGACGAGGTCGCCGACACCGCGGTCCGGCTGCTCGGCGCGTTCGACGAGCCCGACCCGGCCAAGCGGCACGACGTCGTCTGGCTCGCCGAGCAGGGCCCGGACGGCGCGCGGTACAAGTCGCTGCACGCCGCGCCGCTCTCGGTCGGCGGGCTGCTGCGGGAGCGGCTCTTCGGCCGCTCCACCGTGGTGCTGACGTCGGCGACGCTCGCGCTCGGCGGCAACTTCGACGCCCTGGCCCGGCAGTGGGGCCTGCCCCCGGAGAAGGCGGTCGGCAGGGGTGAGGGCGAGAAGGCGGACCCGGTGCCGGACCCGGACGCCCCGAAGTGGTCGGGCCTCGACGTCGGCTCGCCGTTCGCGCACGCCAAGAGCGGCATCCTCTACGTCGCGAAGCGCCTTCCCCCACCCGGGCGCGACGGGCTGCCCCCGTCGTACCTGGACGAGATCGCGGGGCTCGTCGAGGCCGCGGGTGGGCGCACGCTGGGGCTGTTCTCGTCGATGAGGGCGGCCAAGCAGGCCGCCGAGGCGATGCGCGGCCGGCTGGACACGCCGATCCTGTGCCAGGGCGACGACTCCACGATGCAGCTGGTGGAGAAGTTCGCCGCCGACGAGGCCACGTCGCTGTTCGGCACGCTCTCGCTGTGGCAGGGCGTCGACGTGCCCGGTCCGTCGCTGTCGTGCGTGATCATCGACCGGATCCCGTTCCCGCGCCCCGACGACCCGCTGGTCGCCGCGCGGCAGCGGGCCACCGACGCCCGCGGCGGCAACGGCTTCCTCGCGGTCTCTGCCACTCACGCGGCGCTGCTGCTCGCCCAGGGGGCCGGGCGGCTGCTGCGCGGCATGGACGACCGCGGCGTCGTCGCGATCCTCGACTCGCGCCTGGCCACCGCGCGCTACGGGGGCTTCCTGCGCGCGAGCCTGCCGCCGTTCTGGACCACCGACGACCGGGAGAAGGTGCACGGCGCCCTGCGCCGGCTGCGCGGCGCCTGATCAGCCGCGCCGGTGTCCCGCCATCGCCACCGCGAGCAGCTTGCGCATCTCGGACTGCTGGGCGTCGTCGAGGGCGGCGAGCGGGGAGCGTTCCTGCACGCGCTCCAGCAGCGCCCGGCGCACGGCGACGCCCTCGCGGGTGAGCACGAGCGTGCGGACGCGCCCGTCGGCGGGGTGCGGCTTGCGTTCGGCGAGGCCCCTGCGCTCCAGCTGGTCGCTGAGCAACGTCACGTTGGACGGGTCGCAGTGCAGCCGTTCGGCGAGCTGGCGCAGCGGGACCGGTTCGGCCGCGGGGTCGAGCTCCCAGAGCAGATGGGCGACCGACTCGCTGAACCCGAGCTCGCGGACGGCCCTCTTGATCTCCTGGACGATCGCCATGGCCAGGACCATCACCTGCTCGACGAGCGGTTGAGCTGGCTGGGGTCCGGACACGCCCGAAGAATAACTGCTTGACATCCTCCTTGAGTAGCTCAAGCATAACGCTTGAGTCACTCAAGGATGGGGGGATCCTGTGAGCACATGGGATCTGAGGGACGTCCCGGACCAGAGGGGGCGCCGGGTCGTCGTCACCGGGGCGAGCAGCGGGCTCGGCCTCGTCGTCGCCCGCGAGCTGGCCAAGCGCGGGGCGCGGGTGGTGATGGCGGCCCGGGACGTGGGGAAGGCCGCCCGGCACCGCGAGGCGCTGCTGGCCGAGCACCGTGCCGCCACCGTCGACGTGCTGCGGCTCGACCTCATGGACCTCGACTCGGTCCGGGCCTTCGTCGCCGACGTCACCGCTGAGCCGGTCGACGCGCTGCTCAACGTGGCGGGCATCGCGGGCACCCCGCTGCGGCGCTCCGCCCAGGGCTGGGAGAGCCAGTTCGCCACCAACCACCTCGGGCACTTCGCGCTCACGACGCTCCTGCTCCCCGCCCTCGGGCACGGGTGGGAGCCGCGCGTCGTCACGGTCACCTCCACCGTCTACCGGTACGGCAGGCTCGACCTCGACCGCGACGACCACCTCACCGGCGGGCGGCGCTACTCGCCGATGCGCGCCTACGCGCGCTCGAAGCTCGCCAACGTGCTGTTCGCGCTGGAGCTCGAACGCAGGCTGCGCGAGACCTGCTCACCGGTCCGCAGCGTGCTGGCCCACCCGGGCATGGCCAGCACCCCGATGAACACCGACCGGTGCCACTACCTGCTCGACCGGCTCATCTCACCGGTCGCGTCCCGGGTGGCGCGCGCCCCCGAGGACGCCGCGCTGCCGATCCTGTACGCCGCGACCGTGCCGGAGCTGGAGGGCGGCTCGTTCGTCGGGCCGCGCACCGAGTTCCGCGGCCCGATGCGGGTCACCCGCATCCCCGTGCGCCCGCCGGGGAACGACCCCGACCTCGCCCGGCGCCTGTGGGAGGTCTCCGAGGAGCTCACCGGCACCCACTCCGCGGTGTTCGCGGGTCACTGACGCAGCTCGAAGACGTCCGCGAGTCGCGGTGTGCGTGCACGCGAGTCGCGGGCTGGGTGTGCGTGAGTTGCGGGTTGAGCGGGGTCAGGCCGGCGCGGCGATGCAGGTGATCGTGCCCGGCGCCACCTCGGTGAACCCCGCGTCCCGGACGGCGACCGCCTCGCCGCGCTCGACGGCGGCGCACAGCCGCGCCCACCGCTCCGGGTCGGCGTCGCGCACCGCGAAGCGCGGCACCTCCGCGAGGCCATGGGCGGCGGCGTAGAGCATCGAGGCGTGCCCGACCTGCGCGGCGGCCTTCCCGACGGTGAGCTCCAGCGCGGCGTTCAGCCAGATCACCGGGGCGTCCGCCGGGGGCGGGGGCGGGTCGTCGGGCGGCAGGTCGGTGCCGCCGATCTGCAGCCGCGACACCACGCGGGGCACCTCGTCCACCGGGCCGGGCAGCAGGGCCCGCGCCTCGGCGCCGTCGACCTCCCAGGTCACGCCGGGCAGCTCCTGCACGGCCGCCCAGTGCGCGCCACGGGCGCGGCGGGCGATCTTGCGGATCTGGGTGCCCACCCAGATCGAGACCGCCTCGTGCCACTCCCCGCCCGGCTGCGCGCGCGGGTCGAGGCAGACGGCGAGCGCCGCCGCGGCCGCGGCCTCCAGCACCGGGGTGCGGGCGGCGGGCGGGCGCTCCAGCCGCAGGATGACCGGCATCGCGCGCACGACGCCGTCCGACACCGGCTCGCGCCCACCGGCGTAGCGCGCCGCCAGCGGGGCCAGCACGGGCGGGGCGTCCACGAGCGGGGAGTCTGCGTTCACGTCGGCCATCAACGCCGTCCGCGCGCCCCGGCTTCCGCGACCTCGATCACGGGATCGGGACGCGGCGCAGCACGCCCTCGGCGGCGTCGGCCCGCTCGACCTCGTCGCGGGTGATGCCGAGGACGAACAGCACGACGTCGAGGTACGGGTGCGACAGCGCCGTGTCGGCGACCTCGCGCAGCGCGGGCTTGGCGTTGAACGCGACGCCGAGGCCCGCGGTGGTCAGCATGTCGATGTCGTTGGCCCCGTCGCCGACGGCGACGCACTGCTCGAGCGGGATGCCGAAGCCGTCGGCGAACCGGCGCAGCGCCGCCGCCTTGCCCGGCCGGTCGACGATGTCGCCGACCACCTTCCCGGTGAGCCTGCCGTCGACGATCTCCAGCTCGTTGGCGGCGCAGAAGTCGAGCCCGAGCTCGTCGACCAGGCCCCGGATCACCCGGGTGAACCCGCCGGAGACGACGCCGCAGCGGTAGCCGAGCCGCTTGAGCGTGCGGATCGTGGTGCGCGCGCCCGGGGTGAGCTCCAGCTTCGCCGCCACCTCGTCGAGCACGGTCTCGGGCAGGCCGGCCAGCACGGCGACGCGGCGGCGCAGCGACTCGGCGAAGTCCAGCTCGCCCCGCATCGCCGCCTCGGTGACGGCCCTGACCTCGGCCTCGGCGCCCGCGTGCGCGGCGAGCATCTCGATGACCTCGCCCTGGATGAGCGTCGAGTCGACGTCGAAGACGATCAGCCGCTTGCTGCGCCGGGCGAGCCCGGCCCGCTCGACGGCGACGTCGACGCCCGCGGTGCGGGCCACCTCGACGAGCCGCGCGCGCAGGGTGCCGGGCGGGTAGTCCTCGCTCCCCCGGCCGGGCTCGGGCGAGACCATCAGCTCCAGCCCGGTGACCGGGTAGTCGGCGACGCGGCGGATCGAGTCGATGTTGGCACCGACGTCGGCGAGCGCGGCCGCCACGGCGCCGAACGCCTTCGCCGTGATCGGCCTGCCGAGCACCACGACGACGTGCGTCGAGTGGCGGCGCACCGCCGGGTCGTCGCGCACCTCGAGCGTGGTGTGCACCTGCATGGCGATGCTCGCCATCGCCTGCTCGACGGCTTCCTGGAGGCCCTCCGGGTCGTGGTGGGTCTCGACGACCACCCCGAGGGTGAGCCGCCCGCGGATCACCACCTGCTCGACGTCGACGAGGTCGACCCCGTGCCGGGTGAGCGCCGCGAAGAGCACGGAGCTCACGCCCGGGCGGTCCGGGCCCGTGACCGTGATGAGGACGCTCGTGCCCCTCGGTGACATCGACCCGGTCAGCGCGACTTCGGATCGTCGTTCGGCAGGGTCTCCCCACCGATCTTCTGCGACACCAGCTCACCCGGGTCGGCGTGGCCGAGGTGCGCCTCGGCGCGGAAGCGCTCGACGAGGTGCGGGTAGTGCAGCTCGAACGCCGGCCGCTCGGAGCGGATCCGCGGCAGCTCGGTGAAGTTGTGCCGCGGCGGCGGGCACGTCGTCGCCCACTCCAGCGAGTTGCCGAAGCCCCACGGGTCGTCGACGGTGACCACCCGGCCGTAGCGGTAGCTGCGGAACACGTTCCACAGGAACGGCAGGGTGGACGCGCCCAGCACGAACGCCCCGATCGAGGAGATCGCGTTCAGCGCGTTGAAGCCGTCGATGGGCAGGTAGTCGGCGTAGCGGCGGGGGAAGCCCTCGTTGCCCAGCCAGTGCTGCACCAGGAACGTCAGGTGGAACCCGACGAACGTGAGCCAGAAGTGGACCTTGGCCCACGTCTCGTCCAGCATCCGGCCGGTCATCTTCGGGAACCAGAAGTAGATGCCGGCGTAGGTGGCGAACACGATCGTGCCGAACAGCACGTAGTGGAAGTGCGCCACCACGAAGTAGGTGTCGGAGACGTGGAAGTCCA
>NZ_DATGOP010000077.1:0-7847 GCF_035305885.1 Pseudonocardia sp.
CGCGACGGTCGCGTCGTGACGGTGGCCGCCTCGGCCGTGCCGGAGGGCACCACCGCGGCGCAGCTGGTGATGGCGTTCGACCAGCAGGTGGCCGCGCTCAGCCGCTAGCTAGGACTGCAGCTCGCGCTGGGCGCGGAGGCGGTTGAGCGCCTCCTCGAGGATCGCCGCGCCGTCCGCGTCGCTGCGGCGCTCCTTCACGTACGCGAGGTGCGTCTTGTACGGCTCGGTGCGCGGCGGCGCGGGCGGGTTCTCCCGTTCCCGACCGGCGGGCAGGCCGCAGCGCGGGCAGTCCCACGACTCCGGGATGTCCGCGTCGACGGCGAACGACGGCGTGGTGATGTGACCGTTCGCGCAGAAGTACGGGATGCGTGAGCGTGGCGCCGTCTCGCCCCGCTCGGACTCCCCCATGGGACCGGCCCCCACTCGGGTGCCGCGGATAGCGTTGCCGCCGGACATCCCCGTGCCTCCTTCAGACCCCGACCCGAACCAACAGTCCAGTGCCGATGATCGCGATCACCCAGATCGCAGCGACGAACAACGTGAGCCGGTCGAGGTTCTTCTCGACCACGCTCGACCCGGACAGGCTCGACTGCACCCCGCCGCCGAACAGGCTCGACAGGCCACCCCCGCGGCCGCGGTGCAGCAGGATGAGCAGCACGAGCAGCACGCTGGAGATGATCAGCACGATCTGCAGGGCCAGTTCCATCCGATCCTCATTCCGAGTTGCTCGCGCGCTCCACCGACAGCTGTGCCGGGAACGGCAAGACTACCGTGACCGCCGTCGCAGCCCGGCCGCGGGTGGACGCGCCCACATCCACCCACGGCCCGGCTGCGGGATCTCCTACGGCAACGGGCCGCCCGCCGCGATCGCGCAGAGCTGCGCGAACTCGTCCGCGTCCAGGCTGGCCCCGCCGACGAGCGCGCCGTCCACATCGGGCTCGGCCACGATCTCGCCGACGTTCTTCGCCTTCACCGAGCCGCCGTAGAGCACGCGGACGCTCGAGGCGATCGCCTCGCCGTACTTCGCGGAGACGGCGCCGCGGATCGCCGCGCACACCTCCTGCGCGTCCGCCGCGCTCGCGACCCGCCCGGTGCCGATCGCCCACACCGGCTCGTAGGCGATCACCAGGTTCTGCGCGTGCTGGCTCTGCACCTTCTCCAGCGCCGCGGTGACCTGCCGGGTGGTGTGCGCGACGTGCTCGGCCGCCTCGCGCACCTCGAGGTTCTCCCCGACGCACAGGATCGGCACGATCCCGTGCCGGATCGCCGCGTGCACCTTCTTGTTGACGAGCGCGTCGTCCTCGCCGTGGTACTCGCGCCGCTCCGAGTGCCCGACCACCACGTAGCGGCAGCCGAGCTTGGCGAGCATCGCCCCGGAGACGTCCCCGGTGTAGGCGCCGGAGTCGTGCGGCGACAGGTCCTGCGCCCCGTGCACGAGCTTCAGCTTGTCGCCGTCGATCAGCGTCTGCACCGAGCGGATGTCGGTGAACGGCGGCAGGACGGCCACCTCGACCTTGTCGTAGTACTTCTCCGGCAACGCGAAGGCGATCTTCTGCACCAGCGCGATGGCCTCGAGGTGGTTGCAGTTCATCTTCCAGTTGCCGGCGATGAGCGGCTTCCGGACGGCCATCAGCTTCTCTCCAGTACGGCGATGCCGGGCAAGGTCTTGCCCTCCAGGTACTCCAGCGAGGCGCCACCGCCGGTGGAGATGTGCGAGAACCCGTCCTCGGGCAGGCCGAGCGCGCGCACCGCGGCGGCCGAGTCGCCGCCGCCCACGACGCTGAAGGCGTCCGAGTCGACGATCGCCTGCGCCACCCCGCGGGTGCCCTCGGCGAACGGCGCCAGCTCGAACACGCCCATCGGGCCGTTCCAGAACACCGTGGCCGCGCCCGAGAGCACCTCGGCGAACGCCGCGACCGACGCCGGGCCGATGTCGAGGCCCTTCCACCCGTCCGGGATGGCGTCGGCGGCGACCGTCTGCGTCTTCGCCTCGGCGGAGAACTCGTCGGCCACCACGACGTCGGTCGGCAGCACGATCTTGCCGGTCTCCAGCAGCGTGCGGCAGGTGTCGATCTGGTCGCGCTCCAGCAGCGAGTCGCCGACGCCGTAGCCCTGGGCGGCGAGGAACGTGAAGCACATCCCGCCGCCGACGAGCAGGGCGTCGACCTTCGGCAGCAGCGCCTCGATCACCGCCAGCTTGTCGGAGACCTTCGAGCCGCCGAGCACCACGGCGTAGGGCCGCTCGGGGGCACCGGTGAGCTTGCGCAGCACCTCGACCTCGGCGAGCACCAGCCCGCCCGCGTACGCGGGCAGCTGCTGCGCCACGTCGTAGACGGAGGCCTGCTTGCGGTGCACCACCCCGAACCCGTCGGAGACGAAGGCCCCGTCGGAGCCGGCCAGCGCGGCGAGCTCGCGGGCGAACGCGGCGCGCTCGTCGTCGTCCTTGGACGTCTCGCGCGGGTCGAACCGGATGTTCTCCAGCAGCACGACGCCGCCGTCGGCCAGCGCACCGACCGCGGCCCGCGCCTGTTCGCCGTGGCCGGCGAGGACGACCTCGGTGCCGAGCAGCTCACCGAGCCGCGCCGCCACCGGCGCGAGCGAGTACTTCGGGTCCGGCCCGCCCTTCGGCCGGCCCAGGTGGGCGGTGACCACGACCCGCGCCCCCGCCTCCCGCAGCTTCGCCAGGGTGGGCACCGAGGCGCGGATGCGGCCGTCGTCGGTGATCGTCGAACCGTCGAGGGGGACGTTGAGGTCCGAGCGGACCAGCACGGTCCGCCCGGACACGCCCTCGGCGATCAGGTCGTCGAGCGTCTTCACAGCTTCGAGGCCACCAGCGCGGTGATGTCGACGAGCCGGTTCGAGTAGCCCCACTCGTTGTCGTACCAGCCGAACACCTTGACCTGGTTGCCGATGACCTTGGTCAGCGGCGCGTCGTAGATGCAGGACGCCGGGTCGGTGACGATGTCCGACGACACGATCGGGTCGTCCGAGTAGCGCAGGTAGCCCTTCAGCGGGCCCTCCTCGGCCGCGGCCTTGTAGGCCGCGTTGACCTCCTCGACCGTGACCTCCTTGCGGACGTCCACGGTGAGGTCGGTGATCGAGCCGGTGGGCACCGGGACGCGCAGCGAGTAGCCGTCGAGCTTGCCGTTCAGGTGCGGCAGCACGAGCCCGATCGCCTTCGCGGCGCCGGTGGAGGTCGGCACGACGTTCAGCGCGGCCGCGCGGGCGCGCCGCTTGTCCTTGTGCGGCCCGTCCTGCAGGTTCTGGTCCTGCGTGTAGGCGTGGATCGTGGTCATCAGACCCTTCTCGATCCCGAACGCGTCGTCGATCACCTTCGCCAGCGGGGCGAGGCAGTTGGTGGTGCAGGACGCGTTGGAGATGATCGACTGCGAGCCGTCGTACGCGTCGTGGTTGACGCCCATGACGATGGTGAGGTCGGGCTCGGTCGCCGGGGCCGAGATGATCACCTTCTTCGCGCCGGCCTCCAGGTGCTTGGCGGCCGCCTCGCGCTTGGTGAACAGCCCGGTGGACTCGATGACGACGTCGACACCGAGGTCCTTCCACGGCAGCTCGGCCGGGTCGCGGACCGCGAGCCCCTTGAAGCCCTTGCCGTCGACGATGATCTCGTCGTCGGTGTGGGTCACCTCGTACGGCAGCCGGCCCAGGATCGAGTCGTACTTGAGCAGCCCGGCCAGCGTCGCGTTGTCGGTGATGTCGTTCACCGCGACGATCTCGATGTCGGTGGTACCCGCCGCCCGCTGGGCGTCCACCGCCCGCCAGAAGTTGCGGCCGATCCGGCCGAACCCGTTCACGCCCACCCGCACGGTCATGTGCGTGCCTCCTGTCACCGCTCTCGCGTGTCTGGAACCGGCGTCAACCCTAGTCGCCGCGGGCGCGAAGGCTGAGCCAGGGTCTTAATCGATTCGGGTGTCGATCCTGGTCACACCGCCCGTTCGCCCGCCACCGCGACGAGCTCCCCCTTGCCCACGGGGATCGTCGTCACGGCGCGCAGGTCGCGGCGCAGCAACCGCTCCAGCGGCGCGATCTCGTCGGGGTGCGACAACGCGTTGTCGGCCACGAGCACCCCGCCCGGGCGCAGCACGCGCACCGGGTGCGGCCACCACGACGGGTACTCGGTGCGCTCGGCGTCGAGGAACAGCAGGTCGACCGCGCCGTCGTCGAGCTCGGCGAGGCCCGCGCCGCCGTCGCCGAGCCGCAGGTCCACCTGCTCGGCGAGCCCCGCCTCCGCGAGGTTCGCCGCCGCGTCGCGCTGGGCGGCGGCGTCGGTGTCGAAGCTCGTGACCCGGCCGCCGGTCGCGCGGGCGGCGTCGGCGAGCCAGAGCGTCGACACCCCCCGCGACGTGCCGACCTCCACGATGCCGCGGGCGCCGGTGGCCTGCGCGAGGAACCACAGGAACCGGCCCGCGTCCGGCTCCAGCACGCGCCACCGGTCGCGCCGGTCGGCCTGCGCGGCGTCGTGCCGGGCCGCGGCCGCGCCGACCCGGTCGATCACCGCCTGCACCGCGTCGTCCACGGCCCGGATCGTGCCAGAGCCGCGGCGGTGGCTTGGCCCGCCGCGCGGGCCGGGAGCAGGATTCGCCCATGCCACCCGCGGAGCAGGGGTACGTCGAGCGGCTGCCCGTGCCCGCGCTCGCCGACGTCGTCTCGACGGTGTGGGTCCAGCGGGTCGCGCCGGACGCGGCCGCCTACCGGCAGCGGAACCTGCCGCACGGCGGCACCGAGATCGTGTGCACCGTCGGCGGCCCACCCCGCGTCCTCGGCCCGCTGACCGGGGCGCACCTGGAGGTCCTCGTCCCCGGCAGCACCGTCGTGGGGATGCGGCTGCGCCCCGGCGCGGCCCGGGCGCTGCTCGGGGTGCCTGCGTCCGAGTTGACGGACCTGTCCGTGCCGGTCGACGCGCTGTGGGGCCGGGCCGCCGCCGCGCTCGGCGACCGGGTGGGCGACGCGGGCTCGCCCGAGCGGGCGCTCGCCACCTTCCAGCACGGGGTACTGGCCCGCCGCGCCGCGGAGGACGACCCGGACCCGCTCGTCACCGCGGCCGTTCGCCTCCTGATGCCCGGCGGCCCCGGCGTGGCCGCCCTGCCCCGCCTCCTCGGCGCCTCGGAGCGCACCCTGCGGCGGCGCTGCTTGGCCGCGGTGGGCCTCGGCCCGAAGGCGCTGCACCGGGTGTTGCGCTTCCAGGGGTTCCTCGCCCGCGCGCAGCAGGCCATGGCCGCCGGGCGCTCCCCCGGCGCGCTGGCCGACCTCGCCGTCGACGCCGGTTACGCCGACCAGGCCCACCTCACCCGCGAGTGCGTGCGGCTGACCGGCGCCACCCCGCGGTCGTTCCTCGCCGAGGCCGCCGACACCTGCGCCTGCGGGCACGACCACGCCGCGTCCTACGGCCCGCTGCTGGCCGGAACGTTCAACAACGCCGCCGCGGACGCCTCGTAGCGTGCCCGGGTGATCCGCAGCGAGCGCGAGCTCACCGCCTTGCAGGGGACGATCTCCGGCGAGGTGGTGCTGCCGGGGGCGCCGGGCTACGACACCACCCGCCGGCCCGCGATCGGCCGCTTCCACCACGTCCGCCCCCGGGCGGTCGTGCGCTGCGCGGACGCCTGCGACGTCGTCGAGACGCTCGCCGTCGCCCGGCTCCTGCGGCTGCCCGTGGCGGTCCGCGGCGGCGGGCACTGCTTCGCGGGACGCTCCTCGACCACCGGGATCGTCCTCGACGTCTCCCCGATGGACGCCGTCACCGTCGCCGACGGGCAGGCCGTGGTCGGCGGGGGCACCCGGCTCGGGCCGCTCTACGACGCGCTCGCCGCGCACGGGCTGACCATCCCCGCCGGGTGCGGCCCGACCGTCGGGATCGCCGGGCTCACCCTCGGCGGCGGCTTCGGGGCGCTCGGTCGCCGGTACGGGCTCACCTGCGACCACCTCGCCGGTGCGCGGGTCGTGTGCGGCGACGGGCGGGTGGTCGACTGCGACGCCCGTCGCGAACCGGACCTGTTCTGGGCCCTGCGCGGCGGCGGGCCGGGCACCGCGGTCGTCACCGCGCTGCGGTTCCACCCGGTCCCGGCACCCCCGACCACCGTGTTCCACCTGGCGTGGCCCGCACCGGCCGCTGCGGCGGTCGTCGCGGCGTGGCCGGGCTGGGCCCCCACCGCGGCCGACGAGCTCACCGCGACCCTGCGCCTCGTCGCGCCCGCCGAGCCCGACCGGCCCGTGGAGGTGGCGCTCGTCGGGACGGTGCTCGACGGCGACCCCGTCCCCCTGCTGGACGAGTTCGTCCGCCGCGCGGGCGCCGAACCGACGCGGGCGACGTCCGCGCCCGGCTCGTACCGGGAGGCGAAGCGGTCGCTGGCCGGGCTGGGCGGCAGCGGGGCCGACCAGCCGGGCGTCCGGTACGGCCGCTCGGGCTTCTTCCGCCGCCCGCTGCCCGCGGACGCGGCGGCCGCGCTCGCGCACGCCGTCGTGGCCCGCCGGGTGCCCGGCGAACGGCACGAGGTCGCGTTCACCCCGTGGGGCGGCGCCTACAACCGCGTGCCGCCCGACGCCACGGCGTTCGCCCACCGCGCCGAGGCCTACCTGGCCGAGGTCGCGGTCGTCACCTCGGGGGGTGTCCCGCGCGGGCTGCACCGCTCGTGGGCGGCGATCGCCCCGTTCGGCACCGGCGGCGTCTACCCGAACTTCCCCGACCCCGACCGCGCGCTCCCCGCCGCGGCGTACCACGGCCCCCACCACGACCGGCTGCGGCGGATCCGCAGCGCCACCGATCCCGACGCGGTCCTGTCCACCCGACTGGAGGAACCATGCCCGGCCCCCTGACCCCCGACGAACGCGAACGCTTCCTCGCCGAGCCCCACATCGCCGTGGTGAGCGTCGCCGCCGACCCGGACCGCGACCCCGGCCGCCCGCCCCTCGCCGTGCCGATCTGGTACCACTACGCGCCCGGCGGCGAGGTGTCGTTCTTCACGGCCACACAGGGCCGCCCCGCCCGCAAGACGGGCCTCGTCCGGCGGGCCGGCGCGCTGACCATCACCGTCCAGAAGCACGACCCGCCCTGGAAGTACGTCTCCGTCGAGTGCCGCGTCGTCGGCGACGACCAGCCCCCGACGCGCGAGCAGATGCTGCGGATCGTCGAGCGCTACCTGCCGCCCGACGCCGCGGCCGGGATGGTCGACGCCGAGCTCGCCCACCCCGCGTCCCGGCTCGTCGTGTTCACCGCGCGCCCGACCCGCTGGGTCTCGTTCGACTTCGCCGAGGGGTGATCGTGTCCCGGCTCGTGCTCTACATGGCCATGTCCCTCGACGGCTTCATCGCAGGCCCCGACGACCGCCCCGGCCAGGAGCTCGGCCGCGCGGGCGGGCGGCTGTTCAACTGGCTCGACGACCGCGGCTCCGACGGCCCCAACGGGCAGGTGTACCGCGAGGCGCTCGCCACCCGCGCCGTGATCTCCGGCAGGCGCACGTTCGAGCTGGCCGGGCGGTGGCAGGGCGACCACCACGACGGCGTGCCGATCTTCGTGCTCACCCACCACGTGGACGAGGACGACGTCCCGCCGGGCAGCGCCCGCTTCGTCACCGACGTCGACGAGTGCGCCGAGCGGGCCCGGGCCGCGGCGGGTGGCCGCGACGTCCTGGTGCACGGCGCGGGCGCCGCCCAGGCGCTGCTGCGGGCCGGGCAGCTCGACGAGATCGCCATCCAGCTCGTGCAGGTGCTGCTCGGGGACGGGCGGCGCCTGTTCGACGGCCTCGGCCCGGAGCACGTCGAGCTCGAACCGGTCCGGGTGCTGCCCGGCCGCGACGTCACGCACCTGCGGTACCGGGTGCTGCGCTGACGCGCCA
>NZ_DATGOP010000078.1:0-17595 GCF_035305885.1 Pseudonocardia sp.
GAAGGCGGCCACGGCGTAGCCGTCCCCACCCGTGACAGGCGGCGCTGCGGCCCCCGCGCGGCACGAGGCCGCGCACCCGCCCCGCGCCGTCGGATCGGCCGGGGCGGGTCGGCGTTCTGCAGACGACCCACGCCCGGGGTGTCCCCGGTTCGGTGCTGCCCCGCCCCGTGTGGGACCGTCGTCGCCGGAAGGGCGTGTGGGCGATGGCGGAGACCGCGGTCTGCCGGGACTGCGACGGGCAGGGCGAGGGCGAGGTCCCCCGCGGTGCCGTCGTCGACGGACGGAGCCGGACCGTGCTCGGCCCCGGCAGGTGCCCGTCGTGCCGTGGTGAGGGGCGCGTGCGCCCCAAGGGACCGGCCGGGGATACCGGCGGCGACTGACGCGATGTGAGGCGGCCCCCGGGATGCCGGGAGCCGGTCGACGATCCCGATGCCCGCTCCGAACGCGGTGGAAGGGGGTGGGCCAGGTGCCTGACGTGTGGTCGATGGTCAGCAACCTGGACACGGCGACCCAGGAACGGCTCGCCGACGTGCTGGAGACCCGGGGCGCCGACGCCCAGCAGCAACGGATGCGCGACGCGCTCCTGACCGACATCGGGTTCCCGGCCCGTGCGCGGGTGCTGGACGTGGGCTGCGGAACGGGGGTGCTGACCCGTCGGCTGGCCCGCTGGCCGAACGTGGACTCCGTGGTCGGGGTCGACCTCGCGCCGTCCCTGTTGGGCCGGGCACGGACCCTGTGCGCCGCGCTGCCGAACGTGGCGTTCGAGGAAGGGGACGCGACCGCGCTGCCGTTCCCGGACGCGTCCTTCGAGGTCGTGGTCCTCGACTCGACCCTCAGCCACGTGCCGGACGCCGAGAGCGCCGTGGCCGAGGCCGCCCGGGTGCTGCGCCCGGACGGCACGCTCGCGGTGTTCGACGGCAACTACTCGACGACCACGGTCGCGCTGGGCGAACACGACCCGCTGCAGACGTGCGTCGACGCGATGGTGACCGGCTCGGTCACCGACGGTTGGCTCATGCGCCGCCTCCCGCGGATCGTGCGTGACCAGGGGCTCGACATCACCCGCTACGCCGGTCACGGGTACGTCGAGACCAGCGGGGCGGAGTACCTCCTCACCGTGATCGACCGGGGTGCGGACATGCTGCAGGCAACGGGTCGGATCGGGCCGGAGCTCGCGGGGGCGTTGAAGGCCGAGGCTCGACGCCGGGTCGAGGGCGGCTCGTTCTTCGGGCAGATCGTGTACACGAGCCTCGTGGCCCGACGACCGGTCGCAGACCGGCAGCCCGAGGGTTGCTGAGGCCGTCGCCCAGGGCCATCCTGACGAGCCTGCCGGGCAGCCGGGCGGTTCGCGCGCCCGGCTCCCGACCGTCAGATCACCGGCAGCAACGGACACCGAGGTCCACCATGAGCGCCGACCGCAGGTTCCCCGACGGGTTCACGTGGGGGGTCGCCACGTCCGCCTACCAGGTCGAGGGAGCCTGGGACGAGGACGGCAAGGGCCCCTCGATCTGGGACACGTACGCCCACACGCCCGGCAACGTGAGGAACGACGACAACGGGGACGTCGCCAACGACCACTACCACCGCTACGTCGAGGACGTCGCCTTGATGAGGAGGCTCAACGCGAACGCGTACCGGTTCTCGATCGCCTGGCCGCGGATCTTCCCCGACGGGACCGGCAGGCCGAACCCGCTCGGCCTGGACTTCTACCACCGGCTGGTCGACGAGCTCCTCGACGCGGGCATCGAACCGTTCGCCACGCTGTACCACTGGGACCTGCCCCAGGCGCTGCAGGACACCTACGGCGGGTGGCAGGGCCGGGAAACAGCGCAGGCGTTCGCCGACTACGCCGGCTACGTCGCCGGGCAGCTCGGCGACCGCGTGAAGCACTACTTCACGATCAACGAGTTCGCCTCCTTCGTCGAAGGCGGCTACCGAGGGGTCGACGTGCCGGTCGGGGGCGGGAGGACCGTGCACCTCGGCGCCGCCCCCGGGCTCGCCCTTTCCGACGCGGAGCTCAAGCAGGTGCGCCACCACGCCGTCCTCGGCCACGGCCTCGCCGTCCAGGCGATCCGCGCCCAGGCACCGGCCGGCACGAAGGTCGGGTTCGCGGAGAACGTCCGCGTGGCCGTCCCGATCCTGGACATCCCCGAACACGTCAGGGCCGCCGAAGCCGCCACCCGCGACCGGAACGCCGGCTTCATGACCGTGCTGTTGGAGGGCCGCTACACCGACGAGTACCTCGCCTCGGCCGGCGGGCGGACTCCGAGGTTCACCGAGGACGAGCTGCAGGTCATCGCCTCGCCCTTGGACTTCGTCGGCATCAACGTCTACAAGCCCGGCTGGTACGTCGAACCGGCCGACGAGCCACCCGGCTACCACGACATCCCGATCAACGCCTCCCACCCGAAGATGCACTCGAGCTGGCACGTCTTCGACCCCGAGGTCCTCTACTGGGCCCCTCGCCAGATGCAGTCGATCTGGGCTGCCGAGTCCATCTTCATCACCGAGAACGGTTGCAGCGCCTCCGACGTCGTCGCCGACGACGGCCGCGTCCACGACTCGGACCGCGTGATGTTCCTGCGCGCCTGCCTCGGTCAACTCCAGCGGGCCACCGCCGACGGCGTTCCCGTGCACGGCTACTTCCACTGGTCCGCGCAGGACAACTTCGAGTGGATGGACGGCTTCGGTGAGCGGTTCGGGATGATCTACGTGGATTTCGACACCCTGGAGCGGACCCCCAAGCTGAGCGCCGACTGGTTCCGCGAGGCCGCACGGAGGAACGCCGTCGTCTGAGCCGACCGGCGCGGACGGCTCACGCCGCTGCGATTCACGGCCGGGACTGTCGGAAACTCGCGTCCTCATAACCGCTTTCGACGGTTCGTGTCGGCGAAGTCGATGAGGAACCGCCCGGACAGCGCGGGCATGTGCGTGCGCCGATCGACTCGCGGCCGGGGGCACGTCCCGGCCGAACGCGCGCGGCGCCGCGCCGCCGAGTCGGGTCTCGGCCGTGCGATACCGACGCGTCGTCGCGCAGCACCACGCTCGGGTCGACGCCGGTCCAGCTCGCGGGCAGCAGGCATCGGCAGGGCCTCGGCCACGCCTGCGGTGCGCACCGGCGGAGGTCGTGGTGCCAGGGTGGGGAAGCCGTCGGCTCCCTGGCGGCTCCGCGCGGGCGACGGGAAGAAGTTGATCATCGAGTGCGCGGAGTGCCCCCGGCAGGATTCGAACCTGCGACCAAGAGATTAGAAGGCTCTTGCTCTATCCAGCTGAGCTACGAGGGCGCATGCGGTTATCGGAAACCGCCTCTTCAGCTTAGCGGCTCGCCCGCCGCGGCTTGTCCCCGGGCGATCACCACTGGACCGTATCCCCGGCGGCGGAACTCCGGGCTGGCCTCACGCGTCGAGCCGGTGAACAGTTGGCCCATGGCTGCGACGAGCCCCGGTTATTCGATCACCGTCCGCGCGCACGTGAAGAAGGGTGCCGGTGGTGCGGCCGACATCGCGGCGGCCGTCTCGGCGGCAGGCGGGTCGTTGACCGCGCTGGACGTCGGCGGTTCGACGGCCGGCGAGCTGGTGGTCGACGTGAGCTGCGACGCGATCGACACCGCGCACGCCGACCGGATCTGCGAGGCGATCTCCGCGCTGCCCGGGGTCGCGATCCACAAGGTGAGTGACCGGACGTTCCTGCTCCACCTCGGCGGCAAGATCGAGGTCACGCCGAAGGTGCCGCTCAAGCACCGCGACGACCTCTCGCGCGCCTACACGCCCGGCGTCGCCCGGGTCTGCCGGGCCATCGCCGACAACCCCGACGACGTGCGCAGGCTGACCATCAAGCGCAACACGGTCGCCGTGGTCACCGACGGGTCGGCGGTGCTCGGCCTCGGCAACATCGGCCCGGCCGCGGCGCTGCCGGTGATGGAGGGCAAGGCGGCGCTGTTCAAGCAGTTCGCGGGCGTCGACGCGTGGCCGGTGTGCATCGAGAGCCAGGACGTCGACACGATCGTCGAGATCGTGCGGAACCTGGCGACGGTCTACGGCGGGATCAACCTGGAGGACATCGCGGCGCCGCGGTGCTTCGAGGTCGAGCGCAGGCTGCGGGAGCTGCTCGACATCCCGGTGTTCCACGACGACCAGCACGGCACCGCCATCGTCGTCCTCGCCGCCCTCACCAACGCGCTGCGGATCGTCGGCAAGTCCTTGCAGCAGGTACGCGTGGTGCTGAGCGGGGTCGGCGCGGCCGGGCACGCGATCGTGCGGCTGCTGCGCAGCCAGGGGTTCGAGGACATCGTGGCGTGCGGGCGGCGCGGCGTGCTGCGGCCCGAGGACGCGGGCGCGGACGAGTTCCGCCGCTGGATCGTCGAGCACACCAACCCGCGGGGTGTGCGGGGCACCCTCGCCGACGCGCTGCGCGGCGCCGACGTCTTCATCGGGGTGTCGGCCCCCGACCTGTTGACCGGCGAGGACATCGCGACGATGGCCGCCGACGCGATCGTGTTCGCGCTGGCCAACCCGGTCCCCGAGGTGGATCCGTTCGCCGCGGCCCGGCACGCCGCGGTCGTGGCGACGGGCCGGTCGGACTTCCCGAACCAGATCAACAACGTGCTCGCGTTCCCCGGCTTCTTCCGCGGGCTGCTCGATTCGGGCGCGCGGGAGGTCACCGACGGGGCGATGCTCGCCGCGGCGAGGGCGATCGCCGACTGCGTCGCCCCCGACCAGCTCGCGGCCGACTTCATCGTCCCGTCGGTCTTCGACGCCCAGGTCGCGCCCGCCGTGGCGGAGGCGGTGGTGAGGGCGAGCACCCCACGGGAGTGATCACGACGCGGCGCGGATCTGCTCCAGGTAGTTGTAGGCGGTCACCCGGGAGATGTTCAGCCGCCGCGCCACCCGGTCCACCGCGCGCTTGACGAAGAACGCGCCGCGCTCGTCGAGGAACCGCACCACGGCGATGCGGTCGTCGCGGTCCATGAGCGCGACGGTCTTGCCGGTCTGCGCGATCGCGGCGTCGATGAGCCGGTCGAGCACCTCGCTGATGTCGGAGGCGAAGACCTCCTCGTCGCGGGCGGGGGTGTCCTCGACGGTCGGGCGCAGCGCCGCGTCGAGCGCCGCGCGCGCCGCCTGCAGCGGGGTGAGGTCGACGTTGATGCAGAGCGCGGCGATCACGCGCCCGTCGTCGTCGCGGAAGTAGACCGAGGACGAGCGCAGCTCGCGGCCGTCGGCGGTGCGGCCCTTGTAGCCGAACTCGTTGTGGTCCTCGGCCTCGCGGCGCAGCAGCTCGAGGCCGCGGTTGGTGGACGGCCCGCCCACCGCGCGCCCGGTGACGTGCCCGTTCTCGATCGCGACGATCGTGCGCTCCACGTCGCGGTTCGACAGGTCGTGCAGCACGACCTCGCAGTGCGGGCCGACGGCTGCCGCGACCGCCTTCATGATCGGCTCCAGCGTCGCCAGCAGCTCGCGCGGTGAGTTCATCGAGAAATTTTGTTCACCACCTTGACTTGCTGTCAAACGGCCTCCCACACTGCTCCGGATGGCCCACACCGAGACCGGGTCCGTGCACCACGGCACCCTGCGCCGCGTCGGCTTCTCGAGCTTCATCGGCGCGATGATCGAGTGGTACGACTTCTTCCTGTACGGCCAGGCCGCGGCGCTGGTGTTCGGCCAGGCCTTCTTCCCGTCCGAGGACCCGCTGGTCGGCACGCTGGCCGCCTTCGCGACGTTCGCCGTCGGGTTCGGCGCGCGCCCGATCGGCGGCGTGATCTTCGGGCACCTCGGCGACCGGGTCGGTCGGAAGGCGGCCCTCGTCGCCACCCTCTTCCTGATGGGCACGGCCACGTTCCTGATCGGCCTGCTGCCCACCTACGCGGCCATCGGGGTGTGGGCCCCGATGCTGCTCGTCGTGCTGCGGCTGCTGCAGGGCGTCGCCGCGGGCGGCGAGTGGGGCGGCGCCGTGCTGATGCTCACCGAGCACGCGCCGCCGCGCAGGCGCGGCTTCTACGGGGCGTGGCCGCAGATGGCCTCCTCGGCGGCGCTGATCCTCGCCACCGGGCTGATGTACGGGATGAGCGAGGCGCTGGGGGACGAGCAGTTCCACGCGTGGGGGTGGCGGGTGCCCTTCCTCGTGTCGTTCCTGCTCATCTTCGTGGGGATCTTCATCCGGCTGCGCATCCCGGAGTCACCGGAGTTCGAGCGGGTCAAGGCGTCCGACGAGATCGCGAAGCGGCCAGTGGTCGACGCGGTGCGCACCGAGTGGCGCTCGATCCTGCTGGTGATCGGGATGCGGGTGGCCGAGAACGTCTGCGGCTACCTCGTGTCGGTCTTCGCGCTCTCCTACGCCACGAACAACCTCGGCCTCGCCGCGAGCCTCGGCCTGCTCGCCAACATGCTCGCGGCCGCCGTGCAGTTCATCGTGACGCCGCTGTACGGCGCCCTGTCCGACCGCATCGGCCGCAAGCCGGTCTACCTGCTCGGCGCCGGGTTGCACGTCGCGATCGCCTTCCCGTTCTTCGCGCTCGTGGAGACGAAGAACGTGCCGCTGATCCTGCTCGCGTGGGTGCTGGGCTATGCGATCGCCAACGGTGCGCTGTTCGCCACGCAGCCGGCCCTGTTCTCCGAGCTCTTCGGCACGAAGGTGCGCTACTCCGGCATATCCATCGGCTACCAGTTCTCCGCCGTCGTCGCGGGCGGGCTGGCGCCGTTCGTCGCCACCGGGCTGGTCGCGTGGGCCGGCGGGGCGACGTGGCCGGTCTCGCTCTACTGGATGGCGGTCGGCCTGATCACGTTCGCCACCACGCTGGCGTGCCGCGAGACGGCACCCGGGAGGATCGTCACCCGATGAGCATCCCCGGAGTCGAGCGCAGCGCCGCCGAACCCCTCGGCCCGCATCTGCGCAACCTGCCCGACCACGACGGCACCGTCGGCGACGTCGGCGGCATCGGCTGGCACGTCACCGACCTGCTGCTGCCGACGCTGACGCTGCGCCGCTCCGCGCTGGACCACAACCTGGCGCTGTTCGCCCGCTGGTGCACCGAGGTCGGCGTCGACCACGCGCCCCACGGCAAGACGACGATGAGCCCGCAGCTCGTCGCCGAGCAGCTCGATGCGGGCGCATGGGCCATCACCGCTGCCACCGTGGCGCAGGCGCGGCTCATGCACCGCTGGGGCGTGCCCCGGGTCCTGCTCGCCAACGAGGTCGTCGACCCGGTCGGCCTGCGCTGGCTCGCCGCCGCCGATCCGGGCTTCGAGGTCTACGTCCTCGCCGACGGGGCCGCGGGCGTCGACCGCATGTCCGCGGCGTTCGCGGACGCCGGGCGGACCCTGCCCGTGCTCGTCGAGCTCGGCGTCCCCGGCGGCCGGGCGGGCGCCCGCACCCGCGAGGAGGCGCTCGCCGTCGCCCGGCGCGTCGCCGAGGCGCCCGGCCTCGAGCTGGCCGGCGTGGAGTGCTTCGAGGGCGTCTACCCGCAGGACCGCGCGGAACGGTCGCTGGCGCAGGTCGACCGGTTCGCCGCCGACCTCGCCGCCCTGCTCGTCGACGTCGACCGGCTGGCCGGGGACCGCGCCGAGCTCGTGCTCACCGCGGGCGGGTCGGCCTACCCCGACCGCGTCGTCGCCGCGTGGCAGGACCTGCCGCCGCTCTCGCGGTCGGTGCGCAAGGTGGTCCGTTCCGGCGGCTACCTCACCCACGACCACGGCCTCCTGGCCCGCGCCGCCCCGTTCGACCTGCGGCCGGCGATGGAGCTGTGGGCGTACGTGCTCTCCACCCCCGAGCCGGGGCTTGCGATCTGCGGGTTCGGCAAGCGCGACGCCCCCTACGACGTCGACCTGCCGACCCCGCTGCGCGGCCCGCGCGGCCCGCTCGACGGCTGCACCGTCGACAAGCTCAACGACCAGCACGCCTTCGTCCGGCACGCAGGCGAGCTCGCCGTGGGCGACGTCGTCGCCTTCGGCCTGTCCCACCCGTGCACCGCCTTCGAGAAGTGGCCGCTGGTGCCCGTCCTCGACGACGCCGACACCGTGGTCGGCGCGGTGCGCACCTACTTCTGACCGCTCCGTCACCCGAACCCCGAAATCGGAGGATCCATGGCCAAGCGCGCTGTCAGCACCCCGGAGGCGGCCCCGCCCGGTGGGCCGTACTCGCAGGCGGTCGTCGCCGGGGACCACGTCTACCTCGCCGGGGCGGTCCCGACCCGGCCGGACGGCACGCCGGTCCGCGGCTCGTTCGAGGAGCAGGCCCGCCAGGCCTTCACCAACCTGCAGAAGGCGGCCGAGGCGGCGGGCGCGTCGCTGTCCGACGCCGTGCGCGTCGGCGTCTACCTGCGCGACTTCGACGACTTCGCGGCGATGAACGAGATCTTCGCCGAGTTCTTCGGCCCCGAGAACGCGCCGGTCCGGACCACCATCCCGGTGGCCCTCGCCGGGTTCGACATCGAGGTGGACGCGATCCTCTACACCGGCGACTGACCGATCGGTTAGACAACTTACCGAGCGGTCAGCTAGTGTCGGGTGCGTGATCCGCGCCCGGGGGTTGACCAAGCGCTACGGCGCCGTGCTCGCCGTCGACGACCTGTCGTTCGACGTCGGGCCCGGCGCCGTCACCGGTTTCCTCGGCGCCAACGGCGCGGGCAAGTCCACGACCATGCGGATGACGCTCGGCCTCGACGCACCGACGGCCGGGTCGGTCACCGTCGCCGGCCGCGCCTACCGCGACCTGCCCTCGCCCGTGCGGGAGGTCGGGGCGCTGCTCGACCCGCGGTGCATGCACCCGGGGCGCAGCGCGCGGGCGCACCTGCGGTGGATGGCCGACGCCGCCGGCATCCGGCGGTCGCGCGTCGAGGAGGTGCTCGAGCTCGTCGGGGTGGCGCACGTCGCCGACCGGCGGGTCGGCACGTTCTCGCTCGGCATGCGCCAGCGGGTCGGCATCGCCGGTGCGCTGCTCGGGGACCCGGGCGTCCTGCTGCTCGACGAACCGCTGAACGGGCTCGACCCCGAGGGCATCCGGTGGCTGCGCACGCTCCTGCGCGACCTCGCCCACGAGGGGCGCACCGTGTTCGTGTCGAGCCATCTCCTGCACGAGATGGAGCAGGTCGCCCAGCGCGTCGTCGTGATCGCCCGCGGCAGGCTGGTCGACGAGTTCGAGGTCGGGCGGGCGGCAGCGGTGCGGGTGCGCCCGGCCGACGCCGGGCTCGTCGCGGCCCTGCGCGCCGCGGGTGCGGAGGTCACAGCGGTCGAGGGCGGGCTGGAGGTCCGCGGCGTGCCGGCGCACCAGGTCGGCGAGCTCGCGCTCGAACACCGGGTCGCCCTGCACGAGCTCGTGGAGCGGCGGGACGGGCTCGAGGAGGCGTACCTGGCGCTCACCCGGGCAGGTGCGCCGTGATCCGGGCCGAGTGGACGAAGTTCGCCACGGTGCGGTCGCTGCCGGGGCTCGCCGCCGCGGCGGTGACGGCCGCGCCGCTGGTGGCGTTGCTGCTCGTCGTGAGCCTCCCGGTCACGCAGGGGCGTGCGGTCACGGACGTCCCGCCCGCCGAGGTGCTCGGTGCGGCCCTGCTCGGCGTCGACGCCGCCGCGATCGTCGCGATGGTGCTGGGGGCGTCGGTCGGGGGCTCGGAGTACGCCACCGGCCTGGCCCAGCCGACGTTCCTGGTGACGCCCCGCCGCGGCCGCGTGGTGCTGGCGAAGGCGGTGGTCACGGCCTCGGTCGCGGCGGCCGTCGGCGTCGCGGCGGCGGTGCTGTGCCCGCTCGTCGCGCAGCTGGTGCTGCTCGGGGCCGGGGCGCCACCCGCGCCGGTGGACGGGCCGTTGCTGCAGCTCGCGGCGGGCTCGGCCCTCGGCCCGGTGTGCTACGCCCTCCTCGCGCTCGCGGCCGCGCTCGTCCTGCGCAGCACGGGCGGCGGGGTGGTCGTGGCGCTCGCCGTGCTCGCGCTGCCGACGGTCACCTCGTGGATCCCCGGGCTCGCCGCCCTCGCGCCGGTGTGGCCGGGTGCTGCGCTGCACGGGGTCTCCGGGGTCGGCGAGCACCTGGGCCCGGCGGCGGGCCTGCTGTCGCTCGTCGCGTGGGTCGCGGTCGGCACCGCGGTGGCGGTGTGGCGGGTGGGGGCGCGCGATGTCTGAGCCCCGCAGGCGCACGTTCACCGAGGAGGCCCGCCGCCGCCAGATCGTCGAGCGCACCATCGAGCTGGTCGCCGAGCGCGGCGCCGCCGCCGCGTCGCTGTCGGCCATCGCCGCGCGGGCGGGGATCTCGAAGGCCGCCGTCCTCTACCACTTCGCGTCCAAGGACGCCGTGCTCGACGCCACGATGCGGCACGTGCTCGACGCCTACGTCGCCGCGGTCGGGGCCCGGATCGACGCCGCCGACGGTCCGGAGGGAATGCTGGTCGCGTACCTGCGTGCCACGATCGAACACATGCGCGATCACCCGGCGCACGTGCGCGTGCTGGTGGAAGGCCTCACGCGCACGCCCGAGCTCGCGGGCGACCCGAGCCGCCGCCAGGCGGTCGCGGGCATCCTCGAGCAGGGCCAGCGGTCCGGGGTCTTCCGCCCGTTCGACGCCCGCGTGCTGGCGTTGACCATCAACGGCGCGCTCGACGCCGTGATCGGGGAGTGGATCACCGCGCCCGATCTCGACCTCGACCGCGCCGCCACCGAACTCGAGACCGCCGTGCTGGCGGCGGTGAAGGAACCCACCGCATGACCCTCACCGAGGACCTCGTCCTGCTGCTGCTCGACCCGGCCCGCGGCCGGGCGGTCGTCGACGGCACCTCCCTCGACCGGGCGATCGGCGGTGCACTGCTGCTCGACCTGGCCGCCGGGGGACGGATCACGGCCGACGGCGACGGGGCGAAGGCGCGGCTCTCCGTCGCCGTCCCCACCCCCACCGGCGACCCGCTGCTCGACGCCGCGCTCGGCCGACTCACCAAGCCGATGAAGGCGCAGAAGGCGGTCGAGCGGCTCGCGCGCGGGACGCGCGCGCAGGTGCTGGAGCGCCTCGCCGAGCGCGGCCTGGTACGCCGGGAGTCCTCCCGGATCCTCGGCCTCATCCCGGTCACGACCTGGGTGCCGGGGGAGGGGGCGCGCGAGCTGCGGGGGCGGGTGACCGCCGTCCTGCGCGACGGCGCCCGCCCCGACCAGCACCTGGCCCTGCTGATCTCGCTCGTCCACGCGGTGAAGGCCGAGCACAAGGTCGTCGACGGCAACAAGCGGGAGCTGCGTGCCAGGGCGGCGCAGGTCGCCGAGGGCGAATGGGCGGGCCACGCCGTGCGCAAGGCGGTGGAGGCCGTGCAGGCGAGCGTCATGGCGGCGGTCGTCGCGTCGACCGTCGCAGCGAGCGCCTCGAGCGCCTCGGGAGGTTAGGCGCCCGGCGGATCTTCCTCAGTCCGGTCGCAGCCAGCCTTCCGCCAGCCCCTCCCCGGCCAGCCGCAGCAGCGCGTCGGCGCGGTCGGCGGCGGCCCGTGCGGCGTCGGCGGCGTCGAGCAGGGCGCGGAACGCCGCGCCGAGCGCCCGCTGCTCCGCGATCGGCAGCAGCGGGACGCGCACCCGGTGGCCGTAGCGGCTCGACGTGCCTCCCGGGGCGGGGGTGGAGCGCAGGATGCCGGCCAGGAACTCGGGGTCGAGCTGGTCGGGGTCCACCCGGTAGACGGTGAGCGCCGGGCCGAGCAGCGCGGGCCGGTCCGCCACCCGTGCCCGCCCCGTCGGCGCGCCGACCACGTCGCCCGCTCGCACACGGATGCGGGCCGCGGCGGGCGCAGCCCGCCCCCCGGGGACGGTGCCCGTGGCCAGGTCGGCGGCGGTGAGCACGGCGACGGCCCCGTCCCCCGGCTCGGGTGCGGGCATGTCGCGCGGCGCGTGCCGAACGGTCAGCACGCCGCGGCGGGCCAGCTCGGCGACCGTGACCGACGGCCGGTCGCGCACGTTCTCCACCATCCGCAGCGCGGGCAGCTCCGCGGGTCCGGCCGCGAGGAGCTCGGCCACCCGGCGGCCCGCGTCGGCCGAGGCGCGGCGGCGCAGGTGTTGCTCCGGGCTGAGGTCGACCTCGTCGTCGAGCAGCCCCACGACCGGGACGGCCCGCGCTCGCTCGTCCAACGGACGCCCCGAGGTGAACGCCTCCCACATCTCGGCCACCGCGTCGGCGCTCCCGCGGCCCACCAGGATCCGGGCCGGGACCTGCTCGCCGGGCCGCGGCCTGCGCAGCACCCACAGGTCCACCGGGCGCGGCTCGTCGTCGACGGTGAGCACCGCCCGCAGCGCGCCCGCCCGCAGGAGGTTCGCGCGGATCCGCCGTCCCGGCCGCCGGGACGCGACGGCGGTGGGCAGCCGAAGCACGACCAGTCCTCCCGGCCGCACGCGCGCCAGGCCGTGCTGCGCCAACGCGAGCTCCGGTTCCGTGCGCGGGGGGAGGCCGTGGGCGAAGCGGGCATCACCGGCCGCCGCGTCGTTCGCCCAGGTGCGTTCCAGCACCGGTGCGGAGACCACCGCGTCGAACTCCTCGCCCGCGAACGCGTCGTGGCGCAGCGCGTCGGCGACCGCGACGGGCGCCGCGCCCGCCCCGGCGAGCAGCAGCCGCGCGCCCGCGACGCACGCGGTGGCGGGGTCGGCCTCCTGCCCGCGCGCCCCGCCCGCGGCGGTGACGAGCAGGAGCGCCCCGATGCCGCACGCCGGGTCGAGGACGCTGCCGCCGTCGGGCACCGCGATCCGCGCCATGGCCGACGCGAGCGCGTCCGGCACTTCGCCCGCGGGCCTGCGGTACCGGCCGCAGAGGTCCTCGTACGCCGCGGCGGCCCCGCGGTGGGCGGCCACGTCGTCGAGCAGCGCAGCGAGCTCGGGGTCGTCCAGCGGGGGAGCCTCGCACGGCAGCAGCGGCACGAGCTGGGGGGCGTGCCGGCCGAGCAGGTACGCGCCGGCCGAGGCGAGCCGCTCGGCCAGGTGGAAGTCGGCTCCGTCGGCGAGCAGGCGCTGCCACGCCCGGTCCGTCGCCGAGAGCCGGTAGCGCTTGCCGTTGCGCCGCAGCCAGGCCTCGACCTCGGAGAGGGCGAACCGCGGGTTGGACGCGGTGCCCGACACGGGCGCCGGGAAGTCGTCGTGGCGGCGCCGCCAGTTGCTGACCGCGGCCCGTCCCACGCGGCCGAGGCGCGCGATGTCGCCCGTGCTCACGGTCGGGTCGACGGCCATGGGTTATGAAACTAGTTCACGCGGACCTGCGTTGTGAAGGCAATTCACAGCATGAGAGGGTGGCGCCATGCGACCGACGCTGCGCTCCGCGGTCGGCTCCGACGTGGGTCGACGACGGGAGAACAACCAGGACTCGGCCGTCACGAGCCCTCGTATTCTGGCCGTGGCGGACGGGATGGGCGGGCACGCCCACGGTGAGGTCGCGAGCGCGGTCGCGATCGCGGCGATGCTCGACCTGGACGCGCGGCTGCGTGGCGTCGACCTCGCCGGCGTCGACCTGCTCGCCGCCCTGCGCGAGACGATCGAGGACGCGGCGATCCGGCTCACCGACCTCGCCCGGCAGAACCCGGACCTGCGGGGGACCGGCACCACCGTCGTCGCGTTGCTGGTCGACGGCACCCGGATCGGGGCCCTGCACCTCGGCGACTCGCGGGCCTACCGGCTGCGTGACGGCGAGCTGCAGCGCCTCACCCACGACCACACCCTCGTCCAGTCCCTCGTCGACGAGGGACGCATCACCGAAGCGGAGGCGGCGTCCCACCCCAGGCGGTCCTGGCTGGTCAAGACGCTGCAGGACAGCAGCATCCCCGAGCCGGACCTGTTCTGGCTCGAGGGGGTGCCCGGCGACCGTTACCTGATCTGCTCCGACGGCGTCACCGCCGTGCTCGACGACGAGAAGCTGCGCGAGGTGCTGGCCGGGTTCGCCGACCCGGAGGCGGCCGTGGGCGAGCTCATCGCGAGGTCGAACGCGGGCGGCGGCCCGGACAACATCACCTGCATCGTCGCCGACCTCGTGGAGGGCGCCGAGCCCGCCGACGACGAGCCGGTCGTCGTCGGCGCGGCCGCCACCCTCCACCCCTGACCCCGGGCGGGTCGCGCCCTGGGTGTCGGCGGGTCGCGGTGTGGTCCTCGGCGAGTCGCGCTCTCGGTGCGGGCGAGTCGGGGTCCGGTCCTCGGCGAGTCGCGGTCTGGGTGTGGGCGAGTCGCGGCCGGAACGCGCATCCGCCCAGGAGGCCCGGCCCGGTCAGCGACGCGCCACCAGCCTGCGCAGCGGGACCGGGAGCACCCGCCCCGCCCCGGCCCGCCGGACGAGCGCGTTCGCCACCCTCTCCCGCACGTCCGACGGCAGGTCGGGCGGCCACAACCCCGCGCGGGGGAGGTCGGTCATCAGCGCACGCGCCGCGGCCTCGTCCGGCAGCGGGAGCGTGAACGCGCCGCGGTCGTCGCCGAGCACGGCGAAGTCGGCCGCGGCGAGCAGCCAGCCCGTGCGGTCGAGCGCGGAGCGGTTGGTCCAGCTGCGGTGCACCGCCGCGGTCCGCAGCTCCAGCGACGAGCGCGGGCTCGCCGACGGAACCACGACGACCAGCGTGCCCGTCGGCCGCAGCACCCGCCGCAGCTCGGCGAACAGCCCGTCCAGGTTGGACAGGCGGGGCAGGGCGAGCATCACGACGGCGCCGTCGACGGCGTTGTCGCGCAGCGGCAGCGCGTCCGGCAACCCCGCGACGACCCGGCCCGCGTTCGGAGCGGGCGAGGGGTCGACGCCGATCCAGCGGCCGGCGAACTCGCCGGCCAGCGGCCCCGAGCCGCAGCAGACGTCCACCACCAGGCTCGCGTTCGCGAGCGGGCTCGCCGTCCAGGCCAGCGGCCCGGTCCCGTTGCGGTCGGTGGCGGTGCGCAGCAGCCGCCCGGCGACGTCATCCGGGTCCGGTGTCTCCACGGCGCGCAGTCTCTCGCGCAGCGCCCGCGACGCGTCGCGGGCCCGCCCGGACCGGGAAGGGCGTCGCCCCGCCCCGCCCCACCCGGCCTAGCCTGGAGGCCATGGCGCACCCGCAGGCCGAACCCGTCCCACGTCAGCGGCCGAACCGGCCGGCCGTGGAGGTGGCGGGGCTCGTCGGCGTCGGCGCGATGGTCGCCGTGCTCGTCGCGGCAGGCCTCACCGCCCTCTCGGGAACCCGCGTGGCAGCGGAGCTGGGCCTGCCGGACCCGGGCACGCTGACGGTGATCGGCCTGCCGGTGATGCGGGTGGTCTCCGAGATCTGCATGGTGCTGACGATCGGTGCGGTGCTGGTCCCGGCGTTCCTCGTCGCGCCGCAGAGCTCGGGCTACCTGGACGTCGCCGGGTACCGCGCGTTGCGCGCCGCGTCCTGGACGGCGGCGGGCTGGACCGTCGCCGCCGCGCTGATGGTCCCGCTGAGCATGGCCGACGTGCTCGGGCGCCCGGTCGGCCAGCTGCTGGACCCGCTCACGGTGCTCGACATCCTGCCGCGGCTCGAAGCCGCCACCACGTGGGCCATCACCGCGCTCGTCGCGATGGTCGTCCTCATCGGCTGCCGATCGGTGCTCACGTGGGGCTGGAGCGTCGTTCTGTTCGGCATCGCGCTGTTCGGGCCGCTGCCGGTGATGTTCACCGGGCACTCGGCCACGGGCGGGGCGCACGACCTCGCCTCCGACAGCCTCGTGCTGCACGTCCTCGCGGCGTCGGTCTGGGTGGGCGGCCTCGTCGCCGTGCTGCTGCTCGCCGCGGGGCGCCATCCGGGGCGGCTCGAGGCGCTGGCCACCGCGATGCCGCGCTACTCGCGGTTGGCGCTGGTCTGCTGGCTCGTCGTCGCCGCCACGGGAGTGGTCAACGCGCTGGTGCGGATCCCGCTCGGCGCCCTCGTCGGATCGACGTACGGGACGTTGGTGCTGGCCAAGGCCATCGCGCTGGCCGGGCTCGGCGTGCTGGGGGCGCTGCACCGCCGGCTGACGGTCGGTCCCGCCGCGCGCGGCGAGCCGGCCGCGCTGCTGCGCTTCGGCGGGGTCGAGGTGCTCCTCATGCTCGCGACGATGGGCCTCGCGGTCGCGCTCGGGCGCACCGCGCCCCCGGACACCGGGACCGGACCGCCGTCGCGGGTGGAGGTCCTCATCGGCTACGACCTCGCCGGGCCGCCGACGCTCGCCCGCCTCGCCTTCGACTGGCGCTTCGACCTGATCTTCGGCACCGCCGCGATCGTGCTCGCGGTCGTCTACCTGCTGGGGGTGCGGAGGCTGCGCCACCGCGGCGACCGGTGGGCCACCGGGCGCACCGCGGCGTGGCTCGCCGGGTGCGCGGCGCTGCTCGTCGCCACCAGTTCGGGGCTCGGGCGGTACGGGCCCGCGATGTTCAGCGTGCACATGGGCCAGCACATGATCCTCGGGATGCTGGTGCCGATCCTGCTGGTGCTCGGGGGGCCGGTGACGTTGGCGCTGCGCGCGCTGCCCCCCGCCGGCCGGTCGGCACCGCCGGGACCGAGGGAGTGGCTGCTGGCGGCCGTGCACTCGCCCTACGCGCGCTTGCTGACGCACCCGCTCGTCGCGCTCGCGCTGTTCGTCGGCAGCTACTACGCGCTGTACTTCTCGGCCCTGTTCCCCGCAGCGCTGCCGCAGCACTGGGCCCACAAGCTCATGAACCTGCACTTCGTGCTGGCGGGCCTGGTCTTCTTCTGGCCGATCATCGGCATCGACCCGTCGCCGCGTCGGCTCCCGCCCGCCGCCCGGATGGGGCTGGTGTTCGCGTCCGTGCCGTTCCACGCGTTCTTCGGGGTGGCGGTGATGAGCGGCAACACCGCCCTCGGCGGCGACTTCTACCGCAGCCTCGCCCTGCCGTGGGTGCCCGACGTGCTCGCCGACCAGCGGCTCGGCGGCGGCCTCGCCTGGGCCGCGGGGGAGGTCCCCCTGCTCATCGTGGTGATCGCGTTGCTCATCCAGTGGTCGCGTCAGGACGAACGGTCGGCGCGACGCGCTGATCGACAAGCCGACATGGACGGGGACGCCGAGCTCGAGGCGTACAACGCGATGCTCCGCCGCCTGGCGACGGGAAAGCCGCCGTTCGTCGCGGACAGCGACGAAAACGCCGATGAGGCAGGTCACACGAAAGAGGTGCCGTCGGGGCCCGGCGAGCGTGGCACGCCGCCGGCGGAGGCCGACTCGGAGCCGGTTTCCGCAGGTCCACGCGACGGGGACGGCAGCGTCGGAGCGTCCGAGGGGCCTCGCGGCGGCTGACCGTTCGTCGCGCGCGGCGTGGCCCACCGGCACGGTGAGTGACATCCGGAGGCCGGTTTTGGCTGGTCAGCGCGCTACGAGGGGGGCGATTTGACGGGCCCGGAAGCCCTCGCGTAACTTTCTCTTCGTCAGCGGGACACCGGACAGAACGAAGGCCACAGAGCCCCGGTCAGCAGGGCCCGCGGACCGCCCCCCTCACAGGGACCCCTCCGGATCCGCTCGGATCGAGGGGTGTACAGTGGGGGAACAGCCCCGGAAGGACGCCTAACGGCGGACGATGGTGTGCGGGTGTCTCTTGAGAACTCAACAGTGTGTCGAGCTTGTTCATGGACTGGTTTTGTGCCAGTTTGATTTTTTGTCGAGGCCCCGTCCTCGACGTTTTGCCAGGTTTTTGTTGGAGAGTTTGATCCTGGCTCAG
>NZ_DATGOP010000079.1:0-32422 GCF_035305885.1 Pseudonocardia sp.
CCCTGCATCCGCACGTCGCACAGCACGATGTCGGGGGCGAGGCCGTCGATGACCGACATCGCGGTCTCCGCGCCGACCGCCTCGCCCACCACGCGCACCCGGCTGCGGAAGGCCGAGAGCATCGCCTTCAGCCCCTCGATCACCATCTCGTGGTCGTCGACGAGCACGACCCGGACGGGCCCGCGTTCCGGCGTCACCATGGGGGAAGGGTAGGTCGCGGACGGTGAACGGGTGGAGGAGTCGCAGCCGCGGTTCCCCCCTCGATCCCCCGCGGCGGGGGACGAGGATCCCGCCTCCGCCTCCCTAGCGTCACCGGCGACGAAGGAGGTGGCGTGAATGGCGGAGACGGTCTCGCCCGTCGTGGTCGCATCGGTCCTGCCCGCGGACTTCGCCGAGCTGGGCAGCCAGGTCCAGGAGATCGAGAAGGCCGGCGTGGACCGGATCCAGTGGGACGTGATGGACGGCGACTTCGTCCCGAACATCACCTTCGGCCCCGACGTGATCGCGGCGTGCCGGGACCGGGTGGGCATCGGGTTCGAGGCCCACCTCATGGTCTGCGAACCCGAACGGATGCTCACCCGATGGGTGGAGGCCGGGTGCGGGATCGTCATCGTCCACGCCGAGGCGACCCCGCACCTGCACCGCACGCTGGGGCGGATCCGCGAGCTCGGCGCGCGACCCGGGGTCGCGCTCAACCCCGCCACGCCGCTCGCCGCCGTCGAGCACGTGCTCGACCTGGTGGACCTGCTGCTCGTGATGACCGTGAACCCGGGGTTCGGCGGGCAGGCCTACCTGGCCGGGATGGAGCGCAAGATCGCCGCGGCCCGGGCCGAGATCGACCGGCGCGGCCTGGACGTCGAGCTGGAGGTCGACGGCGGGATCGGGCCCGCCACGATCGGCGGGGCCGCGCGGGCCGGGGCGCGGGTGTTCTGCGCCGGGTCCGCCCTGTTCGCCGGGACGATGGCCGACAGCGCCCGCGCGCTGCGCGCCGCCGCCGAGGAGGCGATCGCATGACGGGCGTGACCGAGCACGCCGCACCCGGCGCGGCGGCGGGCACCGTCGACGAGCTCGCGGTGACCACGCTGCGGTTCCTCGCCGCCGACGCGGTGCAGGCCGCGAACTCCGGCCACCCGGGGATGCCCCTCGGGACGGCGCCCGCCGCGTGGGTGCTGTGGTCGCGCCACCTGCGCCACGACCCGGCCGACCCCGGCTGGCCCGACCGCGACCGGTTCGTCCTGTCCGCCGGGCACGGGTCCGCGCTGCTCTACGCGCTGCTGCACGTCACCGGCTACGACCTGCCCGCCGACGAGCTGCGCCGGTTCCGCAGGCTCGGCTCCCGCACGCCCGGGCACCCCGAGCACGGCGTCACCCCGGGCGTCGAGACCACCACCGGTCCGCTCGGGCAGGGGATCGCGAACGCGGTGGGGATGGCGCTCGCCGAGCGGATGCTCGCCGCCCGCTGCAACACCGGCGGGCACCGGGTCGTCGACCACCGGACCTGGGCGCTCGTCGGCGACGGCTGCCTCATGGAGGGGATCAGCCACGAGGCGGCGTCGCTCGCGGGCCGGCTCGGCCTCGGCAAGCTCACGGTGATCTTCGACGACAACGACGTCACGATCGACGGCCCGGCCCGGCGCACCTGCGCCGACGACGTCGAGGCCCGCTTCCGCGCCTACGGCTGGCGCACGCTGCGGGTGGAGGACGGCACCGACCTCGACGCGCTCGACCACGCCTACGCCGACGCGGCCGCCGACGACGAGCGCCCCACGTTCATCGCCGTCCGCACCACGATCGGCCACGGCGTCCCCGAGGTGGCGGGCACTCCGAAGGCGCACGGCAGCCCGCTGGGCGAGGCGGCGCTCGCCGCGATGCGGCGGCGGTTCTCCTGGCCGTCCGAGCCGTTCCACGTGCCCGCCGACGTGCGCGCCGCGGTGGCGGCCCGCCGCCGGCGCTGGGCCGCCGAGCGCAGCGAGTGGGAGCGGGCGCACGCCCGCTGGCGCGCCGACCAGCCCCGCCTGGCCGCGGAGTTCCCCTTGGACCGCGTCCCGGCACCCCCGCGCCTCGCCCCGCCCGCCGACCGCCTCGGGGCGGGCGGGGCGATCGCCACCCGGAAGGCGTCGGCCGCCGCGCTCACGGCGCTGGCGGACGCCTACCCGGCGTTGGTGGGCGGGTCGGCCGACCTCGCCTCGTCCACCGGCACCGCGATCGGTGGCGGGGACGTCGCCCCGGGGGCGTTCGGTGGGCGGACGATCCACTTCGGGGTCCGTGAGCACGCGATGGCCGCGGCGCTGAACGGCATCGCGCTGCACGGCGGGCTGCGGCCGTTCGGCAGCACGTTCCTCGTGTTCTCCGACTACCTGCGCCCCGCCCTGCGGCTGGCCGCCCTCATGCGGCTGCCGGTCGTCCACGTCTTCACCCACGACTCGGTGCACGTCGGCGAGGACGGGCCGACGCACCAGCCCGTCGAGCACGTCGAGTCGCTGCGGCTGATCCCGGGGCTCACCGTGCTGCGCCCCGCCGACGCCGCCGAGACGCGGCTCGCGTGGGAGCTCGCGGCCGCGAACCTCGACGGTCCCACCGCGCTCGTGCTGAGCAGGCAGGACCTGCCGGTCCTCGGTTCCGAGAACCTGGACGAGGCTCGCCGGCACGGGGCCCGGACCGTCACCGACCCGCCCGGGGCGCCCGACGTCGTGCTGGCGGCCAGCGGGTCGGAGGTGGCGCTCGCCCGGGAGGCGGCGGCGCTGCTCGCGGACCGCGGCATCGCGGCGCGGGTGGTGTCGGTGATGTGGCGGGAACGGTTCGAGGAGGCGCTCACCACCGGGGCGTTCCGGCTCCCCGACGCGCCCGTGGTGTGGGTCGAGGCCGGGGTGCGCACGGGGTGGCGGGCGGTCGCGGGCCCGCTCGATGCCGTCGTCGGCATCGAGCGGTTCGGGGAGAGCGGCACGGGCCCCGAGGTCGCCGCGCACCTCGGGCTCTCGGCCGAAGCGGTCGCGCGGACCGCCGTCCGGGTGCTGGGGTCGTAGGGGTGGCGCCGCAGCTGCGCGCGGTGATCTTCGACGTCGACGGCACCCTCGCCGACACCGAACGCGACGGCCACCGCCCCGCGTTCAACGCCGCGTTCGCCGAGCACGGGATCGACGTGGAGTGGGGCGTCGCCGAGTACGGCCGGCTGCTCCAGATCACCGGCGGCGCCCGGCGGATCGCCGCGGACCTGCGCGACCGCGGCGTCGACGGCGATGTCGAGGACATCGCCGCCCGCGTGCACCGGACCAAGACGGCCCTGTTCACCGCGCTGGTGACCAGCGGGGCGATCGTCGCCCGCCCCGGACTGCCCGAGCTGGTCGCCGACCTCGCCGCCGCAGGCATCCGGCTCGCGGTGGCGACCACCGGCCGCCGGACGTGGGTGGAGCCGCTGGTCGAGCGGTTGCTCGCGCCCCACCCGGTCGAGGTGGTCGTGACCGGCGACGACGTCGCCGAGCTCAAGCCCCACCCCGAGGGGTACGAGCGCGCCCTCTCCGCGCTCGGGCTGCCGGCCCGCGAGGCGCTGGCCGTCGAGGACTCGGCGGTCGGGCTGCGCGCGGCCACCGCGGCGGGGCTGGCGACCGTCGTGGTGACCAACGGCTACACCGCTGACCAGGACTTCTCCGGCGCGGCCGCCGTGCTGCCCGGGTTCGACGGGCCGGATCCGCTGCGCGCGCGGCGGCTGCGCGACCTGCACCGGCGGTGGTGGGCCGCAGGCGCCGTGGTGGGTCGCGGGCGGGGCGGCACCTGACCTGCCCGTCGTGCGGGACGGTCCGCTCGCCTCGGGACGACTCCACACCCCCCAGGTCCGATTCACACACCGCCGACGCGGTGCGCAGCGGACCTCGGCTGTGTGACGTTCGGCGCACCAGGTCCGATCGGTTCGGCGGGGCAGGCAACCCGTGGGCACCCGTGCGCGTCATCCTTACGGAGAGCGCAACAGGCGTTGCGTTCACGGTGCGTGAGCGAGGGTGTGCATGGGTATCAGCGGCGGGGGGCTCGGCCGGGTCGCGAGGCGGCGCGCGCGTCCGCATGTGGCAGGCGGGCAGAGGTTCCGGCAGCCGGCGGACACGGTGGAGGAGCGGCACGCGCCGGAGGCGAACCGGGCGGGCACGTCGGGTGGGGACGCTGTCGGAACCGGACCCGGGCACCACCGTCGGGGACCCGAGCCGCGACGCACTGCACCCGACTCGTCGGCCCGCGTCGAACTCCACATCCCGGCCGCGGTGGCGCACCAGGTCGTGAGCCGCCGCGGTGGATGCACCGCGATCATGCCCGCGCGGCAGGACGTCGCGCGGTGACGGGGCGCACGTCGCGCGGGACGGAGCCGGATCCGTGTCCCACCGTCCCCATCCCACTCGCCCATGCCGGCACGGCGGAGGCGAGGACAGCGCACCGGGGCACGACCGCGATCGCCGAGCTGCAAACCCAGCCGATCACGATCCCCGGCGCCGGTCCGATGACCTCGCCGACGACGGAGGACGCCGAGACGAAGTCGTCGGGTGGGATCGGTGAGGGTCTCGCCCTGTCGATCAGCTCCGCGCTCGGTGCGCTCGCCGGGCTCGCGAGCTGGCTCATCGCCGCGCGCCTCCTACCCCAGGCCGAGGTCGGACACGCGGCCGCCGTGGTCTCGGCGTTCATCCTGATCGCCGGTATCACCCAGCTGAACCTCGGCCTCGGCCTGATCCGCTGGCTGCCGGTCGCGGGCCGCCACGCCCAGCCGCTGGTCTGGCGCAGCCTGCTGCTGATCATGCCGTTGTCCGCGATCGTCGGCCTCGGCTACGTCATCGTGGTACCCGACCTGGCCCGCACCGCCGCCGGTGTGGACGGATCCCTGGCTGTCGGCATGTGCCTGTTCGCGCTCGCGACCGCCGGGTGGGGCGTGTTCGTGGTGCACGACTACATCCTGGTCGCGATCGGCAAACCCTGGTGGACGGTCTGGCGCAACGGCCTGTTCGCCATCGTGCGGATCTCCCTGCTCGTCGTGCTGGGCACGGCGCTCGGCGCGCAGGGGGTCGTCCTGTCGTGGGTCGGGCCCATCGTGGTGTGGATCGCGGGCGGCTCGCTGGTCCTCCTGGTGGTCGTGCGGCGTTTCGCCCGCCGGGCCGAGGGCGGGACCATGCCCACCCGGTCGGAGGTGGTGGGCTTCCTCGGCCCGACCGCGACGGCGCAGGTCGGTTACACCCTGCTGCTCAACCAGGTGCCGCTGGTCGTGATCCTGCGGTTCGGGCCCGAGTCCGGCGCGGCCTTCTTCATCGCGTGGCAGGCCGCCGTGGTCATCGAGACCGCCGCGAACTACTACATGCACTCGCTGTCGGCCAGCTGGGCGCGCACCCCCGACCGTGCGGCCGAGCTGACCTCGTCGTCGCGCCGCCGACTCCTGGTGATCTTCCTGCCGGCGCTCGCCGTGGGCGCGTTGCTCGCCGGGCCGGGGCTGTCGATCTTCGGGCCGGGCTATGCCGCGGCCGCCGACGTGCTCCGGCTGCTGCTGCTCGGGCTGGCGTTCCGGCTGCTCGTCGTGCACGAACTCGGGGTGCGCACGGCCGCCGGGCACGGCATGGCGTACGCGCGGTTGCACACCGCCAGCGCACTGCTCGTGCTCGTCGCCGCGCTGCTCGTGCCGGCGTCGACCGAAGCGCACCCCGACGGGGTCGGAGCGGCGTTGCTGCCGGTGGCACTGGGCTACGTCGCGGTCCAGGTGGCCTGCGCGGTGCACGTGGTCCTCGTCCGGATGCGCGGACGGGGACGCCGTCCGGCGACGACCTGACAGGACACGACCAGCCGAGGACAGCGACACCGGACCGGTGTCCGAGGACGGGGGTACCGATGTCGAATCCCGACTGCATCGTCGGCGGCGGGTCGACGGGGTGGGTACCGGCCGATCGGCTCCCCACCGGTCCCGGCATCCGGGTGCTGGTCCTGGACGCGGGTCGGCCGGTCCACCGGTGGGACCTCGCGGCGCACCTGGCGCCACCCCTTCGGACACGGGGCACCAGCCGGCCCGGACGCCACGGATCGGATCGATGACGCCGGCCGAGTCCCACGAGCCGTCCGGCGCGGACGGCGCAGGCTCCGGGGCAACGCGCTGGGAGGGCACGAGCGGACGTGCGGAGCGGCTGCGGCACGTGCGATCGTGCCGCCGCACGAAGCAACGCCGCACGAAGCAACGCCGCCGTCGACCAGCCCGGCACGAGGGCGGCGATCGTGCACCGACCCCTGACGAACGACGTCGATTCGACGAACTCGTCCGCCAGATCGATCAGGAATCCGCGACGGGTGCGGCCCATCGGGCCGCCGGGGCCATCCCCGCCCGGCGGGTGAAGCTCGCGGTGTCGCTGATCGGGCTGACGGGCGTCCTCGCCGGGCTCGCAACGGACGACGCCCTCGTCGTGGTCATCGCGATGGCCGGGGTCGCCGCGACCGTAGTCGCAGCGATCGTGTTCGCCTTCGCGGACACGCCCGGACGAGCTCCCGCGCCGCCGACCCGAACAGCCGACGGGAGGCTCGGACCATGCATGGCGCTGCTCGAACGGTTCTGGCTGAGGCTCACCACGTGCGCGGAGGACGGATGCCACGAACGACCCGCCCACCTGGGCTGGTGCAGCGAGCACGCCCCTGACCACGCACCGCGACCGGACGAGTACTGGGGCGAGTACCGCGCCGATCCCGACGGTGACCGCCGATGACTCATCCACTCGTTCGGCGGCAACCGCTCCGGATCCACCCACCGACCGAGGTTCAGCTAACCCGTATGGGTGAGCTAGCCTCACCGCGGGTCACCCCGCAACACCCGTTGCGTCCCCGATGCGGACCCGGCGATGAGGAACGCGAGACGAGAGGGAGGCAGTGACGACACAACACGTGCCGCCGCCGGCAGGCGAGCTGCCGCCTCGGCCGAGCCCTCGTCCCCGTCCCGTTCCGGGCCATCGGCACGAGCCGGTGGAGCCGGAAACCCAACGGTGGTCAGCCCCGCCACCGAGCGGGTACGCCGGTGCCCCGAGCGGGGTCGACCCACCCGTCGGCGGGAACGGTGCGCATCCCGGTCGGCCGGCACCGCCACTCCCGGAACGTCCACGGTCGCCCGAGCTGCCGCCGAGACCAGCGGCACCACCCGCGCCCCCGCAGCGCCCACGCCCTGCCGCATCGGCCTCGTTCCCCCCTCCCCGGCACTCCGAGCCGGACGCGACCACGCGGATGCAGGCGCCGGCGCGTGGTCGCACACCGCAGGTGGTGCCGGCCGAAGCGGCCACCGCCCCCATCGCGGTTCGGCCCACGCCACGTGCTGCCCAACCGGCCGACTCGTCGGGCACCGGGTCGACGGAGGGGACGCCTTCGCAGAACGTCGACGGGCGCGTCGCCGCGACGATCATCGCGGCCGGTGTCGGCTGCGCCGCCTTCGGCGTCGCCGTCGTGCTCGCCGAGTCGATCAGCGTGGTCAAGCAGTGGCTCACGCTCTCGTCCGCCGTCGGGCCGCTGTCCGGGAAGGCCGTGGCCGCGGTCGTGATCTACCCCGTCGTCTGGCTGGTCCTGCACGTCGCGCTCCGGAACGCGCAACCGAAGACCACCACCGTCACCGGGTGGACGGCCGTCCTGCTGACCATCGGGCTGCTCGGGACGTTCCCACCCGTCTACGGCCTGATCGCCGGGCATTGAGCCGCTCGAGGAGCGACGTGTTCACCGCCAACCAGCTGTTCCTGATCGTCCACATCGCCGTCTCCGTCGTGTTCCTGCACGCCTTCGCCGGAGGCCTCGCCACGTTCATCCGGGAGCCCACCGGTCCGATCGCCCGGAGGATCCAAATCGCCAGCGTGATCGGGATGGCGCTGACGGCCTGGGCGACGGTGATCTCCGGGACGTGGCTGATCTACCCCGGCTACCGGGCCGAACCCCCTGCAGGCGCGAGCCTCGACGCCTACCCGCGTTCGTGGCTGCTGAGCAGCGACGCCACCGCGTGGTGGCACACCTTCGGGATGGAGTGGAAAGAGCACATCGGCTGGCTCGCCCCGTTCCTCGCCACCGCCGTCGCGGTGGTCGTCCTCGCGCACGGGGATCTCGTGCGCCGCGACAGGCGGATCCGACGCGTCCTCACCGCCATGTTCACCACGGCGTTCGTCGCCACGCTCGTCGCCGCCGGGCTCGGAGCCGCGATCAACAAGGTCGCGCCCAACGACTTCCTGCTCAACTGACCTCGGTCGCGACCGGGCAGGCCGCGACCCGCTCGACCGCCCGCACCCGGGCGAGGCGCCGCTCGGCAGGCGGTCGCGCTCGTGCGGGCCACCTCAGGGCGACGCGCACACCGCGGGTGCGCTCCAGCGCCGCCGGCGCTGGGTGACGTCGCCCTCGGGTGCGGGGTCGGGGGAACCCGCGGTGGCTCCGGCAGGCGGTCGCACGTCGAGGTTCCGCGAACGCGGCAGGGTCTGGCCGCGGCTCGCCGACACCCCGGCCGCGACACGCCCACACCACGAGCGCGACTCGCCGGCGTCCAGCCCGCGACTCGCGGGTCTCTTGCGCTCGGCGCGACGCTACTCTACTTTACGAACGTACAGATTAATGGCGGGCGAGGCCCCGCGAACCACCTGACCGTCGTGGCGCTCGAGCGCGCCTCGACGTGCATTCCCTTGTGATTCCCGTCGACCACCGGACCCCATCGGGGTGGTCCAGGCGAACAGGAGCGATGATGGGCAGGCTGGACGGGAAAGTCGTATTCATCACGGGTGTCGCGCGCGGGCAGGGGCGCAGCCACGCGGTGCGGATGGCCGAAGAGGGCGCCGACATCATCGGAATCGACATCTGCGCGAACATCGAGCCGCTTCCCTACGACCTCGCCACCGAACAGGACCTCGACGACACCCGGGTGATGATCGAGGCCGCGGGCGGGAAATCGTTCCTGCGGAAGGCCGACGTGCGCGACCGGGCCGGGGTCGCCGAGGCCGTTGCCGACGGCGTGGCGCACTTCGGCCGCCTGGACGCGGTGGTGGCCAACGCCGGCGTCATCTCGGTCGCCGCCACCGCGCTCGACATCCCGGCCGACGAGTGGAAGGTCGTGACCGACGTGTGCTACGGCGGCGTCGTCAACACCGTCCGGGCCGCCGTGCCGCACATCCGCGCAGGTGGCCGCGGGGGTTCGGTCATCCTCGTGAGCTCGGTGGGCGGCGTCGCCCCCATCCCGACCACCGCGCACTTCACCGCGGCCAAGCACGCCGTCGTCGGCCTCATGCGCAACCTCGCGGTCGAGCTGGGGCCGGAGTCGATCCGGGTGAACACCGTCAACCCGAGCACGGTGGACTCGCCGATGGTCCAGAACCCGTGGGCGTGGAAGGTGTTCATGCCGCACCTGGAGAACCCCACCGCTGAGGACGCGGCGAAACCCGACGGGCCGCACCAGCCCCTGAACGCCTTGCCGACGCCGTTCATCGATCCCGTCGACGTGAGCAACGCGGTCCTGTTCCTCGCCTCGGACGAGGCGCGATTCATCACCGGCGTGACGCTTCCGGTCGACGCCGGCTGGCTGCTGAAGAAGTAGCGGATTTCCGCGACCACCGCCGGTGCACGCCATTCGTGTGCCTTCGCCGTGGCGCCCGGAAAGCGCGCAGAACGAAGGAGTTCGCATGATCGCCGAACGTGACGTCCACGTCGCGATGCGGGACGGGACGCGCCTGGCGGTGGACGTCTACCGCCCCGACGAACCCGGCCGCTACCCGGTCCTCTACGCGGCCGCGCTGCACAACAAGGACCTCCAGGGCCCGGACATCGCCGACGTGCTCCCGCCCCAGCCGGCGCACGCCCCGCTGTGGTTCGGCCCGATCGAGGCGGGCGACACGCGGCGGTTCATCGCCAACGGGTACGTGCACGTCATCGCGCAGCCGCGCGGCTCGGCCAAGTCCGAGGGCCGCTACGGCCACGAGGACACCGACCACTACGACACCATCGAGTGGATCACGCAGCAACCGTGGTGCGACGGCAACGTCGGGATGGTCGGCATCTCCGGCTACGCGGGGGAGCAGTGGCGGGCCGCCGCGCAGGGCCACCCCGCGCTGAAGGCGATCTTCCCGTACGACGCCTGCAGCGCCTACGGCGGCATGTTCGGGTTCCGCGACTTCTTCCCCGGCGGCGTGCTGCACACCTTCCCGTACCTGCTCGACGTGTTCAGCACGGTGCACGAGTCGCGGGACCGGCCCACGCAGCTGCCGGACGAGGAGGAGGCGCTGTGGCGCGAGGCCATGGCGAACCCCGACTTCAAGCAGTTCATCAACCTCTACAACATCCTGACCCAGAAGGGTCAGCGCACGTTCGTCATGTACCACGCCATGACCCACCCCTGGGAGCCGGACGGCGTGGTCGAGCAGGCCGAGGAGACCTTCAAGAAGATCAAGGTCCCCTTCTACACCGGTTCGGGGGCGTACGCGTACACCTACAAGCTCCACTGGTTGGGCGCGCAGCACTACTTCCGCAACGTCGACCAGCCGAAGAAGCTGATCTTCACCGGGCCGGCGCACCTGGAGCGGCCGTACCACGAGTACCACGACGAGCTCATCCGCTGGTACGACCACTGGCTCAAGCGGATCGACACCGGGATCATGTCCGAGCCGCCGGTCCGCTACTGGCTCATGGGCAGCAACGAGTGGCGCACCGCCGACGACTGGCCGCTGCCGGAGACCGAGTGGACGAGGTTCTACCTCGGCGGCTGGGAGACGCTGAGCACCCGGCCCCCGCGCCCGGCGGCCGAGGTCGGTGCGGCCGCCCGGCAGCCCGACGTGTTCACGCAGATGCCGCTCACGAAGACCACGAAGATCGAGCGCCTGCGCTACCTGACCGACCCGCTGCCGCACGACCTCACGGTTGTGGGCCCGATCAGCCTCACCCTGTACGCCGAGATCGACCAACCGGACACGAACTGGATCGTCATCCTCAAGGACGTCGGCCCCGATGTGTCCGTGCGCACCGCGCGCGAGGGGGAGCGCGACCTGCCGCCGGACCTCAAGGAGCGCGAGCTCACCCGCGGCTGGCTCAAGGCCTCGTACCGGGCGCTGGACGAGGAGCGCTCCACCCCGTGGGAGCCGTTCCACAAGCTGACCCGCGACTCCGTCGCCCCGGTCGAACCGGGCGAGGTCGTCGAGTACCGCGTCCAGATCCTCGGCACCGCGAACACCTTCAAGGCGGGCCACCGGATCTGCCTCGAGATCACCAGCATGGACGTCCCGACCGGGACGGGCGCCATGACGGGAGTCGAGTACATCCCCTACCACGTCACCAGCAGCACCACCGTGACGCACCGCATCTACCGCGACGCGGACCGGCCGTCCCACCTCCTGCTCCCGGTCATCCCGTCGAACAACGAGGAGCCCTCGCCATGACCACCGTTCGCTTCGAGCAGGAGGACGGCGTCGGCCGGATCGTGCTCGCCAACCCGCCCTACAACCGCATCGACTCGAAGTACGCGCTGAACCTGCGCGACGCGGTGCACGCGGCCTCCGAGAGCGGCATCCGCGTGCTCGCCGTCGTCGCGGAGGGCCCGAACTTCAGCCTCGGCGGCGAGGTCCGCGAGTGGCCGGGCAAGGACGTGAACTGGTTCCGCACGTTCGTCCGCCAGGTCGACACGTCCTACCGGGCGCTCGAGGGCCTGCGCGTGCCCACCGTGGCCGTCGTGCGCGGCCTCGCCTTCGGCGGCGGCTTCGAGCTGGCGCTCGCGTGCGACTTCCTCGTCGCCGCCGACACCGCGGTCTTCCGGTGCGTGGAGGTGACCACGGGGATGCTGCCGATCGCGGGCGGCGTCCAGCGCCTGGCCGAACGGGCGGGCCGGGCGCGGGCGCAGCGGTTCGCCACGCTCGGCGAGCCGATCCCCGGCACCCTCGCCGGGGAGCTCGGGATCGCCACGCACGTCGTCCCCGAGCCCCGGCTCGACGCCGAGGCCGACTCGCTGGTGCGCCACCTCGCCGTCGGCCCGACGCGTTCCTACGTCGCCACCCGCACGCTGCTCAAGGCCTGGTCCAGCGGTGGCGTCGCGGGCACCGACGAGCTGGTCCTCGACGTGGCCATGGAGCTGTACGACGGTCCGGACGTGCAACGCGGGTTCGTCAACACGGCCACGGCGTTCGACGCCGACGTCGAGCCCCCGGAGATCGAGTTCGAAGGCAGGTGACGGTCGCAGGCGGCGACCGTCGAGCAGGTGCACGAGCCACGGAGAGGTGACTTCGATGACCACCAGCCCGCAGCAGACGACCGAGTTCCTCGTGTTCCTGCCGGTCCGGCCGGCGGCCCGCGACGAGTTCCGCGCGAAGCTGTTCGAGATCGGCGACCACGTCGCGCAGGAGCCCGAGTTCGTCAGCTGCTCCATCCACGAGGACGCCGACGACCCGGACACCCTGGTTCTCCGGGAGGTGTGGGCATGCGGCCGCGACGAGCTGTTCGAGCAGCTGAAGCGGCCCTACCGGACCCGGTACGAGGCCGAGCTCTCCTCGATGCTCGAAGGCGAGCGCCGGTTCGTGTTCCTCACCCCGCCGATCGCCACCTACCCGGCGTGACGGCTCCGCACCCGACCATTCGCGATCGGGGCGAATTCGTCACGTCCGCGTTGAAATCCGGGGCGCCGCCGATCCCGTGTTAGGGTTCGGCATGGCGTCGAGAAGCGCGTCCGCCGCTGGGAAGCGGTCGGAGTCGGGGGCTTCGCAGGGGGCCGGGCGGCCCCGTCGGCGTGCGGAACAGCAGAGGGCGAAGGTCACCCGCAGCACCATCCTTTCCGCGGCATTGGCGGAGTTCGCCGAAAAGGGCTTCGAGGCCGCCAGCATCCGCGGAATCGCCGAGCGCGCGGGCGTGCAGCACCCGCTGATCACCTACCACTACCCCACCAAGGACGCGCTCTGGCAGGCGGTGGCCGAGTCGACGTTCGCCCGCATCCGCGAGGAGTGGGACGCGCAGGCCCCCGAGGACGCCGACCCCCTGGAGCGGCTCCGCGCCGAGTACCAGGCGCTGTTCCGCCACACGGTCGCGTTCCCCGACTTCCACCGCTTCATGCGGCAGGAGGCGGCCACCGACAACCCGCGGCTGCGGTGGGTGGCCGACACGGTCCTGCGGCCCCTGCTCGACCGGCTGCTGCCCCAGATCGAGGCAGCGCAGGAGCAGGGCAAGCTGCCCCGGGTCGAGCCGATGCTGTTCCACTACATGATGGTCAGCCTGACGGCCACGTTGTCGGAGTTCGGCCCCGAAATGCAGGTCACGAGCGATCTGTCGCCCGACAGTGCGGGCGTCGCCGACGAGTACTGGCGGCTGGTCGACGCGATGGTTTTCGGCGCCGTCGACCGCTGAACCGCCGGATCTGAAACACGCCTCTTTCCTGGCCGGCTGCCGTTTGCTCTCTTTTCCGTGGGTGTGGGGAAATGCTGGAAAACCTCGCCGTCCCGTCCTGTGCCTGCGGGACGCCCGACGTCCCGCTGCTCGGCGACACGGTCGGCGGCAACTCTCGACCGCACCGCGGCCGCCTCCCCCGATCGCGAGGCCCGCGTCGACGTCCCCTCCGGCCGCCGCCGGAGCTCGACGCGCTGGCGCTCGGCCTGCTCGGTGCGGCATCGAGCAGGGCGACCGGGTGGGCATCCGGGCGTCCGACGTCCCCGAGTGGACCCTGCCGCTGTACGGGGCGCCTGACGCGGGGTCAGGCGGACCCGAGCTGGGCGGCGATCGCCGGGCGGTCGATGAGGGACCAGACGTGCGCGATCCGACCGCCCTCGTACCGGTAGAACACGTGCTCGGCGAACGAGATCGGCCGCCCCGTCGGCGCGCACCCGAAGAACGTGCTGGTCGGGGTGCAGGTGAACCAGAGCCGGCACGCGACGGTGTCGTCGGTCGCGACCAGCAGGTGCGGGTCGAAGCGCAGGTCCGGCACGGCGCGGGCGTCGGCCGCGATCATGTCGGCGTACCGGCGGCGGGTGAGCCGCTCGCCGTTGTAGGTCAGCTCGTCGCGAACGTGGTCGACCAGGTCGTCGAAGCGCCGCTCGTTCAGCGCGTCGAGGTAGGCCAGGTAGGTGGCTTCCAGGCCGTCGGGCACGGCGTCACTCCATCCGGTCGGTTGGGGGTGGGCGTCAGCTCGCCCGCTGGTGGCGGCGCCGGTAGGCGCGGGTCTTGTGGCGGTTGCCGCAGACGTTCATGTCGCACCAGCGGCCGCGGCCGCTGCGCGAGGTGTCGTGGAAGGCCCACCGGCAGTCCGGCGCCGCGCAGAGCTTGACGCGGCCCCAGTCGCCGCGGGCCGCGGCCACGGCGACCGTCTCGACGATCGCGTCGAGCCACAGTCGCCCCGACCGGGCGGCGAGCCGCAGCCCGCCCGATCCGTCGGGGAGGAGCGCCAGCGGGTGCTCCGCCAACGCGGCGGCGCCGTCATCGTCACCCGTGAGCGAGCGCCGCAGCGCCGTACGCAGCGCGACGGCGGCGGCCAGGTCCGCCCGCCCGACCGGGTCGGTCCGATCGGCCAGCCCGTGCTCGGCCAGCCAGTCCGCGAGCGCCCCCGGCGAGGTGAGCCGCTCGCCGCCGGTGTGGACCGTGCCGCGCCGGCTGAACGACCGCTCGTCGACGGTGTTGAGGAAGTCGGTGATCAACCCGAGGCCGGACACGACACCACTGTAACCGCTCACTGGTGTTGCGGTACGCCGACACCGGTATTAGCTTTCGGCGGTGTCGACCGACGAGTGGAGGACCCCGTGCCGGAGCAGGTGCTGCAGGTGCCCGACGCCGACGTCGCCGACCTCCGCGCGCGGCTGCGCGCGACGAGGTGGGCGACCCCGTGGCCGGTCGACGCGTGGGAGGCCGGAACCGACGGCGTCGAGCTGCGCCGGCTCGTCGCGCACTGGGCGTCGGGCTACGACTGGCGTGCGCACGAGGCCGCGATCAACGCCCTGCCGTCCGGGTTCGCCGACATCGACGGCACCGCGGTGCACTACCTGCGCTTCGACGCCGAGCGCGCCGGTGCGCTGCCGCTCGTGCTCGTCAACGGCTGGCCCAGCTCGTTCCTCGAGCTCGTCGGTCTGGCCGAGCGGCTGTCGACCCCGTCGCGCCACGGGGGCCGCCCGGAGGACGCGTTCACCGTGGTCGTGCCGAGCCTGCCCGGGTTCGGGCTGTCGGCACAGCGGCCCGGCCTCGACACCGGACCGCTGGTCCACGACCTCCTGCACCGGCTCATGCACGACGTGCTCGGCTTCGCCCGCTACGGCGCGCACGGCTCGGACCTCGGCGCGGGGGAGTGCAGCCTGCTCGCACAGGCCCACCCGGAGGCCGTGGTGGGCCTGCACCTGCTGTCCGTCGCCGACCCGCCCGACGCCGACCCGGGCGGGGCGACCGACGCCGAGCGCGCCTACCTCGATGCGGAGCGGGCCTGGTTCGACGCCGAGCGCGGTTACTCCCACCAGCAGCAGACCCGCCCGCTCACCCTCGCCCAGGGGCTGTCCGACTCACCTGCGGGCCTGCTCGCGTGGATCCTGGAGAAGTACCGGGCGTGGAGCGACTGCGCCGGCGACCCGGCCGGCCGGTTCGGCGACGACTTCCTGCTCACCCAGGCGTCGCTGTACTGGTTCACCGGCTCGATCTCGACGTCGTTCCGGCCCTACTACGAGCGCGCCCGGGGGGTCACCCCGCGCGTCGAGCGGGTCGAGGTACCGACCGCGATCGCGCTCTTCCCGCACGACCTCGGCGGGCGGCCGCCGCGCAGCTGGGTCGAGCGAACCTACCGCCTCGCCCGCTACACCCCGATGCCGCGGGGCGGGCACTTCGCCGCGCTGGAGGAGCCGGGGCTGCTCGCCGCCGACATCAGCGCGTTCTTCCGCGACCTGCGCTGATCACCCGGACGGCGGGCGGCCCGCGAGCGCGGGCTCGCGCGCCGGCGCCGCGCTCGCCGGGCGGTACGCGAGGCGGTCCGGCAGCGCGAACAGCCACGTCCCGCCCGCCGCCACCAGCGCCTTCTGCGCCGCCAGCGACAGCCCGATCAACACGGCCGTCATCGCGAACGGGAGCGCGTAGGCGACCGCGGTCGGCAGCGCGAGGTGGCGGACCGCGCCCACGACCAGCGCCAGCGGCAGCATGTGGATCAGGTAGATCGGCAGCGTCCGCCGGCCGAGGGCGACCAGCGGCCTGCCGATCGCGTACCGGGTGATCCAGCCGGCGAACAGGACGCCGAAGCTCACGGCGAGGCAGTTGAGCAGCCACGCCACGCCCGGCGCCGTCCGCAGGCCGAGCGCGACCGCGCCGCCCGCCGCCGCGACGCAGACCGCCGCTGCCGCCGCGACCAGCGGCAGGTTGCTCGCCCGCGCCACGCCCTCGACCAACCGCTTGGCGTGCCAGCCGAGCAGGAAGAAGAACAGGAAGCGGCAGATGGCGACCCACCGCGAGTCGATCTCGAGCAGGCCGGCCCCGGCCACCGCCGACAACACCCCCGACGCGGCCAGCTGCACCGCCACCGGGACGGGCCGCAGCAGCTTGCCGACGACCGAGAACAGCGCGAGGGCGTACAGGAACCACATGCTCGGGCCGGGCAGCACCAGCGCGAGGAGCACGTTCAGCGGGTTCGCCGAGTCGTCGGGGTCGACGCCCTCCGGCACGAGCGTGGCGAAGAACGTGAACCGGATCGTCGTCCACAGCAGGTAGAGCCACAGGAAGAACGCCACGCGCTTGTGCAGCAGCGTGCGCCACGGCGCGGCGAGCGGCCCGGCCACGAACAACCCGGACGCCAGGAAGAACAGCGGCATGCGCAGCGACGCGAGCGCCTCGTTGCCCGCCACGACGGGCAGCGGTGCGAGCCCCGACGTGTCGAGGAAGTACACCGCGTGGTGGAGGACCACGAGGACGATCGACAACCCCTTGGCGGCGTCCACCCACGCCACGCGGGAACCGGCCCCGGCCGCCGGGGACGCCCCGGCAGTCGCCTGCGTCCGCCCTGATCCGTTCGCACCCATTGCCCGGCACGGTCGCAGACCGGCCCTGTGACGACGCTGAGACGAAGACCTCGACCTTCCCCGGCGGGAGGGAGCCCGGCGCCTCGTACGTCCTGTGGTCGGGCCGTCCCCCGAACGGGTTGTTCCCGGCCCGGACCAGCGGTCGGACGACGGCTCCTGACGGCTTTCTCAAGGCTGTCGCAAGGTTTCGCCAACCGGCCGGGCCCAGAGTCCTCCGCAAGCCGTTCGACACGGAGGACCACCATGAGCCTGAGCACCGACCTGACCGCCGCGCAGGGCGCCGAGATCCCCCTCGACCAGCTGCGTGCGCAGCTGGACGGGCCGGTCCACGTCCCGGCCGACGAGGCGTACGACGCGCTCGTCACCCCGTGGAACCTCGCCATCCCGATGCGACCCGCCGTGGTCGTCGCGGCGCGCACCGCGCGGGACGTGGCGGCCACCGTCCGCTTCGCGGGCGAGCACGGCCTCACCGCCGGCGTGCAGGCCACCGGGCACGGGGCCGTGTCGTCGCTCGCGGGCCGCGTCCTGGTCACGACGGCGGAGCTGGACGAGGTCACCGTCCACCCCTCGGGCTGGGCGCGGGTCGGCGCCGGCGTGAAGTGGGCACGCGTGATCGAGGCCGCCGCGCCGCACGGCCTCGCGCCCCTGTGCGGGTCCTCGAGCGACGTCGGCGTCGTCGGCTACACCGCCGGCGGCGGGGTCGGCCCACTGATCCGCACGTTCGGCCTCGCCGCCGACCGCGTGCGCGCCTTCGACGTGGTCACCGGCGACGGCGAGCTGCGGCGGGCCACCCCGACCGAGCACCCGGACCTCTACTTCGCACTGCGCGGCGGCAAGGGCGCCGCGGGCATCGTGACGGCCGTCGAGTTCGACCTCGTGCACCTGCCGCGGTTCTACGGCGGTTCCCTCTACTTCGACGGCGTCGACGCGCCCCGCGTGATCGACGTGTGGCGCAGCTGGTCGGCCGCGCTGCCCGAGCAGGCCACGACGTCGTTCGCGCTGTTCCAGCTTCCACCCATCCCGGGGGTGCCGCCGCAGCTCGCCGGCCGCCTCACGCTGGGCCTGCGATTCGCGTGGACCGGGGAAACGGGCCGCGGCGCGCGGCTGCTCGACGAGATCCGCGGGGTCGCCCCGGTGATCCTCGACGACGCGGCGATCAAGCCGTACACGGCGATCGACTCGGTGCACGCCGACCCGGTCGACCCGATGCCCATCATCGACCCGGCGACGCTGCTCACCGACTTCACGGCCGAGACCGCGGCACAGCTGCTCGCGCTCGCCGGGCCCGGGTCCGGCTCCCCGCAGGTGCTGGTCGAGGTCCGCCAACTCGGCGGGGCGTACGCGCGGGTGGGGCAGCACCCGAGCGCGTTCGACCACCGCGACGCCCGCTACAGCGTCCTGGTCGTCGGCATGGCGCCCGACCCGGCCACCCGCCCGCACGCGGAGCGGGTCTTCGCGGCGCTCACCCCGTGGGACACCGGCGGGGTCTGGCCCAACTTCGGCCCGCCGCACGACGTCGACACCGCCCGCCGGGCCTACCGGCCCGACACCCTCGAGCGGCTCGCCGAGATCTCCCGCACGTACGACCCGCGCGGGGTGCTGCAGGCGGGCGCCTGCATCCGCGCCGCCGCGGCCTGACCGCCGCGCGGTCGCGGACCAGGTCCGCCCTCGGGTCCTTCAGGGGAGGGCCCACGCGGCGGCGAGGGGAACGGTCGCGATGCTCGCCACCGTCGACACCAGCGCCGCGGCGGAGACCTGGTCGGCGTCGGCCCGGTAGTGCTGCGCGACGAGGTAGACGTTCCCCGCCGTCGGCAGCGCGGCCAGCAGCACGCCGGACTGCACCCAGAACGGCTCGAGGCGCAGCAGCGGACCCAGCACCCACCAGGCGAGCGCGGGGTGGGCGACGAGCTTCGCGGCGGCCACCCCGGCGGCGACGGCGACGGTGCCCCGCCCGATGCGCTGGGCCGCCAGCGCCCCGCCGAGCGCGAAGAGCGCGGTGGGGCCGGCCGCGGCCCCGAGGAAACCGAGGAAGTCGTCGGCCGGTGCCGGCAACGCCGCGCCGGTCGCGGCGAACGCGCCGCCCAGCAGGATCGCGACGACGACCGGGTTCTGCACGGTTCCGCGGACCAGGAGAGCCGCCGTGCCCGCGCGTTCGCTGCGGGCGGTGCTCATGAGGACGGCGCCGACCGAGAGCACGACCGTGATCTCGGCCAGGATCGCCATGGCGAGCGGACCGGCTCCGCGTTCGCCGAAGAAGGCCACCACCAGGGGCGGCCCGAGGAACCCGAGGTTGCCGACCGACGCGGCGGTGGACCGCGCGCCCGCCGCCGCGACGGGGGCGCGGCGAAGGAACCGCGCGACCGCGAACACGAGCGCGAAGACGACGCTCCCGGCGAGCAGGTAGCCGCCGCAGAACGCCGGGTCGAGCGAGGACAGCGGCCGGCCGCCGACGAGCCGGAACACCAGGGCCGGCAACGCGAAGCGGAACGCGAACGCGCTCAGCGCGTCGAGCGCGGCGGCGGGCAGGAGGCCGGTCCGCGTCGCCGTCCAGCCGAGGGCCATGACGCCGAAGATCGGAAGGGTGAGCCCGACGACCTCGCTCATCCGAGCGCTGCGGTGCGTCGCTCGATCGCCCGGACCACGGCCACCATGTCGGAGCCGGCGAGGCCCAGCTCGTGGGTCTCGCGGAACAGGGCGTGGCAGGCGTCGAGCAGGGGAGAGGCGATGCCGGCCCGCCGCGCCTCCTCCGCGATCGGGGTGCAGTTGTTCAGCAACACGTCCGCGACGGCGGCCTGGACCCGGAAGTCCCGGTCGACCAGCTTGCGCGTCTTCACCCGCGACACGCTGCTGGCCATGGGGCCCGCGTCCACAACGGCCGCGAACCGCTCGAGATCCAGGCCGTGGGCTTCGGCGAAGTGGGTGGCCTCGACCAGCCCGGTCACCATCGTGATGAGGAAGACGTTGACCGCGTACTTCATCAGCAGCGCGTTCGGCACCGGCCCGCACTCGACGGCCGCGCGGCACACCGGGCCGAGCAGCGGGCGGACGCGATCCACTGCGGCCGGGTCGCCGGCCAGCATCGCCACGAGCTGCCCGGTCTCGGCCGGTACCCGGGAGCCGGAGACCGGCGCCTCGACGTAGCTGCCGCCCGCGGCGCGGACGTCGGCTTCCAGTCGGCGCGAGTAGTCGGGCGGGGTCGTACCCATGTGGACGACCGTGCGCCCGGCCACGTCGACGGCGAACCCGGCCGGGCCGCGGCCGAGGACGGCGTCGACCGCCGCCCCGCTCGCCAGCATGAGCAGCACGACGGGCGCCTCGGCGAACACCTCGGCGGGGCTCGCGGCCACCTTCGCCCCGGCCGCGCGCAGCGGGTCGCACTTGTCGGCCGAGCGGTTCCACACGACGAGCGCCGTTCCGGCGCGGGCGAGGTTGAGCGCCATGGGTCCGCCCATGACGCCGAGGCCCAGGAAGCCGATGGTCATCCGCACCTACTATGTCGGTTGTCATAGAACGTCGAGGGGAGCGCCATGGCCGACCCGCAGTCGCCCACCGCCCAGCCGTCGACGGCGCAGCGCCGCCCGCGGGAGCGCATGGTCTACAGCGCTGCCCAGCTCATCCGCGCCCGCGGGGTGACGGCCACCGGCGTGCGCGACGTGGTCGAGCACGCGAGCGCCCCGCGCGGCTCGTTCCAGCACTACTTCCCCGGCGGGAAGGACCAGCTCGTCGGGGAGGCGGTCGAGTGGGCGGGGGACTTCGCGGCACGGTGGGTCGCCTCCTACCGGGAGACCGCGGACGCACCGTCACCGGACGGGTTGTTCGCCCACGTCGTCCAGCCCTGGAAGGACGAGTTCGCCTCCCGCGGGTACGAGCGCGGGTGCCCGGTGATGGCGACCGCGGCCGACCTGGCGGGTGGCGAGTCCGCGGTCAACCCGCCGTTGCGCCGGGCGCTCGCGCGGTGGGAGGGCGCCGTGGTCGACGAGCTCGTGGGCATGGGCGTGCCGGCCGACCGCGCCCGCAGCCTCGCCGTCCTGATGATCAGTGCCCTCGAGGGGGCGATCATGTGGTCCCGGGTGAACCGGGAGACGGCGCCGCTGGACATCGTCGTCGCCGAGCTCGCGCCCCTGCTGCGCGCGGCGGGGCGGGCGGGCGACCCGCCCCGGCCGGACTGACGTGCTCCCACCCCGCCTTCGTATCATGACAGCTGTCATAGTGGAAGGGTCGACCGGTGCGCGCCGTGCCGACCCCCGGGGCCGGGGGCGAGCGGCTACCCCTGCGGCCGGTCTGCGTCGTCGTCCGCCGGCACGCGGCCGACCTCCGGCGTCGGCTCCCGGTCTTCCGGTCGTCGGTCGAGCCGGGTGGCCAGGACGCCGCCGATGAAGAGGTCGTAGACGACGATCCCGACCACCCCGCCGATCAGCGGGCCGACGATCGGGATCCACCAGTAGTTGTCGAACCACTGCCCCGCGCCGGGGAACGCCAGCTCGCCCCACCCGGCGAGCGCGGTGAACAGGCGCGGCCCGAGGTCGCGGGCCGGGTTGATGGCGTAACCGGCGTTGGTGCCGATGGAGAGCCCGATCGCGCCGACGACCAGGCCGATCAGGAAGGGGGCCAGGTTCGACAGGGGTGCCTGGTTGCGGTTGTCGATCAGCGCCGCGACGAGCCCGACGAGGACCGCCGTGCCGACGATCTGGTCGAGCAGCGGACCCCACCAACCGCCCTGGAAGTACTCGGCGGGGAAGGTCGCGAAGATCGCGAACGTGGACAGGGACTGGTCCCGCGTCGCGAAGCCGTTCGCGGCGTTGAACGCGTCGATCGCGGGTGCGTACAGGGCGTAGACCAGCGCCGCGGCGGCGAACGCCCCGAGCAGCTGGGCGATCCAGTAGGGCCCGACCTTGCTCCAGGGGAAGGCGCGCCGCACCGCGAACGCCAGGGTCACGGCGGGGTTGATGTGGGCGCCGCTCACCCCGCCCGCGACGTAGACGCCGAAGACGACCGCCAGCGCCCAGCCGAAGGCGATGATCAACCAGTTGGCGGCGTCGAAGGGCGTCTCCTGCCTGCCGGATCCGGGGAGTCCGGCCACCGCCACAGCGACCGAACCACATCCGAACAGGATGAGGATGAACGTGCCGAGGAACTCCGACAGCAGCTCGCCACCGAGTCCTGCGCGGAATCCGCCTCCGTTGCGCAACGTGCTCATGTCCGGCCTCCTCGCCCCTCTGGCCGTGTTGCATGGAGGGCTACGGGTACCCGATTCCCCCGGCCGGGAACGCCCGGTCTTCGTGCGAGCCGTGCCGACCGCGCGGCGATCGGCCCGCCCCGGTACGTGGGTGATCACGCGGCGTGATCCGGTACGGCGGGCGTCGCGCCGGACCGGCGCCCGGCCCCGGCCCGGCCGGCCGCCGGTGGGACGTCGCGCCGGGACCCATCGTGGCGAGCGCCGTGATCATGAGCAGCGCGGCGCGGGTAGTCGGTGCCGAGCCCGAGCGCGATCGTGATGATGATCCCGAGCGTCCACACGTGGTCGTGCCGACGACGAAGAAGGCGAGCACCCCGGCGAAGGCCCCCTCCGGGAACCCGAGGCCCACGAGGCCGGAGCGACGCGCCGAGGGACAGGAACACGACGACGGCCTTCAGCGGCACGAGGATCGAGCGGAAGGCGACGGCGAGCAGCACCAGCGCCGTCAGCCCGACGAAGGCGAGTCACGGGGCAGTGCGGCCACGGTCGCCTCGGTGTTGTCCAGGCTCATCGCCGGGCTGCCGTCACCGCAGACGAGCACCTCGTCGGCGCCGGCGGGGCCGGGAGCGCCCGGATGTCGCGCACGAGCCGGAGGTTGTGGGGGTCGTCGACGTCCCCGCGGGTCCTGACGGTGATCCCGACGACCTCGTCGTCCGCGGCGAACACGGTGGGGCGGTGGGCGCCGTCAGCCGTGGTCGGGCGCGACGAGGGCGGCGAGCCGGTCGGCCGCGCCGGAGCCCGGTGGTGCCAGGAACGCGACGAGCGTGTGCTCGTCGTCGAGCGTGCGCATCTTCGTGAGCCGGAACTCCACCCGGCCCAGCGCCGGGTGGTGGACCGTGCGCCGGTCGGTGGGCCGGGCGGCCAGCTCGCGGCGGCTCCAGATGCGGGCGAAGTCGGGGCTCGCGGCCTCCAGCTCCGCGACCAGCCGCGCCACCGCGGGCTCGTCGACGGCGGCGCCGACCTGGGCCCGGAAGAACGCGACGGTGCGCGCCGCCTCGGCCTCCCAGTCGTCGGCCGTCGCGCGGACCTGCTCCGAGGTGAACACCAGCCACAGGACGTTGCGCCGCTCGGGGTCGATGCGCGCCAGGTCGCCGTACAGCACGGTGGCGCCCCGGTTCCAGGCCACGACGTCGAACCGCCGGTTGACCAACAGCGCCGGGTTCGGGTCGAACTGGTCGAGCATCGGCTGGTACTGGTCGGCGTCCTGGGTCCGCTCCGACCCGTCGGTGCGCGGCGGCACCTCGCCGGCCAGCCGGAACAGGTGGGCCCGCTCGACGGGGTCGAGGTCCAGGACGTCGACCAGGCTGTCCAGGACCTGCGGTGAGGCCTGCACGGCCCGGCCCTGTTCGAGCCACGTGTACCAGGTGACGCTCATCCCGGCGAGCGTGGCGACCTCCTCGCGCCGCAGCCCGGGCGTGCGGCGGCGGCCGCCGACGGCGAGCCCCGCGTCCTCGGGGCGGCGCCGCTCGCGGCGGCTGCGCAGGAACTCGCCCAGCTCCCGGCGCCGGTCCACGGTGGGCACCTCCTCACCCTAACCGCCGCGGATCCTGGTGGTCCTGCTACTAGAAAAAGCGCTGTCTGGAGCGGCCGCGCGCGTCGGCGAACCATCGATCGCGGAAGGATCGATTTCCGAAGTTCGGGAGATTCGCATGCGCGTGGTCGTGATGGGCGGGACGTCCGGGATCGGGAGGGCGACGGCGCTCCAGCAGGCGGCGGCCGGGGCCGAGGTGATCGTCACCGGTCGCGACGAGCAGAAGCTGGCGGCGATCCGCGGGCAGGTGGCCGCCGCGGAACGGGTGGACGGCACCGACGAGGCCGCCGTCGCCGCGTTCTTCGACCGGACCGGTCCCGTCGACCACCTGGTCCTCGCGTTCAGCCCGGGGGCCGTGGGCCTCGGCCCGCTGGCCGGAACGGACATGGCCGGCATCCGGGCGGCGTTCGACGGCAAGCTGTTCCCGTACCTGTTCGCCATCAAGCACGCCCGGGTCACCGGGTCGGTGACGATGATCTCGGCGCTCAGCGCGAGGGCCGCGATCCCGGGCAGCGCGGTTCTGGCCGCGGTCAACGGCGCCATCGAACGCATGGTGTCGCCGCTGGCGAGCGAGCTGGCCCCGCTGCGGGTCAACGCGGTCTCGCCCGGTGTCATCGACACCGCGTGGTGGTCGTTCCTCCCCGACGAGCAGCGCGAGGCGCAGTTCGCCGAGGCCACCAAGACGATCCCGGCCGGGCGGGTCGGCACGGCCGACGACGTCGCGGCGGCCGTCGGCTACCTGATCGGCGCCGACTACGTCACCGGGAAGGTGCTGCCGGTCGACGGCGGCGCGACCGTCGCCTGACCCGGCCCGGGCGTCTCCAGCGCCTGGGTGCCGATGACGTCGAGGAGACGCAGCGCCTCCTCCGACGGCGAGCCCGGGTCGGCCGTGTAGATCACGACGCGCTGGTCGGTGTCGTGGATGTCGAGGCCGTCGCAGGAGACCGTGATCTCGCCGACGGTGGTGTGCCGCAGCGTCTTGCGGGTCCCCGCCGCGTCCTCCCGCACGTCGGTGCTCCCCCACAGGGCGGCGAACTCGTCGGACCCCGCACGCAGCTCGGCCACGAGGGTCGCGAGGTCCGGGTCGGCCGGGTAGCGGGCGGCGGCGCGGCGCAGGCCCGACGCGATGGCCTCGCCGAGCTCGCCCGCGTCCGGGACCTCGCACCGCAGCCGAAAGGCGGCGGGGACGCCGAGGAACCGCCACCGGGCGAAGTTGCGCTGCCGCGGCGGCAGCACGGAGAAGTCGCCCAGCAGCGCCGTCGTGAGGTCGTTCCAGGCGAGGATCTCGAAGTCGGCGGAGAGCACGTACGCCGGGGAGCACGGCAGGCGCTCCAGCAGCAGCTGGACGCTCGGGCGGACGTGGCGGGGGATGCCCGCGCGGGGGAGGGGGACACCGGCGAGCTCGTGGAGGTGGATGCGTTCGGCGTCGGAGAGGCGCAGCGCCGTCGCGAGCCCGCGGACCACCTCGCGGGACGGGTGGGGGCCGCGGGCCTGCTCCAGCCGCGTGTAGTACTCGGTGGAGATGGCGGCGAGCCGGGCGACCTCATCGCGGCGCAGGCCCGGGGTCCGGCGGCGCCTCCCGGCGGGCAGCCCCACGCCGGAGGGCGTGATGCGCTCCCGCCTGCTGCGCAGGAACTCGGCCAGGCCGTGCTTGTCCACGCTTCGAGTCTGCGCCGGGCGGTGCGCGCCAGCCAGGAATCGCCGGTACCCCGCTTCGCCACCCGGGACCGGGCCGTACCCCCATCGACCGTGCCTGGTTGACGGCGGTGCCCGCGCGCACCGTCGACGGCATGGACAACGCAACCGCACAGCTCCGCCCCGCGGCGGACGAGGGCGCGCCGGCCCACCCGTCGGCGCACCTGCTCGACGGCAAGGTCGCCCTCATCACCGGCGCCGGCCGGGGCATCGGCGCGGCCGCGGCCGAGGTGTTCGCCCGCGAGGGCGCCGCCGTCGTGCTCACGGCCCGCACGGAGTCCCAGCTCGCGGACGTGACCGAGCGGGTGCGCGCCGCCGGTGGCGTCGCCGACCGCGTGGTGTGCGACCTGGCCGACGGCGACACCGTGCGCGCCGCCGTCGACCGGGTCGTGCAGCTGCACGGCCGCCTCGACGTCGCGATCGACAACGGCGCCGTGCCGCAGCGGCCCGGCCCGTTCGACCGGATGCCCGACGAGGCGCTCGACCACGTCTACCAGGTCAACTTCCGCGGCCAGTGGATCGCGATGGCGGCGGAGGTGGCGGCCATGCGCGAGGGGCGCGGGCCGGGGGCGATCGTGAACACCTCCAGCGTGGGCAGCCTGCGCGCCAACGCGGTGCTGCCCGCCTACGGCGCGATGAAGCGGGCGCTCAACAGCCTGACCGAGTCCGCCGCCGCCACGTTCGGCCCCGAGGGCATCCGGGTCAACGCCATCGCGCCCGGCACGACCTTCACCGAGATGGTCGACCGGTGGGAGGAGGTCTCCCCGGGCATCGTGGACCAGCTCAACGCGACCACCCCGCTGCACCGGGGCGCCCGGCCGCACGAGGTCGCCGAGGCGGCGGCGTGGCTGCTGAGCGACCGGGCGTCGTTCGTGACGGGGGTGGTCCTGTCGGTGGACGGCGGCCTGGGGGTCGTCTGACCCGGCGCCGGCGGCCGGTCAGGCCGCGGCGCGGTCGGCCGGCGGCCGGCGCCGCAGCCCCGGCTGCTGGATCGCGGGCGGCTGGTAGTCCTGGTCGAGCGCACCGACGTCGGTGCCCGGCGGGACGATCTCGTCGATCCGGTCGAGCACGTCGTCGGACAGCTCGACGTCGATCCCCTCGAGCAGGTCGTCGAGGTGCGCCATCGTCCGCGGTCCGAGGAGCGCGCTGGTGATGCCCGGGTGGGCGATGACGAACGCCATGGCCAGGTGCGTCATCCGCAGCCCCGCCTCGTCGGCGAGCCGGACGAGCTGCTCGACGACGTCGAGCCGGCGCTCGTCGGTGAGGTGGCGGAAGAACCCGGCGCGGCGGAGGTCGTTCGCGCCGTGCTTGCGGACGCGCCCGGTGAGCAGGCCCTGCCCGAACGGGCCCCACGCCAGCGTGCCCATCCCGTAGCGCTGGGCGAGGGGGAAGACGTCGCGCTCCCGGCCCCGGTTGAGGATCGAGTACGGCGACTGCTCGACCCGGAACCGCTGCAGGCCCGCGCGCTCGGCGACCCACTGCGCCTCGACGATCGTCTCGGCGGGCGTGGTGGAGGAGCCGATCGCACGCACCTTCCCGGCCCGCACGAGGTCGGTGAGGACCGACAGCGTCTCCTCGAGGTCGGTCGACGGGTCGGGCCGCTGCAGCTGGTAGATGTCGACGTGGTCGGTGCCGAGGCGGCGCAGGGAGTCGTCGAGGGCGCGGGTGATCCACCGGCGTGAGGCGCCCTGCATGTTGGGGTCGTCGCCCATCGGCAGGCCGACCTTGGTGGCCAGCACGACCTCGTCGCGCCGTCCCTTGAGCGCCCGACCGACGACCTCCTCGGCGTCGCCGTAGCGGTCGGCGCAGTCGACGAGGTTGATGCCGGCGTCGAGGGCCTTGTGGATGATCCGGGCGGACTCGTCGGGGTCGTTGCCCATCTGCGTGGCGAACATCAGCGTGCCGAGGCCGAACGCGCTCACGCGGATGCCGGTGCGGCCGAGGGGGCGGTACTTCATGGGTGGTCCTCACGGGTGGGAGGGAGCTAACCGGAACGTTATTCCAGAAATATACGGAACCATCGCCCCGCTTAGTGAACGAGGCCGCGCCCGGATACGCGGGCCGGCCCCCAGCCGCAGCGGCGGCCGCGAAGATCGTCGGGGCCCGCAGGAGGCGCTTGTCGCGCATGAGCACTTCCTCGCTGGTCGCGGCGTCGAAGATGTAGTTGCCGCTGATCCCGTGCACGGCGGGCGGGTGGCCGGTGGCGATCGACAGGTTGCCCGATCCCGGGAACGGGTGCTCGCCGGGCGCCGGTCAGTGCAGGCCGCGCTTGCCCGGCGCCCAGAACGGCTTGACCGTGATCGCGGTCCGGGGCCAGCCGTGCTCGCGCACCAGCACGTCACGCACCATCCGGCAGGTCCGGGCCTCGCCCGCGACGTAGGCGGCCCCGGGCTCGGCCGGGAGCTGGAGCTCGGCCACGGCGGCGGCCAGCACGCGGGAGTCGACGGCGGGCGCGCCGTGCCGGTGCACGCGCCGCAGCGCCCGTTCGCGGGGGAGGGGCAGGTCGTGCTCGGGGCGGTCGCCCTCGACCACGCCGTAGACGGCGGCCGAGTCGTCGAGGGCGCGCAGCATCGGCCCGAACGCCGCGCTGGCGGTCTCCTCGCCGATGAACACGTGGTAGGCGGCCTCGCGGGTGGAGAAGCCGCACTGCGGCCACCAGAACGTCACCCGGTCGCCGGGCCGGGCGGCCCGCGCCCACGCGAGCCCGATGCCGTCGCCCCCGTAGAGGTGGATGCGCAACTCGATGGCGCGCCGGTCGGGCGCGAGCTCCCAGATCGTGTAGGTGCGCAGCGTGTCGGCCGGGCGCAGGATGCCCGACACGGACAGCGGGTCCCTGAGCTCGATCCGGACGTGCTGGCCCGGGGTGTAGGGGAAGCCGATCGGGCGGTCGGTCTCGAGCCGCACCCGCCGCATCGCGGGGGTGACCTGCTCGGCGACGGTGATCGTCGCGTCCATCGAGTACTTCTCGGCGAGGGCGGCGAGCGGGTTGCGTGCCATGGACCGTCCTTAGATGCTCTCGAACAACTTAGGGACTCTAAATTAGCAGAGGTGCTCTAAGGTCTGGGCGCCGAAGATCGGATGAGAGGGGCGGGATGGCCGTGGGCACGAGCAAGCGGCGGGAGCGGCTGCGGCGGGCGACCGTGGAGGAGATCCACGCGGCTGCGCGCAAGCTGCTGGTCGAGCGCGGGCCGGCCGCGGTCACCGTCAACGCGGTCGCCCGGGAGGTGGGCATGAGCGGCCCGGCGCTCTACCACTACTACGCGGGCCACGACGAGCTGGTCGCCGCGGTGACCGCGGGCTTCTTCCGCGAGCTGACCGAGGCGATGGAAGCCGAACGCGAGCGGCGCGCCGACGCGCCGCTCGGCGATCGGCTGCTCGCGGTCTGCCGGGCGATGCGGGCGTGGGCGACGGCCCACCCCGCGGAGTTCGGGTGGATCTTCGCGAGCCCGGTTCCCGCGCCGGACCGGCGGCCGGACTCGGTGCGCCACGAGGCCGGCACGCGGTTCGAGCGGGTCCTGCTCGACCTGGTGGTCGAGCTGTGGCGGACCCGGCCGTTCCCGGTGCCCGACCCGGCCGACCTGGCGCCGTCGCTGCGCGAGCAGCTCGTCGCCTACTGCGCCACGATCGACCACCGGCTGCCACCGGAGGCCGCGCACGTCTTCCTCGCCTGCTGGGTCCGGCTGTACGGCCTGCTGTGCATGGAGGTCCTGCACCAGCTGGACTTCGCGTTCACCGACGCCGAGCCGGTGTTCGAGGAGTGCCTGCGCGATCTCGCGGGAATGCTCGGCGTGGAGTACTCCGCGGCTTGACCTTGACGCTGCGTCAACGTGCATCGTGGTGTCACCGACGCGGTGAGGAGCGCCGAGGATGCCGGGACGGGAGTGGTCGATCCAGGAGGTCGCCCGGGCGGCCGGGACGACCAGCCGCACGTTGCGGCACTACGACGCGCTCGGCCTGCTCGAGCCGAGCCGGATCGGGGCGAACGGGTACCGCTACTACGACCAGGCCGCCCTGCTCCGGCTGCAGCGGATCCTGCTGCTGCGCCAGCTCGGCCTCGGCCTGTCCGCCATCGGGAGGGTCCTCGACGGCGAGCAGGACCAGGTCGCGGCGCTGCGGGGGCACCTGCGGCACCTGCAGCGCGAGCGAGAGCGGATCGAGCGGCAGATCGACTCGGTGCGGACGCTGCGCAAGGTGGAAGGAGGTGAGGAACTGGTGGCAGCAGAGGTCTTCGACGGCTTCGACCACACCCGCTACGAGGAGGAGGTCGTCGAGAAGTGGGGCAGGGACGCCTACGAGTCCGGCGACCGCTGGTGGCGGTCGCTGTCGGACGAGCAGAAGCGGGCGTTCCAGCAGGAGCAGGATGACATCGCCCGTGCGTTCGGCGATGCGTTCGCCGCGGGGAAGTCCCCGGACGACGCCGACGTGCAGGCGATCGCAGCCCGGCACCACGCCTGGGTCAGGGCCGGGTGGCAGGGCCGAGAGCCCGACGCCGCGGCCTTCACCGGGCTCGGCGAGATGTACGTCGCCGACCCGCGGTTCGCCGCGCACTACGACGCGCACGGCGCCGGCACCGCGGCGTTCATCCGTGACGCGATGAAGGTCTACGCCGAGCGGGAGCTGTCCTGACGGTTCCCGCGGCCGGGGCTGCAGACCCGGCCGCGGTGCCGACGGCGTGGATCCCCGACAGAGTGGATCTAGCGCACGAGTTCAGCGCACGATGGTCACGGCGTCCTCGAGCGGCCTGCGCGGTGTGGCGGGCAGCGGCCGGGCGCCGGGCTGCGCCCACCCGAGCCGCAGCAGGATCTGCGGGTGCGTGCTCGCCCGCGCCCCGACGCGGTCGCGGATGTAGGCGCGCGTTTCGTCCACCTCCAGCGGCTGGCTGAGCGGGCTGCTCGCGAGCCCGGCCAGCGTGGCGGACAGCAGGATGGCGCCGGTGACCTCACCGGCGCGCAGCCAGCTCGCGCGGGTGTCGGTGTACGTCGACAGCAGCAGGAGGGCGGCGTTCTCCGGCTCGCCCTCCCCGGGCGCCTCGACCACGGCGGGCTGGGCGAAGCTGCGCATCGGCATCCGGCCCCGCGCCGGTGCGGGCCACGGCGCGTTCGCCGACGGCACCCCGTCCACCGCGCCAGGCGGGCGCCCGCTCCAGCGGGCGAGCTCCGCGGCGTAGCGGGGGTCGGCCTCCTGCGTCTCGGCGGCCGCCGCGATCGCCTTGTACAACCGCCAGCGCAGCCGCGGTTCCGACACCGGCTGCAGGGCGAGCCCGTTGCGTTCGGCGAGTTCCACGAGCCCGCCGATCACCTCGCCCGGCACCGGCCACGAGCTGAACCGGCGCCGGTCGGTGCGCCGGCGCGGGATCACGGCGGTGAGGTCGGCGTCGGCCTGCGTCGGGGTGCCGGGGGAGAGCTCGACCGCGGCGAGGTGGTCGGGGTCCTCGGGGTCGGGCAGCCGCCGCACGCGACCCGCCCAGCCGAGGGCGGCCAGCGCGACGAGCAGGTGCTGCAGCGCGGCGCCGCAGCTCATCACCAGGTCCCGGCCCTGCGGGTCCGTCGCGGGGACGCGGCGGGACGGGTCGGCGAACAGGTCGATCGTGTTGCCCGACACCCGCCACTTCCACGGCTGGCTGTTGTGCACCGACGGGGCGCGGATGGCCAGCCGCAGCGCCGCCAGCACGGTCTGTTCATCGATGGCCGTGTCGGTCATCGGCGCGTCGTCTTCCGGTCGAGGCTTCTCGCCACGGTCCTTCTCTCCCCACTTGACGGGCGGTACGCGGCCAGCCTCGGATGCCGGCCGCGCCGGCGGCAGGGCCGTTCGTCACGGCGGGGCGCGCGGAAGGGCCCTGACGGCGTCGGGGCGTCAGGACGGGACGGCGGGCGCGTGACGGGGCCGGAACCGCCGGAGGACGGCGTCCTGGACCTCCTTCACCGCGTCGTCGAGCTCGCCGAGTGCGCTCGTGAGAAGGCCGGTGACGGGGTGGTTCGACGGGAGCCCGTCGAGCGCGTTGTGCAGCGTGAGGCCGACGGTGTGGATGCGTCGGACGACGCGGTCGTGCACGTCGACGACGGCGCGCTCGCACCCGCCCCGGCGCGGTTGCGGTGCGGTCCGGCGGACGAGCCGGGAAACCGAATCCCAGCCGCGTGCGACCGCTCGTGCCGCCGCGGACGCGACTCGGACGATCTCGCCACCTGCCCTCCTCACGATGCGCCCGACGGCCTTCACCCAGCGCAGGCGACGGGTCCACACCGGATCGAGATGCGCGAAGCGCATGCGCGGCCCCCTGTCGAGCTACCCGCAACCCTCGTCAACCGCACCGGACATCCCGGAACGAGGGCGTTCCTCCAGGGGGTTCGTGAACGGCGGCGTGATCGTTAACCGCGGCGTGGCGGTCGGTGTTCGGCCGGCGCCGGAGCGTCGGCCCCGGGCGGACCGACGCTCCGGCACGTGCCGGGGCCCGCTACCCCTTCTTCACCTTGATCTTGGTCGGCTCGACCACGACCCGCTGGGGCGCCCTCACCCGGATCTCCAGGATCCCGTCGCGGTAGGTGGCCGAGATGTCGGACTCGGTCACCCCGTCGGGCAGCGGCAGGGTGCGGGACATGCTGCCGTAGCGCAGCTCGCGGCGGACGTAGCCCTCCTCCTCCGCGCGGTCCTCGATCCGGCGCTCCGCGTCGATCCGCAGCACGCCGTCCGCCACCGTGATCTCCAGGTCCTCGTCGGGGTCGATCCCCGGCAGCTCCGCGCGGATCACCCAGGTGTCACCGTCGCGGTACTCGTCGACCCGGATCAGGCCGTCGCCGAGCCGGTCCCACGCGAACCCGAACGGCTCGCGCAGGGGGAACGAGCGCATCCACTCGTCGAACACCCGGTCCATCCAGTCGAACGGGCTCACGATCTCGGCGTCGCGCTTCCGTCGCATCACGGTGCTCATCTGGCGATTCCTCCGTTGAGTGGTCCTCCACGGACTCCTCGACGGTCGCTCGGTCTCCGGTGGCGGGGCAGGGTCGTTCGGCACGT
>NZ_DATGOP010000080.1:0-68813 GCF_035305885.1 Pseudonocardia sp.
CGGCCTCGTGGCCCAGCAGGAACGGGAACTCGTCGTTGATCCCGCCCTCGCGGTAGTGCAGGTCGGTGTGGCAGACCCCGCACGCCTGCACCTTCACGACCGCCTCACCGGGCCCCGGGTCCGGCACGACCACCGTCTCCAGGGAGACCGGTTCCCCCTTCTTGTGCGCGACAACCCCGCGGACCTGCTGTGGCATGGCTCCCTCACCTCGTCGTCGGAAACTACTCGTATGCCTCTATGCGCAGCCTGCCACGTGTGCCGCCCGACGGTAGGTTCCAGGCGTGCTCGAACGCGACGACGTCGATGTCGAGGGCGTTCCGGTCGCCGTGCTGCGGATGGCGCACGGCCCGGTCAACGCGATGGACCTCGAGCTCTGCCAGGCGCTCGCCGGGCGGTTCTCCGATCTGGCGGACGATCCGGCGCGCGCCGTGGTCGTCACCGGATCGGACCGAGCCTTCTCGGCAGGTGTCGACCTGAAGCGCGCCACCGCGGGCGGTGACGCCTACATCGACGAGTTCCTCCCGGCGCTGGCCGACGCGTTCCGGGCCGCGTTCGAGCTGCCGAAGCCGCTCGTCGCCGCGGTGAACGGGCACGCCATCGCCGGCGGGTGCGTGCTCGCGGCCTGCGCCGACGTCGTGCTGATGGCCGAGGGCACGGCGCGGATCGGGGTGCCCGAGCTGAGGGTCGGGGTGCCGTTCCCGCGCATCGCGCTGGAGGTCGTCCGGCACGCGGTGGGCGAGCGGGGTGCGCGCGAGGTCGTGCTGGGCGCGCAGACCCACCTGCCGGAGCGGGCGCGGGAACTGGGCCTGGTCCACGAGGTGGTGCCCGCCGCGCAGCTGGGGTCGCGGGCGGTGGCCGCGGCGGCCGCGCTGGCGGCGGAGATCCCGCCCGACACGTTCGCCACCACCAAGTGGCAGCTGCGCCGCGAGGCGCTCGAGCGGGTCGACCGGCTCGCCGACGAGCACGAGCGGGTCGCCGCCCTGTGGAAGCGGCACATCGCGGACGGGTGGGTGGCGCGCTACCTGGAAGCGGCCACGAAGCGCTGAGGGGGCGGGACCGGGGTCCCCCGAAAAACACCCCGGTCCCGCCCGGGGATCAGAAGCCGAACAGGCCCTTCAGCTGGTCCCAGGCCCCGGCCGAGCCCTCCGAGGTGGTGATCTCCGCCTCGTCGACGTGCGGCCCGTCGAGGTCGGTCCAGTCCTCGGTCGGCTCACCGTTCTCGAGCGGCACGGCGAGCGCGCCCGCCTTGCCCAGGCTCGCCGACTCGGGTGCGTCCGCGGCCACCGTGTAGGAGGCCTGCGACGTCTTCGTCTCGCCGGGCGCGAACGCGCCGAACCCGTCGCTGAAGTTGCAGCTGACGAGGTCGCCGCCCTCGGGGTTCGACCCGGTCTTCTGGCAGTGCAGCGGGTCGAAGTTGAGCACGACGTCGGGCGGCAGCGAGACGTTGATGAGAACCCCGTCGGTGGCCTCGTCCCCGGTGTTGGTCAGCCGGTAGGTGATGAGCCCCTCGGTGCCGGGCGCGACCGGGTCCGGCTCCTGGATGTCGATCCGGAACGAGTGGTCCTCGTCCGCGAATGCGGGAGAAGCGAGAATCGTCGCACCCGTTCCCAGCGCCGCCGCCGCAACGGCAACGGTGGCCGCCCGCGCGATTCCACGTCGCCCGCGTGCCAAATCCACTCCACATCCTCCAAGTCGTCGGGAGCTTGATCGGTACGTGAGGGCCAACGACGCGGTTACGGCCACCGTCACGCTTTCAGGTGAGCCCCTCGACCTGCGAATTCATGGATTCCGCATGGCGTCTGCAAGCTTGCGCTCGATGGTTTCGGCGGCCCGGTTGCGTCCGCGGGCGCGCTGGATCGCGAGCGCCTCCTGCCAGCTCGCCCGCGCGGCGTCGAGGTCCCCGGCCTCGCGCTGGGCGTCGCCGAGCCGGCCGAGCGCGAGAACCTCGACGTTGACGTCGGGCGTCTCCCGGGAGGCCCGCACCGACCGCCGGAAGCAGTCGATCGCCTCCTGGTGGTGCCCGAGGTGGAGGTGGGCGTAGCCGAGCGTGTGCCACATCCCGGCCACCGGGCAGCCGTCGACCTCGCCCGCGACCCGGAGGGCCTGCGCGGCGTACTCGATCGTCCGCTCGTAGTTGCCCAGCCGGGCGTGGCACCACCCGACGCCGTTCCACGCGAAGGCCTCGCCCGCGCGGTCGCCGCCGGCGCGGGCGAGCTCGAGCGCCTGCTCGGCGTGGGCGAGCGCCTCGGTGTGGCGGCCCTGCGGCTCGAGCAGGCGCCCGAACCCGATGTGGACCGCCGCCTGGCCGGCCGGGTCGCCGAGTTGTCGGTACAGCTCGAGGGCGCGCTCGAGGTGGGCGTACGCCTCGTCGTGGGCGTCGAGCCGGGTGCACGCCCGGGCGAGCCCGCGCAGCACGATCGCCTCGACGGCGGGCGAGCCGAGGCGCCGGGCCGCGTCGAGCGCGAGCGTGCAGGCCTCGGCGTAGTCGTGCCAGTGGGCGTGCCGGTCGAGGAACTCGCCGATCGTCCACTCCAGCTGCCAGCAGTGCGTGTCGAAGCCGTGCTGGGCGGCCAGCCGGATCGCGGCGAGCACGGCGGGGCGCTCGGTGGCGAACCACTCCGTCGCCTGCCGCAGGTCGGTCGGGACCTCCGGCGTGACGCCCGGCGCGGGCGGGTCGACGTCGATCCGCGTGCGGGTCGGGGTGAGCACGAGGCTCGCCGGGACGCCGCTGTGCAGGTAGTGGTCGAGCAGCCGGCGCACGGTGGCGCGCCGCTCGGCCTCGGTGTCCTCGGCTTCGCCGCGTTCGGCGGCGTAGGCCCGCAGCAGGTCGTGCAGGACGAACCGGCCGGGCCGGTGCTCGGTGAGCAGGCTCGCCCCGGTCAGCTCGGCGAGGAGTGGCCGCACCTCGTGGACGTCGACGCCGGCGAGCCCGGCCGCGGCGGGCAGTCCGACGTCCGGGCCCGGGTGCAGGCCCAGCCTGCGGAACAGGCGCGCGGCCTCCGGGCGCAGCGCCCGGTAGGACCACGAGAACACGCTGCGCAGGTCGGCGCGGGCGTCTCCGGCGTCCAGCGCGTCGAGGCGCCCGGGGCCGTTCTGCAGCTCCTCGGCCACGGCCGCGAGCGGCAGGTGGGGGCGTGTGCTCGCCCGCGCGGCCACGATGGCGAGCGCGAGCGGCAGCCCGGCGCAGGCGCGCAGCACCGCGTCGACCGCGTCCGGTTCGGCGTCGAGCCGCTCCCGGCCGAGGTGCCCGGCGAGGAGCGCCCGCGCCTCGGCGTCGGGGAGCACGTCGAGCGGGAGCGAGCGGGCGCCGTGCACGGCGACCAGGCCGCCGAGCTGCCGCCTGCTCGTGACGAGCACGGCGCAGCCGGGACTGCCGGGCAGCAGCGGGGCGACCTGCTCGGTGTCGCGGGCGTTGTCCAGCAGGACGAGCATGCGCCTGCCCGCCACCAGGCTCCGGTACAACGCCGCCTGGGCGTCCAGGCCCGGCGGGATCGCGTCGACCTCCACGCCGAGCCCGTCCAGGAAGGTGCGGATCGCGACGTCGGGGGCCAGCGGCTCGGCGGCCCGCGAGAACCCGCCGTCGAACCCGCGCAGGTTCACGTACAGCTGGCCGTCCGGGAACCGGTCGAGGTTGCGGTGCGCCCAGTGCAGGGCGAGCGATGTCTTGCCGACCCCGCCGGTGCCGCCGACCGCGCAGATCGCGACCGGCCGCCCGTCGTCGAGCGCCGCGTCGAGCGCGGCGAGCTCGCCCTGCCGGCCGGTGAACACCGCCGGCGGGGCGGGCAGCTGGCGCGGCACCGGCCCCGCGGGCGCTCGCGCGGGCTCGACGTGGTCGAGCGACGGCGCGCCGGTGAGCATCTCGCGGTGCAGCTTCTGCAGCGCCGGGCCGGGGTCGGCGCCGAGCTCGTCGGCCAGCCGCACCCGGACCTCCTCGTAGCGCCGCAGCGCCTCGGCCTGCCTGCCGCTGCGGTACAGCGCGAGGAGCAGCTGGCGGGCGATCCGCTCGTCGAGCGGGTGCTCGTCGGCGAGCGCCGTGAGCTCGGCCAGGACGCTCGCGTGCTCCCCGCGGCGGAGCCGGACGTCGACGAGGTCGAGCTCGGCGGCCAGCCGCTCGAGCTGCGTCTCGCCGCGCAGGCGCACCGCCCACGGCGTGTCGAGCCCCGCGAGCAGGGGGCCGCGCCAGCAGGCCAGCGCCTCGGACAGCAGCGCCGCCGCGGACGCGTCGTCGGTGCCGCGCGCACCGGCGGTGAGGCGGCGGAACCGGTGCAGGTCGACCGCGTCCTCGTCGACCCGGACGGCGTACCCGCCGGGCCCGCGGTGGATCTCGCACGGCAGCGCCGAACGGAGCCGGGACAGATAACTCTGCAGCGTTTGCGCGGCCCGCAGCGGCGGGTCGTCGCCCCAAATCCGAATGGCGAGCTCGTCGGTCGGAACCTCATTGTTGACATCGATCAGCAACGCTCCGAGCACATTGCGTTGCCGGGGTGATCCGAGATCGATGGCGTGCCCGTCCTGGTGCGCCTCGACGGGCCCGAGCACCGTGAATCGCAATCGCATCGGCGGCGAGGGTACGCACGCGCCGAAATGCGCTCAGCGCGCGGTGAGGGTGGCGATCACCGCGTCCACGTACGCCGCGAGCTCGTCCCCGGTGGGCACCGCCTGCGGCGTGGCGTGGGCGAGCTGGGCGTGGCCGAGGTAGGCCGTGTACGCGAGCAGGCTCCGCCGCCGCGCGTCGTCCGGGGGGAAACCGAGCCCGGCGAACACCTGGGTGAGGTAGTCGAGCCGCCGGGAGGTGACGCGAGCGAGCGCGGGCGCGACCAGCGGGTGGTCGGCGTTCGCCTGCAGGGCGAGCTCGATGCGCTCCGCGGGGCGCTCGGTGCCCGCGCCGAGGGCGACGGTGAGCAGCTTGTGCAGCCTGCGCCGCAGGTCGGGCTCGCCCTCGACCAGCGTGATCACGTCCTCGGTCCGGGTGCGCTCCCACTCGGCGAGGGCGGCCTCCAGCAGCGCCTCCCGGTTCGGGAAGTGCCAGTAGAAGCTGCCCTTCGTGGTGCCGAGCGACGCCGCGATGGGCTCCACCGCCACCGCCGCGATCCCGCCCTCGGCCAGCGCCGTGATCGCCGCGGACGTCCAGTCCCGCGCCGTCAGCCGCTTCCTCCCCGCCACCACCGTACGGTACCGTACGGAAAACCATACGGTGGCGTACGGAGGTGGGGCCGGTGGTGCGCAACGTCCACGAGCGGATCGTCCCCGCGCCCGTCGAGCAGGTCGGCCCGCTGCTCGACCGGATCGGCGGGCCCGACGACCTGCTGTGGCCCGCCCCGGGGTGGCGGCCGATGGTGCTCGACGGCCCGGTCGCGGTGGGCACGGCCGGCGGCCACGGCTCGATCCGCTACCGCGTCACCGGCCACGAGCCGGGCCGCAGGGTCGCGTTCGAGTTCGAGCCCGGGCAGGGCATCGACGGTCGGCACGAGATCTCGGCCGAGCCCGCGGGGCCGGGTCGCACCCGGCTGCGCCACGTCGCCGAGGCCGAGCTGTCCGGCGTGATGCGGCTGGCCTGGCCGCTCGCAATCCGCTGGGCGCACGACGCGGTGCTCGAGGAGCTGCTCGACAACGCCGAGCGCGCCGTCGGGGTCGGTCCCGCCCGCCCGTACCGCCGGTCGGCGTGGGTGCGGCTGCTGCGCGCGGTGGAGGTGCCGCGGGCGCGCCCGGTCCCGCCGGCGCGCACCCCGTTGGTCGCCGGCGCCCTGCCGCGCGTCGACTGGACCGACGCCTACGCCGTCGAGGCCTTCCCCGGCACCCCACGTGACCCTCAGGCGTGGGCGGACGCGGTGTTCCGCGACCCGCCGCGGTGGGTCCTCGCCGCGCTCGGGCTGCGCGAGCTGCTGGTCGGGCTGGTCGGCATCGACCGGGGCGGCGCCGGCGCGTTCGACACGGTCGCGCGCACCGAGGACGAGGTCCTGCTCGGCGCGGACGCCAACCACCTCGACTTCAGGGTGTCGGTGCGCCGCGAGCCCGAGCGGGTCGTGCTGACCACGGTCGTCCAGCTGCACAACCGGCGCGGCCGGGCGTACTCGGCGCTGGTGCGGCCGGTGCACCCGATCGTCGTGCGGGCGATGCTGGACCGTGCCGCGCGCACGCTGTCCTCCGGCTGGAAAGCGGTGGACACGGCGGCGCGCATGCGGTGATCTCGACCGCGTGGTGAGCGGGGGAGGGGCCCGGCTGGGCCTCGACGAGGTGCCGGGACGGGTGCGCGCGGCGATCGAGGGGATCCTCGGTGCGCCCGTCGTCGCGGCGCGCTCCCAGCCCGGCGGCTTCTCGCCCGGCCTCGCCGCGCGCCTCGTGCTCGCCGACGGGCGGCGGGCGTTCGCCAAGGCCGTCGGCGTCGAGCGCAACCCCGACGCGCCCGGGTTCCACCGGCGCGAGATCGAGGTGCTCTCGGCCCTGCCGCCCGACCTGCCGGTGCCCCGCCTGCTCGGCAGCTACGACGACGGCGACTGGGTGGCGCTCGTCGTCGAGGACGTCGACGGCGTGCCGCCCGCGGAGCCGTGGCGCCCGGACGAGCTCGCCAGGGTGGTCGACGCCATGGCCGCGCTCGCCGATCGGCTCACGCCCAGCCCGGTGCCCGCCCGGCCGATCGCCACGCTCGACCAGGAGGGGTTCCGCGGCTGGCGGACGCTCGCCGCGGAGCCCGAGGCGGCCGCCCCGCTCGGTCCCGCGGTGTGCCGGCGGCTCGACGAGCTCGCCGCGATCGAGGAGGGCTGGGTGGCCGCCGCCCAGGGCACCTCGCTGGTGCACTGCGACCTGCGCGCCGACAACATCCTGCTGGCCGGCGACCGGGTGGTCTTCGTCGACTGGCCGCACGCGCGGGTCGGCGCGCCGTGGCTCGACCTGCTGTTGCTGCTGCCGAGCGCCGCGGTCACGGGCACCGACCCGGAACGGGTGTGGGCCGCCTACCCGCCGGCGCAGGCCGCCGACCCGGACGCGGTCACCGCCGTTCTCGTCGCGCTGACGGGATTCTTCCTGCGCCAGTCGCTGCTCCCGCCACCGCCGAACCTCCCGACGCTGCGGGAGTTCCAGCGGACGCAGGGCGAGGCCGCGTTCCGATGGCTGCTGGCCCGGCTCGGCTGATCAGGGCGCGTCGGCGCGCAGCGGCGCCGGCTCCCCGAGCGCGGCGGCGAGCGGCGGCGGGATCTCGCGCTTGCCGGAGCCGTCGGTGGCGATCACCACGTACACCGTGCGGCCCGAGCACGTGACCTCGTCCCCGTCCCGGCGCACCTCGAAGTCGAGCGCGAAGCTGGTGCGCCCGATGCGGGCGGTGGACACGGCCACCTCGGCCGCGTCCTGCCACCGCAGCCCGGAGCGCCAGTCGATCTCCGAGTGCACGAGCTGCACGTCGAAGCCCGACTCGATCATCTTCGCGTACGGCATCCCCCGCGCGGTGAGGAACGCCGACATGGCCTCGTCGAAGTAGGTCAGGTACCAGGCGTTGAACACGACGCCCTGCGCGTCGACCTCCATGTACCGGACGGTCAGCGGGAAGGTGAAGACGTCGCTCATGGCCGGGCGCGCTCCACGATCACGCCGCCGACGCTACCCGAGGTTGCGGTCGATGAAGGCGGTGACGTCGCCCAGGACCTCGTCCTTGTTGGTCTCGTTGAAGACCTCGTGCCGGGCGCCGGGGTAGATCTTCTCCTCGAAGACCACGCCACGCAGGGCCTCGATCCCCTCCCGGGTGCCGTCGAGCGGGACGAGCTGGTCGTCCTCGCCGTGCACCCAGAAGGTGGGCAGCGCGCCGAGCGGGCCGTGCTCGCGGATGCGGTCCAGGCACGCCATGATCGCCTCGAGGGTGGTCCGCTGGAAGCGCCCGTGCCACACCAGCGGGTCGTCGGCGTAGGCCTTGCCGACCTCCGGGTCCCGGGAGAGCGTGTCCGGATCGATCGGCACGTCCGGGATCGGGTCCTGGGCGAGCAGGTTGCTCGCGGCGTCCCACCGGCCGAGCACGGGCCCGGACAGCACGAGGGCGGCGAGCTCGTGGCCGTACCGCTGGGCGTAGCGGGCGGCGATCATCCCACCCATCGAGTGGCCGATGAGCACCGTGGGCAGCCCGCTGCGGACGCGGGTGGCGAGCTCGTGGAAGTCGTCGACGACCCGCTCGAAGTCGGTGATCAGCACCCGCTCGCCCGCGCTCTTGCCGTGGCCGACGTGGTCGACGCCGTGCACGACCGCGCCGTGGCGCACGAGCGCGTCGGCGACGTGCTCGTAGCGGCCGATGTGCTCGCCGTAGCCGTGGCAGAGCAGCGCGGTGTAGCGCGCCTGCTCGTTCGGCCAGGTGCGCGCCGTGAGCTCGCCGCCGTGCCCGGCGAAGGTCCACTCCTGCGATTCGGACACCCTCGTCCCCCTTCGTTCAGTCGCCCAACCGCTGTCGGATCGTCCGGTTGACCGCCCGCCCGAACGCCGTGACCAGCCCCAGCACGGTCACCGGCTTGAGCTGCGACAACGCGGTGGCGAGGCGCTGCCGCTCGTCGGCCCGGTGCCCCCGGTCCCGGTAGGGCTGCAGCACCTCGTTCTGGAACATCTCCATCAGGTCCTCGGCCAGTGCCGAGGTGTGCTTCTCGATCAGGCCGTGCGCGCGCCGCCACACGTCGGTCGGGAGGTCGGACCCGATCACGGCGAGCGCGCTGCCGAGCGGGCCCGCGCCGTGCAGCTGCAGGCGCCCGTCGGGCAGCGGGGTGACGGCGCCGAGGTCGCGCAGCGCGTCGAGGTCCTCGTCGGACAGGGTGCGGCCGGCGCGCTTCTCCAGCTCGGCCCGGTCGACCTCCTCGATCTCCTCCGGCACCCACGGGGTGAGCAGCGCCCGGTGCAGCGCCAGCTCGGCGGCCCCCGCGTGCGGGGGGAGGCGCTCGAGGTGGCTCTCGATCGCCGACAGCGTGAAACCCAGCGCACTCAGCTCGCTCACCAGCTCCAGCCGGGCGAGGTGGTCGGGCCCGTAGAGGCCGGTGCGCCCGCGCAGCGTCGGCGGGGGGAGCAGGCCCCGCGCCGCGTAGTACCGGATGTTGCGGACCGTGATGCCCGTCCGGGCGGCGAGCTGGTCGATCGTGAGGAGCTCGCCCCGGTCGGGTAGCGATGGTGCCGCCATGTGCGGCAGGTTACGACACCGCTTGACCTATGTGACAGTACTGCTGTAACAAAAACCCCGTTGGTCCGCTCGGTCGTCGAGGAGAGGTTCCCATGGCAGAGATGCCCGAGGCGTACATCTACGACGCCATCCGCACACCTCGCGGCCGGGGCAAGGCCTCCGGCTCGCTGTACGAGGTCAAGCCGGTCTCCCTGGTCGTCGGCCTCATCCACGAGCTGCGCGCCCGCTACCCGGAGCTCGACCCCGCCACGATCGACGACGTCGTGCTCGGCGTCGTCTCGCCGATCGGCGACCAGGGCGGCGACATCGCCAAGACCGCCGCGATCCTCGCCGGCCTCCCGGAGACCACCGCGGGCGTCCAGCACAACCGCTTCTGCGCCTCGGGCCTCGACGCGGTCAACAGCGCCGCCCACCAGGTGCGCGCGGGCATGGCCGACTTCGTGCTCGCCGGCGGAGTCGAGAGCATGTCGCGGGTGCCGATGGGCTCCGACGGCGGCGCCTGGGCGATGGACCCGGAGACCGCCTACGAGACCGGCTTCGTGCCGCAGGGCATCGGCGCCGACCTCATCGCGACGCTCGAGGGCTGGACCCGCGAGGACGTCGACGCCTACGCGCTGGAGTCGCAGACCCGCGCCGCGAAGGCCTGGGCGAACGGCTACTTCGCCCGCTCGGTCGTCCCGGTCAAGGACCGCAACGGCCTCGTGGTGCTCGACCGCGACGAGCACGTCAGGGCGAACACCACGATGGAGGCGCTCGGCGCGCTGCAGCCGTCCTTCGAGATGATCGGCGACCAGGGCGGCTTCGACGCCGTGGCGCTGCAGCGCTACCACTGGGTCGAGAAGATCAACCACGTGCACACCGCCGGCAACTCGTCCGGCATCGTCGACGGCGCCGCGCTCGTGCTCATCGGCACCGAGGCCGCGGGCAAGGCCGCAGGCCTCACCCCGCGGGCCCGGATCGTGTCCACCGCGCTGTCCGGCTCCGACCCGACGATCATGCTCACCGGTCCGGCCCCGGCCACCCGCAAGGCCCTCGCCCGGGCGGGGATGACCGTCGACCAGATCGACCTGTTCGAGATGAACGAGGCCTTCGCCGCCGTCGTGCTGCGCTTCATGAAGGACATGGGCGTGCCGCACGAGAAGGTCAACGTCAACGGCGGCGCGATCGCCATGGGCCACCCGCTCGGCGCCACCGGCGCCATGATCCTCGGCACCCTGGTCGACGAGCTCGAGCGCCGCGACCAGCGCTTCGGCGTCGCCACGCTCTGCGTCGGCGGCGGCATGGGGATCGCAACCGTCGTCGAGCGCCTTTCCTGACCTCCATTCCAGACGTGCTTTGCGTAGCGGTGCAGGTAGCGGCGCCGGCTGCGTGCTCTCCCGGCGGCCACGCCGCCAACGGAACACGAAGGGACCTCGAATCGTGACCGAGCAGCAGAAGGCCGTCCGCTGGGAGAAGGGCGAGGACGGCATCGTCGTCGTCACCCTCGACGACCCCGGCCGCAGCGCCAACACGATGAACGACCGCTACCTCGAGGCGATGGGCGAGTGCGTCGACGCGCTGGCGGCCGACAAGGACGCCATCGCCGGCGTGATCATCACCTCGGCGAAGAAGACGTTCTTCGCAGGCGGCGACCTCGACTCCCTCAGCAGGGCGACCCCGGACGACGCGGCGGCGGTCATGGAGAAGTCCATGACCGTGAAAAAGCAGCTGCGCAAGCTGGAGACGCTGGGCAAGCCGGTGGTGGCCGCCATGAACGGCACCGCGCTCGGCGGTGGCCTCGAGATCGGGCTCGCCTGCCACCACCGCATCGGGCTGGACGCCAAGGGCGTGGTCTACGGCCTGCCCGAGGTGACGCTCGGCCTGCTGCCGGGCGGCGGCGGGGTCGTGCGCACGGTGCGGATGCTCGGCATCGCGAACGCCGTGATGAACGTGCTGGTGCAGGGGCAGCGGCACAAGCCCGCCAAGGCGCTGGAGATCGGCATCCTGGACGAGCTGGCGACCAGCCAGGAGGAGATGCTCGCCAAGGCCCGCGCCTGGATCGCCGCCCACCCCGAGTCGCGCCAGCCGTGGGACGAGCCGGGCTACAAGATCCCCGGCGGCACGCCGTCGTCGCCGAAGCTCGCGTCCATCCTGCCCGCGTTCCCGGCGAACCTGCGCAAGCAGCTCAAGGGCGCCCCGCTGCCCGCGCCGCGCAACATCCTCGCCGCGGCCGTCGAGAGCACGCAGGTCGACGTCGACACCGCGTTCCGGATCGAGGCCCGCTACTTCACCGAGCTGGTGGTCGGGCAGACGTCGAAGAACATGACCAAGGCGTTCTTCTACGACCTGCAGGCCATCAACGGCGGCCGGTCGCGGCCCGACGGGTACGAGCCGTGGCAGCCCACCAAGGTCGCGGTGCTCGGCGCCGGGATGATGGGCGCGGGCATCGCCTACGTGTGCGCGCTCGCCGGCTGGCAGGTCGTGCTCAAGGACGTGTCGCTGGAGGCGGCCCAGAAGGGCAAGGCCTACTCCGAGGGCCTCGTCGCCAAGGGCGTCCAGCGCGGGAAGACCACGCAGGAGGCCGGCGACGCGCTGCTCGCGCGGATCACGCCCACCGCCGACTACGCCGACCTCGCCGGCTGCGACATGGTCATCGAGGCCGTGTTCGAGTCGATGCAGCTCAAGCACGAGGTGTTCCGCGAGGCGATGAAGGTCGTCGAGCCGGACGCCCTGCTGTGCTCGAACACCTCCACGCTGCCGATCACCGAGCTCGCCGCGGGCGTGGACCGCCCGGGCGACTTCATCGGCCTGCACTTCTTCTCGCCGGTCGACAAGATGCCGCTCGTGGAGATCATCCGCGGCGAGCGGACGTCGGACGCGTCGGTCGCCAAGGCGTTCGACGTCACCCTCGCGATCAAGAAAACCCCGATCGTCGTCAACGACAGCCGCGGGTTCTTCACCAGCCGGGTGATCGGCACCTTCCTCAACGAGGGCGTCGCGATGCTCGCCGAGGGCATCGACCCGCAGACCATCGAGCAGGCCTCCGCGCAGGCCGGCTACCCGGCGCCGGTGCTGCAGCTGATGGACGAGCTGACGCTCACGCTCCCGCAGAAGATCCGCAACGAGTCGAAGGCGGCCGTCGAGGCGGCGGGCGGTACCTGGGAGCCGCACCCCGCCGAGGCGATCATCGACCGGTTGGTCGACGAGTTCGGGCGCAAGGGCAAGAGCTCGGGCGCGGGCTTCTACGAGTACGCCGACGGCAAGCGCACCCGGCTGTGGCCAGGCCTGCGCACCGAGCTCGGCGCCACCAACCACGACGTCGACCTGCGCGAGCTGTCGGAGCGCATGCTGTTCGTCGAGGCGATCGAGACGCAGAAGTGCTTCGACGAGGGCGTGATCACCTCGGTGCCCGACGCCAACATCGGCTCGATCTTCGGCATCGGGTTCCCGGCCTGGACCGGCGGGGTGGTGCAGTACGTCGAGGGCTACCCCGGCGGGGTGGCGGGCTTCGTGGCGCGGGCCGACGAGCTCGCGCGCAAGTACGGCAAGCGGTTCGAGGTGCCGCAGAGCCTGCGCGCCCGGGCGGCGGCCGCCGCGGCGTAGCCCCTCCGACTCCGACGAGCGCGCCGTTCGTCGGAACCTCCGGGGTGGCTACCGCGCCCGGTGCACCGCGTCGAGGGCCACGGCGCCGAGGTCGCCCGTCCTGGCCAGGGCGTGGCGCTGCCGGCGGGCGCCGGTGCCCCGGCGCAGCACGGCGTCGACGAGTTCGCGCACCGCGTGCAGGTCGCCGGCGTCCTCGAGGGCGGGGCCGACGTGCGCGACCAGCGCGTCGAACACCCCGCGCGCCGGGGCCGGCCGCCACGTGCGCGGGTCCAGCAGCTCGGCCTCCGTGCCCCAGCGGCTGGCGCGCCACTCGGCGAGCTGGAGCACCTCGGTGCGCACGGGGTCGGGTTCGGTGCCGCGCGCGGCGGCGTCGGCCGCGGTCTGCACGAGCGCCCGGACCAGCCCGGCCACGAGCACGGCATCGTCCGGCTCCAGGCACACGTCGGCGACGCGCACCTCGACCGTCGGGAGGTTCCGCGCCAGCCGGGCCGCGAGGTAGACCATGCCCTCGTCGAGCAGGGTGTCGGTGGCGAGGGCGGTGTCGACGAACTCCCGGTAGGCCGCCGCGGACCCGAACCGCGCGTACGGGCCCGCCACCGGCCAGCGTTGCCAGACCTGCGTGCGGAAGCTGCGGTAGCCGGAGTCCTCGCCGTTCCAGAACGGGGAGTTGACCGACAGCGCGAGCAGCGGCGCGAGCCATGGCCGGATCCGGTCGAGCACGGCGACCCCCTCGTCCGGCGAGTCGACCGCGACGTGCACGTGGCAGCCGCAGGTGAGCCCCTCGGCGACGGTGAGCCCGAACCGGCGCGCCATCTCCGCGTAGCGCCGGGACGGCGTGATCGTCGGCTCCACCGCGAGCGGGGAGGTCCCGAGCGGGACGAGCGCGGCTCCGGCGTCGGCGGCGGCCGCGGCGGCCGCGGAGCGCGCCGCGCGGATCTGCGCCGACAGCTCGTCGAGCGTGTGGCAGGGCTTCGTGGCGGTCTCCACCTGTTCCTGCTGCAGCTCCCCGGCGAGCTCGCGGTCGGCGGAGGCGGCGAGCACCGCCTGCCCGACGGCCCGTGGCCGCCCCGTGTCCGGGTCGACCAGCAGGAACTCCTCCTCGACGCCGAGCGTCCGCGCGTTCACGAAGGACGAGGTACCCGCCCGGCCGGGGGCGTCCCGTGGGCCCGGATCACCCGTTGCGGGCGCCTCCGCCGCCGCGTGGTGAGCACCGTCGCCGCGCCGATCGGTGTCGGAACCGGACACCTCGGGCACCCTGGAGGCGTGGCGGAGTGGGTGTTCTCGATCGTCGACGGGCTCGGAGCAGCGGGTGTGGGGCTGCTCATCCTGCTCGAGAACATCGTTCCGCCGATCCCGTCCGAGGTGATCCTGCCGCTGGCGGGCTTCCGGGCCCGCACCGGCGCGCTCAACGTCGTCGCCGTCTGGCCCGCGGCCACGGCCGGGTCGGTGCTCGGCGCGCTGCTGCTCTACGGGCTCGGCGCGTGGCTGGGCTACGACCGGCTGCACCGGCTCGCCGGCCACCGCTGGTTCGTGTTCGTGAGCCAGAAGGACCTCGACCGCGGGGAGCGGGTGTTCGAGCGGCACGGCGGCAAGGTCGTGCTGCTGGGCCGCTGCGTTCCGTTCCTGCGCAGCGTGGTGTCGATCCCGGCCGGGATCGCGGGGATGCCGCTGCCACGCTTCCTCACGCTCACCACGATCGGCAGCGGGGTCTGGAACGCCGCGTTCATCGCGGTCGGCTGGGTGCTGGGGGAGAACTGGTCGCAGGTGGAGGGCGCCATCGGCCCGGTCAGCTACGTGGTGCTCGCGCTGCTCGCCGTGGGGCTGGTCGTGCTGATCGTGCGGCGGGTCCGCGCGCGGGAGCCGGAGTCGGTTCCCCAGCGGTGACCGACCCCCCTCGAAAGTGCCTTCTCCCGGGCACGGGCGGGGTCGGCGAGGCTCGCGAGCATGACGACACGGGTGCCCGACTTCGCCGCGATCGGAGAAGAGTTCGACGCCTACGTCGGGGCGATCGGGTACGCGACGATGGTCACCGTCGACGCCCGCCACCGCCCGCGGACCCGGGTGCTGATCCCGGTGTGGGAGGTGGTGGACGGCGCCCCGCTCGGCTGGCTCGCCACGTTCCCGACCCCGGTGAAGCTGGCCCACCTCGCCGGCAACCCGCACGCGAACTTCTCCTACTGGGCGCCCGGCATCAACTCGGTCGCCGTCGACGCCGTCGCGGAGTGGACCGAGATCCCAGCCGACAAGCGCCGCGTCTGGCAGCTGTACCGCCGGACCAGCCCGACCGGGGCGGGCTACGACCTGGGCGCCTTCTGGCGTTCCCCGGAGGACCCGCAGCTCGTCGTGCTGCGCCGTGGCGCATCCAGGTGATCAGGGGCATCGACCTGCGCAGCCGGATCTGGCGCTCCGAGGTCAGTACTCGTACGGATCGGGCGGCGGCGGGATCGCCCGCGCGGACGTGACGGAGAGCGCCGGGACGTAGCCCGCCGCGGCGGTCGCGCTGCCCTCCTGCAGGACGCCGCGCACCCGCAGCCACGTGTCGGCGGCCGGGTCGTCGAGGTCGCCGACCAGCCGCACGCGGTGCGGGCGGGCGTCCGCGGCGCAGCAGGCGATGGTCAACCGGGCGAGCTCGACGGCCGCGCCGCGGCGCACCACGAACCCGGTGAGCACGACCTCGCGCCCGGCGAGCGACCCGCCGTCGTCGAAGATCGCGCGCTGCACGAACTCGGCGACCGGCAGCTCGGCCGGGCCGCCCGGCGGCAGCGGGTCGAACACGTCCGAGCCGTCCACCACCGGGTTGGCCGAGCCCGCGCGGCCCACCGCGTCCGCCCCGAGCGCGGGCGGGGCCACCAGCGCGATCACGAGGACCGGCGCGAGCAGCAGCCACGGCGTGTGGCCCGCGTGCTCGTGGGCGGGCGGGCCGGCGCGGTCGCGCAGCAGCGCCACCACCGCCAGCCCCACGATCACGGCGCCCGCGGTGAGTAGCAGCCACCGGTGCGACGGGCGGACGTAGCGCAGGTAGGTGTCGTCGGCGGCGATCCGCAGCAGCGCGCCGCCGAGGAGCACGAGCAGGACGTGCTGGGTGTCGCGCCTCACAGCAGCACCAGCCCGGCGACGACCGCGCAGCCGACGGCGACGGCGAACGTGAGCGGCGCGAAGCGGGCGGCGAACGCGCGGCCGAACGTGCCCGCCTGCAGCGCGATCAGCTTGACGTCGACGGCCGGGCCGACGACGAGGAACACCAGCCGCGGCAGCAGCGGGAGCGTGGTGAGCGACGCGGCCACGAACGCGTCCGCCTCGCTGCACAGGGCGAGAACCACCGCCAGCAGGGCCATGACCAGCACGGCGAGCAGCAGCTGCCCGGCGAGCGCCTCCGTCCACGCCGGGGGCACGAGCACCGCCAGCGCCGCGGCGGCGGCCGCCCCGATGACGAGGAACCCGCCCGCGGAGACCAGGTCGTGGCGCGCGGTCTCGGCGAGCACGGCCCACCGGCCGCCGTTCACGGCGTGGGCGGCCGCTGCCCGCCGGGCGATCCACTCCGCCCGGCCGAGCCGCTGCCACAGCCACCCCGTCACGCAGGCGGTGGCGAGCGAGCCGACGGCCCGCGCCAGCACCATCCGGGGCTCGCCGGGGAAGGCGACGGCCGTGGCGACCAGCACGACCGGGTTGACCGCGGGCGCGGCGAGCAGGAACGCCAGCGCCGCGGCGTCCGGGACGCCCTGCCCGATGAGCCGGCGCGCCACCGGAACCGACGCGCACTCGCATCCCGGGAGCACGAGCCCGGCGGCGCCCGCCACCGGGACGGCCGCGGCGGGCCGCGCGGGCAGCACCCGGCGCAGCACCGCGGGCGAGACGAACGCGGCGATCGCCCCGGACAGCAGCACCCCGAGCACGAGGAACGGCAGGGCCTGCACGCAGATCGCGACGAACACCGTGGCCGCGGTCTGCAGCACAGGCACCGAGAGCGCGTCGACGAGCAGCGGCCGCGCGAGGATCGCGGTCAGCAGCACGCCGCAGAAGACGTGCATCGAACTGACGCGGGAGCCGAGCGCAGCGGTCACGGGCCGGATGCTGCCAGCGGCACCGGCTCTGGTGGGCCGATTCGGCGAAGATCGAGACGATCGGGTGCTCGGAGCAATGTCTCGGATCAATCGGTCGAATCAATCGGGCACCCGGTCGAGCAGGCGCTGCAGCGCGGCGTTGAAGTCGTCGGGGCGCTCGAGGTTGGGCATGTGCGCGGCGTTCGCCACCACCACCAGCTCCGCGCCCGGCACGCCCTCGGCGATCTCCTTCGCGTCCGCGACCGGGGTGAAGGAGTCGTCGTTGCCGACCACGACCACGGTCGGCACGCCGACGCGGGCGAGGTCGGCCCGCCGGTCGGGGCGGTCCGCGCGGGCGCGCTGGGCGGCCGCGGCGCCGACGGGGTCGGCCGAACGCATCATCTCCAGGACGTGCTCGGCCACGGCGGGCGGCGCGTCCGGCGAGACCATCAGGTAGAGGTTTTCGACGGCGTACGGGTCCATGCCGTCGCTGACCAGGCGGTGCGCCTGGTCGAGGCGGGCGGCGCGGGAGGCCGGCGTCTCGCCGGCCGCGGTGGTGTCGGCGAGCAGGAGGCCCGCGACCCGCTCCGGGTGGCGCGCCCACAGCTCCAGCGCGATCTGCCCGCCCATCGACAGGCCGACGACGACCGCACGGGATACGCGCAGGCCGTCCAGGAGTCCGGCGAGGTCGTCGGCGAACGCCGACCACGCGGGCACCGCGCCGCGGCTCGCCCCGTACCCGTGCAGGTCGGGCACGATCACGCGCCGCTCGGTGGAGAAGCGGGACAGCTGCGGTTCCCACATCGACCGGTCGAACGGGTGGCCGTGCACGAAGAGCAGCGGCGTGCCGTTGTCCGGGCCGGCGTCGGTGTAGGCGAGAACGGTGTGCCCCAGCGTGATCGTGCGCATCTGTCGGTCCTCCTGGCATTGACCGATCCGAGTCTGATCGGTACAAAGCAGCGAAGCAATACCGACAATGACCTCGGAGCAATCGTGGACGACTACCGGGCGCTGGCCGACGCCGTGGCCGCGGACATCAGGGCGGGCCGGCTCCGGGCGGGCGACCGGCTGCCCACCCAGCGGCGGTTCGCGCGCGACCGCGGCATCGCCGTGTCCACCGCGTCGCGGGTCTACGCCGAGCTCGCGCGGCGCGGGCTGGTCACCGGCGAGGTGGGCCGCGGGACGTTCGTGCGCGCCGCGCCCCCGCCGCCCGGGCCCGCCCTCGCCGAGCAGCGCCCCGGCGTGGTCGACCTCGAGCTGAACTTCCCGATCCTCGACGGGCAGGACGAGCTGCTCGCGCCCGCGCTCGCCGGGCTGCTGCGCCCGGACGGCCTGCGGGCCGGGCTCGCGCCGGGCCGCGCCGCGGGGACGGCGGCCGGCCGGGAGGCGGCCGCGGCGCTGCTCGCCTGCCCGGGTTGGACCCCGCAGCCGGAGCAGCTGCTCTTCGCGGCCAACGGGCGGCAGGCCATCGCGGCGGCCATCGGCGCGCTCGTGCCCGCCGGCGGCCGGCTCGGGGTGGAGACGCTCACCTTCCCGGTGGCGCGCACGATCGCGGCGCGGCTCGGCGTCGAGGTGGTGCCGCTCCCGGTCGACGGCGACGGCCTGCAACCGGACGGGGTGCGCGCCGCGGGCCGGCTCGACGCGGTGTTCGTGCAGCCGACGCTGCACAACCCCCTCGGCGTCACCATGCCGGTCACGCGCCGCCGCGAGCTCGCCGCCGTGCTCACCGAGCTCGACGTCCCGGCGATCGAGGACCGCATCTACTCGTTCCTCCGCGACGACCCGCCGCCGCTCGCGGCGTACGCGCCGGAGCACACGGTCGTGGTGGACAGCCTGTCCAAGCGCGTGGCGCCCGGCTGCTCGCTGGGCTTCCTCGTGCCGCCGCCCGCCCGCCACCAGCGGGTGCGCGCGTCGATCCAGGCCGGCGGGTGGGCGGCCCAGTCCTTCGCGGTCGAGGCGGCCACGCGGTGGATGGCCGAGGGCGTGGTGGCGCGGATCCAGCAGGCCAAGCGGGCCGACGCGGCGCGGCGGCAGGCGCTGGCGGCCGAGCGGCTGGCCGGGTTCACCGTGCGCGCCGACCCGGCGGCCTACCACTGCTGGTGGGAGCTGCCGCCGCCGTGGCGGGCGGAGACGTTCGTCGCCGCCGCGGCGCGCCGCGGGATCGCGGTGACCCCCGCCGCGTCGTACGCCGCGGGCGCGGGCCACGCGCCGAGCGCGGTCCGGCTGGCGCTGGCGACGCCGCCGCTCGACGCGCTCGCCGCCGCCCTCGACGTCCTCGCCGGGCTCGGCCGCGGTGCGCCGGGCGACGACGGCACCGAGTGAGTTCAGGAATGTGGCTTTCCTGAAGCCCAGGTTCGTGAATGTGGCTTTCCTGAACTCGCAGGAGGTTCGGTAGAACTTGCGCCCGTGCTGATCGTGCGGGGTGCCGAGCTGGTGTGGACGGGGAGCGCCGAGATCCCGGGGGGTGAGGTCGCCTGCGGCCCGGACGGGCGCGTGGCGGCCGGGCCCGTCGACGGGGGCGAGGTGCTCGACGCCTCCGGGTGCGTCGTCACCCCCGGGCTCGTGAACGCCCACCACCACCTGCTGCAGACCGCGTTCCGGACGCTGCCGGGCACCCGCGGCGTGCCGATGCGCGAGTGGCTCCCGCGGATGGCCGCCGCCTACGCCGCGGTGGGCGTCGACGACGAGCTGGCGCACGCCGCCGCCGCGGCCGGGCTGGCCGAGGCGCTGCTGTGCGGCGTGACGACCGTGGCCGACCACCACCTCACCTGGCCCCCCGGCGACGGGGTGGGCATCGCCCGCGCGGTGGCCGCCGCCGCGGGGGAGGTGGGGGCGCGGCTGGTGTTCGTGCGCGGCAGCGCCCGCGACGACCCCCAGGAGGCGGCGGCCTCCGCCGACGCGATCGCGACGGCGCTCGGCGGCGACCCGACCGGGATGGTGCAGGTCGCGGTGGGTCCCGCGGGCGTGCACAGCGACGGGGAGGAGACGTTCCGGCTGCTCGCCGAGGTCGCCCGGCGGCACGGGCTGCGGCGGCGGACCCAGGCGAACGAGCAGGTCGACGTCGAGGTCGCCGAGCAGCGCTACGGCCGCCGCCCCCTCGACCTGCTCGACGAGTGGGGCTGGCTCGCCCCCGACGTCACGGTCGCGCACCTGTGCGGCGTCACGGACGCCGAGATCGCCCGCGTCGCGGCGGCCGGTGTGACGGCCACCCATGCGCCCGGCTGCGACCTGCCGATGGGGTGGGGGGTCGCGCCGATGGCCGCGCTGTCGGACGCGGGCGTGGCGGTCGGGCTCGGTACGAGCGGCGGCGGCAGCAACGACGCCGGTCACCTGCTCGCCGACGCCCGCCTCGCCATGCAGGTGGCCCCGCTCGTCGGCCGCCCCGTGGCCGCCCGCGAGGTGCTGACCTGGGCGACCGCGGGCTCGGCCACCGGGCTGGGCCGCCCCGAGCTGGGCCGGCTCGACCCGGGCTGCGCGGCCGACCTCGTCTGCTGGGACGTGACCGGCGTCGCCGACGCGGGCGTCGCCGACCCCCTCGCCGGCCTGCTGTGGGCCGCCCCGGGGCGGCGGCCGCGGCACGTGGTGGTGGCGGGCCGGGTGGTCGTGCGGGACGGGGAGCTGGTGCGCCGCCCGGAGCACGAGGTGGCCGCGGACCTGCGTGCCCTCCTCGCCCGCCGCCCCGCCCCCGGCGTCTGACCGCGCCCCCGGGCCCGCCCCCACCCGTTCGAGCCGGGTGGGGTCAGGGCAGCGCCGGGAAGTGGCGCCAGCCGTCGCCGTCCCGCACGAACCGGGTCTTCGTCGACGTGGTGGTCTCCGTGCCCGCCTGCCAGAAGTCGATGCGCTCCGGCTCGAGGAGGATCGTCGTCCAGCTCGGCGGCGGCTCCGCGGACGCCGGGTCGGCGGCCGCCGCGTCGAACGCCGCCTCGACCGCGCCGGGGGCGACCGCGTGGTGCGGCGGCTCGAGCCGGGGGAGCAGCGCGTGGTAGGCCCACGCGATGAGCTGCAGCCGCCGCGGCTGGGCGAGGTAGCCCGCGCGGGAGGTCTCGGCGTCGAGCTCGCCGGCCCGCCCCTCCACCACGACCTGCCGCCCGAGCGACGGCCAGTGGAAGACGCCCGTGGCGCGGGGGTTGGCGGCGATGTCGCGGGTCTTCGTGGTGGGCGTGGAGGAGTGGAAGCGCACGCCCGCGGGGCCGACGCCGGTGACGAGCACGGTGCGGGCGTGCGGGACGCCGTCGGCGTCGGCCGTCGCGAACGTCATCGTGCGGTGGTCGCCCGCCTCGAACCACCGGGCCAGGAGGGCGAGCGGATCGCCGGAGAGCTGCTCAGTCATCGGGCGGCCCCGTGTGCACCAGCACGACGACGCACGTCTCCGGGCCGACCTGGCGGAACCGGTGATCCACGCGGCCAGGGTAGGTGATCGAGTCCCTGGCGTTGAGCGTGGTGAACCGGCTGGTGCCGTGCTCGCGCAGCTCCAGCTCGACGGTGCCGCGGGCGACGTACAGCAGCTCGCGCCGCCCGTGCCGGAAGAACTCCCCGAACTCCTGCGGGGAGCCGACGAACTCGGTGACGTCGGCGCCCTCCGGGTCGTGCAGCAGCAGCCGCGCGCCGCCCGCCTCGACCTCGACGAGCGCCGCGTCGTCGGCGCGCACGGGCTCGGCCGCGGCCGGGCTCGCGGCCCGGCCGAGAAGCGCCTGCTGGGTGGTACCGAGCGCGGTCGCGATCCGGTAGAGCGAGCGCATGGACGGGCGGGTGCGCCCGAGCTCCAGCTGGGACAGGAACGGCTGCGAGAGCCCGGCCTGCGCCGCGACCTGGGCGAGGGTCATCCCGCGTTCGTGGCGCGCCGCGCGGATCGCCCGGCCGAGGCGGGCGTCGGCCTGGCGCTGCGCCGCACTGGTGGTCGGCATCGATTTCACACAGCCGCGCGGAGGCGGCAACGTCGGCGAAACATGGGCTCCATAACGTCTCCGAATGTTGACCTCATCAATAAACTGCAGGTAGAACCCGGTCAAGGAGGAAACTATCGACGGGGAACGGGTCCGCTCGATCGGGGCGCCGGACGATTCCGCTCGGCTCTCCGGCGTGCGGCTGCGCTCCATCCGCGGTGCCCGGTTGCTCGACGGCATGGTCGCCGACCTGCGGATCTCGGGCGCCCAGATCGCCTCCGGACCGGCGCCGGACGGTGAGCCGGGCGTGGACCTCGACGCCACGGGCTGGCGCGTCCTGCCCTCGGCGGTCGAGCCGCACGCCCACCTCGACAAGGCGCTCACGGCGCCGCGCATCCCCGCCGACACCGGCAACGACCTCGGCGCGGCGATCGCGCAGTGGCGGGCGCTGGTGGCCGACATCGACGGCGCCGACATCGCCGAACGCGCGCTGGTCGCCGTTCGCCGCTACGCCGCGAACGGGATCACCACGATCCGCACGCACGTCGACGTCCCCACCACCGGCGACCCGGCGCGCGGGGTCGAGGCGCTGGTCGAGCTGCGCGAACGGCTGCGAGGGCGGGTCACGCTGCAGGTCTGCATGCTCGCCGGGCACCAGACCCCCGACTCCGTCCTCGCCGACGTCGCCGCGCGCGGGGTCGACGTGATCGGCGGCTGCCCGCACATCGCGTCCGACCCGCGCGCCGAGACCTCCCGCATGCTCGACCTCGCCGAGCGCCTCGGCCTGCCGGTGGACCTGCACGCCGACGAGCAGACCGGGCTGCCGCCGTCGGACGCGGGGCTCGACATCGTCGACCTCGCCGAGCAGGTGCTGGCCCGCGGGCTGCAGCAGCGGGTCACCGCGAGCCACTGCGTGCGCCTCGGCATGCTGCCGCCGGACCGGCTGGCGCGGGTGCTCGACGTCGCCGCCCGGGCCGGCCTCGGCATCGTCACGCTGCCGATCACGAACCTCTACCTGCAGGGCAGGGACGCCACGCACGCCGCACCGCGCGGCATCGCCGCGGTCCGGCAGATCCTCGACGCGGGCATCCCGCTGGCCGCCGGTGGGGACAACCTGCGCGACCCGTTCAACCCGGCGGGCCGCGCCGACCCGTTCGAGACCACGTCGCTGCTCATGACGGCCGCGCACCTGCGCCCGCTCGAGGCGCTCGCCGCGGTCACCACCGGGGCGCGCACCGTGCTGGGCCTGCCGCCCGCCGGCACCGCGCCCGGCGCCGTCGCCGACCTCGTGCTCGTGCCGGACGTGGACCTCGGCGACGTCCTGGCCGGGGCGGTCGGGGCCCGGGTGGTGGTGTCGGCGGGCCGTGTCGTCGCCGACACGCGGGTCGCCCGCGCGCTCGACCTGCCGAACCCGGCCACGCCGGATCTTGCCCCGCAGCCGCTCACCGATGTGAGGTGAGGAATGTGACCACCGAAATCGCCGAGCGCACGCACACGCTCGCACTCGCCGGGGTGACCAAACGGTTCCCGACCGGCACCGTCGCGCTCACCGACGTGAGCCTGTCCATCTCCCCGGGTGAGTTCGTCACCGTCGTCGGGCCGTCCGGCTGCGGCAAGTCCACGCTGCTTCGGCTCGCGTCCGGGCTGGAGACCGCCACCAGCGGCACGGTCGAGGTGTCCGCCCGGGCCACGAGCTATGTCTTCCAGGACGCCACCCTGCTGGAGTGGCGCACCGCCCTGCGCAACGTCGAGCTGGTCGGCGAGCTGCGGGGCGTCCCGCGGGAGGAGCGGCGGGAGCGGGCCCGCGCCGCGCTCGACCTCGTGGGGCTCTCCGGGTTCGAGCGGCAGCACCCGCGGCAGCTCTCGGGCGGCATGCGGATGCGCGTGTCGCTCGCCAGGGCGCTCGTCGCCGAGCCCGACCTCGCCCTCTTCGACGAGCCGTTCGGCGCGCTCGACGAGATCACCCGCCTCCAGATGCAGACCGAGCTGCAGCGGATCTTCCGGCAGGAGCGGTTCGCCGGCCTGTTCATCACGCACTCGGTGTCGGAGGCGGTCTACCTGTCCACGCGGGTGCTGGTGATGAGCGGACGACCGGGCCGGATCGTGGCCGAGATCCCGGTGCCGTGGGACTACCCGCGCCCACCCGAGCTGCGGCACACGCCCGAGTTCGGCGAGCTCACCGGCCGCGTGTCGGCCGCCTTGGGGGAGCACTCGTGACCACCGTCGAGAGCCGCGTCGAGACGCCCGCACCGCAGGCGGCGGAGCAGCCGCGCGCGGGCGCGGGCGCCCTCCTGCGCCGCGCCGCCCCGATCGTCGGCGCGCTGGTGGGCTTCCTGGCCGCCTGGTACGCGGTCACCTACCTGGTGCTGCCCGCGCGCCAGCGCTTCCTCCTCCCGCCGCCGCACGAGGTGTACGGGGGCGTGTTCTCCAACCCCCAGCTGATGGCGCCGATGATGGAGGCCCTGGGCCGCAGCTTCGCGGTGGCGCTGGTCGGGCTCGTGATCGCCGTCGTGCTCGGTATCGCCTACGCCGTGGTGATGTCGCAGTGGTCGTGGGCGGAGAAGATCCTCTACCCGTACGCGGTGATCCTGCAGACCATCCCGATCCTCGCGCTGGTGCCGCTGATCGGGATCTGGCTCGGGTACTCGTTCCTGGCCAGGGTCGCGGTCTGCGTGATCATCGCCCTGTTCCCGATGATCGCCAACACGCTGTTCGGGCTGCAGTCGGCGAGCGCCGCGGCGCACGACCTGTTCACGCTCAACAAGGCCACCCGGTGGCAGCGGCTGATGAAGCTGCAGTTCCCCGCCGCCGTGCCGTCGATCTTCACCGGCCTGCGCAACGCGGCGGGCCTCTCGGTGATCGGCGCGATCGTCGGCGACTACTTCTTCCAGCAGGGCGCCCCCGGCATCGGCGGCCTCCTGCGCGTCTACACCCAGCGCCTGCAGATGGAGGCGCTGCTCACCTCGGTCACGCTCACCGCCCTCTTCGGTGTCGTGATCTTCACGATCTTCGCCGTGCTCGACCGCGCCGTGGTCGGGCGCTGGTACGGCCGAGTGGCCCGCTGAAACCCCCGTCCCACCACTGGAGCTCCCCATGAACCGCACGTCCGCTCCCCTCGCCGCGACGGCGTTCGCCGTCGCGCTCCTCCTTTCCGCGTGCGGCGGCGCGGACGAGACGGGCGCCCCCGCCGGGCCGGCCGCCCCACCGGCCGAGGCGGGGAGTCCGCTCGACCTGAGCGACGTCTGCCCGGCCACCGTGGTGCTGCAGCAGGACTGGCAGCCCGAGGCCGAGCACGGCTCGATGTACTCGCTCGTCGGTCCCGACTACACGATCGACACGAGCGCGAAGACGGTCACCGGGTCGTTGGTCGCGCAGGGCGTCGACACCGGGGTCGACGTCGAGGTGCGTCCCGGCGGGCCCAACGTCGGCTTCCAGCCGGTGCCCGCCCTCATGTACCTCGACGACGCGATCACGCTCGGCGCCGTCAACAGCGACGCGGCGATCGCGGCCGCGGCCGACCAGCCGACCGTCGCCGTGGTCTCGCAGATGACCGTGAGTCCGCAGATCCTCATGTGGGACCCGGAGAGCCACCCGGGGATGACCACGATCCGCGAGATCGGCGCCACCGGCGTCCCGGTCGTCACGGCGGGCGACGTGATCCCGGCGCTGCTGGTGAGCCGGGGCATCATCACGCAGGAGCAGGTCGACACCAGCTACGAGGGCACGCCCGCGCGGTTCGTGTCCGACCCGTCCATCCTGCAGCAGGGCTTCGCGACCGCCGAGCCGTACGTCTACCAGAACGAGATCGGCGAGTGGGCCCGCCCGGTCGGCTACGAGCCGCTCGCGAACCACGGCTACTCGATCTACCCCGAGCCGCTCGCGGTGCGCGCCGACAAGCTCGACGAGCTGCGCCCGTGCCTGCAGAAGCTGGTGCCGATCCTGCAGCAGTCGCAGATCGACTACCTGGCGAACCCCGGCCCGACCAACCGCCTGATCGTCGAGCTCGTCGAGGTCTACCAGACCGGCTGGACCTACTCCGAGGGCGTCGCGGAGTTCTCGGCGAGGGCCCAGGTCGAGCAGGGCTTCGTGGTGAACGACCCGGCGTCGGGCGTCTTCGGGCAGTTCGACCCCGCCCGCATGCAGGAGATCGTGTCCACGTTCGGGCCGATCCTGCAGTCGCAGGGCACGATCACCTCGGTGCCCGACGCGGAGAGCCTCTACACCAACGAGTTCATCGACCCGAACATCAGGATGGAGGCTCCGTGACGGTCGCGGACCGCACCGCGGCGGCCGTCGCCGAGATCGAACGTCTCGGCGCCGGCACCGTGTCCACCGACCCGGCCCTGCTGGTCAAGGTCTCCTCGGACTGGTCGCGCATGTCGCCCGTGCTGCAGGAGAAGGTGCCGCCGGGCCGCTACGTCGCCGACGCCGTCGTGCGGCCCACGCGGCCCGAGGACGTGCCGCAGGTGCTGAAGGTGGCGTTCGACCACGACGTCCCGATCACCCCGCGCGGCGCGGGCACCGGCAACTACGGGCAGGCCACCCCGTTCGACGGCGGGATCCTGCTCGACCTGCGCGGCCTCGACTCGATCACGGTGAACCCGAGCGGCACCATCACCGCGGGCGCCGGGGCGCGGATGACCGCGATCGACCGGGTGGGCCGGGCGGCCGGCCGGGACATCTGGATGTTCCCGTCCACCAAGAGCTCCACGGTCGGCGGGTTCATCGGCGGCGGCAGCGCGGGCACCGGCACCATCGAGCACCGCACCACCACCGACGGCTTCGTCGTCTCGGCGCTGGTCGCGCACATGGACGGCAGCGGCACCATGCAGCGGGTCAGCGGCGCCGAGCTCACGCCCTACATCCACACCTACGGCGTCACCGGCATCCTCGTCGAGGTCGAGATCCGCACCGACCCGGCGCGGGACTGGGTGGCCGTCTACGGCAGCTTCGCCTCGTACGCCGACCTGGTGGCGGTGCACCGCTCGCTGCTGGACCTCCCGCAGCTGCCGCGGCTGGCCTCGGCCGACGAGCCCGCGCTCGTGCCGACGCTCACGGCGCCGATCGACCTCGACCCCACCCGCTACAGCCTGCGGGTGATCGCCGAGGCGTCCACGGCGGACGAGGTGGCCGCGCGCATGGCCGCGGGCGGCGAGCACGTCGCCACGCTCACCGACTACGCCGAGACCGACCGGCTCTCCGGCATGTCGTACAACCACCCGGTCTGGTTCTTCCAGCGCGGCAACCCGGATCGGACCTACTTCCACATGGAGTCCGGCGGCACCCCGATCTGGGACGACCCGGACGCCGTGCGCGCGGTGTACGACGGACCGGTGCACCTGCACCTGGAGCTGTTCGGCCACGGACCGGGCGCGATGATCGTCGCCGAGTACCGGGGGGAGGAGGCCGTGCTCGCCGGCATCCCGAAGCTGGAGGCGATCGGGGTGGGGGTCCACTCCCCGCACCAGTGGTACGTCGACCGCAACGTCGAGCTCGCCATCGAGACCGCGCGGGTGACCGACCCGAAGGGCCTGCTCAACCCGGGCAAGCTCACGGCCACCCCGCCCGTGGACACCCGCGTGAACATCGGGGTGCGGTGATGGTCCCGCGCTTCACCGACCTCACCGCCCCGCAGATCGCGGCGCTGCCCGCCGACACCGTCGCGGTTCTCCCGCTCGGCGCGATCGAGCAGCACGGTCCGCACCTGCCGGTCTCCACCGACTACGTCACCGCCACCGAGGCGGCGGAGGCCGCGGTGCGGGCGGTCGCCGAGGCGGGCAGCGCGCCCGTCGTCCTGCTGCCCGGGCTCGCCTACACCAAGTCCGACGAGCACCACTGGTCGGCGGGCACCGTCTGGCTGTCCTGGGACACGCTGATGCGCACCCTCGTCGACATCGGACGGTCGCTGTCCACGTCGGGCATCACCCGGCTGCTGTTCGTCAACGGCCACGGCGGCAACTCGGCGCTGGGCCAGGTGGCGTGCCGGGAGATCCGCATCAAGTTCGGGCTGCGGACGTTCTTCGCGCACCTGTCGGTGCCCGCCGACCAGGGCGGGCGCACGTCCGCGGAGCACGAGTACGGGATGGGCGTGCACGGCGGCCACGGCGAGACCTCGCTGATGCTGCACCTGCGCCCCGAGCTCGTGCACATGGAGCACGCGCGGCGCAACGTGCCCGAAGGACTGCGGGAGTACCAGCACATCGGGTTCGGCAAGCCGGTGTCGTTCGGTTGGACGAGCGCCGACTTCGGGCCCGACGGGCACGTGGGCGACCCGACCGGGGCGACCGCCGAGCACGGCAAGGCGATCTTCGAGGCCGCGGTCGGCCGGCTCGCCGAGGTGATCGTCGAGGCCCACCGCTTCACCACCCCCGCCTGACGGCCCGGTGCGGGCGGATACGGTGGCGCCGTGCCCGTGATCCGCCCGTACCGGCCGGGGGATCGCGCCGCGGTCGCCGAGATCTGCATCCTCACCGGGGACGCCGGCGGCGACTCGCGGCGGCGGTGGCCCGACCCGGAGCTGCTTGCGAACGTCTTCGCGCTGCCCTACGTCGACCACGAACCGGAGCTCGCGTTCGTGCTGGACGACGGCGGGCGGGCCGTCGGGTACATCCTCGGCACCGCCGACACGGCGTCGTTCGTGAAGTGGTTCCGCGAGGAGTGGCTGCCGCCGCTCGCCGAGCGCTACCCACCCCCTCCCGACCCGCCCACCACGCAGCTCGAGTGGCTCCGGCGCCGGCTGCACACCCCGGAGCGGATGCTCCTGCCCGTGGTGGAGGACCACCCGGCCCACCTGCACATCGACCTGCTGCCCGCCTACCAGGGCGTCGGGCACGGCCGCGCCCTGATGACCCGGTTCCTGCGGGCGCTCGGTGAGATGGGGGTTGCGCGGGTGCACCTGCAGATGGACCCGGCCAACACCCGCGCCCGGGCCTTCTACGACCGGATGGGGTTCACCGAGATCGCGGTGGACGGCCTGCCCGCCGGCGCCGTCCTCGGCCGGGAGACCATCGCGCCGCAGCAGGCCGAGTGGCTCTCCTGATCGGGCGGGAACCGGTCCTTATCCGGGGCCGCCCGGGGCCGTAGCGTGGCCTGCGAAGGCTGCTGGGGGGATCGGATCGGAGGTGCGGCCGGTGAGCCGGCGGGGATGGGTGCTGTTCGCCGCGATGGGGGTGCTCTGGGGCATCCCCTATCTGATGATCAAGGTCGCCGTCGAGGGCGTGTCCGTCCCGATGATCGTGTTCGTGCGGACCGCGGTCGGGGCGGCGGTCCTGCTGCCGCTCGCGCTGCGGGCGGGCCGGCCGACGTGGCTGCGGGACCGCTGGAAGCCGCTGCTCGCGTTCGCGACCATCGAGATCATGATCCCGTGGGCGTTGCTGTCGGACGCCGAGCGGCACATCACCAGCTCGATGACCGGCCTGCTCATCGCGGCCTCGCCCATCCTCGCGGTGGTGATCGGCCGGTTCACCGGCGACGCGGAACGGCTCGGCCTGGCCCGCTGGGCCGGCCTCGCGATCGGGATCGCGGGCGTGGCCGTGCTGGCCGGGCCGGCGCTGGGCGACGGCAGCCCGTGGGCGATCGCGGAGGTGCTGCTCGTCGCCCTCTGCTACGCCACCGCGCCGATCATCGCGGCCCGCCGCCTGTCCGACGTGCCCTCGCTGCCCATGACCGCGATCTGCCTCGGCGGGGCGGCGCTCGTCTACGCCGCCCCCGCCGCGCTGACCTGGCCACAGACGCTGCCCGAGCCCCGCGTGCTCGCCGCGCTCGCCGGCCTCGCGCTGGTGTGCACGGCGCTCGCGTTCTGCGTGTTCTTCGCGCTGATCCGCGAGGTCGGGCCGTCCCGGGCGCTGGTGTTCACCTACGTGAACCCGGCGGTCGCGGTCACGGCCGGCGTGGTCGTGCTCGGTGAGCCGCTCACCGCGTCGATCGTCGCGGCGTTCGCGCTGATCCTCGCCGGTTCCGTGCTCGCGACCGCCCAGCGGCCCGCGAAGGACGCCGCTACCGGCGCACCCGTCGGGTCTCGCGGATGAAGATCACGGCGATCAGGCTGACGATGGCCACGGCCACCATGTAGGCCGACACCGACAGCGACGTGCCCGTCGACGTCTGCAGCGCCGTGGCGATCAGTGGCGCGAACCCGCCGCCGAGCACCGCGCCGATCGCGTAGGAGAACGAGGCGCCGCTGTAGCGGAACCGCGCGTCGAACATCTCCGCGAACAGCGCCGACTGCGGGCCGTACGACGCGCCGAGGCCGATCGTCAGCACGATCACCGAGATGATCATCAGGGCGGTCGACCTGGTGTCGATGAGCAGGAAGAACGGCACCGGCCACAGGACGAGCAGCACCGAGCCGACGAGGTACACCGGCTTGCGGCCGACCCGGTCCGACCACTGCGCCGACACCATGATGCTCACCAGCCACGAGACGCTGCCGACGATCACCACGATCAGCATCGTGGTGCGCGAGACCTCCAGCACCGAGGTGCCGTAGGACAGCAGGTAGGCGAGGAAGACGTAGCCGATCGCGGTGTTGGCGATGAAGCTGCCCGAGGCCAGCAGCAGCTCACGGGGCCGCTCGCGCAGCACGTCGATCATCGGCACCCGGGCCCGCTGGTCCTGCGCGCGCAGCGCGGAGAACACCGGGCTCTCCTCGATCCGCAGGCGGATGAACAGCCCGACGCCGACGAGCACGATGCTGAACAGGAACGGCAGCCGCCAGCCCCAGGCGGCGAACTGCTCGTCGTCGAGCACGCCGACCACGACGAACACGAGCTGGGCGAGGATCAGCCCCGCGGGCACCCCGATCTGGGAGTACGAGCCGTACTTGCCCCGGTGGTCCTCGGGGGCGTGCTCGACGGCCATGAGCGCCGCGCCGCCCCACTCGCCGCCCGCGGACAGGCCCTGCAGCAGCCGCAGCACGAGCAGCAGCACCGGCGCGAGCAGCCCGATCTGGTCGTAGGTGGGCAACAGGCCGACGCCGACCGTCGCGATCCCCATCAGCAGCAGCGACGCGACGAGCATGGCCTTGCGGCCGACCCGGTCACCGAAGTGGCCCCAGAGGATGCCGCCGACCGGGCGGGCCAGGAACCCGACGCCGAGCGTCGCGAACGACGCGAGGGTCGCCGACGCCGGCTCCAACGACGTGAAGAACTGCGAACCGAACACCAGCGCGGCCGCCGTCGAGTAGATGAAGTAGTCGTACCACTCGATGGTCGTGCCTACTGCGCTCGCGAGCGCGACCCTGCGCAGCTGATCGGGGCGGGATCCCGCCTCCGCGGCCGCGACGCTCGACGGCGATGTCGATTCGCGGTCCACCGCTCCACCTCCTTGTGTGCTGCGCACACGATCCGATGGCGGCCCCCGACCGTCAACCGTCTGGTGGAACCGTGATGGCTCTGGCGACATGATCGTGACCATGGGTGCAGGCGAGCAGACCAGTTGCTCGCCGAGCAGGCCGACCACCACGCGCGGAGGGGGTCGAGCACACCGACCACACGCGTCCGGCTCCTGCAGGCGGACCTGTTCGACCGGCGGCCGGACCGCCGCTACGACGTGGTGCTCGTCGGGTTCTGGCTCTCGCGCGGCCGCTCGCGCGGTTCGCGTCGTTCTGGTCGCCGGTCGCCGACGGCCGCCGGCCGGGCGGGTGCTCTTCGTCGACGACGCGTACCGCGCGCGGGAGGAGCTCGTCGAGGGCAAGCGTCCGAGGGCGTGCTCCGCCGCCTGACGGTCACCCGGTCCAGCCGGGCCGCACCAGGCCGCTTTCGTAGGCGAGCACCACCACCTGGGCGCGGTCGCGCGCCCCGAGCTTGATCATGGCCCGGCTGACGTGGGTCTTCGCCGTCGCGGGGCTCACCACGAGCCGCTCGGCGATCTCGTCGTTGGACAGGCCCGCGGCGACCAGCGCCACCACCTCGCGCTCGCGGTCGGTGAGCTGGTCCATCAGCGCCGTGATCTGCCGGGCCGGCTGCGGCGGCTTCGCCCTGGCCGCGAACTCCTCGATCAGCCGCCGGGTGACGCCGGGGGAGAGCAGGGCGTCCCCGGCGTGCACCACGCGGATCGCGTGCACGAGCTCCACCGGCTCGATGTCCTTGACCAGGAAGCCGCTCGCGCCGTTGCGGATCGCGTCGAAGACGTAGGCGTCCTCGGCGAACGTGGTGAGCACGACGACCTTCACGCCCGACAGCCGCGGGTCGGCCACGATGTCCTTGGTGGCGTCGAGGCCGTTGCGGCCCGGCATGCGGATGTCCATGAGCACGACGTCGGGCCGGGTGTCGCGGGCCGTCCGGACCGCGGTGTCGCCGTCCTCGGCCTCGCCGACGACCTCGATGTCCGGCTGGGCCTGCAGCAGCGCCCTGAACCCGGCGCGCACGAGCGCCTGGTCGTCCACCAGCAGCACCCCGATCACCGGCCGCCTCCCGTCGTCCGCAGGTGTGCCTCCACGCGGAACCCGCCGCCGGGGCGCGGTCCCGCGGTCAGCGTGCCACCGAGGGCCGCCGCGCGCTCCCGCATGCCGGGGATCCCGTCGCCGCCGTCGCGGTCACCGCTCGGGCCCGCGCCGTCGTCGTCGATCCGCATCCTGATCCCGTCGTCGGTGTAGGAGAGCCGCACCGACGCCCGCGCGGGCCCCGCGTGCTTGCGGGTGTTGGTCAGCGCCTCCTGGATGATCCGGTACGCCGCGGTGTCGACGCTCGGCGGGAGCTCCCGCGGCTCGCCCTCGACCTCGACGTCCACCGGCAGCCCGGCCGCCCGGGTCGCCTCCACCAGCTCGTCCAGCCGCGCGAGCCCGGCGACCGGCTCGTGCGGCGGCTCCTCGTCCACACCGCGCAGCGCGCCCAGGGTGGAGCGCATCTCGCGCAGGAGGTCGCGGCTCGACTGCTTGATCGCGGTGAGCGCGGTCCGCGCCTGCTCCGGGTCGTCGTCCATCAGGTAGAGCGCCACCCCGGCCTGGACGTTGATCAGCGAGATGTGGTGGCCGAGCACGTCGTGCAGGTCGCGGGCGATGCGCAGCCGCTCCTCGCTCCCGCGCCTGCGACTGGCCTCCGCCGCGGCCGCCCGCGCCTGCTCCCGCCGCTCCCGGCGGGCCCGCCACAGCTCCGCCCCCGCGACGAACGCGGCGATCCACGCGAGCCACGCCGACGCGCCCGCGAGCGGGAACCCGGCGCCCGGGTGGTGCAGCACGTACAGGCCCACCAGGCCGACGAACGTGACGGCGGCGATCGCGTAGCCGGCGCGGCGGTACCCCCACCCCACCGCCGTGCCGAGCGCCACGAACGACGCGAGCGGCGCCGGCCCGAACGGGTAGCCGGCACCGAGGTAGGCCAGCAGCACCGCGGCGATCGCCGCGAACACCACGGGCGGGTTCCACCGGCGCACGACCAGCAGGGCGGGCCCGGTGAGCAGCAGGATCCCGCCCAGCGGGTCGAGCGGCCGCAGGCCCGTGCCGAACCGCTGGGTGAACCCCGTGCCCACGACCGTGATCACGGCGACCGCGACCGGGAGCACCACGGTGGGCACGGGGCCCGCCCACCAGCTCGGACGCTCACCGGATGCCACGAGGCGAACGTAACCGGCCCGCGGGGCCGCGACGTCCGTCCGCGGGAGTGCCTTCCCGTACCGCTCCCGGCGTACGGGTGGGCGGCGCCTACCGTGATCGCGTGATCGACGACGGGGCGGAGGTCCTCGCCCGGGTGGTGCGTGGCGGGGTGGTCGAGTCGGTGCACCGGGGGCACCTGGTCGTGCTGGGCCCCGACGGGTCGACGGTGCTGCGCCGCGGCGCCCCCGACCGCGTGTTCTTCCCGCGGTCGTCGCTCAAGCTCGTGCAGGCCGTGGCGATGCTGCGCAGCGGGCTCGACCTCGACGGCGAGCTGCTCGCGCTCGCCTGCGCGAGCCACTCCGGCGAGCCGGGCCACCTCGACGGCGTGCGCCGCGTGCTCGCGGGCGCGGGCTTCGATGAGGACGCCCTGCAGAACACGCCCGCCCTCCCGCTCGACGCGGACGCGGCGCTGGCGTGGCAGGCCGCCGGGAACGGGCCGGCCCGGCTCACCCAGAACTGCTCCGGCAAGCACGCCGCGATGCTCGCCACCTGCGTGGCCGCCGGGTGGGACCCGTCGACCTACCGCGACCCGGCCCACCCGCTGCAGCGCGCGGTGCGCGCGACGGTGGCCGAGCTGACCGGCGACGGCGACCCCGCCCACGTCACCGTGGATGGCTGCGGCGCCCCGCTGTTCTCCTGCACGCCCGCAGGCCTCGCCCGCGCGTTCGCCCGGATCGCGACGGCACCCGCGGGCACCGCGGAGCACCGCGTCGCGGACGCGGTGCGCGCGCACCCGTGGTGGCTGGGCGGGACCGGCCGGTTCCCGACGCGGCTGATCGAGGCGGTGCCCGGGTTGATCGCGAAGGACGGTGCGGAGGGCGTGTTCGCCGCGGCGCTGCCCGACGGCGGCGCGCTCGCCGTGAAGATCGCCGACGGCTCGCCGCGCCCGCTGCCCCCGGTGGTGACGGCGGCGCTCGGCGCGCTCGGCGCCGGCGGGCTGGGCGAGGTCGGGAGGGTCCCGGTGCTGGGCCACGGCGAGCCGGTGGGGGCGGTCGAGCCGGCTTTCTGACCAGGCCCGATCAGCCGCGCGCGCGAGCGGCCTCGGTCAGCCGGCGCCGGACCTCGGCGATCCGCGCCGGCGTCCACTCGACGTCGGGGTCGGGTTCGAGGAACGCCAGCGCGATGCCGGCCAGCGCCACGGCGCGCACCGGCCAGCGCGCCGTCTCCCCGGTGCCGAACGGGTCGCCCTCGACGTGCGCCTCGGCGAGGTCGGGGTTGGTGGGCGACATCAGCACCATCCCCCGGAAGTGGGCGCTGACCAGGCTCGCGAGCGTCTCGAAACCGGTGCCGAGGGCGGGGCGCACCCGGAAGCCGAACAGGTCCGCCCACTCCCGCCACGCGGCGGCGATGCGGGTGGTGAACCCGTGCTCGGACTCGGTCAGCGCCGCCTGGACGTCGGTGCGCAGGTCGCCGTCGGGCAGGCTGAGGAACGTCGCGTGCAGGGCGAGGTAGGTGCGCCACTCCGCGGAGCGGTGCACGACCGCGAAGTCCTGCTCGCGCCGGATCAGCTCCAACAGCAGCGCGCGCCGGCCCTCCGGGGTCTCCAGCCGGTCGAGCCGCTCGGCGGCGACCTCGGCGAGGACGGCCTCCCCGGTCTCGCGGCCCGCGACGGAGGCGGGGGCCACGCCCCGGGCGAGCTCGCGGAGCAGGTCGGAGAAGAACAGGTCCTTGTAGGGCCAGCGCCGGTAGACCGCGCTGCGGGCGACCCCGGCCTCCCGGATCACCTCCTCGAGGCTGATGTGCTCGAGGCTCACCGTGAGGCCGGCCTCGTTGACCATGCCCACCGCGGTGTCGAGCATGCGCCGCTCGGTCTCCCGGTCCGTCAGGCGGCGCCGGCGACGGGTGAGCCCGGTCGGCTCGCCATGCGTCGTCACATCACACTCCAAGTTTGAGATATCATGTCTCAAGTCCCATCGGGGCTCTCGGTAGTCAACCAGAAGGAGTTCATCCAGTGCGACCGCTCGAAGTCGCCCTGCTCGTCGCCCTGGCCGTGGCGTTCGCGGCCGTGGCGGCCCCGTTGCCCGACCGGGCGCGGCACCTGCGCGCCGCCGCCCTCCTCCCGATCCCGGTGCTGGTCGCGCAGGTGCTCGTCGAGGGCGCCCGCTGGCAGCTGATCCCGGCCTACGTGCTGTGCGGGCTGCTCGCCGCGGCCTGGCCGGCGCGGGCCGCGGGCCGGCTCCCGGCCGCGCGGACGGCCGGGGCGCTGGGCGTGCTGGCGCTCGCCGTGGCCATCGCGCTCCCGGCGGTGGTCCCCGTGTTCGGCTTCCCCCGCCCGAGCGGCCCGCACGCGATCGGCACGCAGACCTACCACTGGGTCGACCCGGAGCGGCCGGACGTCTTCACCGCCGATCCGGACGATCGGCGGGAGCTCGTCGTGCAGGTCTGGTACCCGGCCGAGGACGTGCCGGACGCGCCGCGGGCGCCCTACGTCGAGGACGGCGACGCGCTCGCCCCACTGGCCCGCCTCATGGGCCTCCCGGGTGGCGCCTTCGGCCACTTCGACCAGGTGCGGACGAACGCGGTCGTCGGCGCGCCGGTCGCCCGCGAGGACGCCCGCTACCCGGTGCTGCTGTTCTCCCACGGCCGTGGCGGCTACCGCCAGCACAACACGGCGCAGGTCGAGGAGCTGGTGTCGCACGGCTACGTGGTCGCGGCGATCGACCACCCGCACGCGTCCGCGGGCGTGGTCTTCCCGGACGGCCGTCAGGTCCCGATGGACCCCCGGATGTACGACCGCACCTTCATCGACGGCGTCATCCCGTTCCTCGCGCAGGACGTGAGCACCGCCCTGGACCGGCTCGCCGCGCTCGACCGCTCCCACGACCCGCTGGCCGGCCGGCTGGACCTGGACCACGTCGGCATGTTCGGGGTGTCGCTCGGCGGCGCGGTGACCGGTGAGGCCTGCAAGATCGAGCCGCGGGTGCGCGCCTGCCTGCCCATCGACGTGTTCCTGCCCGCCGACGTGGTGGAGGCCGGCCTGCGCCAGCCGGTCATGTGGATCACCCGGGACGAGGCCACCATGCGCCGCGAGGGCTGGAGCGAGTCGGACGTCGTGGAGACCCACAGCACCATGCGCGCGGTCTACGAGCGCCTCACCGGCCCCGGCTACATCGTGCAGGTGCCGGGGATGTGGCACGTCGACTTCTCCGACTTCCCGCTCTTCGCGCCGTGGTTGACCACGCCGCTCGGGCTCGGCGGCCCCCTCGACCCCGAGCGGGCGCGCACCATCCCCGACACCTACGCGCGGGCGTTCTTCGACCGCCACCTGAAGGGCCTGCCCACCCCGCTCCTGGACGGCCCCTCGCCCGACTACCCGGAGGTGCTCTTCGAGAGCAGGGCGCTGCCTGCGGGCCCGCCCGTCGGTTAGGCGGGGTCAGGCGAGGGCGGCGCGGATCAGCTCCACGGGGTGGTGGGCCCGGCGGGTGGTGCCGTGCGCGATCTGCTGGCGGCAGGAGACGCCCGTCGCGGCGATGACCGTGCCCTCCGGCTCGGCGCGGACGGCCGGGAACAGCCGGTCCTCGCCCACCCGCATCGACACCTCGTAGTGCTCGGCCTCGAAGCCGAACGAGCCGGCCATCCCGCAGCACCCGGCGTCGACCTCGACGACCTCGGCGCCGGGGATGCGGGACAGCAGGGCGACGGTGGCGGCCGTGCCGACCTCGGCCTTCTGGTGGCAGTGGCCGTGGTAGAGGATCCGCCTGCCCGCGGGCCACGCGTCGTCGCGCAGCGTCAGGGCGCCGTCGTCGATGGCCTCGACCAACAGCTCGTCGACGAGCCGCGCCCGGCCCGCCACGTCGGCGACGCGGGGGTCGTCGGCGCCGAGCAGGGCGCGGTGCTCGTCGCCGAGGGTGAGCACGCAGGACGGCTCCACGCCCGCGATCGGCCCCTCGGTGCCGGCGAGCGCGTCGACGAGCCCGGACGCCTGCCGCTTGGCCTGGTCGAGCATCCCCTTCGAGAACGCCGCCCGCCCGCAGCACCCGCTCGACTCGAGCCGGACGTCCCAGCCGGCGCGTTCCAAGAGCTCGATGGCCGCGATCCCGATGGCGGGCTCGGTGAAGGAGGTGAACGAGTCGCCGAGGAAGGTGAGCGGGCCCCGCGAGCCCGTCCGGTGGCCGTTCGGGGACCGCCCGTGGAACCAGGTCAGCAGGGTCTCCGACGCGAACGTCGGGAGCGGGCGCTCCGGTGCGATGCCGATCGCGCGGGCGGCGAGCTTGCGCAGCGCGGGCACGCGGTTGGGCAGGTTGGCCAGCGGGGCGCTCGCCGCGCCGAGCCGGTTGAGCCCGCGGATCCCGGCGAACACCCGCGAGCGCAGCGGGATGCCCTTCGTCTCGTGCTTGTGGTGCAGCGCCTCCGCCTTGAGCGTGGCCATGTCCACCGAGAGCGGGCACTCGCTCTTGCAGGCCTTGCACATCAGGCACAGGTCGAGCACCTCGTGCAGCCGCTCGTCGCCGAGCGCCGTGCGCGGGTCGGGCTCGGACAGCGCCTTGACCAGCGCGTTCGCCCGGCCCCGGGTGGCGTCCTCCTCACGGTGCGTCGCCATGTAGGACGGGCACATCACGCCGGCGGCGTCCTTGCGGCACAGCCCGATGTTCTGGCACCGGTCGGCGGCGCCGCGCATCCCGCGGTCGCCGCCCGCCACCACCGTGAAGTCGAGGGCGGTGGTGAGCGGGCCCGGGGGCGGCAGCGCGGGTTCCCGGAGGTTCTCGGTCATCGACGGGGCGTCGACGATCTTGCCGGGGTTCATCCGGCCGTCCGGGTCGAAGATGCCCTTGACCCGGCGCATGGCCTCGTAGAGCTCGTCGCCGAACAGGCTGCGGTTGAACTCGCTGCGCGCGAGGCCGTCGCCGTGCTCGGAGGAGTTGGCGCCGCCGAACTCGGCGACGAGGTCGCGGACCTCCTCGGCCACCGCCCGCATCTTCGCGACCTCCTCCGGCTTGGAGAGGTCGACGAACGGGCGCACGTGCAGGCAGCCGACCGACGCGTGGCCGTAGAAGCCGGCGCGCATGCCGTGCCGCTCGAGCACCTTCGCGAACCGCTCGGTGTACTCGGCGAGGCGGCTCGGGTCGACCGCCGTGTCCTCGACGAACGCGGCCGGCCGGTTGCTGCCCGTGCTCGCGGCCATGAGCAGCCCGAGCCCCGACTTGCGGACCTTCAGCAGGGCCGCCTGCTCGGCGGGGGTCTCGGCGCGCAGGGTGTGGTAGCCGTGGCCGTGCTTGGTCCACAGGGCGGTGAGCCGGTCCAGCTGCCCGGAGAGCTCCGCCGGGTCGTCGCCGCTGAACGACACGAACAGCAGCGCCTCCGGGTCGTCGTGCAGGATCGAGCCGAGCGCGGCGTACTCGTGCTTCGAGCGGGACAGGTCGAGGATCGTGCGGTCCATCAGCTCGACCTGCGCCGGGTCGCAGGCCAGCGCGTCCTCGGTGGCGTTGATCGCGGCCTGCGTGGAGCGGAAGTGCCCCACCGCGATCACCGTCCGCGACGGCTTGGGCACGAGCGCCACCTCGGCCTCGGTGACCACGACCAGCGTGCCCTCGGAGCCGACGACGAAGCGGGCCAGGTCGAAGGAATCGGCGAGCCGGTCGAGGCGGTAGCCGCCCGCGCGGCGCCAGAACTTCGGGAACCCGGTGGCGATGGCGTCCCGGTGGGCGTCGACGAGCGCGGGCAGCTCGCGGTAGATCCTGGCCTCCAGGGTGTCGCCCTCCGCGCGGCGCGCCCGCTCGGCCTCGTCGACCGGGCCGAACGTGGCCGTGGACGCGTCGGAGAGCACCACGTCCAGCGTCCGGACGTGGTCGATCGTCATCCCGTAGCGGACCGACCCGCTGCCCGCGGAGTTGTTGCCGATCATCCCGCCGAGCGTGGCCCGGTTGGACGTCGACGTGTCGGGCCCGAACATCAGCCCGTGCGGCGCGGCGGCCCGGTTGAGCTGGTCCTGCACGACGCCGGGCTGCACACGGGCGGTGCGCGCCTCCGGGTCGAGCTCGACGATCGCGCTCATGTGCCGCGAGAAGTCGAGGACGATCGCCTCCCCGACGGTCTGCCCGGCGAGGCTCGTGCCCGCGCCGCGGGGCAGCACGGGCACGCCGTGCTCACGCGCGATGCGGACCGTGGTGATCACGTCACCCGCGTGCCGCGGGGCGACCACGCCGATGGGCGTGATCGCGTACATGCTCGCGTCCCGGGAGTACAGGTGGCGCGTGTAGTCGTCGAAGAGGACCTCGCCCTCGAGCTCGCGGTCGAGCGCCCGTCGAAGTTGACTCATTCCGCCGCCTCCCGCAGGTGCTCCACCGCCGCCTCGACGCCCCCGGGCTTGATCGGCACGCCCGCGAGCTGCAATCCCATCTGTACCCCGCCGAGGGTCCCGATGAGCGTGAGGTCGTTGAAGTGGCCGAGGTGGCCGATCCGGAAGACCTTCCCCGCGAGCTTGCCGAGCCCCGCGCCGAGCGACATGTCGAACTTCTCGAGGATGACCCGCCGGACCTCGTCGGCGTCGTGCCCCTCGGGCAGCAGCACCGCGGTCAGCGAACCGGAGTGCTCACGTTCGTCGGCGCAGAGCACCTCGAGGCCCCACGCCCGCACGGCGGCGCGGGTGGCCGCGGCGTGGCGCTGGTGGCGGGCGAAGACGTTCGACAGCCCCTCCTCGGTGAGCATCCTGCACGCCTCGCGCAGTCCGAACAGCAGGTTGGTGCCCGGGGTGTAGGGGTAGAAGCCGCGCTCGTTGGCGGCGATGATCGGTCCCCAGTCCCAGTAGGAGCGGGGCAGCCGGGCGGCCTTGTTCGCGGCGAGCGCCTTCTCGCTCACCGCGTTGAACCCGAGGCCCGGCGGCAGCATCAGGCCCTTCTGCGAGCCCGCGACCGTGACGTCGACGCCCCACTCGTCGTGCCGGTACTCGATCGACCCCAGCGAGGAGATCGTGTCGACGAGCAGCAGCGCCGGATGCCCGACCGAGTCGAGCGCCGCGCGCACCTCGGGCACGCGGCTCGTCACGCCGGTCGAGGTCTCGTTGTGCACCACGCACACGGCCTTGATCTCCTGCCGCTCGTCGGCCGCGAGCCTGCGGGCGATCTCGGCCGGGTCGGCGCCGTGGCGCCAGTCGCCGGGGATCAGGTCGACCTGCAGCCCGAGCCGGCGCGCGAGCTCGGACCAGAGCGTGGCGAAGTGCCCGGTCTCGCTCATCAGCACGCGGTCGCCCGGGCTCAGGGTGTTGACCAGGGCGGCCTCCCACGCCCCCGTCCCCGACGACGGGTAGATCACGATCGGCCCGGACGTCGCGAACACCGGCTGGAGCGCCTCCAGCACGGCCTTGGTGAGCTCGGCGAACTCAGGCCCGCGGTGGTCGATCGTCGGCGCGGCCATCGCCCGCAGCACCCGGTCCGGGACGTTCGTCGGGCCGGGGATCTGCAGGAAGTGACGCCCTCCGGTCATGTGCACGCGGACCTCCAGTTGATGTCCCGGGTTGACGCTCCGAGTGGGTCGAACCATACTCCGTCCGGAAGCAATCTTCCGCAATGCGGAACGCCCCCCTCCGCCGCCGCTGCCGTGAGGAACTGCGCATGACCATCCACGTGGTCTCGATCCTGTTGCTCGTGGTCGCGTTCGTCATCGCGACCCTGCTGCCGATCAACCTGGGGGCCATCGCGCTCGTCGCGGCCTTCATCATCGGCTCGATCGTCCTGGAGGGCACGCCGGACGACATCGCCGACGGTATCTTCGCCGGGTTCCCCGGCGGCCTCTTCGTGACGCTGGCCGGCGTCACGTTCCTGTTCGCCATCGCCAGGGCCAACGGAACGGTCGACTGGCTGGTCCACAAGGCGGTCCGCAGCGTGCGCGGCCGCATCGTGTTCATCCCCTGGATCATGTTCGCGGTCACGGCCGTGCTCACCGCTGCCGGATCGGTGGTGCCGGCCGCCGTGGCGATCATCGCCCCGGTCGGGCTGAGCCTCGCGGTGCGGCACCGCATCAACCCCGTGCTGATGGGTCTGTCGATCATCAACGGGGCCACCGCGGGCGGCTTCTCGCCGATCAGCATCTTCGGCGGGATCACCAACGGCGTGGTGGCGGAGGCGGGGCTGCCGGGCAACCCGTTGATCCTGTTCCTCGGCAGCCTGATCTTCAACATCCTGCTCAACGTCGTGATGTTCTTCCTGTTCGGGGGCCGCGAGCTCTTCGGGCGGGTGGCGGAGCACGCCGCCGTGGCGCCCGCCCACGAGGTCGCACCCGGCGGCGGCCCCGGCGCCGCCTCGAGCCGCACGACGGGGGCCACCGGGGCCGGGTTCACCGACGGCGAGCCCGCGCCGGTCACCACGCTCGACCTCAACCGGTCGCTCACCCTCGTGGCGCTGCTCGGCGTCGCGGTGGGGGCGCTGGGCTTCCAGCTCGACGTCGGCCTGCTCGCGGTCACCGCGGCCGTGCTGCTCTCGTTGGTCGCGCCGAACGCCTACAAGGGCGCGGTCGCGCAGGTCGCGTGGCCGACGGTGCTGTTGGTCTGCGGTGTCGCCACCTACGTCAACCTCATGGAGGAGAACGGCACGATCGACGTGCTGGGGGAGGGCGTCGCCGCGATCGGCTCCCCGGTGATCGCCGCGCTGCTGATCTGCTTCATCGGCGCCGTCGTGTCGGCGTTCGCCTCCACCACCGGCATCCTCGCCGCGCTGATCCCGCTCGCCGTGCCGCTCCTGCTCGGCGGGCAGATCGGGGCCGTCGGGGTGATCACGGCGCTCGCGATCTCCTCGTCCGTGGTGGACTCGAGCCCGTACTCGACGTCGGGCGCGCTCACCGTCGCGAACTCCCCGGAGGAGCACCGCGACTACGTCTACCGGCGCCTGCTCCAGTGGGGCATGGCGATGGTGGTGGTCGCGCCGATCGTCACGTGGATCCTGCTCGTGCTCCCGGGTTGGCTGTAGCGCATGAGCGACCTCCTCGTCGAGCGGGACGGGCCTGCCCTGCGGGTCACGTTCAACCGCCCCCACGCCCACAACGCCCTGACCTTCGCGATGTACGAGGGCGTGCACGAGGCCTGCGAGAAGGCCGACGCCGACCCGGACATCCGGGTGCTCGTGCTGCGCGGCGCGGGCGGGAAGGCGTTCGTCTCCGGCACCGACATCGGCCAGTTCGAGGGCTTCGACGGTGCGGCGGGCGTCGAGTACGAGGAGCGGATGACCCGCGTGCTGCGGCGGCTGGAGGACACCGCGGTGCCCACCGTCGCCGCGGTCGACGGCTACTGCGTCGGGGGCGGGCTCGCCCTCGCCGCGACCTGCGACCTGCGGATCGCCACCGCGGCGTCCCGGTTCGGGGTGCCGATCGCGCGGACGCTGGGCAACTGCCTGTCGATGGACACGGTCGCCCTGCTGGTGGCGCACCTCGGCCGCGCGCGGGCGGCGGACATGCTGCTGCGCGCCCGCCTGCTCGACGCGGCGGAGGTGCACGCCGCGGGGTTCGTCACCCAGCTCGTCGACGACGCCGCGGCGCTCGACGCGGCGCTCGACGAGACGGTCGCGACGCTCGCGTCGCACGCGCCGCTGTCGATGTGGGCGACCAAGCAGTCGCTCGCGCGGCTGCGGCGGGCCGGCCTGCCCGACGGCGACGACATCGTCGCGCGGGTGTACGGCAGCCGCGACTTCGCCGCCGCGGTGGCCGCTTTCGCCCGCAAGGAGCGTCCCACCTGGACCGGGGAGTGACCGCGAGCGCCTAACCTGGAAGGCCAGGATCACGCAGGAGGAACACGGTGGGCGCAGTGACCCGGCCGGACCGCGGTGGCGGCGTGCAGTCCCTCGACCGCGCGTTCGCCCTGCTCGAGCACATGGCCGACGCCGGGGGCGCCGTGGCGCTGTCGGAGCTCGCCGCCCGCTCCGGCCTGCCGCTGCCCACCATCCACCGGATCGTGCGCACGCTCGTCGCGTCCGGGTACGTCCGCCAGCTCCCGTCCCGCCGCTACGCGCTCGGCCCGCGCCTGATCGGACTGGGCGACGCCGCGTCCCGGATGCTCGGCGAGTGGGCCCGCCCCCAGCTCACCGAGCTCGTCGACCAGGCCGGGGAGACCGCCAACCTCGCGATGCTCGACGGCGACGCGGTCGTCTACGTCGCGCAGGTCCCCTCGCGGCACTCGATGCGCATGTTCACCGAGGTCGGCAGGCGCGTCCCGGTGCACTGCACCGGCGTGGGGAAGGTGCTGTTGGCCCAGCTGCCGCCCGGCGAGGCCCGCGCGATCGTCTCCCGCACCGGCATGCCGGCCCAGACCCCGCACACCATCACCGACCCGGACCGGCTCGAGCGCGAGCTCGAGCGCATCCGGGCCCAGGGCTACGCCGTCGACGACGCGGAGCAGGAGCTGGGTGTGCGCTGCGTCGCCGTCGCGGTGCCGGGCGGGCCCGCGTCGACGGCCCTCTCGGTCTCCGGGCCCGAGACGCGCCTGACCTGGGCGGCGGTCGAGCGGATCGTGCCGTTGCTGCAGGCGGCGGCCGCCTCGCTCGCCGGTCATCTCGACGCCCGGGGAGCGATGGCGTGACCAGCAGGTAACACTTCTGGGTTACTCCCCCGGTTGCCGGATGCGAAGCGGCCGCATGGCTGGTAGGTGGTTGCGGGTACCCCCGACCAGGGAGGTGAGCGGCATGGAGTGGACCGCTGACGACGACCAGCAGCTCGCCGAAGCCGTGCGCCGGCACGACGCAGGGGAAGACCCGTGTGCCCGTCCCGGTGAGACGACGGTGCCGGAATGGGTCATGATCTCGATCGTGCTCGGCCTCGTGGCCCTCACCGGGTCGGTGTTCGCCGTGGTCGTGGTGGCGGCGTTCGGGTCGGTCTGGTGGCTGTTGCGCACCGCCGACGCCGTCGCCCCCACCGAGAACGACGCGGGCCGCGAGGCACGGGGGCCGTTCGGCGGGCCGGGCATCTGGCTCTGACCACCGGTTGCTGCAACCCTCGGTAGTCACTGCGGGGTTGGTCACGGGCGGGTCCCCCCGCCCGATCGGGGGAGATAGCCTGCTCAGCCGTGTCAGGACTGTTCGACCGCGTCGCCGATCATCACGCTCAGCGGTGGTTGGCCGGCCTGATGGACCAGTTGGGTGAGGCCGGGTTGGCTGCTGCCGCGGCCGTGCCGGCGCTGATGGCGGCGGTCGACCAGCACGCCGCCGCCGTGCGCGACATCCTCCTGCTGGGCGTCGAGGGATCGGCGGCCGCCGCGGGAGTCGTCCTCCTCGCCGGCTACGCGAAGGGCCTGCTCGATCAAGCCGGCACCACCGCGGCCGAGCTGCGCGCAGCGGTGGGGGAGCACTGGCACCGGGCCGACTGGCTCACCGTCCGCGTGCTCGCCGTGTGTGCGCTGAGCCGCGACGACCGCTGGCACCGCACGCCCGCTCCGCTGTTCGAGGCCTGAGGGCTCAACCCGCCATCAGGCCGCGCAGGTAGGTCCGCACGAACCGGGCCATCGACTCCCGGAAGTCCGGGGCCGCGGCCAGCTCCGGGTTCTCCGCGTACAGGGCCTGTACCTGCGGTGACGGGTGCGCCGCCTGCCACAGCCCCGCGGCCATGACACCCGTGGTCATGACCAGGTCGTGGCAGCCCTCCGCGTCGAGCGCGGGGATCGCCCGCTGCAGCGCGGGCACCACCTGCTCCATCGACGCCCTCATCGCCAGCTTGAACGCGCGCACCGCGTCCGGCGAGACCTTGCGCTCCAGCGTGAGCGGGGCGAAGAGCAGCAGCTGGCACAACAGCGGCCGGTCGGCCACGGAGCCGGCCAGCACGTCGGCCACCTCGTGCGGCTCGCGGTCCGCAACCGACAGCGCCGCGAGCACGCCCGCCGACCACTCGGCGAACTCCGTCTCGGCCAGCCGCAGGAAGATCTCCTCGCGCGTCTCGAAGTACTTGAGCAGCGCCGACTTGTGCATGCCGACCCGCGCCGCGATGTCGGCGAGGCTCACCACGCCGACCCCTTCGCGCAGGGCGAGCTCGCGCGCCGCGTCGAGGATCGCGGCGTAGCGCTGCCGCTTCTGCTCGGGGCGCCGGGCGCGTCGGAAGCCGGCCTTCGTGGTCATCGCGAACGACCCTAACCCGCCGAATACGGAAACGGCGTTGACTTGTTAAGACAACGGCGTTGCCTTATTGTGGCGCCGTGATCCCGGTGAAGCTGCGCGTGAACGGAACCACGGAGCTCCTCGACCTCGACCCGCGGGTCAGCCTGCTCGACGCCCTGCGCGAGCACCTCGGGCTGACCGGCACCAAGAAGGGGTGCGACCAGGGGGCTTGCGGTGCCTGCACGGTGCTCGTGGACGGCGAGCGGATCGCGGCGTGCCTCGCGCTCGCCGTGCAGTACGCCGAGCGGGACATCACCACGATCGAGGGCGTCGGGCAGCCCGGCCGGCTGCACCCCCTGCAGGAGGCGTTCGTGCGGGAGGACGCCTTCCAGTGCGGCTTCTGCACCTCGGGCCAGATCTGCTCGGCGCTGGGGATGCTCGCCGAGCACCGCGCCGGGATGCCGAGCGTGGTCACCCCGGACGTGTCCGCCGAGGACATCCCGCTGACCGAGGCCGAGATCAAGGAGCGGATGAGCGGCAACCTCTGCCGCTGCGGCGCCTACGAGGGCATCGTCGACGCGATCGAGGCCGTGGCCGGGGAGGGCGTCCGGTGAGACCGTTCTCCTACGTCAGCGCGCCCGACCTGCCCGCCGCGCTGGACGCGGTCGCGGCCGGGGCGCGGCCGCTGGGCGGCGGCACCAACCTCGTGGACCTCATGCGCGCCGACGTCGAACGCCCCGAGGCGCTCGTCGACGTCACCGCGCTGCCGCTCGCCGGGGTGGACGAGCTGCCCGACGGCGGGCTGCGCATCGGCGCGACCGTGCGCAACAGCCACCTCGCGGCGGACAAGCGGGTGCGCTCGCGCTACCCGGTGCTCGCGCAGTCGGTGCTCGCCGGTGCGTCGGGGCAGCTGCGCAACATGGCGACGGTCGGCGGCAACCTCCTGCAGCGCACCCGCTGCCCCTACCTGCGCGACCACGCGGTCGGCTGCAACAAGCGGGAACCCGGGTCCGGCTGCGCCGCGCTCGACGGCGTCCACCGCGGGGCGGCGGTGCTGGGCACGAGCGAGCACTGCATCGCGGCGCACCCGTCCGACATGGCGGTGGCGCTGGCCGCGCTCGACGCGGTCGTCGAGGTGCAGAGCGTGCGCGGGACCCGCCGGATCCCGTTCTGCGAGTTGCACCGGCCGCCGGGCGCCACGCCGCACGTCGAGACCACGCTCGCGCCCGACGAGCTGATCACCGCGGTCGAGCTGCCCGCGGCGCCGCTGGCCCGCAACTCGCACTACCGCAAGGTGCGCGACCGGGCCTCCTTCGCGTTCGCGCTGGTGTCGGTGGCGGCGGCGCTGGAGGTCCGCGACGGGCGGGTCGCCGAGGTGCGGCTCGCGCTCGGCGGCGTCGCCACCACCCCGTGGCGGGCGCGCGAGGCCGAGGCCGTGCTGCTGGGCGCGCCGGCCACCGAGGAGACCTTCCGGCGGGCGGCCGCGGCGGAGCTGGAGCCCGCCGCCCCCCGGCCGGACAACGCGTTCAAGGTCGAGCTGGTGCAGCGCACGATCGTGGCGACGCTGCGACAACTCGCCGGGGGGCGACTCGCCGAGGGAGGTGCGGCATGACCCAGGCGCCGGAGCGCTCCCGGCCCACCACGGCCACCCCGCCCACCACGGTCACCGGGCCCGCCGTCGGGCGGGCGATCGACCGCGTCGACGGCGCGGTCAAGACCACCGGCGCGGCCGAGTACACCGCCGACCGGCCGTACCCGGACCTCGCCCACGCCACGCTCGTGCACGCCACCATCGCCCGCGGGCGGATCAGCGCCATCGACACGGCCGACGCCGAGGCGGTGCCCGGCGTGCTGGCCGTCGTGACCCACCGGAACGCGCCCGCGCTGAAGCCGGCGCCGACCCGCATCAACCCGTTCGACCTGTCCACGATGGCGTCCGGGACCACGGTCGATTACCTGGGCAGCGACGAGGTGCACTGGAACGGGGAGCCGGTCGCGGTCGTCGTCGCGGAGACCCTCGAGGCCGCGACGGAGGCCGCCCGGCGGGTGCGGGTGACCTACGCCCCGACGGCCGCCGTCACCGACTTCCGCGCCGCGCAGGACTCGGCCGTGCCCGCGCGCGGGCTGCCGATCATCCCCGACGGCGGGCGCAAGGGCGACGCCGAGCAGGCCCTGGCCGCCGCCCCGGTCTCGGTCGACCGCCGGTACACCACCCCGCCGCAGAACCACAACGCCATCGAGCCGCACGCCACGACCGCCGTCTGGGACGGCGACCGGCTCACCGTCCACGACAGCACGCAGGCCATCGAGTTCGTGCGCAGGCACCTCGCGCTCCGGTTCGGCGTCCCCGCCGACGGGGTCCGGGTGATCGCCTCGAACGTGGGCGGCGGCTTCGGCGGGAAGGGCTTCATCTGGGCGGGCACCCTGCTGTGCGCGATGGCCGCGCGGGTGGCCGAGCGTCCCGTCCGCCTCGCGCTGTCGCGCGAGGCGGTGTACCGCACGGTGGGCGGGCGCGCGCCCACGGTCCAGCGCGTGGCGCTCGGCGCGGAACGCGACGGCACGCTGACCGCGCTCGTGCACACCGGGATCTCGCAGGTCGGGCGGGTCGGCGGCCGGCCGGAGCCGGTGGGGTCGCAGTCCCGCCACCTCTACGCGGCCCGGAACATCCTCATCCGCCACAGCAGCGCCACCCTGGACGCGCTGCCGAACTCGGCGATGCGCGCGCCGGGAGAGGCAGTCGGGTCGTTCGCGCTGGAGTCGGCGATGGACGAGCTGGCGGGCGAGCTGGGCATCGACCCGGTCGAGCTGCGCATGCGCAACGAGCCCCAGCGGGACCCGGTCAGCGGCAAGCCGTTCACCCACCGCAACCTGCGCACCGCGTACGCCCGCGGCGCGCAGCGGTTCGGGTGGGCCGACCGGCCGCCGCGGCCCCGGTCGATGCGCGACGGGAGGCGGCTGCTCGGCTGGGGTGTCGCCACCGCGTTCCACATGCCGATCCAGTTCACCGCCGACGCGACCGTCCGGCTGGGCGTGGACGGCACCGTGCTGGTCCGCTGCGCCTTCCAGGAGATCGGCGTGGGCGCGGGCACCGTGCAGTCCCAGATCGCGGCGGACGCGCTCGGGTGCCGGTCGAGGCGGTCACCGTCGAGCACGGCGACTCGGCGCTCCCGACCGGGCCGATGGCCGGCGGCTCCGGGCAGACCGCCACGGTCGCCGCGAGCGTGCTGCGGGCCTGCGAAGAGCTGAAGCGGTCCGCGCTCGCGCTGGCCCAGCGCGCGCCCGGCTCGCCGCTGCGCGGGCGCAGGCTCGACGAGCTGGCGGCCCGCGACGGCGGGCTCTTCGCCGCGGACGGCTCGGGCGAGACCTACGCGCAGATCCTCGCCCGGGCGGGCCGCCCGTCGCTCGAGGGACGGGTCGGGGCCAGGAGCGCGGTGGGGCGGGTCGCGAACCAGGTGCGGTTCCTCGCCGGCGTGGTCGACGACCAGCGCCGCCACGTGCGCGCGGCGACCGGCGCCCACTTCTGCGAGGTCGCGGTCGACGAGGACACCGGCGAGGTGCGCGTGACGCGCTGGGTCGCGGTGTTCGACGTGGGGCGGGTGATCAACCCGAAGACCGCGACCAGCCAGCTGCGCGGCGGGATCGTGATGGGGATCGGGGCGGCGCTGACGGAGGAGACGCTCGTCGACCCGGGCAACGGCCGGATCGTGAACGCGACCATGGCCGACTACCACGTGCCGGTGCAGGCCGACGTACCGCCGATCGACGTCTCCTACCTCGACGAGCCGGACCCGACCACCCCGCTCGGCCTGCTCGGGGTGGGGGAGGTCGGCATCACCGGCGTCGCGGCGGCGATCGCGAACGCCGTGCACCACGCGACGGGGGTGCGGGTCCGGGACCTGCCGATCACCCCGGACCGCCTGCTGGGCTGACTCCCTCGGGGACGAGACAGGGCCACGGCGGGGCCGGCCCTCGTGGGTTCCGGCCCCGCCGGGTGCTCGTCGGACTTCCTCTTACGGCCTGCGCACGTCCGTGGTCTGGTCGGCCGCCGTGTCCATGCGGGTGCCGACGGGGTCGGTGGCCTCGGCCGGCGTCGTGGCCGGGCGAGCGGCGTCCTCGCGGCCGCGCTCGTAGGCCTGCGCGTGGGCCTTCGCCATCGGCGCCTCCTGCTCGGCACGCTCCAGCCAGCGCTCCCAGCGCTGCTGCATCGGCCGCACGAGGCCGCCACCGACGCCGACGATCAGGACGCCGGCGACCGTGGCCAGCACGGCGATGAGCACCGGCATGGTGACCGCGACCGCGACCCCGATCTGGCTCAGCGCCGCGATCACGCCGAGGGCGATGATGAAGATGGAGGCGATGTTCGCGAGCACGCGGCCGTAGGAGAGCCCGCCGGTGACGCTCGAGACGAGGTCCTTGACGGCGGCCGCGATGGCCGAGGCGATCACCACGATGATGATCGCCACCGCGATCCGCGGCAGGAACGCGACGATGGCCGCCAGCATGTCGCTGATCGGGTTGGGCCCGAACACGCCGAACGCGAGCTGCAGCGTGAGCAGCAGCACCGCGTAGTAGACGACCATGGCGATCAGATCACTCGCGTCGTACTGCGAGCGCGCGAGGGCCTGCCCGATCCCGCCGCGCTCCACCGCGCGGTCGAAGTGCAGGCGCTCCAGGACGGTGTCGGTCAGCTTGCGCAGCCCCTTCGCGATCAGCCATCCGATGAAGAGGATGACGAGGAAGAGCAGCAGCTGCGGTATGAAGACCGCAACCATGCGCATGGCATCGCCGAGCGCCGCGCCGAGGTTGTCGAACATCGGAACTCCCAAGTCGGTGGATGTCGCACCCTGTGGATGCCCATCCCAACCCGTTCCACACCAGGTCGACACGCAAATGCGCACGACCGGTGGTCACCCTGGAGTGGGCGGGAGTGCCGATCAGAAGCGGAAGCGGAAGCCGCGCCTGCGACGGTGGCTCGCGTCGCGCTCCGCGCAGGCCGGGCACAGCTCGCCGTCGGGGGCGACCATGGGCGCCGGCGTCACGACGTGACCGCACACCGCTGAGTACTGACCGCCGCGATAGGCGATGCCGATCGCGAGCTCCTCGTCCGGGACGGAATGGCAGCGACCGTCCAGGACGCAGGTGACAGAGATCGTGGAACTCCCGCCGCCGTCGGACGGTTCCGAGTGCCCACGCGGTCTGCTCACGGTCCCCACTCCGCCACAGGTCCACCCTCCGGGGCGGCGGCCGCACGCGGCCGTGCCACCCACCGCATCCAGTGTGTCGCTCTCCGCTTGCAAACGCAAGAGGAATCTGCAACCTGCTACCGCAAGCGGAATCTGCAACGTGCTGCTGCACGTGCATCCGTCGCGCTCGTTCGTCGCCATCGTCTGCCGCTTGCGCCCCGCCGGCCCAGTAGGCTCCGGTTCGTGATCCGTCGTGCCGCTCTGTCGGCGATGTCCGTGCTCGCGGCGTTCGTCCTGGTCGCCGGGTGTGGGAGCGGGGGTTCGAACGTGGACTGCGGGCTCGACGGCTGCACCGTCACGTTCCCGCGCAGCGGCGACACCCTCGTCTCGGTGCTCGGGGTCGAGGCCCGCCTGATCGGTGTCCAGGACGGCGTCGCCGAGCTGGAGGTGGCGGGCCGGCGCATCAGCCTGCCGGTGGGCGGCGAGACCGAGGCGGGCGGCCTCGTGGTGGGGGTCGACCAGGTCACCGACACCGAGGTCGTCGTCCGGGTGCGGGCCTGAGGTGACCGCGATCCCCGAGGTCTTCCACGACCTGCTGCGCTCCCGCGCGGTCGCGTTCATCGCGACGATCGGCAAGAACGGCGCCCCCAGGTGACCCCGCAGTGGTTCCTGTGGGACGGCCAGCGGCTGCGCATCAGCCTCGTCGAGGGCCGCCAGAAGCTGCGCAACCTGCGCCGCGACCCGCGGATCGCCGTGGCGATCGCCGACCCGGACCGGCCCACCTCCTACCTGGAGCTGCGCGGCCGGGTGAGCGACCTCGTCCCCGACCCCGGCTTCGAGCTGGAGCGCGCGATCGCCGAGAAGTACACCGGCCGGTGGGAGGACGTGGAGCCGCCGGGCACGATGCGCTACGCCACGAGCGTGGTCGTCGAGCGGATCACCTCGCAGCTGGGGCACTAGCCGGCGCCGGGCTCCGCGGACCCGATCCCGGCCTGCTCGCCTCGGGGTGGGTGGTTGCGTCGGGTGCACCACCGAGTTCCGGGTTCCGCGGGACCTCAGGCCGGCTCCGCCGGCGGATCCCCTGAGTCGCCGGTGAGCATCCGCTGCACCCACGCCACGTCGTGCCACCGCCCGTGCTTCCACCCGATCCGCCGGTAGACGCCGACCGGCTCGAACCCCATCGCCCGGTGCAGGCCCTCGCTCGCCTCGTTGGGCAGGGTCATGCCCGCGAGGGCGGTGCGGTAGCCCCGCTCGACGAGGCGGGAGAAGAGCGCCTCGTAGAGGGCGCGGCCGGCGCCGGTACGCCGCCGCCCGGGCTCGAGGTAGACGCTGGTCTCGCACGCCCACCGGTACGCGGGCCGCGACCGGAACGGGCCCGCGTAGGCGTAGCCGACGACGCGGCCGCCGTCGGCCGGGTCCTCGAGGACGACCCACGCGTGCGTGCGCTCCGCCGCCGTGATCCGCTCGGCCATCTGCTCCGGCGTCGGTGGGTCGTACTCGAACGTGATCGCGGTCCCGGTGACGTAGGGCGCGTAGATCGCCGCGCAGGCCGCGGCGTCCTCGACGGTGGCCGGACGGACCTTCATGCGACGATGATAAACAAGTTTGTCACTATAGTGACAGCGTGTCGGAGAGGTTGACCGAGTCGCTCGCTACCGCGCTCCGGGAGGCGCGCACGTCGCGGGGGCTGTCGATCAGCGCGCTCGCCGAGCGGGCGGGGGTGTCCCGGGCGATGATCACGAAGGTCGAGCGGGGCGAGGCGCAGCCCACGGCCGTGCTGCTCGCCCGGCTGGCCGCGGCGCTCGGCATGACGCTGTCGGAGCTCGTGGCGCGCGCGGAGGACGGCGGGGGCAGGCTCGTCCGCGCGGCCGACCAGCCGGTGTGGACCGACCCGGCCACCGGCTACCGGCGCCGGACCGTGTCGCCGGCCGGTGGCCGGCCGCTCGAACTGGTGGAGATCGAGCTGCCGGCCGGGGCGGAGGTCGCGTACGCCGCCGACTCCTACCCCGACGTCCACCAGCAGATCTGGGTCCTCGACGGGCACCTGCGCCTGCACGAGGGCGACGCGGTGCACGAGCTCGACACCGGTGACTGCCTGCAGCTCGGCCCGCCGGTGGCGCGCACCTACGTCAACCCGACCGACCGGGTGTGCCGGTACCTCATCGCGCTCACCCGCCGCTAGCGCCGGCGGTCGGTCCGCCGGTGGCGAACACGCGTGCGCGGCGGGGGACCGGGCGTCGACGATTCCGGCCGTGGACATCGTCGACCTCGCCCCCGACCTGCGCATGCTGCGCTTCCCCACCGGCCAGGCGTACGCGCTGCGGGACGGGCGGGACATCACGCTGATCGACACGGGGCCGCCCGGCTCCGCCGACGCGATCGCGGCCGCGCTGGACGGCTGGGGCCGGGTGCGGCGGGTCGTGCTCACCCACTACCACGCCGACCACGCCGGTTCCGCCCGCGAGGTGGCCGCCTGGCCGGGCGTCCAGCTGGCGGCGCACCACGCCGACGCGCGGGTCGTCCGCGGCGAGGCGAAGGGGGAGTGGCCCACCTTCACCCCGGCCGAGCAGCAACTGCACGCCGTGGTCGCCGCCGGCCTGCCCGACCCGCCGGACGTGGCGCAGGCGCGGATCGACCTCGACCTCGACGACGGCGACGTCCTCGACGGCCTGCAGGTGATCTGGACGCCCGGACACACCCCGGGCAGCATCGCGCTGCGCCACGAGGAGCGCGGGATCCTCTTCACCGGCGACACCGCGGCCGAACACGAGGGCGCGGTGTTCCTCGGCCCCTTCAACATCGACCGGGGGCGGGCGAAGGAGTCGTTCCGGCGGCTGGCCGCGCCCGGCGCCGCGGTCGTGTGCTTCGGCCACGGCGCCCCGTTGCTGGGCGACCGGGTCGGCCTGCTGGCCGCCGCGGCGAACGCGCCCGAGGTGCCCGACCCGCTCGGCTGACCCGGCCGTCCGGCGCGCGGGAGGCTGATCGTTACCATCCGATCGTGCTGAGCGTCCGGGGGCTGACCAAGATCTACGGTGGCCGGCCCGTCGTCGACGACGTCTCGTTCGACCTGCAGCCCGGCACGGTCACCGCGTTCCTCGGCCCGAACGGCGCGGGCAAGTCCACGACCCTGCGGATGATCACGGGGCTGACGCCGCCCACCCGGGGCGGCAGCTGGATCGCGGGCAGGCCGTTCCGCGACTGGCCCAACCCGGCCCACGTCGCAGGGGTGCTGCTCGACGCCTCGGCGGTGCACCCGGGCCGCACCGGCGGCGCGCACCTGCGCAACGCGGCCTCGCTGATCGGGGTGCCCGCGCGCCGGGCCGACGAGCTGATGGTGCAGCTCGGGCTGGGCGACGCCGTGCGCAAGAAGATCGGCGAGTACAGCCTCGGCATGCGACAGCGGCTCGGGCTCGCGCACGCCCTGCTCGCCGATCCGCCGCTGCTCATGCTCGACGAGCCGATCAACGGGCTGGACCCGGTCGGCATCCGGGCCGTGCGCGAGCTGCTGCGCGGCCACGCCGCGCGCGGGGGCACGGTGCTGCTGTCCAGCCACGTGCTGTCCGAGGTGGACCAGACGGCCGACCGCATCGTCATGATCGGCAACGGCCGGGTGGTCGCCGACGGGCCGATCCGCGAGCTGCTCGCGTCCCACCAGTCGCTGGTGCGGGGGCCGGACATGCAGGCGATCGCGAACGCGCTCATGCGGGCGGGCGTGCGCATCCAGCCGAGCCCCGACGGCCAGATCCTCGCCGACGCGCCGAGCGACCGGGTCTCCGACATCGTGTTCGCGGCGGGCGTGCGGGTGCACGGCATCACCGACCACCAGCAGAACCTCGAGGAGCTGTTCTTCCGGCTGTCCGGAGGCGGGCGATGACGACAGGGCACGGACCGCAGTGGACGGCGTCCCAGGGATCGGCGCAGGGATCGGCGCCGGGATGGATGACGCCGCCGGCCCCGCCGGGCCCGGGCCCGCAGGGCTGGGGGCGCCAGCAGGCCGGGGCGGCCCCGGCCGCGCCGCATCCCCAGCCGGGGGCACCCCCCTCACCGGCCGCGCCGCCCGCGTGGGCCGGGCCGCAGGCGCCGGGCGCTCCGGCGGCGCACCAGCCGCTCCAGGCGCCCCCGCAGCCGCCCCACCAGCCGGTCGCGGTCCCACCGGGGGCGTCGCGGCGCACCCCGTTCCTGACGCTGGTGCTGGTGGAGCTGCGCAAGCTCACCGGGACGCTGTCGGACCGGATCCTGCTGGCCCTCGCGCCGGTCGCGCTGGTCGCCGTCACCGTGCTGATCCACAACACCACGGACTACGCCTCCTCGTACGCGTCGGCGGCGGGCCAGATCTCGCCGACCTTCTACGCGGTCCGGGTGGGGCACGTGCTGCTGCACGCCGTGCTGATCAAACTCATCGCCGGGGAGTGGCAGCACCGCAGCGCCCAGCCCACCCTGCTCGTCCAGCCGTCGCGGGCCCGGTACTTCCTCGCACAGGCGACGGTGGTGCTGATGCTGTGGCTGCTCGCCGCGGGGCTGCAGCTGGTCACGACCCTCCTCGTCGCCCCGGGCGCCGTCACCGGTGTCGGCGCCACCTACCTCCTGGGCTACCGGCCCGGCTGGGTCGTCGGGGTCTGCGTGCTCGGGTCGCTGCTGACGATCCTCGTCGCGCTCACGGTCGCGATGCTCGTGCCGAACGCGGCGGGCGCGCTCGCGATCTACTTCGTGGCGGTGCCGGTGATGCTCACGATCAGCGGGCTCGCCCCGGAGGTGTTCGCCTGGGTGGACCCGTCGAGCGCCACGGCCGCGCTGGCCACGGTGGCGCCGGTCGAGGGGCCGGGCCCGGTGATCGTGTCGCTGCTGTTGTGGGCCGGCCTGCTCGGGCTCGCCGGCTACCGGGTGGCCCGCCGCGACCTCGCCTAGCGGCTCACGAGGTCGCGAGCGAACCGCCGTCGGGGTCGATGTCGCGCAGCAGCGCCACGGCCGCCCGTTCGACGGTCGGGCAGTTGTCCTCCATGAACCGCGCGGTGCCCGCGTGGTCGACCTCGTAGTTCGTGAACGCCGGGTTCAGCTGGCCGTAGCCCGTGGCGTGCGCTTCGGGGACGATCCCGCGGAACTGCAGCGCGTTGGGCGATCCGGTGTCCACGGTGAGGTAGCAGCCCGGCAGGCCACCGAGGAAGTCGATGGTCTCCACCGCGTAGTAGCGCCCGTCGAGCAGCAGCCTGCGGTGGTAGGTGCTGCTGTTGATCTCACCGTTCCACACCAGCGGGAAGTAGCGCGGCTCCGACGGGTTCGGCGGGGACTGCGCCTGGATCCACAGCTCCTCGAGCTCGGCGGTGTAGAACTCGACCGCGCAGCCCTCGGGCCCGGCGAGGCCGCTCAGCACGTGCGTGTCGCTCCCGCCGATCTCGGCGATGGTGCCGGGGCTCAGCTGGTCGCACGTGTTGTCGTACGGGAACTCGCGGTCGGTCGAGAGCAGGTCGTCGTAGGCGATCGCGTCCTCGGGGAGCGTCGGCGCCGGTGTCGCGGGATCCGGACCCGGTGGGGTGGAGCAGCCGCCCAGCGCCGCAAGCGCGATCACGACAGCAGCGAGACGGATCTTCACGGCGTCAGTGCACCACACCGGCGACGGCGGCCTCAGGGCACCTTCCCGGCCACCTGCTCGAGCACCGCCCGGTTCACCCGGCACGGGTCGCCGGGCACGGTGGTCACCACGGCGGCGATGCCGTGGGTGAGCTGGACGGCGCTGTAGCAGGTCGGCTGGCCGTTGCCCGCGTTCGTGCTGGTCTGCTCCACCCCGGGCCGGCCGGCGAACTCGACGGCCACCGCGCCTGCACCGCGCGCGGCCGGGTCGGCGGAGAAACCGTCGTCGGTGGGCGTGCCCCAGACCAGCGAGGAGAACATCTCGCCCGCGTTGAACCGGCAGCCCACCTGGAACGGGTCCTCGGGGCGCACCGGCATCGGCACGGCGGGCCGCGGGGTCGCCGGCTGCACCTCGGGCGGGTAGGCGTCCCAGCCGCCGACCACCGTGCACGGGTCGAACGGGGCGCCGACGCCCTCGGCCGTCGGAGGTGGGTCGAGGTCGCCGAGCACCAGCGCGTCCTCCCGGGGACGGGCGGCCGCGGCGGGCGCCACCGCGCCCGCCGCGGCCGCGGCGAGCGCGTCGATCCGGTCGCACCCCGCGTCGATCTCGACCACCGGCACGCTCGGCGAGGTCCCCGGGTTGCCGACGAGCTGCACGTCCTGGGGCGCGAACAGCGCCTGGCAGTCGATGCCGAGCGGGTTGCGCGCGCCCGGGAAGCCGCCGACGACGGTGCTGCCGACCTCGTCGGCGTCGGCGAGCACGAACTCGACGGACGCCCGCGTCCTCGTACCGTCGCCCGCGGAGGCGGTGACCGCGCAGCGGTACGGGCCGATGTCGCCCACGTCGAGCGCGTCCGGGCCGAGCGGTGTCCCGTCGGACATGACCGGCACCATCGCGGCGGCCAGCGCGCAGGGGTCGGACGCGGTGATGTCCAGGGCGGGCGCCGTGCCGCCCGCGGCGCGCAGCGGCGGGTCCGCCAGCTGCGGCGCGATCGCGGTGGCGTACTCGCGGGCGACCTCGCACGGCGCCTTGTCGGGGGCGAGGTGGTACACCGACAGCTCGATGCCCCACGGTTCGTCGCCCTCCTGGGGGTCGCCGATCGGGTAGCTGTAGGCGCAGCGGGACTCGCTGTCGTCGCGGACCTGCGGCATCCGCACACCGCCGACGTCGAGCGGCTCGCCCGCACCCTCCGCGGGGATGACCGGGAACACGTCGAGCTGCAGCTCCCACTCCGACACCCCGCTCGGGTCGCGCACCACCAGCCGGCAGGTGCCGGGTTCGCGGTAGGGGAGCAGCTCGTCGGGGGCGTAGCCGGTGACCCGCGCCGCCGCGTCGACGTCGTGCATGGCGCACACGTCCCACGACCGGACCTGTGCGAACAGGTCGGCGAGGCGCTGCTGGGCGGGCGTGAGCGGCAGGCCGCCGCCGGGTTGCGCGGAGGGCGGAGGGGCCGGTTGCGGTGCGCCCGCGATCGGCGACGCGCACGCCGCCACCAGCGCGACCAGCGCGACGACCACGACCCACGCCCCCCGGGTGATCACCACCGCACGGTAGCGGGGTGCCGCCCACCTGAGGATCCGGGCCGAGCCGTCCTCAGCCGGACCCGGCGAGCACCGATCGCCGCCACGCCTCGGTGCCCGCGACCTCGTTGAACGTGAAGAAGTGGAACCCGTCGACGGGGCTGGTGGGCTCCTCGACCTGCGGGGCGAGCCGGCGTGCGAGCCGACCGGGGTGGTAGCCGCCCGGGACGAAGAACCGCCAGAACAGGCTCTGCTGCTTGAGCAGGAACCGGGCCGACTGGCCGAGCCCGAGCCCCGCCGAGATGCGCACGAGCTTCTGCCGGCTCACCACCCCGGGCAGCCCGACCCGGATCGGGAGGTCGATCCCGCGCTCGGCCACCCGGCGGGCCCAGCCCGCGGTCGTGGCCGCGTCGAAGCAGATCTGCGTGATGACGTGGGAGGCGAAGGGGGCCTTCTTCTCGAGCGCTTCGTCCAGGAGGTCCGTCGCGATCCGGGCGTGCCCCTCCGGGTAGCCGGCGATGCCGATGCGGCGGAACGGGTTGCCGAGGTCGGCGAGCGCCACGAGCAGCGAGAACGCGTCGTCGAACGGGCCGGCCGGCTCCGGGGCGTCCCCACCGACGACGAAGGCGCTGTCCACCCCGGCGTCGGCGAGCCGGGCCACGAGGTCGGACAGGTGCGCGGCGTCGCGGATCTGGCGGGCCGCGAGGTGCGGCGACACCGAGAAGCCGTGGCCGGTCAGCCGGACGGCGAGGTCGACCGTGGGCCCCAGCCCTTTCGCGTGGCTCGTGCTGACGGTGAGCGGCACGTCCCGCGGGACGTGCTCGACCACGGCCGCCTCCGTGCCCTTCAACGGGAGGACCTCGTAGGAGACGCGGCGCAACGCCCGCGTGAGATCGGCCACGTCCGGCAGCTTAGGGCGCCCGGCGGCCCGGGATGAGCCGTCGCGGCGCGCCGGGCCGACCGGCGGTCCGAACGGAGCGGGGCGGGCGTACGGCGCGCCGTCTCCCGCGCCGCCGGTGTCGCTGCTCCCCCTCCCGGCGGGGCACCCGTGCGTCATATGACTCACCACAAGATGGGCGCCACGATTGTTGATAATTTCGCCGACGCCGCTGATGCTGGCTCCGATCGGCACGGACGGGAGTTGCGATGGGATCGACGTCGGAGGAACGCGGCAGCCTGCTGGTGATCAGCGCGCACGCGGGCGACTTCGTGTGGCGCGCCGGAGGGGCGATCGCGCTGGCGACCGAGCGCGGCGACCGGGCCACGGTCGTCTGCCTGTCGTTCGGGGAGCGCGGCGAGTCCGCCAAGGCCTGGCGGGAGGGCCGCACGCTCGAGGAGATCAAGGCGATCCGCCGGGAGGAGGCGGAGAACGCCGCCGCGACGCTCGGCGCGGAGATCCGCTTCCTCGACGCGGGCGACTACCCGCTCGTGGAGTCCCAGGAGCTGGTCGATCGGCTCGTGCACGTCTACCGCGAGGTCACGCCCACCGTCGTGCTGACGCACACGCTCGCCGACCCCTACAACGGCGACCACCCGGCGGCGGCCCGGATGGCGCTGCAGGCGCGGGTGCTGGCGCAGGCCATCGGCTACGACGCCCCGGGCGAGCCGCTCGGCGCGCCGCCGGTGTTCTTCTTCGAGCCGCACCAGCCCGAGCAGTGCGACTTCCGGCCGGACGTGCTGCTCGACATCACCCCGGTGTTCGACCGCAAGCGCAAGGCGATGGAGTGCCTGCCCGCGCAGCAGCACATGTGGGACTACTACACCGACCTCGCCAAGCGCCGCGGGGTGCAGCTGAAGCGCAACGCCGGGCCGAACCTCGGGCTGCCCCACAGCACGATGGGGGAGGCGTACGTCCGGCTGTACCCGCAGGTGACGGGGGTGCTCGCGTGAAGCCGGTCATCGTCACCGACCCGCCGCGCGCCGACCTCGCCGACGTCGACGCGCTCGCCGAGCTCGGCGTCGCCACCGTGCACGAGGCGCTCGGCCGCACCTGCTACCTCGGCCCCGACCTGCGGCCGATCCAGCAGGGCGCGCGCGTCGGCGGCACGGCCGTCACCGTGCTGTGCTGGCCGGGCGACAACCTGATGATCCACGCAGCCGTCGAGCAGTGCCGCGCCGGCGACATCATGGTGGTCACCACCACCTCCCCGTGCACGGACGGCCTGTTCGGCGAGCTGTTCGCCACCGCGCTCGCGCACCGCGGGGTGCGCGGGGTGGTCACCACCACCGGCGTCCGCGACGTCGCCGACCTGCGCGCGATGGGCTTCCCCGCCTGGTCCGCCGCGGTCAGCGCCCAGGGCACCGTCAAGGCGACGGCCGGCGCCGTGAACGTCCCCATCGTGATCGGCGGGCAGGTCGTGCACCCCGGCGACGCGGTGCTGGCCGACGACGACGGGGTGGCGTGCGTGCCGCGGGAACGGGTCGGCGAGGCGGTCACCGCCGGCCGGGCCCGGGTGGCGAAGGAGGAGGCGACCCGCGAGGCGTTCCGCGCAGGCGAGCTCGGCCTCGACCGCTACGGCCTGCGCGCCACCCTCGCCGCGCTGGGCGTCGAGTACGTGAAGGCCCGACCGTGACCACCGCGAGCGGCGTCCGCTGCCTGCTCATGCGTGGCGGCACGTCGAAGGGCGCGTTCTTCCTCGCCTCCGACCTCCCGGCCGACCCGGCCGAGCGCGACGACCTGCTGCTGCGGATCATGGGCAGCCCCGACCCCGCCCAGATCGACGGGCTCGGTGGCGCCCAGCCGGTGACGAGCAAGGTGGCCGTCGTGTCGCCGTCCGCCGAGCCGGACTGCGACGTCGACTACCTGTTCCTCCAGGTCGGCATCGACGCGGCCACCGTGTCGGACCGCCAGACCTGCGGCAACCTGCTCGCCGCCGTCGGCCAGTTCGCCGTGGAGCGCGGCCTCGTCGCCGCGGGTGACGAGCGCACCAGCGTGCGGATCCGCATGGTCAACACCGGGGCGCGGGCGGAGTCGACGTTCCCCACGCCCGGCGGCCGCGTCGACTACGCGGGCGACGCGGCGCTCGCCGGGGTGCCCGGCACGGCCGCCCCGGTCGCGCTGGCCTTCGCCGACACCGAGGGGTCGGTCTGCGGCAGCCTGCTGCCGACCGGCCGGCTCGTCGACGAGATCGACGGCCTGCGGGTGACCTGCATCGACAACGGGATGCCGGTCGTCGTCCTCCCCGAAGCGGACCTGCCGGATGAGCGCATCCTGGCGCTGCGGCTCGAAGCGGGGAAGCTCATGGGCATGGGCGACGTCACGGCGGCCGCCGTCCCCAAGATCACGTTCGTCTCCGCGCCGCAGGCGGGCGGGGCGATCCGCACCCGCACGTTCAACGCCTTCCAGCCACTGCGCCGGCACCCGTCGATCGGCGTGTTCGGCGCGATCAGCGTGGTCACGGCCGCGCTGCTCGACGGTGCCGTCGGCCACGACCTGCTGGTCCGGCCCGCCCCCGGTCGGCCGTTCGCGGTCGAGCACCCGAGCGGGTCGCTCGAGGTCGAGGTCGACGTCGAGCCCGGCGACCCGCCCCGGGTGCGCCGGTCGGCGGTGATCCGCACCGCCCGCGCCCTGTTCGACGGCACCACCTTCCCCCGACCCCGACCGTCAGGAGCCGACGATGTCGCTTGAGAAGTCCCCCCGACACGAGATCGCCCACCTCGGCCACGTGGAGCTGTTCACCCCCGAGCCGGAGCGCAGCCTCGACTTCTTCGTCCGCGTCCTGGGCCTGACCGAGAACGGCAGCCAGGGCGACTCGGTCTTCCTGCGCACCTGGGACGACTACGAGCACCACAGCCTCAAGCTGACGGCCTCGAAGACCTCCGGCGTGGGCCGCACGGCCCTGCGGGCGTCGAGCGAGGAGGCGCTCAAGCGCCGGGTCGCGGCGATCGAGGAACGCGGCCTCGGGATCGGCTGGGTGGACGGCGACCCCGGGATCGGCCCGACCTACCTGTTCCGGGACCCCGACGGCCACGAGATGGAGATCTACTACGAGACCGAGCGCTACCAGCCGCCCGAGCACCTGCGCCCGGCGCTGAAGAACCAGGCCCAGGCCTACCCCGGGCGCGGCGTGAGCGTCCGCAGGCTCGACCACGTCAACTACCTCGCCCAGGACGCGGCGACGAACGGCGGGTTCATCTGCGACGCGCTCGGCGGCCGGGTCACCGAGCAGATCCAGCTCGACAGCGGCGTGATCTCCGGGCAGTGGACCAACTTCGCCCAGAAGTCCTACGACCTCGTCTACACCAACGACTGGACCGGCTCGAACGGGCGTCTGCACCACATCGCGTTCGCCACCGACACGCGGGAGGACATCCTGCGCGCCGCGGACATCGCCCTCGACAACCGCGTCCACATCGAGACCGGCCCGCACAAGCACGCGATCCAGCAGACGTTCTTCCTCTACCTCTACGAGCCCGGCGGCAACCGCATCGAACTGTGCAACCCCACCGCGCGGCTGATCTTCGCCCCGGACTGGGAGCCGATCACGTGGACCGAGGCCGAACGGGCCAAGGGCCAGGCCTGGGGGTTGAAGACGATCGAGTCGTTCCACACCCACGGCACGCCGCCGGTCGACGTCCCCGCACAATGAGGGCGTCGAACCGCGGCGGAGGGTGGTGACGATGACCGGGACCGAGAGCTCGCCCCCGGGGGAGCCGGTTCCCGTCGTCGACGCCATCCGCGCGGCCATCGCCGACGGCGAGTTCGTCCCCAACCAGCGCCTGGTCGAGGCGGACCTGTCGGAGCGGTTCGGGGCGAGCCGCACCACCGTGCGCACCGCGCTGGTACAGCTCGCGAGCGAGGGCCTCGTCGAGCGGGTGCAGAACCGCGGCGCGCGCGTGCGCGCCGTGTCGCTCGAGGAGGCCATCGAGATCACCGAGGTCCGGATGGCGCTGGAGGGGCTGTGTGCGGCGAAGGCGGCCGAGCGGCTCACCGACGCCGACCGGGACCGCCTCCGCGAGATCGGCGACGCCATGCGCGCCGCCGTCGCCGGGGGTGACCTGCTGGGCTACTCGGAGCTGAACCAGCGCCTGCACGGCCTCGTGCTGGAGCTCTCCGGGCAGTCCACCGCGGCCGGGATCCTCGAGCGGCTGCGCGGTCAGAGCGTGCGCCACCAGTTCCGGCTCGCGATGCACCCCGGCCGCCCCGCGGTCTCGCTGCCCCAGCACCTGGAGATCATCGAGGCGCTGTGCGCGGGCGACGCCGAGGCGGCCGAGGCGGCGATGCGCCGCCACATCCGCAGCGTCATCGAGACGCTGCCGGAGGTGGACGCCACCCGCACCCGCCGCTTCGACGCCATCTGACGGCGCCGGGCGCCCGGTTACCCGCGGCGCTGCGCTCCCGCCCGTCATCGGGCATGCTGCGGCGGGAGCCGGGCGTCGTGTCGAGGGGGCAGGGATTCGGGAGGGACGTGCGCGCGTGACGGCCGCTGCTCACGCGCCGGCCCGGCGGGGCCGGGTCGGCCGGGCGGATGTCTACGTGATCGCCGGCTACGCGCTCGCGGCGGTCGTCCTGTACTCCGGGCTGTGGCGCCACCTCGACCGCGGCTACCTGGTCGCGAGCATGCAGGACCAGAACCTGTTCGAGTGGCTGTTCGCCGCCCAGGCGCGCGCGCTGCTCGACGGGCGCAACCCGCTGTACTCCGAGCTGCAGAACGCCCCGCTCGGGGTGAACCTCATGGCGAACACGGCGCTGCCCGCGCTCGCGATCCCGCTGGCGCCGGTGACGCTGGCCCTCGGCCCGACCGCGACGTGGACGATCGTGCTGACCGGCGGGCTCGCCGGCACCGCCACCGCCTGGTACTGGCTGTTCTCCCGGCACGTCGTGCGCTCGCGGTCGGCGGCCGCGCTCGGCGGGCTGTTCTGCGGGTTCGCCCCACCGGTGATCTCGCACGCCGGCGCCCACCCGAACTTCGCCGCGACGTTCCTCATCCCCGTGATCGGGATCTGGCTGATCCGGCTCCCGGCGGCGCGCAGCCCGGTGCGGCACGGCGTGGGGCTGGGCGTGCTCGGGGCGCTGCAGGTCCTCATCGGCGAGGAGATCCTGCTGATCGCGGTGCTGACCGTCGCGCCGTACGCCCTCTGGTACGCGATCACGAGGAGGCGGCTGCCGCGGCCGGTCGTCGGCGGCGGGGTGACCGCCGCGCTGGTCTCCGGCGCGCTGGTCGCCTACCCGCTGTGGCTGCAGTTCGCCGGCCCGCAGAGCTATCGCGGGATCGACCACCTGCCCGCGGGCAACCCGCTCGCCGCGTTCGTCTCCCACGCGAGCCAGTCGCTGGGCGCGCTGGTCACCGGCGGGCCGGGCGGCCTCGCGCTGAACGGCACCGAGGAGAACGCGTTCTTCGGCTGGGGCCTCGTGGTGCTCGCCGTCGTGCTCGCGGTCCGGCTGCGCGACGAGCCGGCCGCGCGGATCGCCGCGACGGCGGGCGGGATCGGCGCCGCGCTGTCGCTCGGGACGCAGATCACCGTCGACGGTCGGCCGACCGGCATCCCGGGGCCGTGGCTGCTGCTCGACCGGGTGCCGCTGGTGGAGTCGGTGCTGGAGTCGAGGATGGCGCTGGCCTGCGTGCCCGCGATCGGCTGCCTGATCGCGATCGCCACCCAGCGGGTGCTCGACCTGCCCCGCGACCGCCGGATCGGCCCGGTCCCGGTGCGCGCGGCGTGGGTGGCGGCGCTGGTCGTGGCGCTGCTGCCGATCGTGCCGATGCCGTACCAGACCGTGCTGCGCGCGCCCACCCCCGCCTTCTACGCGGGTGGCGAGTGGGCGCGGTGGGTCGAGCCGGGCGGCACGCTGGTCCCGGTGCCGCTGCCCGAGCCGCTCCACGCCGAACCGCTGCGGTGGCAGGTGGACGCCGGCATGGGCTTCGCGCTGCCGCAGGGCTACTTCGTCGGCCCGGCCGGGGAGGCGCAGCGCGGCGCGTACGGCGCGCCGAAGCGGCCGAGCGCGCTGCTCCTCGACGGCGTCGCGGCCACCGGGCAGGTGCCGCCGATCACCGCCGCCGACCGCGCGCGGATGCACGAGGACCTGCGCTTCTGGAAAGCCCAGGCGGTCGTCCTCACCGAGCGGCCCCACCAGGAGCAGCTGCAGGCCGCGCTCACCGCGCTGCTCGGCCCCGGCAGGCGGGCCGCGGACGCGTGGGTGTGGGACGTCCGGCCGCTCACGCGGTGATCACCCGGGGTCGGAGGGCAAGGGGTTCTTCCACGGCACAGGGCGTCGACGCCGGCCACGCCATCCTGTCCGGCGTCGACGGCGAGCGGCCGTTCCTGCTCGGCTACAACCGGTTCGGCGGCCAAGGACGACGCGCGGGTGCTGGCGACGATCGCGGGCGACCCGCTGCTCGCCGTCCGCACCGTCGGTGAGGGGCGGACCCTCGCGTGGGCGTCCGACATCGGGCCGCACTGGTGCCCCACCGAGTTCGTGGAGTGGCCTGGCTACGCCACGCTGTTCGCGAACGCCGTGCGCTGGTTGGCTGGCGAGTCGTGACGCCGATCATCCTCGACTGCGACCCGGGGCACGATGACGCGATCGCGATCATGCTGGCCGCGGGCGACCCGGCCGTCGACCTCCTGGCGATCACCACGGTCGCCGGCAACCAGACGCTCGACAAGACCACGCTGAACGCGCGCCGCGTGTGCACCCTCGCCGGCGTCCACGACGTGCCGATCGCCGCCGGGTGCGCCCGTCCGTTGACCCGGCCGCTGCAGGTCGCCGCGGACGTGCACGGCGAGTCCGGCCTCGACGGGCCGCGGTTCGGCGAGCCCGCGGTGCCGGTGGTGGGCGAGCACGCCGTCGACCTCGTCCACCGGCTGCTGCAGGAGCACCCGGAACCCGTGACGCTCGTCCCGACCGGGCCGCTCACCAACATCGCGCTGCTGCTCACCCGGTACCCGGGGGATGCGGCGCGGATCCGCGAGATCGTCCTGATGGGCGGCTCCACCGAGCGCGGCAACGTCGGCCCGTACGCCGAGTTCAACATCTTCGTCGACCCCGAGGCCGCGGCGATCGTGTTCGGCAGCGGCGTGCCGGTCACGATGTGCGGGTTGAACGTCACCCACCAGGCGCTGGTGACGCCGGAGGTCGTGGCCCGGCTGGAGGACCTCGGCGGCGACCTCGGACCGGTGTGCGCGGAGCTGATGACGTTCTTCGCCTCGACCTACAAGAAGCTGTGGGGCTTCGAGGCCCCACCGCTGCACGACCCGGTGGCGGTGGCCCGGGTGATCGACCCGGCGCTGGTGGAGTGCGTCGACGCCCACGTGGCGATCGAGGTGGTCGGCGCGCACACCCGCGGCGCCACGTGCGTGGACCTGCACGGCTACCTCGGTGAGCCGCCCAACGCGAAGGTGGCCGTCGGCCTCGACGCGCCCCGGTTCTTCGACCGCCTCGTCGGCGCGCTGGAGGACCTGCGCGCCGGGCAGGTCAGCTGAGCTGCTCGGCGAGCCCGACGAGGATCCCCTCGGGGCCGCGGACGTAGCAGAGCCGGTACGCGTCGCCGTAGCGCACCACGTCGCCGACCAGCTCCGCGCCGTGGCCGCGCAGCCGGGCGAGGACGTCGTCGACGTCGTCGACGGCGAACATGATCCGGCGGATGCCGAGCGCGTTCACCGGGGCGTCGGCCGGCGCGGTGCGCACGGCCGCGGGCTCGCGGAACGCCGCCAGCTCGATCCGGCCGTGCCCGTCCGGGGTGCGCAGCATCGCGACCTCCTCGCGGACGCCGTCGATCCCGATGACGCGATCCGCCCACTCGCCCTCGACCGGCGCCCTGCCCTCGAGCTGCATGCCGAGCTCGACGAAGAACGCGACGGCCGCGTCGAGGTCCTCGACGACGACGAGGACGTTGTCCATGCGGGTGATCGGCATTCCGGGCCTCCCTGGCTCGTGCGGCCCCTGCGGCCGCATCCGGCACTGTGACTTTCCCGGCACCGTGACGGAGCCGCGGGCCCGTCCTCGACATCACCGTGTGGAGGCCAGCAACCTGCGGGTGCGGGAGGGTGCCGTCGGGGGCAGCTCGGCGAGGATGCCCGCGAGCGTGGTGCCGGCGAGGTGGGCCCGCCACGCGTCGTGGGCCTCGGCCATCTTGCGGGCGAGGATGCAGGTGTCGCGGCAGTCCTCCGGCGGCAGCGCGCCGCGGCCCTTCTGCCGGATCTCGCGGCACTCGTAGGGGGATGCGGCGCCGTCGACGGCCTCGACCAGCTCCAACAGCGTGATCTCCGACGGCGGGCGCGCGAGCCGGAAGCCGCCGCGCGGGCCGGTGGTCGCGGCGAGCAGGCCGGCCTTGACCAGCGCCTGCAGCTGCTTGGCCAGGTAGGGCGCGGGGAGGTCGAAGTAGTCGGCGAGCTGCTTGACCGAGGCGGTGGCCCCCGGCTCGAGCTGCGCCAGCGTCGTGGCGCAGTGCAGGACCCACTCGGTGCTCACGGGCAGCTTCACGCCAGCCATCGTATCGCGGATATTGCGGACCAGTTTTATCCGAGTTAGTGTCGGCGCATGCGGATCGCAGTCGCCGGGGCAACCGGCAACATCGGAGCACTCACGATCGCCGCCCTCGAGGCGGGCGGCCACGAGGTCGTGCGGATCGCCCGCTCGCTGGGCGTCGACCTCACCACCGGCGAGGGCCTCCGCTCGGCGCTCGCCGGCGTCGACGCGGTGGTCGACGCCACCAACGCGCCACCGGCGGACGAGGCCGAGACCGTCGCCTTCTTCGGCGCCGCCACCCGCAACCTGCTCGCGGCCGAGGCGGAGGCGGGGGTGCGCCACCACGTGCTGCTGTCGATCGTCGGGATCCACCGCGTCCCGGGCAACGCGCACTACGCGGGCAAGCGCGAGCAGGAGCGCCTGGTCGAGGCGGGGCCGGTGCCGTGGACGATCGTGCCCGTCACGCAGTTCCACGACTTCGCCGGGATGGTGGCGGGCTGGACCGAGCGCGACGGCGTCGCCACGATCGCGCCACTGCTCGTGCAGCCGATCGCGCCGGAGGACGTGGCCGACGTCCTCGCCGAGATCGCGGCGGGCCGGCCGCAGGGCCGCTACGCCGACGTCGCGGGCCCGGAGCCGCAGGACCTCGTCGACATGGCCCGGCGGACGTTCGAGGCCCGCGGCCGCGAGATCCGCCTGGTGCCGACCTGGTCGGGCCTCTTCGGGCCCGAGATGGCGGGCGAGGTGCTGCTCCCCGGTGAGGGGGCCCGCATCGCCCCGACCACGTTCGACGAGTGGCTCGCGAAGTCGGCCTGAACCCACCGATGAGTTCCGGGCGCGCCGGCGGTCTCAACCGTCATGGCGACCCACACGCTCACGACCCCCGAGGCCGACCTCGTGTACGACGTCCGCGGGCCGCTGCCGCCCGCGGACGGCCGCCCGCCGCTGCTCATGATCGGCCAGCCCATGACCGCGGACGGCTTCGCGACGCTGGCCTCCCACTTCCCCGACCGCACCGTGGTGACCTACGACCCGCGCGGCCTCGGCCGCAGCACGCGCAAGGACGGCCGGACCGACCACTCGCCCGAGGTGCAAGCGGGTGACCTGCACGCACTGGTCCAGGCGCTCGGGGCGGGGCCCGTCGAGGTGTTCGCGAGCAGCGGGGGCGCGGTCACGGGGCTCGCCCTCGTGGCCGCGCACCCCGAGGACGTCACCGTCCTGGTGGCGCACGAGCCCCCGCTCATCTCGATCCTGCCGGACGCGGAGGCCGCCGAGCGGGCGTCCGCCGGGGTCCGGGACGCCTACGAGGCGAAGGGGTTCGGCGCGGGCATGGCGGCGTTCATCGCCATGACGTCGTGGGAGGGCGAGTTCACCGACGAGTACTTCGCCGGGCCCGCGCCGGACCCGGCCGCGTTCGGCCTGCCCACCGCCGACGACGGCAGCAGGGACGACCCGCTGCTCTCCGACCGCTCGTCGGCGGTCAGCAGCTACCGGCCCGACGTCGACGCGCTGCGCGCCGCGCCCACCCGGGTCGTCGTCGCCCTCGGCGAGGAGACCGGCCGCACCATCACCGGCCGCACCGCGGTGGCCACCGCCGAGCTGCTCGGCCAGGAGGTCACCGTGTTCCCCAGCCACCACGGCGGCTTCGTCGGCCCCGAGTCCGGCTACCCCGGCCGGCCGGAGGCGTTCGCGCGCAGGCTGCGGGAGGTGCTCGAGGGCGCGGACTAGCGCGGCCGTGGCACGATTCGCGAGTGGCCAGGTCCGCCGAAGCCGAGCGCCTGCGCGACCTCGCGCGCCTGCGCCGGGTCCGTGACCGGATCGACCGCGAGTACGCGCAGCCGCTGAACGTCGAGGCGCTCGCCCGGGGCGTGAACATGTCCGCCGGGCACCTCAGCCGCCAGTTCC
>NZ_DATGOP010000081.1:0-12414 GCF_035305885.1 Pseudonocardia sp.
AGCTCGTGCAGGTGCTGCTCGGGGACGGGCGGCGCCTGTTCGACGGCCTCGGCCCGGAGCACGTCGAGCTCGAACCGGTCCGGGTGCTGCCCGGCCGCGACGTCACGCACCTGCGGTACCGGGTGCTGCGCTGACGCGCCACAAGGGCGTGCAGCGGCTGTCGAACCGGAACATCCTCACCGCCGTCGGCCTGGTGGCCTTCGTGCTCTTCGCCGGCGACACGGTGATCCCGCTCCGCCCTCCCATCGAAAAGCATCGGCATCCACGCGCAGCAGATCGTGCCGCTGTCGTTCTGGAACGACGCGACGGCCAACCGGCTGGACCGTCTCCTACCGGGCCCGGACGGTGACCCGGTCGCCGCTCATGAGCGTGTTCCTCGCCCGCATCCGTGCCGCGGACGGCGGCGGCTGAGGCCGAGCCGTCCGGCCCCGGTCGGGCCGACCGGGGGCCGGCGGCGTCAGGCCTCCTCGAGCATCTCCGGGGTGACCGCCGAGTCGGTGTCGGGGATGCCGAGGTCGGCGGCGCGCTTGTCGGCCATGTGCAGCAGCCGGCGGATGCGGCCCGCGACGGCGTCCTTCGTCATCGGCGGGTCGGCGAGCTGGCCCAGCTCCTCCAGCGACGCCTGCTTGTGCTCGATGCGCAGCTTGCCCGCGGCGAGCAGGTGGGCCGGGACGTCGTCGCCGAGGATCTCCAGCGCCCGCTGCACGCGCGCCGCGGCCGCGACCGCGGCCCGGGCGGAGCGGCGCAGGTTGGCGTCGTCGAAGTTGGCCAGCCGGTTGGCCGTCGCGCGGACCTCGCGGCGCATCCGCCGCTCCTCCCACGCCAGCACGGACTCGTGCCCGCCCATGCGCGTGAGCAGCGCGCTGATCGCGTCGCCGTCGCGCACCACCACCCGGTCGGCGCCGCGCACCTCCCGCCACTTGGCCGTGACCCCGAGCCGGCGCGCCGCGCCGACCAGCGCCATGGCCGCCTCCTGGCCGGGGCAGGTCACCTCGAGCGCGGAGCTGCGGCCCGGCTCGGTGAGCGACCCGTGCGCGAGGAACGCCCCGCGCCACGCCGCCTCCGCGTCGCACACCCCACCCGACACGACGGGCGGCGGCAGGCCCCGCACCGGGCGGCCGCGGGCGTCGAGCAGGCCGGTCTGGCGGGCCAGGCCCTCACCGTCGCGCACCACCCGCAGCACGTAGCGCGCCCCGCGGCGCAGCCCGCCCGCGCTGATCACGTGCGCCTCGCAGGTGTGCCCGTAGAGGTCGTGGATCTCGCGGCGCAGCCGCCGCGCCACCGACCCGGTGTCGACCTCGGCCTCCACGACCACGCGACCACCGACGATGTGCAGCCCGCCCGCGAAGCGCAGCAGCGCCGCGACCTCGGCCCGGCGGCAGCACGGCTTCGTGACGACGAGCCTCGACAGCTCGTCCTTGACCGCCGCCGTCATCGCCATGGGTTCGACCTCCTCGTTTCCTGCCCCTCGGGTGCGGGCCCGCTCGTCGCCGGGGCCGCATCGTGGTGGGCCGATCCGGTCTGCCTCTCGAGTTCCGCGAACACGGCACCCAGGGCCTCGGCCAACGCGGCCGGGTCGTGACGCGGCACCACGGGGTCCTCCGCGGCGACCGGCGCCAGGTGGACCCTGCCTCCGGGGGCGAGCATCGCGGCCGCAGTGCGGTGCAACCGCTCCGGCACCGGCACCGCGGCCACGTCGGCGATGACCGCGTCCACCCGCAGTTCCGGCGCGTGCTGGGAGAGTACGGCGAGGTGCTTCTCGGGTGAGAACCCGGCGGTCTCACCCGGTTCGGGGGCCAGGTTCAGCACCACGACCCGCCGGGCAGGGGACGTGATCAGCGCTTCTCTCAGTTCCGGCACCAACAGGTGCGGGATCACGCTGGTGAACCACGAGCCCGGGCCGAGCAGCAGGACGTCGGCCGCTTTCACCGCATCGAGTGCCTCCGGGCACGCCCGCGGCCGCTCCGGGCGCAGCCAGACCCGCTCCACCCGACCCGGCGTGGACGCCACCGCGACCTGGCCGCGGATGAGCGCGCCGTTGGGCCCGAGCCCGGACACCTCCGCCTCGATGTCCAGCGGATCGCAGCTCATCGGCAGCACCCGCCCGCGCAGCCCGAGCAGCGCGGCCACCTCGTCGAGCGCCGCCACCGGGTCGCCGAGCACCTCCATCAGCCCCGCGATCAGCAGGTTGCCCACGGCGTGGCCGGCGAGCGCCCCCGTGCCGCCGAAGCGGTGCTGCACGAGCGCGGCCCAGCGGCGCCCCGAGTCGGTGTCCGCGGCGAGCGCGGCCAGCGCCATCCGCAGGTCCCCCGGCGGGAGCAGACCGAGCTCCCGGCGCAGCCGGCCCGACGAGCCGCCGTCGTCGGCGACCGTGACGACCGCGGTGACGTCGTCGGTCAGCCGCCGCAGCGCCGACAGCGTGGCGTGCAGCCCGTGCCCGCCCCCCAGGGCGACGGCCGACCTCACTCGCGCCCCAGGTCGCGGTGGGTCACGCTCACCGCGACCCCTTCGGAGCCCGCGAGCCTGCGGGCCATCTCCTCGCTGATCGCGACGCTGCGGTGCTTGCCGCCGGTGCACCCCACCGCCACCGTCAGGTAGCGCTTGCCCTCGCGCCGGTACCCGGCCCCCACCAATCGCAACAGCTCCAGGTACCGGGTGATGAACTCCTCCGCCCCGTCCTGGGACAGGACGTAGTCGCGCACCGACTCGTCCTTGCCGGTGAAGTCGCGCAGCTCCGGGATCCAGTACGGGTTGGGCAGGAACCGGACGTCCACCACGAGGTCGGCGTCCATCGGCAGCCCGTACTTGTAGCCGAACGACACCAGCGTCACCCGGGTGACCTGGGCGGCCTCCGTGCCGAACGCCCGCTCGAGGGTGGCCCGCAGCTGCGGGACCGCCACCGTGGAGGTGTCCACGACCAGGTCCGCGCTCTCCCGCAGCGGCCGCAGCAGCTCCCGCTCCGCGGCGATCCCGTCCACCAGGCGGCCGTTGCCCTGCAGCGGGTGGCTGCGGCGCACCTGCTCGAACCGGCGCACCAGGACCGCGTCGGACGCCTCCAGGAACAGCAGCCTCGGCTTGTAGCCGCGCGCGTCCAGATCCTTGATCACGGCGCTCAGGTCGGCCGTGAACGCCCGGCTGCGCACGTCCATCACGACCGCGATCCGGGTGATCTCACCGCGGGCCCGCGCGCCGAGGTCGACCATCGTGGCGATCAGCTCGGGCGGCAGGTTGTCCACCACGAACCAGCCGAGGTCCTCCAGGACCTTCGCCGCCGTGCTGCGGCCCGCCCCGGACAGCCCGCTGACCAGCGTGACCTCGATGCCGGGCGGCTCCGAGCCCGCGGCGCCGCCCGATCCCCGGGCCGCCGCGGCCGGTCCCGGCTCCCCCGCCGTCGCGCTGCGCGCCGCACCGTTCGCGGCCGAACCGTCGACCCCGGAGCCGTCCGCCCCCGATCCGTCCGCAGCTGAGCCGTCCACCTTCGCGGCGTCCAGCGCCGCGCCGTCCCCGTTCACCGTGCCCCCGTCCACAGTGCCTTTCACAGTGCTGTCATTCCGAGCGCTGTCATTCCGAGCGCTGTCATTCCGAGCGCTGCCGTTCCGAGCGCTGCCGTCCTGAGCGCTGCCGTTCCGAGTGCCGCCGTTCCGAGTGCCGCTGCTCACGGTGCCACCCCTCGCCGGGCCGGCCCTCACCGGGCCTCCCCGGCCGCCGGCTGGGGCGCGGCGGGCGTGCGGCCGTGCAGCGCGTCGAGCACCGCGGCCGCCGTCCGCGGCCCGAACCCGGGCAGCGCCGCGATCTCGTCCAGGTCCGCGGCCTTGAGCTTGCGCAGCGAACCGAAGTGCTTGAGCAGCGCCGCCTTCCGCGCCGGGCCCAGCCCGGGCACGCCGTCCAGCTCCGAGGCGACCATGCTCTTCGACCGGCGCTGCCGGTGGTAGGTGATGGCGAACCGGTGCGCCTCGTCCCGCACCCGCTGCAGCAGGTAGAGGCCCTCGCTGGTGCGGGAGAGGATCACCGGGTCCTCCTCGGCGGGCAACCACACCTCCTCGAGGCGCTTCGCGAGCCCGCACACCGCCACGTCGGTGACGCCGAGCTCGGCCAGCACGTCCGCCGCCGCCTCCACCTGCGGCCGGCCACCGTCGACGACCAGCAGGTTCGGCGGGTAGGCGAACTTGCGGGGGCGACCGGTCTCGGGGTCGATGCCCGGGCGGTGCCCGGGATCCCCGGCCGGCACCTCACCGGACTCGCCGCCGCCCCGGCCGCCGTTACCGGACCGACCTCCCGTCTCGGCGAGGTAGCGGCGGAAGCGGCGGCGCACCACCTCCGCGATCGCCGCCACGTCCCCGCCCGCGGCCCCGCCGCGGATCTCGAACCTCCGGTACTCCGACTTGCGGGCGAGCCCGTCCTCGAACACCACGAGCGATGCCACCACGTCGCTGCCCTGCACGTGGCTCACGTCCACGCACTCGATCCGCAGCGGCGCCGTGTCGAGCCCGAGCGCGTCCTGGATCTCCTGCAGCGCCGCCGACCGCGCGGTGAGGTCGCCCGCGCGGCGCAGCTTGTGCTGGGTGAACGCCTCCGCGGCGTTGCGCGCCACCGTCTCGGCCAGCGCCCGCTTGTCCCCGCGCTGCGGCACCCGCAGCTGCACCCGCGACCCGCGCAGCTCCGACAGCCAGTCGACGATCGAGCCGGGGTCCGCCGGCAGCACCGGCACGAGGATCTCCCGCGGCACCGGCTGGGTGGCGTCGTCGGCCGAGCCGGCGAGCGCGGCCTGCTCGCCGTAGAACTGGGTGAGGAACCGCTCCACCAGCTGGGCGGTGTCGGTCGGCTCGACCTTGTCGATCACCCACCCGCGCTGGCCGCGCACCCGGCCGCCGCGCACGTGGAACACCTGCACCGCGGCCTCGAGCTCGTCCTCGGCGAACGCGACGACGTCGGCGTCGGTGCCGTCGCCGAGGACCACGGCCTGCTTCTCCATGGCCCGCCGCAGCGCCCCGATGTCGTCGCGCAACCGGGCCGCCCGCTCGAACTCCAGCTGCTCGGACGCCTCGGCCATCTTCCGCTCCAGCTGGCGCACCAGGTGGTCGGTGCGCCCGGAGAGGAAGTCGCAGAAGTCCTCGACGATCGCGCGGTGCTCGTCGGCGTCGACCCGGCCCACGCACGGCGCCGAGCACTTGTCGATGTAGCCCAACAGGCACGGCCGCCCGATCTGCCCGTGCCGCTTGAACACCCCGGCGCTGCACGTGCGCGCCGGGAAGACGCGCAGCAGCAGGTCGAGCGTCTCGCGGATCGCCCACGCGTGCGCGTACGGGCCGAAGTAGCGCACCCCCTTGCGCCGCGGCCCCCGGTAGACGTGCAGCCGCGGGAACTCCTCGTTCATCGTCACCGCGAGCACCGGGTAGGTCTTGTCGTCGCGGTAGCGGACGTTGAACCGGGGGTCGAACTCCTTGATCCAGTTGTACTCGAGCTGCAGCGCCTCCACCTCGGTGGCGACCACGGTCCACTCGACCTTCGCCGCGGTCATGACCATCTGCCGGGTGCGCGGGTGCAGCCCGGCGATGTCGGCGAAGTAGGAGTTGAGCCGCTGCCGCAGGCTCTTCGCCTTCCCGACGTAGATCACCCGCCCGTGCGGGTCGGAGAACCGGTAGACCCCGGGCGCCTCCGGGATGGAACCGGGCGCCGGGCGGTACCGGGAAGGATCGTTCGAGGCGGGATCGCGCATGGCTCCTCCAGGGTAGGACCGGACAGCGGCGCGCCCGGCCGGCACCGCCCGGCCGGCGCGTCGGCGGCGTGGTGTAGGCGCCTGCCCCGGAACTGTCACCGCCCCGTGGTTACATCTCTCGCAGCGAACACACGTTCGATCGGAGGTGGTCCCCGTGGGCCGAGACCCGGGTGCGCGCGCAGGCGGGACGAAGCTCGCCACGGTCCGCAAGCTGCTCGCCAAGGCCGAGCGCGCGGCCACCGCGGCCGAGGCGGAGATCTACACGGCGAAGGCCGTCGAGCTGATGGCCCGCCACGGCATCGACGCCGCGCTGCTCGCCGCGGCCGCCCCCGGCGAGGACGAGATCGGCCCGCTGCGGATCCCGGTGCACGACCCGTACAGCATGGGCAAGGCGCGCCTGCTCGGGTGGACGGCCGCCGCACTGGGCTGCCGCTGGGTGCTGCACGGGACGTGGAGCGGCCGGGCGGGCGGGGTCGGCCGGGCGTCCGCGGTCACCGTGTTCGGCCACGCCTCCGACCGCGAACGGGTCGAGGTGCTCTACACGTCGCTCCTGCTGCAGGCCACCTCGCAGCTCGCCCGGGTCCGCCCGCCCGACCCGAGCGAGTCCGTGGCGGCCTACCGCCGGTCGTGGCTCGAGGGGTTCGCCGCGCAGGTCCACCGCAGGCTGGTCGAGGCCGAGCAGCGGGCGGCGGGCCGGGCCGCGGGCCCGGGCGGACCACCCGGGGTCGCGCTGGTGCTCGCCGACCGCAGGCAGCGGGTGGAGGAGCGGTTCGCGGCCGCCTACCCCGGCCTCGCCACGCTGCGCCCGAGCGCCCTGTCCGGATCCGGTCGCGCGGCGGGGGCGCTCGCCGGGCAGCGCGCCGACCTCGGCGGCAGCGGTCGGCTCGGCGCCGGGATGCGCCGGGCGCTCGGGGCGTGAGGGATGCGACGTCTGGTCAGACCGGCAGGGCGATCAGCCGCTCCACCACCGTGTCGAGGCGCTCGGCGGCCACGTGCGGGCGCTCCACCACGTCCGGCACGCGGCCCTCGAGCCGGGTGGCGAGGCCACCGATCAGCCCGGCCCGCACGGCGCCGTGCACGTCCCACGAGTGCACCGCGACGAGGGCCACCTTCTCCGGCGGCAGCTCCACCTGCTGGCAGGCCCAGAGGTACACCCGCGCGGGCGGCTTGAACGAGGCGATCCGCTCGGCGGAGAAGGTGTCGCGCAGGTAGGTGCGCAGGCCTGCCTTGTCGAGGGCGTCGCAGGCCACCTGTTCGGTGCCGTGGGTGAACGCGTAGGCCGGGATCCGGGCGCGGGCGAGCGCCATGAGCGCGGGCTCGACGTCCGGGTGCGGGGGCAGCTCGCGGAAGCCGGCGATCACGTGCTCGACCGCCTCGTCGGAGAGCGTGTGGCCGACGGTGGTGCGCAGCGCGGCCCGGGCGACCTCGCCGAAGGGGCGCACCGAGCCCGCGAGCGTGTGGGCCATGCCGTCACGCAGGGTGCGGGTGAAGAACAGCTCCCACTCGTGTTCGGGGCGGCCCACGTCGATGAACCGGCTGCGCAGCGCGTCGACCCGCAGCATCGTCTCGAACACGTCGAAGAGCACGGCACGCGGGCGGCGATCGGGGGCGCGCCGCCCCACGGTGGTGGCCACACCCGGCGTGATCGTCATCGAACCCCTCCCCGGGACCGCGTCGGCTGCCGGCACCCCATCGGGTGAAGATCGTCGCTCAGAGCGACGCGCTGTCGCGATTCGGCAGCGTTGAGTAGCGCCGAACGGCGCGCAACACGCGCCGAACGCGCAGTGCCTTGATCGGGGCCAGAGCGTACCCGGGGTAGCTCGCCAGCCAGGTCGCGCTGCCGAGGCTCACCGCGTCCGCCCCGGCCCAGAAGTACTCGCGGCAGTCGTCGACGGTGCGGATGCCGCCGGTGGCGATGATCGGAAGCGTCACGCCCGCGTCGCGCAGCTCGCTCACCACCCGCAGCCCGATCGGCTTGATCGCCCGCCCGGACAGGCCGCCGTAGCGGTTGGCGAGCCACGGGGTGCCGGTGCGCGGGTCGAGCCGCAGCGCCTTCACCGTGTTGATCGCGGTGAGGGCGGAGACGCCCGCCTTCGCGGCCTGCTTCGCGTTGCGCACGTAGTCGTAGTCGGGCGAGAGCTTGAGGATCACCGGGTGGTTGCTGCGGGGCACGGCCTCGTCGAGGACGTCCTGCAGGATCGTCGAGAAGTCGAAGTTGACGTTGTGGCAGCTGACGTTGAACTCGACGGCGGCGATGTCGCCCGCGGGCACCGCGGCGTTCACCCGGTCCACGAGCGTCACGAACTCCTCGGCCGAGAACCCGCCGAGGGAGATGATCGTGCGCTGCTCGCGGGTGCGCGGGTAGTAGTCGCGCAGGTAGGCGTCGATGCCGATGTTGCACCAGCCGAACGCGTTGAGAAAGCCGGCGTCGGTGCCGCGCAGCACGGTGCGGTAGCGCTTGAGCAGCCCGGGCAGCTCGGCGAGCGACCAGTCGTCCCGGGTGGTGAAGTGGCCCTCCCGCGGCTCGACGGTGAGCGTGCGCGTGGTGACGGCGCCGAACTCCGACAGCGGCACGAACAGCGAGATCGGGCTCATGCCGTACGGCAGCAGCGGGGAGTTGGCCACGCCGTACCCGAGCAGGCTCGACGAGGTGACGAGGCGGTTGCGGAGCACGATGTCGCCCAGCCGCACGCCGTCGGTGGCCGGGGCGGGATTCGTCTCGCGGGAGCGCAGCACGGCCCCGATGCTACGTGCGGCGCCGCGGCGCACCGGGGTGCGGCGGGGTGACGTGCGCGTCAGGACGCCCGGGCGCGGGCGTGCAGGGCGCGCAGCCGGGTGATCGCGTCCACCGCGCGCTGCCCGTCGACGGCCTGGATGGCGAGCACCGGCAGGTACTCGTCGTCGGGCAGATCCAGCCGGGCCCACGACGCGCCGTCCGGGTAGGCGATCCGCAGCACGAGCGCCCACGGCAGCCGCCGGGTGACGAGGATGTTGCGCACCTCGATGCCCTCGGCGTCGGCCTTCACCCGGGGCCGGGCGACCAGCAACAGCCCGCCGGCGATGAACAACCCGAGCACCACGAGGGCCACCTGGTCGGCGAACCGGAAGTACACCCCGGTCTGGACGTTGGGCAGGACGGCGGCGATCGCGACGAACAGCGCCACCGTGACGACCGCGCCCACCCAGGCGGCGATCAGCACCTTCCGCGGGCGGACCACGACGACCTCGTGGCCCGCGTCCGTGCCAGCCACGTCCTCGACGCTACCGCGCTCCCCCGCTCCGGCGGGACCGCTCACCGGCCCGCCCTCAGGTCGCGCAGCACGAGCGCGGTCTGCAGCGCGGCGACGCACGCCTCGGTGCCCTTGTCCTCGGCGGACCCGGGTGCACCGGAGCGGTCGACGGCCTGCTCGCGGGTGTCGCAGGTGAGGACCCCGTTGCCGATCGGGGTGCGCTCGTCGAGGGCGACGCGGGTGAGCCCCGCGGTGACCGCGTCGCACACGTAGTCGAAGTGCGGGGTGCCACCGCGGATCACGACGCCGAGCGCGACCACCGCGTCGTGCCGCACGGCGAGCTCCTGGCAGACGACCGGCAGCTCCACCGTGCCGGGCACGCGCACCACGGTCGGGGACTCCACGCCCGCCTTCACCGCGGTGGCGACGGCGCGCTCCAGCAGCACGTCGACGATGTCGGCGTGCCAGGTGGTGGCCGCGATGGCCACGCGCAGGCCCTTCGCGTCGGGCAGCTGCAGCGCCGGGCGCCCTTGGCCGCTCATGGTTCCCCCTCGCTCACGAGCCGGTGCTGTCGGCGAGCGCGTCGCCGCGGCCCAGCGTGTCCAGACCGGGCAGATCATGCCCCATCCGGTCGCGCTTGGTGCGCAGGTACCGCAGGTTCTCGCGGTGGGCGCGCACCGGCAGCGGCACGCGGCCGGTGATCCGCAGGCCGTAGCCCTCGAGCCCCGCTCGCTTGTCCGGGTTGTTGGTGAGCAGCCGCATCGACTTGATGCCGAGGTCGGCGAGGATCTGCGCGCCCGTGCCGTAGTCGCGGGCGTCGGCGGGCAGGCCGAGCGCGAGGTTGGCGTCGACGGTGTCGGCGCCCGCCTCCTGCAGCTGGTAGGCCTGCAGCTTGTGCAGCAGGCCGATGCCGCGGCCCTCGTGCCCGCGCATGTAGAGCACCACCCCGCGGCCCTCGGCGGCCACCGCGGCGAGCGCGGCGTCCAGCTGCGGGCCGCAGTCGCAGCGCAGCGAGCCCATGACGTCGCCGGTGAGGCACTCGGAGTGGACGCGCACGAGCACGTCCTCGCCGTTGCCCTCCGGGGTGGCGACGTCGCCGCGCACCATCGCGATGTGCTCGATGCCGTCGAGCAGCGAGTCGTAGCCGTAGGCGATGAAGTCGCCGTGCCGCGTGGGGATGCGCGCCTGCGCCACCCGCACGACGTGCTTCTCGAAGCGGCGCCGGTAGGCGATCAGGTCGGCGATCGTGATGAGGGTGAGGTCGTGCTCCTCGGCGAACACCCGCAGCTCGTCGCCGCGGGCCATGCCGCCGATGTCCTTCTGCGACACGATCTCGCACAGCACCCCCGCGGGGCGCAGCCCGGCGAGGCGGGCCAGGTCGACCGCGGCCTCGGTGTGGCCGGGGCGGCGCAGCACGCCGCCCTCGCGGGCCCGCAGCGGGAGGATGTGGCCGGGGCGCACGAGGTCGCCGGGGCCGGTGTTCGGGTCGGCGAGCAGTCGGATCGTGTGGGCGCGGTCGGCCGCCGAGATGCCGGTGGTGACGCCCTCCTTCGCGTCGACCGTGACGGTGAACGCGGTGCGGAAGTTGTCGGAGTTGGTGTGGTGCATGGGCGGCAGGTCCAGCCGGTCGCACTCGCTCTCGGTGAGCGGCACGCAGATGTAGCCGGACGTGTAGCGGACCATGAACGACACCAGCTCCGGGGTCGCCTTCTCGGCCGCGAAGATCAGGTCGCCCTCGTTCTCGCGGTCCTCGTCGTCGACGACCACGATCGCCTTGCCGGCGCGCAGGTCGGCGACCGCGCGCTCGATCGACTCGAAGCCCCCCGGCGTCACCGGCCGTGCCGTCACATCCTCGCTCACAGAGCCCCGGCCTCCTCGTGCGCCGACGGGGCCCCGCGGTACCCCGCCGTCAACCGCTCGACGTACTTCGCAACGACGTCGACCTCCAGGTTCACGGTATCCCCCGGCCGCCGCATTCCGAGTGTGGTGTGCGACAACGTCGTGGGGATGAGCGCGACCGTGAACGAGTCGTCCGTCACGCCCGCCACGGTGAGCGAGACCCCGTCCACCGTGATCGAGCCCTTCTCCACGACGTAGCGGGCCAGGTCGGGAACGAGGCTGAAGCGCAGCTCGTCGGTGCGCTCGCCCGGGGACCGCGACAGCAGCGTGGCCACGCCGTCCACGTGCCCCTGGACGATGTGCCCGCCGAGCCGCCCGTTCACCGGGACGGCCCGCTCCAGGTTCACCTTGGTGCCGGGCACGACCGCGCCGAGGCTGGAGCGCTTGAGCGTCTCGGGCATCAGCTCCACGCTGAACGTGCCGTCGGTGCTGCCCTCGGGGTCGACGACGGTGAGGCAGACGCCGTTGACGGCGATCGAGTCGCCGTGGCGGGCGTCGGAGGTGACCGTCCCCGCGCGGATGGTGAACACCACCACGTCCGCGTCCTCCCGCACCGCGGTGACCTCGCCGATCTCCTCGACGATCCCGGTGAACATGCCCGCTCTCCCTTCGCGCCTGCCGGCTGCAACCCGCCGGGCAGCCCGTTCGTTCCCGATCAGGTCCAGCGGTGGGCAGACACGGCCCGCACCCGCTCGCGCAGCGCCTCCACCGCGCGCGCCGGGTCGTCGGCGCCGTACACCGCCGAACCGGCCACGAAGCAGTCGACCCCGGCCTCGGCCGCCGCCTCGATGGTGTCGGCGTTGATGCCGCCGTCGATCTCGATGAGGAGCGTGAGGTGGCCGGTGTCGACGAGCCGACGCGCGGTGCGCACCTTCTCGAGGACCTCGGGGATGAACTCCTGGCCGCCGAAGCCCGGCTCGACGCTCATCACCAGCAGCGTGTCGTAGTGGCGCAGCGTCTCCAGATGCGGCTCGAGCGGCGTGCCCGGCTTGATCGACAGACCGGCGCGGGCGCCCGCGGCGCGCAGGTCCTTCGCCAGCGCCACCGGCTCGCGGGCCGCCTCGACGTGCACCGTGACGTTGTGGGCGCCCGCCTCGGCGTAGCCGACCGCCCACCGTTCCGGGTTCTCGATCATGAGGTGGCAGTCGAGCGGCAGCTCGGTGGCCTTGCGCAACGACTGCACCACGGGCAGGCCGAGCGTCAGGTTCGGCACGAAGTGGGCGTCCATCACGTCCACGTGCAGCCAGTCGGCCCCGCGCCCGGGCGGGCCGGTCACGGCGGCCGCCTCGTCGGCGAGCCGCGCGAAGTCGGCCGCGAGGATGCTCGGCGCGATCATGGGGTGCACCCGCCGAGCGTACGCCGACCCGGCGCGCGCGCCGGAGGGTCCCGAGCGTCAGCGTCGCCGCAGCAGCGCGAGGAACATCGCGTCGGTGCCGTGCCGGTGCGGCCACAGCTGCACGGTGGGTCCCTCGCCGAGGTCGGGCACGCCGGGCAGGCAGTCGCGCGCGTCGAGCTGCTCGACGTCCGGGTGGGCGCGGCGCACGGCGGCGAGCACGCCCACGGTCTCGG
>NZ_DATGOP010000082.1:0-59555 GCF_035305885.1 Pseudonocardia sp.
CCATCGGGTGTCCGTACGTTGAAGTCGCGCATCCCGTAGGGCCGGTCAGCCAGTGGCTCGACGATGTCGGCGCCGCGGGCGCGCAGCTCGTCGTGGCAGGAATCGACGTCGTCGACGACAACCGTCACCCTGGCCGGGCCGACGCTGCTTTCGGCGTACAGGTGGAACTCGGCGGTGTCGCGGATCACGGCCGCGTAGCTAGGTGGGGTCTCCCAGGTGAAGATGGTGTCGAATCCGAGCACGTCCGTGAAGTACGAACGCGCTGCCTGCACATCTCGGCACGGCAGCACGGGAACCGCCACCCGCATGACCATTCCGTCACCTTACTCCCCGGCATCCCGAAGACCTGCCCGTCCGGCGAGGACATGCTCTTGTTCTTGTCGGAGTGAACGGCGCACTGCTCTTCGCGGTGCCGCGGCCGGGTCCGCCGCACCAGCCGGGCGCGCGGCGACGGGGACCGGCCGGAGGCCGCACGCCCCGTCGCCGCATGGCGCCCGGCATCAGACACAGTCCCGGCCGCGGCGCCGCAGGCGCCGCTTTGAACAAGGAAGGAAAGTCTGAACACAGCCAGGGGAACCCGGCACCAGGGGCCCGATGGGCTATCGAGCAGCCGCCACCGGTGGCCACGGTGGGCGCTGTGCGAGGAGGGCGGGGAACTCGGTCTGGAGGACGCAGAACTCGTTGTCCCATGGGTCGCGCATGATCCAGAAGTCATGCCCGCGCTCCTGCTGGTGGTTCCACCGCGTGGCGCCGAGCGCTTCGAGCCTGCGGACCTCGGTCTCCACGTCGTCGGTTTCCAGGTCGAGGTGCATCCGCTCCTTGCCCACCTTGGGGTCTGCGGTGAGCTGTAGTAACACGCGGATCGGCGCGTCGGGCAGGCGCAGTCGGCGGTAGACCCGGCTGCTCGCTGGGTGCAGCGGTTCCTCGGTGGCACCGAGGGCTGCGGACCAGAACTCGGTGCCACGTTCGAGGTCCTCCACGTCGATCACGAAGTGGGCCACGCGGCTGCGATGGGAGGTCACGCGTCCTCTGCGTCGGCAGTCGACTGGCCGGTCTCGGCGACGATCCAGTCGAGGTACTCGTGGTTGCCGTCGTAGATCGGGCGGGCGCTGATGCCGGGTACCTGGTAGGGGTGCCGCTCCTTGGCGTACTGGACGATCTCGGGGACGAGCGCGCGTCGCGTGTGCAGAGACGCGCGCCCCTCGGTGCGCTCGTGGACCTCGCCCTGCCATCGGTAGATCGAGTGGACCGGGGCGAAGTTGTGGACGCTCGAACAGAGGTGCCGATCAACGAGCTCCCGCGTGAAGCTGCGCAGCCACGCGGGCTCCGGGGCAGTGATCACCACCTCGCACAGCTCGGTCATGGCACAGCCGTCCCTCGCTCGGCGCTCCTACACCGACGACGAAGACGACTGGGACGACGACGAGGAGGTGTCGTGATGTGCCGGATCACCGTCAACTGCCACTGCCACCACCACAACCACCGCAGCAACCACCGCGCCGGCGGGTCCAGCTGGATCGGCGTGGCCGCGCTCGTGGCGCTCGCCTTCATCGCCGCACCCGTGATCGTCGCTGCGCTGAAGGCGGCGGTCGACCTGCTCACCGCGCTCGTGATCGGCCTCGTCGCCGCGGCCGGCGTCATCGTGGTCGGCTGGATCGTCAAGAACATCGCGGTGGCCGCGATCGAGGCCCGGGCGGATCCCCGCCACATCCGGCACGTGACGCTGAGGCACGTATGTGGCACGGCCCTCGGCGAGACGATCTTGCTGGGGCCCGTTCCTGCTGGTGGAGACGAGGGGAATCGAACCCCTAACCCCCGCCTTGCAAAGGCGGTGCTCTGCCAATTGAGCTACGTCCCCTGGCTGAGCGGGGACGTTACCCGCTCAGCAGCGGGCGGTATCGCCCGGGCTCAGTTGTTGGTGGCCTCGTGCCAGAGGTCGTTCTCGCGGGAGGCACGGACCTTGGAGAAGATGAAAGCGCCCGCGGCCAGCGCGACAGCGACGGCGATGAGCTTCTTCACGAGGATCACGTCCTAACTCGTCCCGAAGGAGTGGGAGTGGAGCTCAAGGAGAGTGGGCCCAGCTGGACTTGAACCAGCGACCTCGTCGTTATCAGCGACGCGCTCTAACCGTCTGAGCTATGGGCCCTTGCGACGGGGACGAGGTTACCGCAGCGCCCCCGGCCGCCTTCAACCGGGTCAGTCCCTCTCGGAGAGGGTGACCTCGATGCCTCCGACCAGGTCGGCGGACACGTTGTAGACGAACGCGCCCACCGTCACGGCCACGGCGAAGAGCAGGCTGTTGACCGCTCCGATCACCGCGGCGAAGCCGAACACCCGGCCCGCGCTGATGAGCGGGCTCCCGGTGGGGGTGTCCCCGGACACCAGGTCGGCGTAGGTGCCGTTGAGCCGGTCCCACACGCCCATGCCGTCGAGCGCCCCGTACAGGACGCCGACGGCCACCAGCCAGATGAAGAACAGCACCACGGCCAGGACGAGGCCGAGCTTCAGCGCCGACCACGGGTCGATCCGCTTGAGCTGGAGCACGGCCTGCCGGGGCGGCCGGTTGCGCACCGTCCGCACACCGGACCAGCCGGCCGACTCGGGCGCCGTGCCGGCCTCCGTGCTCTGCTCCTCCTGGCGCGCGGGCGGCTCGAGGAACGCCGTCGGCCCGTCGTCGAGCAGTGCCGCGTTCCGCGGCTGGGTCTCGGGCTCGGTCACCGGCTCCGCGGTGCCACCGCCCGCCGACATCCGGTGCCACGGCGGCGGTGCCGCCGCCTCGGGCCCCGGCCCGGGCATCGGGCCGGGCGCGGGCTCCGGCTCGGGCACCCGCGGCGTCGGCGACGGGCGTGGCGCGGAGGCGGTCTCCGCGGCAGCCTCCGCCTGCCCGCTCTGCCCCTCCGCGGGCTGCGGAACCTGGATGTGCGCGGTGGGCGCGTCCACCCCCGTGGGGTCGGGGTCCTGCTGCGCGGTGCCCTCGGTCTCGGTGGCCGCCGACCCGTTCGTCCCGGAGGTGTCACCGGGCTGGGCGGGGGCCTCCGCCCCGCCCTGCTGGCCGTTCGCCTGCTGCGGGATCGCAGCCTGCTCTCCGGTGGCCACGCGGCCGCGGCCGTCGGACTCGTCCGGTGTGCTCGTCGTGTCGTTCACGAGGTGAACGTCTCCTCGGGGCCTCGTGGGTAGGGCGGCTCGCGAGCTCAGCCGGCCGACTGGTCGTCCGCGTCGTCCTCGACGTTGCGGGCCACCGCGAGCAGCGTGGCACCCTCACCGAGGTTCATCAGACGGACCCCCTTCGTCTGCCGGCCTGCCTTGCGGACCTCCCGAGCGGTCGTGCGGATCACCCCGCCGGTGGAGGTGATCGCGTAGAGCTCGTCGTCGATCCCGACGATGAGCGCGCCGACCAGGGTGCCACGACGGCGGTCGTATTGGATGGTCAGAACACCCTTGCCGCCCCGACCCTGCACCGGATAGTCCTCGATCGGGGTGCGTTTGGCGTACCCGCCCGCCGTCGCGACGAGGACGTAGGTGTTGGGTCGCACCACGTCGAGCGACAGCAGCCGATCGCCGTCGTTGAAGCGCATCCCCAGCACGCCGGACGTGGCCCGGCCCATCGGGCGCAGCGCCGCGTCGCTCGCGTTGAAGCGGATGGATTGCCCCTCGGCGGACACCAGCAGCAGGTCGTCCTCCGCCGAGCAGAGCACCGCCCCGACCAGCTCGTCGTCCTCGCGCAGGTTGATGCCGATCAGGCCGCCGGTGCGGTTGGAGTCGAAGTCCGTGAGCCGGGACTTCTTCACCAGACCGCTTCTCGTCGCGAGGACGAGGTACGGCGCGGCCTGGTAGTCCTTGATCTGCATGACCTGCGCGATGTGCTCGTCCGGCTGGAGGGCGAGCAGGTTCGCCAGGTGCTGGCCGCGAGCGCTGCGGTTGGCCTCGGGCAGCTCGTAGGCCTTGAGCCGGTACACGCGGCCCTTGTTCGTGAAGAACAGGATCCAGTCGTGCGTGGAGCACACGAAGAAGTGGGCGACGATGTCGTCCTGCTTCAGCTGCGCGCCCTGCACGCCCTTGCCGCCGCGCTTCTGCGCCCGGTAGAGGTCGGTCTTCGTGCGCTTCGCGTAGCCGGTCTGGGTGATCGTCACGACGACGTCCTCGACCGCGATGAGGTCCTCGTTGGTGACCTCGCCGTCGTCGGGGATGATCTGCGTGCGCCGCTCGTCGCCGTGCTTCTCGACGATCTCGGTGAGCTCGTCGCGCACGATCTCGCGCTGCCGCTCCGGCCGGGCGAGGATGTCCTCGAGGTCGGCGATCGTGCGCTCGATCTCCGCCAGCTCGTCGACGATCTTCTGGCGCTCGAGGGCGGCGAGCCGGCGCAGCTGCATGTCGAGGATCGCCTGCGCCTGGATCTCGTCGACGTCGAGCAGCTGCATCAGGCCCTCGCGCGCGACGTCCACCGTCTCCGACGACCGGATCAGGTTGATGACCTCGTCGAGCGCGTCGAGCGCCTTGACGTAGCCGCGCAGGATGTGGGCCCGCTCCTCGGCCTTGCGCAGGCGGAAGCGGGTGCGCCGGACGATGACGTCGATCTGGTGGCGGATGTAGTTGCGGACCAGCTGGTCGAGCCGGAGCGTGCGCGGCACCCCGTCGACGATGGTCAGCATGTTGACGCCGAAGCCCTGCTGCAGCTGGGTGTGCTTGTAGAGGTTGTTCAGCACCACCTTGGCCACGGCGTCGCGCTTCAGCGTGATGACGATGCGCATGCCGACGCGGTCGGACGACTCGTCGTTGATCTCGGCGATGCCCGACAGCTTGCCGTCGCGGTGCTGCTGCGCGATCGACTCGATCAGGTTGTCCGGGTTGACCTGGTACGGCAGCTCGGTGATGACGAGGGAGGTGCGCCCCTTGGCGTCCTCCTCGACCTCGACGACCGCGCGCATCTTCACCGACCCGCGGCCGGTGCGGTAGGCCTGCTCGATCCCGTCCCGGCCGACGATGAGGCCGGCGGTCGGGAAGTCAGGGCCCTTGATCCGCTCGATGAGCGCGTCCAGGAGCTCCTCGTCGGAGGCCTCCCAGTTGTTCAGCGCCCAGACGATGCCCTCGCCGACCTCGCGCAGGTTGTGCGGCGGGATGTTGGTCGCCATGCCGACCGCGATGCCCACGCTGCCGTTGATCAGCAGGTTGGGCACCCGCGACGGCAGGACGATGGGCTCCTGCGTCTTGCCGTCGTAGTTGTCGGCGAAGTCGACGGTGTCCTCGTCGATGTCCTGCAGCATCGCCATCGCGAGCGGCGAAAGCCGGCACTCGGTGTACCGCATCGCCGCCGCGGGGTCGTTGCCGCGGGAACCGAAGTTGCCCTGTCCGTCGATCAGCGGGTAGCGCATCGACCACGGCTGCGCGAGCCGGACCAGCGCGTCGTAGATCGCCGAGTCGCCGTGGGGGTGGTAGTTACCCATCACCTCCCCGACGACGCGGGCGCACTTGACGTACGAGCGGTCCGGCCGGAAGCCGTTCTCCCCCATCGAGTACAGGACGCGCCGGTGCACCGGTTTGAGCCCGTCCTCGACCAGCGGCAGCGCGCGGCCGACGATCACGCTCATCGCGTACTCGATGTAGGAGCGCTGCATCTCCTGCTGGATGTCGACCGGCTCGGTGCGGTCGCCATCCGGCGGCGGGGGCAGCGTGGGGTCCAGGGTGTCGGTCATGGTCCTTCTCTGCTCGTGCGGTTCGGCTCGCGGACACCGGGACTAGACGTCCAGGAACCGCACGTCCTTCGCGTTGCGCGTGATGAACGACCGGCGGGACTCGACGTCCTCGCCCATCAGGATCGAGAACAGCTCGTCCGCCGTGGCCGCGTCGTCGAGGGTGACCTGCAGGAGGATCCGGTTGGCCGGGTCCATCGTGGTCTCCCACAGCTCCTTGGCGTTCATCTCGCCGAGGCCCTTGTAGCGCTGGACGCCTTCGTCCTTGGGCAGCTTCTTGCCCGCTGCCCGGCCGGCCTCGATCAGGCCGTCGCGCTCGCGGTCGTTGTAGGCGAACTCCGGCTCGACGCCCCGCCCCGACCACTTGATCTTGTAGAGCGGCGGCTGCGCGAGGAACACGTGGCCGTGCTCGATCAGCGGCCGCATGAAGCGGAACAGCAGCGTCAGCAGCAGCGTGCGGATGTGCTGGCCGTCGACGTCGGCGTCGGCCATCAGCACGATCTTGTGGTACCGCAGCTTCGACAGGTCGAACTCGTCGTGGATGCCGGTGCCCAGCGCCGTGATGATCGACTGCACCTCGGCGTTCTTGAGCACGCGGTCGATCCGGGCCTTCTCGACGTTGATGATCTTGCCGCGGATCGGCAGGATCGCCTGGAACATCGAGTCGCGCCCGGACTTGGCCGAGCCGCCCGCCGAGTCGCCCTCCACGATGTAGAGCTCGGACTTCGACGGGTCGGTCGAGCGGCAGTCGGCGAGCTTGCCGGGCAGGCCGCCGATGTCGCCCGCGGTCTTGCGGCGCACCAGCTCGCGCGCCTTGCGGGCGGCGATCCGCGCCTGCGCCGACTGCACCGCCTTGTTGACGATGGCCTTGGCCTCGGTGGGGTTGCGCTCGAACCAGTCGGCGAGCCACTCGTTGCTCACCCGCTGCACGAACGACTTGATCTCGGTGTTGCCCAGCTTGGTCTTGGTCTGGCCCTCGAACTGGGGCTCCTTGACCTTCACCGAGACGATCGCGGCGAGGCCCTCGCGGATGTCCTCACCCGACAGCGCCGGGTCCTTGTCCTTGAGCAGCTTCTTCTCGCGCGCGTAGCGGTTCACCGTGGAGGTGAGCGCCGCGCGGAAGCCCTCCTCGTGGGCGCCGCCCTCGTGCGTGTTGATCGTGTTGGCGAACGTGTAGACCGACTCGGTGTAGCCGGAGTTCCACTGCATCGCCACCTCGACCGCGTGGTCCTCGCCCTCGGCCGAGTACGCGATGAGCTTCTTGTGGATCGGGTCCTTCGCCTTGTTCAGGAAGGCGACGAAGTCCTCGAGGCCGTTCGGGTAGCAGAAGGTGTGCTCCCTGACCTTCGCCACGTACCCCTCGGCGTCCGGCTCCTCCTCCTCGGCGGGGTGGCCGTTGCGCTCGTCGCGCAGGACGATGGTGAGGCCCTTGTTGAGGAAGGCCATCTCCTGCAGCCTGCGGCGGATCGTCTCCACGTTGTACGTGGTGGTCTCGAAGATGTCCGGGTCGGCCCAGAACGTGACCGTGGTGCCCGTGCGGTCGGTGTCCTCGCCCTTGATCAGCGGGCCGGGCACCGAGCGCTCGTAGTGCTGGCGCCACACCTTGCCCTCGGTGTGGATCTCCACGTCGAGCTTGGTGGACAGCGCGTTGACCACGGACACGCCGACACCGTGCAGGCCGCCGGACACCGCGTAGGACTTGCTGTCGAACTTGCCGCCCGCGTGCAGCACGGTCATGACGACCTCGACCGCCGGCCGCTTCTCCACGGGGTGCATGCCGACCGGGATGCCGCGGCCGTCGTCGGACACCCGCACGCCGCCGTCGTCGAGCAGCGTGACCTCGACGCGCGTGGCGTAGCCCGCCATCGCCTCGTCGACGGCGTTGTCCACGACCTCCTGGACGAGGTGGTGCAGCCCGCGCTCACCCGTGGAGCCGATGTACATGCCGGGACGTTTGCGGACTGCCTCGAGACCCTCGAGGACGGTGATCGACGACGCGCTGTAGGAGTTCTTCTTCTCCGGCACTGGCAGCCTGTCTCCTCGCCATGACGGCCCGGAGCAGGCGCACGTGAGCACCCCCGCGTCCTGGGCCTTACGACCGGGCGATCGGGGAGCGCCCGGAAAACACACCTCCATCATACCGGGGCAGGTGGGCAGGAACGCGGCTAGGACACCCCCAGAATCGTCACAGAGCGCCGATCGGGACTCCGTTCGGGTTCGGTCGGCCGTGAAGGGGGGTCGGCCGGGCTACGAGCCCGTCACGCCGCCCTGATTCGCCACGTGCCGCGCCGACCGTCATCCGTACGTGTCCCTGGGCCCCCTGCCCCGAATGTGCCGCGGACCGTGCCGCCAGCTCGGCCCGGACGGTCCGACCACGCGGATGCGGCGCACGACGTCCTTGCCGACCGCGGCGGCGAGCCGCGAGAGCAGCTGGCGCTGCAGCTGGCGCAGCTGCGTGGCCCAGGCCGTGGACTCGGCCTGCAGCACGAGCTCGCCGTCGCGCAGCGACAGGGGCGTGCAGTGGTCGGCGATCTCGGGACCGACCAGGTGCGGCCAGCGACCGAGGACCGTGGCGTCGGTCAGCTTCGGCGACCAGCCGCGGTCCAACGCCACCCGCGAGACCAGCTTCCCGAACGGCTGCGGGTCCCGGTCGTCGGGGCCGGGGCCGGACCACCTCTTGCGCCGCCCGCGGGGCTGGGCCGGCCTGCGCCCCTCCGCCTCGGCGGCGCGCTGGGCCGCGCGCTCGGCGTTGGCCTCGCGGGCCGCGCGGAGCGCCTCGCGGGCGAGGTCCGCACCCCGGCTGCGCCCAGCGGTCGGCTCCGATCCATCCCCAGGGCTGGGGATAACCGACCCCGATCGGGGTGCGACGGGCGGTTCCTCGGGTGCGACGGGCGGTCGTTTCCGCTCGTCATCACCAGTGCGGCGGGAGTTATCCACAGTATCCACACCTTTTTCCCCAGGTGGGCGAGATCACAGCCGACCTCCTGACGTGGCCTCTTGCGCGAGCCGCTCGACCCGTCCGCCGCTCACCGCAAACCGATCGCCGTCGAGTTCGGTGGGGACGTCCTCGGCGACCGCCGCGGTGACCAACACCTGCTCGGCGCGCCGGGCGACGTCGGCGAGCGCTGTCCGGCGGCGCGCGTCCAGCTCGGCGAACACGTCGTCGAGCACGAGCACCGGCTCGACGTCGTCCGCGCACAGCAGCCGGTACGACGCGAGCCGCAGCGCGAGCGCGAGCGCCCAGGACTCCCCGTGGCTCGCGTAGCCCTTCGCCGGCCCGTCGCCGAGCCGCAGCTCCAGGTCGTCGCGGTGCGGGCCGACGAGGCACACACCGCGCTCCACCTCCTGCTTGCGCAGCCGCGCCATCGCGTCCAGCAGCAGCGGCTCCAGCTCCTCCGCCGAGGCGGGCAGCTCGCCCTCCAGGCTGCAGCGGTAGCCGAGCGAGATGGGGTCGGACGTGGGGGCGACCTCGGCGAACGCCTCCACCGCGTGCGGGGCGATGGCCGCGACGAGCTCCAGCCGCCCCGCGAGCAGCGCAGCACCGTGCCGGGCGAGGTGGCCGTCCCACACGTCGAGCGTGCGCAGGTCGCCGCCGCCGCGGGCGGTCTTGAGCAGCGCGGACCGCTGCCGCAGCACCCGGTCGTAGTCGGAGCGGACGGCGGCGTAGCGCGGGAATCGCGCCACGAGCAGCTCGTCGAGGAACCGGCGGCGCTCGCCCGGGTCGCCGCGCACCAGCGCGAGGTCCTCCGGCGCGAACAGGACCGTCCGCAGGATCCCCAGCACGTCGCGCGGCTTCGCCGGAGCGCGGTTGACCCGGGCCCGATTGGCCCGCCCAGGCGCGATCTCCAGCTCGACGGTCAGCTCACGGCCCTGGTGGACCACCGACCCGCGCACCAGCGCCCGCGACGCTCCGCGGCGGACGAGGGGGGCGTCGGTCGCGACCCGGTGCGAACCGAGGGTGGCCAGGTAGCCGGCTGCCTCGACCAGGTTGGTCTTGCCGACGCCGTTCGGCCCCACGAGCACCGTGACGCCGGGCCGCAGGTCGAGCTCGGCGGACTCCCACGACCGGAAGTCGGTGACGGCGAGGCGACGCAGGTGCACGAGGAGATTCTGCTAGCCCTGCGTGGAGCCGGTGCCCGAGCTGGGCCCCGCGTGCTCGCCCGGGACGCCCGAGGGGCCCGCCGCGGACTTCACGGCGTGCCCGCCGAACTGGTGGCGCAACGCGGCGACGGCCTTCATCGCGGGCGACGCCTCCTGTCGCGACGCGAACCGCGCGAACAGGGCCGCCGAGATCACCGGCAGCGGCACGGCGTGCTGGATCGCCTCCTCGATCGTCCAGCGGCCCTCGCCGGAGTCCTCGACGTAGTCGTCGAGCTTCGCGAGATCCGGGTCGTCCTTCAGCGCTACGACGAGCAGGTCGAGCAGCCACGAGCGCACCACCGTGCCGCGCGACCACGCCTGCAGCACCCCGGGCACGTCGGTGATGAGTTCGGCGGCCGACAGCAGCTCGTAGCCCTCGGCGTAGGCCTGCATGAGGCCGTACTCGATGCCGTTGTGGACCATCTTCGAGAAGTGGCCCGCGCCCACCGGGCCGGCGTGCACGAAGCCCTCCTCGCGCGGGCCTTCCGGCCGCAACGCATCGAAGATCGGCATGGCGCGCTCGACGTGCTCGGCCGACCCGCCCGCCATCAGTCCGTAGCCGTTGGTCTTGCCCCAGATGCCGCCGGAGACGCCGACGTCGAGGTAGCCGATCCCCTTCTCGTCGAGCAGGGCGGCGTTCGGCCCGTCGTCGGTGTAGCGCGAGTTGCCGCCGTCGATCACGAGGTCGCCCGGCTCCAGCACGTCGCGCAGCGCCCGGATCGTGCTGCGGGTCGGCTCGCCGGACGGCACCATCACCCAGACCACGCGCGGCGCCTGCAGCGCCTTCGCGAGCTCCTCGAGCGACGCGACGTCGCTCACCTCCGGGCGCGGGTCGTACCCGACGACCTCGTGCCCCGCCGAGCGCAGCCGGTCGCGCATGTTGCCGCCCATCCGGCCGAGCCCGATGAGTCCCAGTTGCACGGTTGCCTCTCCTGGAGTCGGGGTGCCCGCGGACGCTCAGCCGGGCAGGCGCACGGGCATCAGCAGGTGCAGGTACCCCGGCACCGGCTCCGCGGGCTCTGCGGGCTTCTCGGCCGCCTCGTCGTCCGCGGGCGCGGCCAGCACGGGACGCACCAGGGCCGGCCGGTTCGGCGTGGTGAAGGTGAGCTGCGCCCGCTCGGTGTGCAGGGCACCCAGTCCGTCGAGAAGGTACGCGGGGTTGAACGCGATGACGAGCGGCGCGCCGTCGAGTTCACACGGAAGCTCCTCCTCGGCGCTGCCGACGTCGTCGCCGCCCGCGGCGAGCCGCAGGCCGTCGTCGGCGAACTCCATCCGGACCTGTGCCACGCGGTCGGTCACGAGCGCCACGCGCTTGATCGCCTCGACGAGGGGGGCCACCTCGATGACCGCCGCGGTGGTGTGCTCGGTGGGGATCAGCTGGCGGAACCGCGGGAACTCCGCGTCGAGCAGGCGGGTGGTGGCACGGCGGCCGCCTCCGGTGAGGCCCAGCATGCCGTCGCCCGCCGACAGCGCGATCTCGACGGTGCCCGCCCCGGAAAGCGTCTTCGCGACCTCGGCGAGGGTGCGGGCCGGGATGAGCACCGCGCTCGACTGCGCGTCGTCCTCGGGGGTCCACTCGAGCTCGCGGACGGCGAGCCGGAACCGGTCGGTGGCGGCGAGGGTGAGCCGGTCGCCCTCGATCTCCAGCCGGATGCCGGTGAGCATCGGCAGCGTGTCGTCCCGACCGGCCGCGACGGCGACCTGGCCGACCGCCTCGGCGAGCTCGCCCGCGGCCACCGAACCGGCGAGCTGGGGCATGTCCGGCAGCTGCGGGTAGTCCTCGACCGGCATCGTCGGGAGGCTGAACCGGCTGTTGCCGCAGTTGATCGTGGCGCGGGCGCCGTCGACGACGAGGTCGACCGGCTTCGGCGGCAGCGCGCGGGTGATGTCGGCGAGCAGCCGCCCGGAGACCAGCACGCGCCCCGGGTCGCCGATCGTCGCGTCGAGCTCGACCCGGGCGGAGGTCTCGTAGTCGAACCCGGAGACCGTGAGCCGATCGCCGTCGGCTCCCCCGGTGGCCTCGATGAGAACGCCGCCGAGCACCGGGACCGGCGGCCGCGCCGGGAGGCTGCGGGCCACCCAGGCGGCGGCGTCGGCGAGGACGTCGCGTTCGACCCGGAACTTCATGGAGGGACCTCTCGCGCTGGGGACGACTCGGGGTTGCCGGCTGGGAGGCCGGCGGGCGTTGTGGGTGCGGCGCCCGGACGCCGCCGCGGTGCCGGGAGAGCCGGCCCGGGGAGGACAACCGTAGAGCCTCCGGCGGGCGGGTGTCATCCCGGCCATGGGCTTCCCCGATCGGGACCGCCCGTCCGGATCCATCCACGCCGCTTCTCTTCTTCTGGATGTTCAAAGAGAGAACCCCAGCAGTAGTGGAAGGTCCTGTGCGCAGTGTGGATGGTTGGGATCCGCGCTGGTCAGAGGCCGTGTCTCGATGTGGAGACGCGGGTGGGCGCGCCCGTGGGCGGTTGCGCCGGCCCGTGGATGGCGCTCCCGGAGGGCCATCTGTCCCCGCGTCAGACACGGGTTTTCCACCGTCGAGGCCCGATCCGTCCACGGGCTCCGCGGCGGCAATCCACAGAGTTGTCCCCAGATGTGGGTGAAGAGTGGTCGGGTGGGGACGCAGTGCGATCGGATCCGGCGGTCCTTCCTCACTCCGCGCAGCCCGCCGGCGTGTTCGGGGCGCGCACGGGTGACCACGAACCGTGACCGGGAGTGTCGGTTCGGGTGTGCCCGGTGCGGGCGCGGTCGTACGGTCGGGCCGTGCCCGGACCGCCCGCCCCGAACTTCGGCTCCGTGGCCGTGACGTACGCCCGTCACCGCCCCGGCTACCCGGCCGACGCCGTCGCGTGGGCGCTGGGTGAGCTCGCCGGGCGCCCCGGCGTGCACCTGCTCGACGTCGGCGCCGGCACGGGGAAGCTGACCGAGGCGCTCCTGGGCCGGCTGGGGCCCGGGGGCCGGGTGACGGCCGTCGACCCGGACCCGGCGATGCTCGCGCAGCTGCGGTCCCGGCTGGCGTCCGTCGACGCCCGGGAGGGCAGCGCCGAGTCCGTGCCGCTCCCCGACGCGTCGGTGGACGGGGTGCTCGTCGGGCAGGCCTTCCACTGGTTCGACCCGGACCGGGCCGTGCCCGAGATCGCGCGGGTGCTGCGCCCGGGCGGCGTGCTGGCCGCGCTGTGGATCGCCTTCGACGTGAGCGTCGGCTGGGTGCGCGGCTTCCTCGAGGCCGGCTCGTGGGACCCGGTCGCGCAGCTGCACGACGACGCGAAGGAGCTCCCCGACGGCCACGGGTTCGCCGCGGCCGAGCTCAGGCGGTTCCCCTTCTCCCACCCCACCACCGTCGATGCGCTGGTCGCGGAGCTCGGCACGCGCTCGTGGGTGCTGACGGTCCCGCGGGCCGAGCGCGAGGCCGGCCTCGCGGGGGCGCGGGCCTACCTCTCCGCGCGGCCGGAGACCTCGGGGGGCGAGTTCGACCTCCCGCGCGTCGTCGACGTCCTGCGGGCCCGCCGGGGCGCGTAGCCCGCGGGCCCGCAGGAGGTGCGATCAGTGGCGGGCGCGCTGCTTGATCCGCGCCGTGAGCTCCTGCACCTGCTCGAAGGTCTTGCGGCGCTGGGCGATCTCGTTGCGGATCTTCTTGTCGGCGTGCATGACCGTGGTGTGGTCGCGGCCGCCGAAGGTCTGGCCGATCCGGGGCAGGGAGAGGTCGGTCAGCTCGCGGCAGAGGTACATGGCGATCTGGCGCGGCTGGGCGTGGGCCTTGGACTTGCCCGGCCCGCACAGCTCGTCGATCGTCACGCCGAAGAACTCCGCCGTGACCGCCATGATCGTGGGCGCCGTGATCTCCGACGTCGCGGAGTCGGGGATGAGGTCGCGCAGCACGATCTCGGCGAGCTGGGTGTCGACCGGCTGCCGGTTCAGCGACGCGAACGCCGTGACCCGGATCAGCGCGCCCTCCAGCTCCCGGATGTTGCGCTCGATGCGCTCGGCGATGAACTCGAGGACGTCACCGGGCACGGCGAGGCGGTCCTGTGCCGCCTTCTTGCGGAGGATCGCGATGCGGGTCTCCAGCTCGGGCGGCTGGATGTCGGTGATGAGGCCCCACTCGAACCGCGTGCGCATGCGGTCCTCGAGGGTCTCGAGGCGCTTCGGCGGGCGGTCGGAGGAGACGACGATCTGCTTGTTCGCGTTGTGGAGGGTGTTGAAGGTGTGGAAGAACTCCTCCTGGGTGCCCTCCTTGCCCTCCAGGAACTGGATGTCGTCCACCAGCAGCACGTCGACGTCGCGGTAGCGGCGCTGGAACGCCACCTTGCGGTCGTCGCGCAGCGAGTTGATGAAGTCGTTGGTGAACTCCTCGGTGGACACGTAGCGCACGCGCATGCCCGGGAACAGCCGCTGGGTGTAGTGGCCGACCGCGTGCAGCAGGTGCGTCTTGCCCAGCCCCGAGTCGCCCCAGATGAACAGCGGGTTGTAGGCGCGGGCAGGCGCCTCGGCCACGGCGACCGCGGCGGCGTGGCTGAACCGGTTCGACGCCCCGATGACGAACGTGTCGAAGGTGTACTTCTCGTTCAGCCGCGTCTGCGACCTCGGGGTGACGGTCTCGCCCGCGGGCGGGCCGGAGTAGGTGGGCCACACGTCGGCGGGCCTGCCCTCGCCGGGCTCGCGGGGGCCGCCGTTCGGGCGCTGGCCCTCGGCGTCGACCACCGGCCCGAGCGGGCCCGCGCCAGGCAGCGTGGAGCCGTCGTCGGCCGCGGCCGGCTCGTCGGGCTGCTCGGCGTGCGGCCGATCGCCGTTGCCCTCGGCCCCCGGGCCGGGGCGCGGGGCCGCCCCCGGCGGATCGGGCACCTCGGTGCCGCCGGACGCGGCGGAGGCGTCGACGACGACGGCGAGGTTCACCGTGACGCCGAGGTGCCTGCCGAGCGCCTCGCTGATCGGCCTGCGCAGGATTCGTTCGATCGCGTCCTTGGCGAACTCGCTCGGCGCCGCCAGCAGCGCCGTACCGTCGATCAGGCCCAGCGGGCGCGTGAGACGGAGGAAGGCACGCTGCTGCGGGGACAGGGACTGGTGTCCCGGGCCCGCCGCGGCGCCGGAGAGATCGGCGATGACGCGGTTCCAGACCTGTCCCAACTCACTCGGCTGGTCGGCCACCGGTCTGCGCTCCCCTCCGGTCGTCGCCCCGGACGATCACGCACCCCGGATATTAGGGGCGATCATCCCCAGACTTGTCCACACCTGTGCGCAAGACGGTACGCGGGCACGCAGCGTGAAACACGCGCGGGCCCGTGCTGCCGGCTGTTGTGGCGATCCCCCGGATCCAACTCGTGGAGGAGGCACGCTAACAACGTCGGGCCGCTGCCACAAGCCGCCCGGGTCACGCAATCGGGCAAGGGGATGATCGGGTGTGACGCGCGTTGCTCCCCTCGGGGCGAGGCCACGCCGCCTGCTCCCGAGCCCCGCGTCGCCGCCGGTGCGCATCCCCCGCGGGACGACGTCGGCACACCCGCCATGTACCCTGGCAGCAAGCGTGCCCGCGCATGCGGGTCGTGTGCTGCCCTGGTTCGCCTGGTGCCGCGCCCGACCCACGCGGGCGCCGAAGCACCACTGTCCGAACCACCCGAATGATGATCAGCGACGGCCTGCCCCGCATCGCCGTCGACCAGGAGAGCCGACCGTGAGCAAGGGCAAGCGCACCTTCCAGCCCAACAACCGCCGCCGGGCCCGCACGCACGGCTTCAGGCTGCGCATGCGCACCCGCGCCGGGCGCGCCATCATCGCGGCCCGCCGTGCCAAGGGCCGCCAGCGGCTCTCCGCCTGATCAGGCGGGCCCGGTGCTGCCGGCCAGGTCCCGGCTCACGCGCCGGGACGAGTTCGCCGCGGTCCTCAAGCGAGGGCGGCGCAGCGGCCGGAGCAGGCTCGTGGTCCACATGCACTGCTCCGCAGCCCGTGGCGGCCCGCGCGCCGGGCTCATCGTGAGCAAGGCCGTGGGCGGATCCGTGGTTCGGCACCGGGTGAGCCGCCGGCTGCGCCACCTCCTCGCGCCGCGGCTGCGCGAGCTGCCCGAGACGGCGATGGTCGTGGTCAGGGCGTTGCCGCCCGCCGCCGACGCCTCGTCGGCCGAGCTCGGCGACGACCTCGACGCCTGCCTCCGCGGCGTCCTGCGGAAGGCGGGGGGAAGCTGCCGTGGGTGACGACCGGCGCTCCCCCCTGACCCGGCTGCCCGTCGCACTCCTGCGCGGCTACCAGCGCTGGATCTCCCCCGGGCTCCCCCCGACCTGCCGCTTCTACCCCACCTGCAGCGCGTACGCGATCGAGGCGCTCCAGGTGCACGGGCTGCTGGTCGGGTCGTGGCTCACGGTTCGGCGGTTGGTCCGCTGCGCACCATGGCACCCTGGCGGGGTCGACCCGGTGCCGCCGCGCCGCACCCGCCCGGCCCGGAAGAACATCGAGGAGCAAGCCCCGTGCTGAACTTCATCTACTACCCGGTCTCCTTCATCCTCTGGGTCTGGCACGAGGTCTGGGGCTTCCTCCTCGGACCGGACAGCGGCGTCGCGTGGGCGCTGTCGGTGATGTTCCTGGTCTTCACGCTCCGCGCGATCCTGTACAAGCCGTTCGTGCACCAGGTCCGCTCGATGCGGCGGATGCAGGAGTTCCAGCCGGAGATCGCGAAGATCCGGAAGAAGTACGCCAACGACCGGCAGAAGCAGGCCGAGGAGATGCAGCGGCTCCAGCGGGAGCACGGCGTCAACCCGCTCGGCGGCTGCCTCCCGGTCCTTGTGCAGGTGCCGGTGTTCATCGGCCTCTTCCACGTGCTGCGCGAGTTCAACCCGGTCCTGAGCAACGGCCAGCCGCGCACCGAGAACTACTTCTTCGGCCAGGAGGACGTCGAGTCCTTCAACCGCTCCGACCTGTTCGGGGCGAAGCTGGGCAACTGGGTGCTGCAGGGCGAGGAGGTCCTGAACGCCGCCGGGACGTCGATCACCTCGATGCTGATCGTGATGATCCCGCTGATGATCGCGGCGGGCATCTTCACCCACATCACGGCGCGGCACTCGGTGGCCCGGCAGACCGCGGCGCAGGCCGAGAACCCGCAGACCGCGATCATGAACCGGCTGATGCTCTACGTGTTCCCGATCGGCGTCGTCGTCGGTGCACCGTTCCTGCCGCTCGCCGTTCTCCTCTACTGGGTGTCGAACAACCTCTGGACGCTCGGTCAGCAGTACGTCGTGTACCGCAAGATCGACGCGGAGGAGAGCGCCAAGAAGGAGCAGCAGGCGGCCGTCCAGAAGGCGCGGGCCCCGCGCCCCGGCCAGAAGCCCGTGCGCGCGCAGGGGCAGTCCGACGAGCCGAAGCAGCCGGCGAAGCGGCCGGGGGCCAAGCCGATCACGCGCAAGCCCACCGGTTCCGGTGCGAACGGCGCTCCTCGTGCCGGCGAGCCGAAGGACACCTCCTCCGGCAACGGCGCGGGTAAGAGCGTCGGCGGTGCGGAGCGCGGAGCGCGCAGCGGAGGCGGCCAGCGGCCGCCGGCGCGCCGCCCGCGCAAGCGCCGCTGACCCACGAGCCATTCGCGGTCGCCCCCCAGCGGCCGCAGCGGCGCGTCCCGGGGCACCGGGCGCGCCGCACGTTCAGAGAGGAGACGCATCGTGCCGAAGACTGCGCAGGACGGGCCGAGCTCGACCTCGGACCAGCTGATGCGTGAGGGCGACATCGCGGCCGACTACCTCGAGGAACTGCTCGACATCCTGGACTACGACGGCGACCTCGAGATGAACGTCGAGGCGGGTCGGGCGGTCGTCAGCATCGACGGCGGGGACGACCTCGACAAGCTCGTCGGGGAGCGGGGCGCGGTGCTGGAGGCGCTGCAGGAGCTGACCCGGCTCGCCGTGCAGCAGGCCTCGGGGAACCGCAGCCGGTTGATGCTCGACATCGCGGGCTGGCGCAAGAACCGCCGCGCCGAGCTGACCGCCCTCGGCACGCGCACGGCCAAGGAGGTGCTCGAGACCGGTCAGTCGGTGCGGCTGCGCCCGATGACCCCGTTCGAGCGCAAGGTCGTGCACGACGCGGTCGCGAAGATCAAGGGTGTGTCGAGCGAGAGCGAGGGCGAGGAGCCGCGCCGGCAGGTCGTCATCTTCCGCAGTGCCTGACCCCACCGGGACCGCCACCGGCCCCGCGGACGTGGACCGGGACGGTCTCGTCTTCGGTGATCGGCTCCCGCTCGCGAAGCGGTACGCCGAGCACCTCGTCACGTCCGGGATCGAGCGCGGGCTGCTCGGTCCGCGCGAGGCGGATCGGGTGTGGGAGCGGCACATCCTCAACTGCGCGGTCGTCGCCGACCTGGTGCCGGATGGCGCGCGTGTGGTCGACGTGGGTTCGGGCGCGGGCCTTCCCGGGATACCGTTGGCACTGGCCCTGCCCAGCGCCCGCGTCGTGCTCGTGGAGCCGCTCGCTCGTCGAGTCGAGTGGTTGCGCGAAGTGATCTCCGATCTCGGCGTGGCGGTCGAGGTGGAGCGGGGCCGGGCCGAGGAAGATGACGTGCGGCGGCGATGGGAGGGAGCCGACGTGGTGACCGCTCGTGCCGTCGCGCCGCTGGCCCGTCTCGCCGGCTGGTGCCTGCCGCTGCTCCGGCCGGGCGGGCGGATGCTCGCGATCAAGGGTGCAGCGGCGGCGGACGAGGTGCGGCGGGACTCGGCGGCCGTGCGACGGCTCGGCGGCGGGGCTCCCCGCATCGAACGCTGCGGGTCGGGGATCATCGACCCGCCGAGCACGGTGGTCGTCGTCGAGCGGGAGGCCGGTGCCCCGGTCCGCACGAGGCGCAGGAGAGGGCGGGCGTGACGTTCAAGGTGTCCCAGTACGAGATCTCCCCTGACCATGTTTCACGTGAAACGCCGGTGTGGACGCCGATCGCGGAGGAGGCGGAGCGGGCCGCCCGGGTGCTCCACCCGGACCGGTACAAGATGCCGCGTCCGTCGCACCGCCGCATCATCACCGTCGCCAACCAGAAAGGCGGCGTCGGCAAGACCACCAGCACGGTGAACCTGGCGGCGGCGCTGGCGATGCACGGGGTCCGGGTGCTCGTGATCGATCTCGATCCGCAGGGCAACGCGAGCACCGCGCTCGGGGTGGACCACCGGCTGGGCACGCCGTCGGTGTACGAGGCCCTGCTCGGTGAGCTCCGGCTGGCCGAGGCGGCCGCGCAGAGCACGGCGTCGCCGAACCTCTTGTGCGTCCCGGCCACGATCGACCTGGCAGGCGCCGAGATCGAGCTCGTCAGCATGGTGGCCAGGGAGAACCGGCTGCGCCAGGCGCTCTCCCGCGAGGCACTCGACGAGCTCGACGTGGACTACGTCTTCGTGGACTGCCCGCCGTCGCTCGGCCTGCTCACGGTCAACGCGCTGGTGGCCGCCAACGAGGTGCTGATCCCGATCCAGTGCGAGTACTACGCGCTGGAAGGGCTCGGCCAGCTGCTGAACAACATCGACCTGGTGCGTGCGCACCTCAACACCGGCCTGCACGTCTCGACGATCCTGCTGACCATGTACGACGGGCGGACCAAGCTCGCCGACCAGGTCACCAGCGAGGTGCGCAGCCACTTCGGGTCCACGGTGCTGCGGACGGTGATCCCGCGCAGCGTCAAGGTCTCCGAAGCGCCCGGCTACAGCCAGACGGTGCTGGCCTACGACCCGGGTTCGCGCGGCGCGATGAGTTACGTCGACGCGGCCCGTGAGATCGCCGAGCGTGGCGCGGCGATGCCCGTGCCACCGGACCAGGACGGGCGGTAGCCGACGATGCCAGAGCGCGAGGCGCCTCCGACGCGCGCCACCACCCAGAAGGCCGCCCCGCAGCGGAAGGGCGGGCTCGGACGCGGGTTGGCCGCGCTCATCCCCACCACGTCGGCCCACGGCGAGGGCGGACCGGCCACGGCCCCCGGCGTCGCCGGCCGGGCGGCGTCCGTGGTCACCGGCGGTACCGCGATCCCCTCCGCCACCCAGCAGCGCGCCGCGGAGCCGCCCGCGGACGAGGCGGAGCCGGTCCCCGTCGACGGTGCGGTCTACCGCGAGATCGAGATCTCGGCGATCCGGCCGAACGCCAAGCAGCCGCGCACCCAGTTCGACGAGGAGGCGCTCGCCGAGCTCGAGCACTCCATCCGCGAGTTCGGGCTCCTGCAGCCGATCGTCGTGCGTGAGATCGGGCCTGGTTCCTACGAGCTCGTCATGGGCGAGCGGCGCTGGCGGGCCGCGCAGCGCGCCGGCCTCACCCGCCTCCCCGCGATCGTCCGCCGCACCGGCGACGACGAGATGCTGCGCGACGCCCTGCTGGAGAACATCCACCGCGTCCAGCTCAACCCCCTCGACGAGGCGGCGGCGTACGAGCAGCTGCTCGCCGAGTTCGGCGTCACCCAGACCGAGCTCGCCGACCGGCTCGGGCGCAGCCGCCCCGTCGTCACGAACACGATCCGCCTCCTGAAGCTGCCGGTGTCCGTCCAGCGGAGGGTCGCGGCCGGCGTGCTGTCCGCCGGGCACGCGCGGGCGCTGCTCGGGCTGGAGGACCCGGGCCAGCAGGAGGAGCTGGCGGCGCGCATCGTCGCCGAGGGCATGTCGGTGCGGGCCACGGAGGAGGCTGTGGTGCTCCTCCGGCGGGAGGGGGCGACCCCCAGCCGCAAACCGGCGCGGCGCAAGCCGATGCAAGCGCCCGGGCTGCAGGACCTCGCCGAGCGGCTGTCGGACACGTTCGACACCCGCGTGAAGGTCGAGCTCGGGCAGCGCAAGGGGCGCATCGTGGTCGAGTTCGGCTCGGTCGAAGATCTCGAGCGGATCGCGAAGCTCATGGAACGCTCCGACGGCTGACCCGAGGAGCCGTCCCCCGGGCCGCCAGAGGCCGATTCAGGGCGCCCTGTGCGCCACGCTCGCGGCTTCGCGGGCATGTGTTCGTGTCATCGGGTCGGCAAGGGGGTCGCGCCGGGTCTCGGGCATCTGAGGCCGATTTTCGATCGACCGGCCGGCCGAAGATCGTCGAGGGCCCGCACAAGATCGGATCCGAGGCCGGCCCGGTGCCGCCGGCGGCCGCGTAGCCCCGACACGGCGGGTTCCGCTGGTGTCTGGTTCGTGGGCGGGGTGGCCTGGCCAGGTCACACCGTGCCTGCCGCGGCGTGCCGTGGCTCTGCGTCTCGCCGGCGCCTTGTCGGGCGCTCGTGTGGTTCCGACCTGCCGGGCGTGTGGGGTGGCGGTGGCGTGAAGGAGCCTGCCCTTGCTGAACCGGCATTGCCGTGCCCGCCCCGCCATCCGCCGTCCACGCACACGTCGGGAGCTGGTGGTGGGATCGACTCGGGCGAACGGTCGGTGACGGTCGGAAGGCGACCTGGTGGGGGGCGGGCATGCGCGGTGGCGCGCAGGTGCTGCCGGTCGAGCTGCACCGCGACACCGCCGAGCTGAACCGGCGTGCACCCGCGCCCCTGACCCGCCGGATGGCCCGGCCGATCGACGCCTGCGGCTCCACCCTGCTCGCGGGGGGATCGGCTTGCCACGCCCACCGGGGTCGCGTCATCCGTCGCGTGTGGCGCGACCGGCGGCGCCGAACCGCACCCCGAACGGCCGACCAGTTGCCGCTGGAACCTCCTCCGCGGTCGGGCGCAGCTGCTCGGTTCCGGGTGCATCGGACTGTTCGGGATCCAGCCCCGCCGGTCGTCCGACCACGTTGTTGCGCCTTGGCTGGGTGACGAGGGCGCCGCCGTTTCACGTGAAACACGAGCCCGCGTCGCGGCGGGTTGGTCGGGTGAGTTCCGCTGTCGTGGCGTTCCACGTGAAACGGCCGCTGGCGGTGCGCGCAGGCGAGTCGGGACCGAGTGACGGATCGGCGGTCGGCCGCGCAGCGGCGGCGCACGCCGAGTAGGCGTTGCGGGTGGTCGCGCGCTCGGCCGTCGGCCGCCGGCTGCGGGGGCGCCAGCCGGTCGATCGGGTGTGCGCTCGGGTATGCCCAGGGGTAGCGCGACCCGTTGGCGGCTCGGTCGTGGGTGGCGGGCGGGTGGCCGGTGCGGCGGTGTCGTCGCGCTCGTTTCACGTGGAACGCGGTCACCGCGGCGCAGGTGCGAGGGTCCGGGCGTGTTGTTTCACGTGGAACACGCGGCGCGTGTGGACCGGCGACTCGATGGTCGGTCGGATCGGGAGGGTTTCACGTGGAACACCGCGAGCGCTTCTCGCGGTGTTCCACGTGAAACAACGCTGGGCGGGCGGACGTTTCACGTGAAACGCGAGCGGGCGATCGCGCGCTCGACGAGCGCGGAGTAGAGCCGCCCCAGGTCCATGCCCGCCGCTCGGACCGCCATGGGGAGCAGGGAGGTCTCCGTGATCCCCGGGGAGACGTTCACCTCGAGGACCTGGACCCGACCCTCCTCGTCGACCACTGCGTCCATGCGGGAGACGTCGCGCAGGCCGAGGAGGCGGTGCGCGGCGAGCGCGGTCTCCGCAAGGCGGGCCTGGGTGGCGTCGTCGAGTCGCGCCGGGCAGTGGAAGGCGACGGTGCCGGGCGTGTAGCGCGCGGTGTAGTCGTAGACGCCGCCCCGCGCGTCGATCTCCACCGCGGGCAGCGCCCGCAGTTCCGGTCCGTCGTTCACGACCGTGACGGCGACCTCGGTGCCGCGCACGAAGCGCTCGGCCAACACGGTGTCGGAGTACGCGAGGCAGCTGACCATTGCCGCGGGCATCTCGGACCGGTCGGTCACGACCTGCGCCCCCAACGCCGACCCGCCCTGGTCGGGCTTCAGCATCAGGGGAAGGCCGAGGCGGTCGACCATCGCGTCGAGGACGGCTTGCGCCCCCAACGCGCGGAACGTGGAGTGCGGCAGCGCGACCCAGTCCGGCGTGTCGAGGCCGGCGCCGGCGAGCTCGGCCTTCGCCGTCGGCTTGTCCCACGCCCGTCGGCACGCCTGCGCCGCCGTGCCGACGAACGGGACGTCGAGCAGCTCCAGGACCGCCTGCACGGATCCGTTCTCGCCCTCTCCCCCGTGCAGCGCGATCACGACCGCGTCCGGCGGGTCGGTGCGCAGCTGCGTGACGAGCGAGCTGTCGACGTCCCACTCCCGCACGTCCACCCCGGACTCCCGGAGGGCGGCGGCGAGCCGCCGACCGGACCGCAGGGACACCTCGCGTTCGTGGGAGAGCCCACCGGCCAGGACGGCCACGGATCGATCAGTCACCGAGGCATTCTGCGGTACCGCCCGGATCAGGGGGTGTGCGGGCTCGGCGCCTGTGGGCCGCTGCCCACGGCGGGCCGGGCCGGGCTGCCGAACGTGCGCAGGACGTCGAGCTCGGCCTCGAGCACGCCCGCCAGCCTCCGCACGCCCTCGGTGATGCGCTCCGGGGGCGGGTAGCAGTAGGACAGCCGCAGCTGGCGGCTGCCGAACCCGTCGGCGTAGAAGCCGGTGCCGGACGCGTACGCGACGCGCGCCGTGACCGCCCGCGGCAGCATCGCCTTCGTGTCGACGCCCTCCGGGACGGTGAGCCACACGTAGAAGCCGCCGTCCGGCACGTTCCACGTGCAACCCTCGGGCAGGTACGTCGCCAGAGCGTCGAGCATGGCGTCGCGCCGCTCGCGGTAGGCCTCGGTGTAGGTCTTGATCTGGGCGCGCCAGTCGTGCGCCGAGAGGTACCGCGACACGAGCATCTGCGTGAAGCTCGGCGGGCACAGCGTCGCCGACTCCGCGGCGAGCACGAGGCGGTCGCGCACCGCGGGCGGCACGAGGGCCCAGCCGACGCGCAACCCGGACGCGAAGGTCTTCGAGAACGACCCGAGGTACACGACGTCGCGGGAGAACGACCGCAGCGCCGGGTACGTGCGGCCGCTGAAGCCGAGCAGCCCGTACGGGTTGTCCTCCACGACGGCCACGCCGTACGAGGCGCAGATCTCGAGGATCTCGGTGCGGCGCTCGACGGCCAGCGTGACGCCGGCGGGGTTGTGGAAGTTCGGGATCGTGTACAGGAACTTCGGTGTGATCCCCTCGGCCGCGAGCGACCGCAGCGCCTCGCGCAGCAGGTCGGGCACGAGGCCGTGCTCATCCATCGCGACGTGGACGACGCGGGCCTGGTAGGCGGCGAAGCTGCCGAGCGCGCCGACGTAGGACGGCCCCTCGGCCAGCACGACGTCGCCGGGGTCGCAATAGATGCGCGTGACGAGGTCGAGCGCCATCTGCGAGCCCACGGTGACGACGACGTCGTCGGGGTCGGCGCGGATGCCCTCGAGCGCCATCACCTCGCAGATCTGCTCGCGCAGCGCGGGCACGCCCTGGGCGGAGCCGTACTGCAGGGCGACCTGCCCCTCGCGGGCGACGAGGTCGGCGACCTCGGCGGCGAGCTCGTCGAGCGGGAGGGCGGCGAGGTTCGGCATGCCTCCGGCGAGGGAGACCACCTCCGGCCGGCTCGCGACGGCGAAGAGCGCGCGGATCTCGGAGGCGGTCATGCCGGCGGTTCGGGCGGCGAACCGCTCCACGGCCGGCCGAGACGCACCCGCCGCCGCTGCTGCTGCCCCCGCACCCGCAGGAGTGGCGTCGAACGGTGGTGGGGGCGTGGCGGGCTGCGGCACGGTGGACCTCCCGGATCCTCTCTGAGTCCCAGATCGAGTCTATGGGGTGGCCGCGACCGGCCCGCCGCGGTCGCCGCGATAGCCGGAATGGGGGAACCTGCGACCGATCGTCGTGGTGGGGGCACCGGTCGCAGCAGGCGGGGTGTCCTTTCCGGCTGGATCGATCTATGGTCTTCGGGTCGGCGCGGCGAGTGGCGCCGTATGTCCGAATTCGCGATGGCTCCTCGCCGCCCGGAGGTTGGTTTGTCCTGGCATGTGGCGGCGCTCACCCTGGACAACCTGGATGATCTGCCCAAGCGGTGCAGACGGTGCGTCTTCTGGGAGCTGTCGGAGAAACTCGGCAAGCAGGCGGCCGACTTCGGCTCCACCGAGCTGGAGAAGGAGGCCTGGGTCTCCGAGGTGCTCCTCGAGTGGGGGTCGTGCGGCCGCGTCGTCTACATGGCCGGGGCGCCCGCCGGCTACGTGATCTACGCTCCTCCGTCCGCGGTCCCGCGCGCCGCCGAGATGCCCACCGGCCCGGTGTCCGCCGACGCCGTGCTGCTCACCACGATGCAGGTCCTGCCGGAGTTCTCCGGTGAGGGCCTGGGCCGGATGCTGGCGCAGGCGGTCGTGCGCGACCTGACGCGCCGCGGCGTCAAGGCCATCGAGGTGTTCGGCGAGCAGCGGCCGGGCAGCGAGCCGGGCTGCCTCATCCCCGCGGACTTCCTCCGCCGCGTCGGGTTCAAGACGATCCGCCCGCACCCGCGCTTCCCGCGCCTGCGCATGGAGCTGCGCTCCGCGATGGCGTGGAAGGAGGACGTCGAGGCGGCGCTGGAACAGCTGATCGGCACGATCACGATCCCGATGCAGGCAGGCGGTGCCCGCACCGAGCCCCTCCGTTCCGTACCCACCCGGTCCGGAGCGACCGTCTGCGGCCCGCTCAGGCCGCTCCGTACGCCCCACTGACGGCCGCGCAGGGGCCACCGAACCCCGTGGGCGCAACCCGGGGGTCGGACGGCTCTCAGATGGCCTGGGCCTCGTTCCGCTCCAGCTCGCGGGCGAGCACGTCGGAGAAGGTGAACGTCCCGGTCGGCTGGTCGTCCTTGCCGAGCAGGTACAGCCGCTTCACCGCCACGAGGATGCCCTCGGCGACGATGTCGCGGAACACCGGGTCGAGCAGCCTGCGCCGGTCGCCGATGTTGGTGAGGTAGCCGATCTCGACACGCACCGCAGGCATCCGCGTGAGCCGCAGCAGCTCCCACGTGCGGGCCTGGATGCGGCAGTCGTACATGCCGGTGCGGATGAGCAGTTCGCGGTGGATGAAGCCGGCGAGCGCCTCCCCCACCGTGGAGGTGGCGCCGGACCCGTTGCCGAAGTGGAACGTGGCCAGGCCCTGGGCCTGCATGCTCGAGTTGGCGTCGGTGTGCAGCGACAGCACCAGGTCGGCGTCGGCGCGGTTGGCGAACGCGGCCCGCTCGGCCTCGGTGGGGCAGGTGTCCTCCTGCCGCGACAGCATGGCGTCCATGCCGGTGGCGGCCATCCGGCCGACGAGCCGGCGGGCCATGTCCCACACGATGTCGGCCTCGGCGACCCCCGCCACGACGACGCCGCGGTCCGGCCCGCCGTGGCCCGGGTCGACCACGATGCGCTTGCCGCGCAAGCGGGGCCCGGCCTGGCGCAGGTGCTCCTGCTCGCGCAGCAGCCGGGGCCGGCCGCCGGTGACCTTCCGGCCGAGTTGGCGCAGCGACCGGAGGGTGGCCGGCCCGCACAGGCCGTCGGGCACGAGGCCGTACTCGCGCTGGAACTTCTTGAGCGCCGCCTCGGTCTGCTCGTCGAACACCCCGTTCGGGCGCCCGGGGTCGTAGCCGAGCTCGAGGAGGCGCTCCTGCAGCGCGACGACGTCGTCGCCGCTCATCGGCGACGAGACCATGTAGGCGAGCATCCGGTCGCCCAGGCGCCAGCCCGCCTCGCGCAGCGCGCGGTAGGTGGCGGGGCCCACGATCCCGTCGGTGATGAGGCCCCGCTGTTGCTGGAACGCGCGGACGGCCTGCTCGACCTCTTCGTCGAAGAAGTCCTCGCGGGACCCGTTCGCGGCGGTCTCGGGCAGCAGACCGAACCGTCGCAGCGTGGACCGGATCTCGACGACACCCGGACCGCTGTCACCTCGGCGCAGCAGCTGCATGCACCCCTCGCTCGCTGTCGTGGCTTCCCGTGCTCGGACCGCCCGCCCCCGATCCGGATCCAGGGACCATTCTGCCCTGCCCGGGGGCGGCTCGCGGACAGCGGGCCGTGTCCGTCCGTGTTCGTGTCGTGATAAGCCGCACGACGAACGAAGCCCCGCCCCCGGGAAGCGGAGGCGGGGCTTCGGCGCCTGATCTCGGGTCAGGCGAGGTAGTCGGCCAGGTCGGACAGCAGAGCCGACTTCGGCTTGGCACCGACGATCTGCTTCACCGGCTTGCCGTCCTTGAAGACGATCATCGTGGGGATCGACATCACCTGGTAGTCCCGGGCGGTGGCCGGGTTGGCGTCGATGTCGAGCTTCGCGACGGTGAGCTTGTCCTTGTTCTCCGCCGCGATCTCGTCGAGCACGGGCGCGACCATCTTGCACGGCCCGCACCAGGTCGCCCAGAAGTCGACCACGACGGGCTTGTCGCTCTTGAGGACCGCGCTCTCGAACGAGGCGTCGGTGACCTCGACGGTGTTGGCCATGTGTACTCCGTTCCCTGGAACTTGCCCGAACTCGGACGGGTTCTGGCTGCCTTGCTCAGGCGGTGACGGCCGCGACCGCGTCGGACGCGGTTCCGTACCCGCCGCCCACCAACTCGCTCGGCACCGGGGCCTCGGCGAGCCAGCGCTCTGCGTCGATGGCCGCGGCGCACCCGGAGCCCGCGGCGGTGATGGCCTGGCGGTAGACGCGGTCGACGAGGTCGCCCGCGGCGAACACGCCCGGGATGGCGGTGCGGGTGCTCGGCGACTGGACCTTCACGTAACCGTTCTCGTCGGTCTCGAGCTGGTCCTTGACCAGCTCGCTGCGCGGGTCGTGGCCGATCGCGACGAACATGCCGCTGACCTCGAGCACCGACTCCTCGCCGGTCTTCGTGTCACGAAGACGCAAACCGGAGACGCTGCCCTCGCCCAGCACCTCGACGACCTCGGCGTTGGTGCGCCAGCGCATCTTCGGGTCGTCCTGCGCCCGCTTGAGCATGATCTTCGAGGCGCGGAACTCGTCGCGGCGGTGCACGATCGTGACCGAGCGGGCGAAGCGGGTGAGGAAGGTCGCCTCCTCCATCGCCGAGTCACCGCCGCCGATCACCGCGATGTCCTTGTCGCGGAAGAAGAAGCCGTCGCAGGTGGCGCAGGCGCTGACGCCGCGCCCGAGCAGTTCCTGCTCACCGGGCACGTGCAGGTAGCGGGCGGCGGCCCCCATCGCGAGGATGATCGCGCGAGAGCGGTAGGTGACCCCGTTGGCCACCACCGACTTGACCTCGCCCTGGAGGGAGATCTCCTCCACGTCCTCGGCCCGCAGCTCGGCGCCGAAGCGCTTGGCCTGGCCGCGCATCTGCTCCATCAGCTCGGGGCCCATGATCCCGTCGGTGAAGCCGGGGTAGTTCTCGACCTCGGTGGTGGTCATGAGCGCACCGCCGAACTGGGTGCCCTCGAACACGAGGGGGCGCAGCTGGGCACGTGCCGCGTAGATGGCTGCGGTGTAGCCGGCCGGGCCCGACCCGACGATGATCAGTTCGCGAACGTCGCTCGCTCGATCGCTGCTCACGGGTTGCGTCCTCCCTCGTCTCCTACAGGCCGTGCAACACCTTCCCAGCAACGGGCATTCCACCGCAGAGGGACCCGTCGGCCACGTGAGCGGGCTCACCCGCCGATCGTGCGCGCCTCGAGCAGCACCCCGCCGTCCGGTCCGCAGCCGGGCGCGACGACCACGACGTGCAGGCGCCCCCGCGCCCCGCCCGCGAGCAGCAGGAGCACCCCGTCCCGCCCACCGGTGACGACGTCGCGGCCGCCCAGCAGCGGGGCCTGCGGATCCACGCCGGGCGGGGCGACGGCGCGCAGGCAGGCGGCCCTGCGGCCCGGGTCGGCGAGGTCGCCGACGTCGAAGTCGCCGCGGACGGTGAGGCCCGCCGCCACCGGGTCCACCCCGTCGAGCGAGATCGGCTCCCCCTCGCGCGGTCCCCACAGCAGCCCCACGACGAGGGTGGCCGCGAGCACGGCCGCCGCGACGAGCGCCGGCCGCACCCGCCGGCGCCGGGACCGCCGGCTCGGGCGGGCGGCGGCCTCCGCGGCCAGGGCGGCGTCCCACCGGGCCGCGTACCTCGCGGGAAGCGGGGGGTCGGCCAGCCCGGCGAGCTCGGCCCGGGTCGCGGCGAGGCCGGCGAGCACGGCCGTGGCGTCGGCGTCCCGGGCCGCCGCCTCCCGCACCTCGGCCGCGCGCTCGGGGTCGAGCAGGCCCGCGTCGAGGTCGGCCAGCAGCTCGGCGGGCAGGGCGGGGCGTTCGGTTCGGTCGGTCACCGCTCCTCCTCCCGCACGTGGCCCAGCAGCGCGCCCAGCCGGAGCCGGGCGCGGGCGCACCGGCTCTTCACCGTGCCGACCGGCACCTCCAGGACCTGGGCGACCTCCTCGACCGGCCAACCGTGCACGTCCACGAGCACCACCGCCACCCGCTGGTGGGCGGGCAGCTCGGCGAGCGCGGCGTCGACCGACAGCCGGGTGACGACGTCCGACGCCACGTCCGCTCCCCGCTCCCGCGGCTCGGCCTCGGGGAGCGGGACGGTGCGGTGGCGGTTCTCCCTTCGGATCCGGTCGATGCAGGCGTTGACCAGGATCCGGTGCAGCCACGTCCGCACCGACGCGTCGCCCCGGTAGCCGTCGGCCCGCCGGAACGCGGCGAGCAGGGTCTCCTGCACGACGTCGGCGGCGTCCTCGGGGTGGCCGAGGGTGCGCAGGGCGATCCCCCACAGCCGCTTCCGGTACCGGGCGTCCAGCTCGGCGAACGCGCGCGGGTCGCCCGCCCGGTGCGCGGCGAGCAGCTCCGCGTCGCTTCGCCCGCCCATGATCGGACACTAGGCCGCAAGGCCCCGTTCCCGTGGGCGTTTCGCAGAAGTCGCGGGCTCAGGCCCCGGCGCGGCGGAACTCGATCTCGTTGATCTCGCTGCCGTAGCCCCCGTCGCGCTCGGACAGCTTGGTGATCCACAGCAGCACGTGCTCGACGGGCTGGCTCCCGGCGAGCGACACCGGCGTGCGACCGCCCTCGAGGGTGACCTCGGTGATCTTCTCCGTCTCCGCGAGCGGGGCGTCGGCCGACGGGGCCGAGCGGATCTCGACGACGGTGCCCCGGCTCTGCGACACGATCGTGAGATCGGACAGCTGCACCGCCGACGCGAAGGACACCATGATCCCGATGCCGGGCCGGTACGCCGGGAACTGCTGGTAGTAGGTCGAGGTGTTCCAGCCGGTGGCCGGGTCGCGGTCGATGACCCGGGTGGCCCGCTCGGCGTTGTCGGGGTCGCCGCCCTGGTCGTAGACCTCGACGTTGACGCCGCCGACGATCGGCGCCGCGGGCAGCGGCACGATCTGCGCCTGGCCCGGCTCGGGCTGCACCGGCTCGCCCTCGACGACGATGGGCGGCCCACCGCTGTCGACGAACATGTCGCCCAGCTGCACGCCCAGGTAGCCGAGGACCATGAGCACCGCGGCGCCGAGCGAGGTGAGCGCGATGGTCATCTTCCGGCGGCGCTGCGGGTCGGGCGGGGTGACCGCGTGGCCCCGGTCCTGCCACACGTCCTCGGGCGAAGAGGGAACGCCGTCGTCGGCGGGCGGGAAGAGGGCCATCCGGTCGTCCTCGGCGACCACCTCGGTGAGCAGGCGCTGCACCGCGGCGGCGGTGTGGACGTGGCCCGGGACGCCGTCTGGGCCGAGGGTGCCCTGGGTCAGCGTGTCGAGCTCGACCGGGACGCCCGGCCGCACCTCCGACGGCGGCAGCAGCGCCCCGCCCTCGGTGCGTTCGGCCGCGGCGAGGCCCGCGCGGGCGGCGTCCGCGGGCGACAGCGGCCAGCGGCTGGTCAGCAGCGTGTAGAGCACGGCGCCGAGGCCGCGGACGTCGTCGGCCGGCGTGACGTTCGAGCGGGGCAGCGCGAAGCAGAGCTGCGCGCGCCCGTCCGGGGTGATCCGGACGCGCTGCGGGTGGTCGCAGCCGAGGACGAGCCCGTGCCGATGGGCCGCCTCGGCGGCCTCGGCCAGCGGGACGACGGCGCGGGCCGCGGCGAGCGGCTTGATCAGGCCGTCGGCCACCACCTCGCCGAGGCTGCGGCCGGGCACCCACTCGGTGACCGCGGCGCCCAGTACGTCCTCCGGGAGGCTGGCGGCGCCGGGCGTGAGCACGTCGAGCAGCCGGGCGCACCCGCTGTGCTCGAAGCTGCCGGACCGCAGCGTGCGCACCACCATCTGCTCGGCGCGCGCCACGGCGGAGAGCCCGTCGTCGAACACCGCGTCGGGCGCGGGCCGCCGCAGCACGGTGACGGCGACGTCGCGGCGCAGGATCGTGTCCTCGGCCCGCCAGAACTCCGCGCAGGCGGCGGGGTCGGTGCCGACGCGGGTGCGCAGCCGGTAGCGGCTGGCCAGCAGGCTGCCCGCGATGGTGCCCGAGGGCACCGGCGGGACCGCGGGCGCGGTGGGCAGGTCGGCGACCGCGGCGGCCCGGTCGTCGGCGCGTTGCTGCTCGGGCACGTGGGGTGAGGTGTCCACCGGAGCAGCCGCCTCCTCGGTCGACTCCCCGGGCGCGGCCGCACCGGACGGTGGGCTCGCCAACTCACTCACCGCTCCGCCCTCCCCGGCAATCGCGAACCACACCTCGCCCGTGGGAAAGCCTACGTCAGCGGCGTGCGCCGCGCTGAGACTTCCCCCTGTCGACGAGCCGTTCGAGTCGGTCCATCACGACCCGGACCTCACTTATGCCTATCAGCCGCATGACCAGCACCGTTACCGGTCCGCCGACCACGACCGCGACCCCCAGCTCGACCCACGCCCGGGGCAGCGGGGCGAGCCCGGCGAGCGGGCCCGCGGCGAGCAGCGCGACGATCCCCGCGGCGAGCAGCACGCCCACTGCGGCGGCGATCGCGCTGCGGCCCGCGGTGGCGAGCACGGACGCGGTCGGGACGCTGCCGAGCATCCGCCGGAGGATCAGCTGGCCGATCACCGCGCCCACCACGAACGAGGCGCTGTTGGCGGCCGCGAGGCCGAGCACGACGTCCTCCGGTGCCAACAGCGCCGGGCAGGCGAGCATCAGCGGGATCTTGGTGGCCACCACGCAGAGCTGCACGAACGTCGCCGTGCGGTGCGCGGTGAGCGCGTAGAACACGCGGGCCTGCAGCATCGTGAAGGCGAACGGGAGCAGCCCGAACGCCGACACCGCGAGGGCCGCGCCGAGCCGGCCGGCGCCGTCGAGGTTGCCCGACCTCAGGCCGAACAGCGCGACCCCGACCGCGGTGCCGAACACCGTGAGCAACACCGAGATCGGCACCAGCAGCACCGAGGCGAGCCTGCCGCCCAGCCCCAGGTCGGCGGCCACGTCCGCGGTGCGGCCCTCGGCCGCGGCCCGCGACATGCGCGGCATCAGCGCGGTGAGCAGCGAGACCCCGAGGACGCCGTAGGGCACCTGCAGCAGGAGCCACGCGTTCGTGTAGATCGCGAAGGCGCCCGCGTCGGCGGAGGTCGCCACCCGGGTGGTGACGATCAGACCTGCCTGTCCGATCAGGACGTAGACCACGGCCCACGCGCCGAGACCTGCCGCTTTGGTCAGGCGTGGGTCCCAACCCCACAGTGGGCGGTACCGGAAGCCGACGCGCCGCGCCGCGGGCAGCAGCACGAGGGTCTGGGCGGCGATCCCCAGCGTCGTGCCGAGGCCGAGCACGAGCAGGCGGGCGCCCTCCGGCACCACGAGGTAGACGCCGACGACGCCGAGCACCACGACGTTGTTCAGCACCGGCGCCCAGCCGAACGCCCCGAACGAGCCGCGGCTGTTGAGCACCGCGCCGAGCACCGCGCCCAGGCCGTAGAAGAAGACCTGGGGCAGGAGCATGTAGGCGAGCGTCGTGGCGAGCTCGGGGTCGGCCGTGCTGCTGGTCTGCCCGCCCAGGTAGAGCCGGGTCAGCAGCGGGGCGGCTAGCATGCCCGCCGCCGTGGCGAGCAGCAGCGCCGCGCCGGTGATCGTGATCAGCTTGCGGGTGTAGGCCTCGCCGCCGTCGGGGTCCTCGCGCTGCGCCCGCACCAGCAGCGGGATCATCATGCTGCTGAGCGCGCCGCCGATGAGCAGCTCGTAGACGATGTTCGGCAGCGTGTTCGACAGCGTGTAGGAGTCGTTGAGCACGGTGGCGCCGAGCACCGTGAACAGCGCGACCTGCCGCAGGAACCCGGTGATCCGGCTGGCCAGGCTGCCCAGCGCCATCAGGCTGCTGGACCGGCCCAGCGACGGTTCGGACCGCGGCTGCGACGCCGGCACGACCGGGATCCGTTCGGTGACCGCGTCGTCCGGCGCCGGGTCGGTCACGGGCTCGGGACGCGCGGGGGGCCGGGCGGGCGGCGGTGGCCCGGCGGCGGGACCGCCGGGAGGCGGTCCGTGACGGCGTTCGGGTCGGGGAACGCCTCCCCCGCGTGGGGGGCGCGCGGGTCGGTCGGGCGGTCCGGGGGGCTGGGCGGCGGGGCCGAGCCGGGCCGTCCGTTCGGCGGCTCCCCACGGATTCGGCGCACGATCCTGCGGCCGGCCAGCACCACCAGCAGGATGCCCGCGCTCGCCGTCAGCCACACCGTGATGGTGCCGTAGGCGGTGGAGCGGACCCGCAACCGGCTCGGCTGCCCGAGCAGCTCGCCGCCGGGCGTCCGCACCGTCGCCTGGACGCTGAACTGGCCGGACCGGGTCACCTGCGCGCTCACCCGCACCTGGCGCCTGCCCAGCGGCGGCACCTCCTGGGGTTCGATCGGGGCGACCCGCAGGCCGGACGACGGCAGGATGTCCACGTTCACCCGCACGGTGACCGGGAGGCCGTTGGCCACGGTGATGAGCAGCGGCGCGTCGGACGTGCCGAGCGAGTAGGGGCCGGGCGGCTCGAGCACGCGGATGGAACCCCTGAGCGCGGCCACCCGGTCGGCGAGCTCCTCGGCCGCGGCCTCGGCCGCCTCGGGCCGGGCGCGCCACGCCGCCGACACCGGGCGCAGCAGGCCGCGCCGCAGGGGGGTGAACGCCTCCTCGGGGCTGACGCCGACCTCGGAGTTCGGCACGGCGGCGGTGGCGAGGTCCTCGATGGCCGCCGAGGTGGCGCGGACCCGGTCGATGGCGGGCCCGGTCACCTCGCGCGCGCCGACGTGCAGCGGGTAGGTGATCGGCAGGGCGGCCGTGCCCGTCGGCGGCCCGACGGCGAGCAGGTCGTCGAGGGCTTGCGGCACGATCCGCCCGACGTCGAGCAGCTGGTCCACGGCGCCGAGCAGCGCCTCGGTGGCGGCGCCGCCCGCGATCCACTGGTGCGGTGGGGCGAGCACGAGCGGACCGCTCGCGCGCTCGGCGATGTCCTCCGGGTCCTGCGTGCGGAACGCGAGCGCCCCGATGAGGTCCTGCGTGGACAGCGGGCTCGAGGTGCCCGCGGGGCTCGCCGACGACGCCGAGCTGCGTCGCATCGCGCCGAGGTCGCCTCCCGGCGCGTCCGGGAGGCCGGCGGCGGCCCGGGTGAGGAGCGGGTCGGTGAGCACCGCGAACTGGGTGCGCTGCCCACCCGCGATCGGCAACACGCCCGCGTCCCCCGTCGCGCGGCGCTGCTCGACGGCGTCCGCCGACAGCAGCAGCGACCGCCCGCCCGCGCGCGCCGCCAGCGCGAGCGTCGCCTCGTCGACGGCGCCCTCGACCGGCCACGTCACGTCCGGGACCACCGGCGCCTGGAGGATCTCCTGCAGCACCTGCCGCCCCTCGGTGATCGCGCGTTCGGCGAGGTCGGTCAGGCCGGCGCGGGTGAGGGCGACGAGGTCGGCGTCGGCGAAGGGCAGGGCCACCACGCAGCCGGTGCGCGCCACCGAGGCGAGCTGCTGGAGCCATTGAGCCGCGGCCGCCCCGCCCGCGCCCGGCACCGGCGCGCCGTCCGGGCCGAGGACCTGGTAGCCGTCCGAGCTGCTCATCAGCGCGGCGGTCTGCACCAGGTCCGGGTCGATCGCGAGGCACGTCGCCTCCCGCACCCGGGAGCCCTCGGGGGCGTTGCGGGCGAGCGCGCCCACCACGCCGCCGAGGCGTCCCTCGGGGGTGAACGAGGTGGCCAGCTCGTCGTCGGTGAGCAGGGTCGGCTCGCCGGGGACGGTCGCGAGCCTGCGCGGCACGTCCGTGATCGGCACCAGCATCGCGAACGGCGTCGCGCCCCCGGTGGTGGCCTGGGGCACCTCGTCGGGGGCCTCCGGGTCGGGCGGCAGCGACAGCACCGGCAGCAGCACCCGCGCCGCGTCGAGCCGGGCGCGCGGCCCGTCCCCCGGCGACCCGTTGACGTTGACGAGCAGCTCGTGCACACCGGTGGACTCGAGCGCGAGGCTCGTCTCCGGCGCTCCCCGCAGCGGCAGCGTGAGCCGCACCGGCATCTGCTCACCGGGCGCGAGCTCGCCCGGGAGCGGCATGAACTGCGGTGTGATCGCGTCGGTGCGCGCGGTGCCGTCCAGCGCGTCGCGCAGCGCGCCCTCCGACTGGAGCGGGTCGCCGCGCTGCACCCGGATGAGCAGGTCGTGCACCGGCACGTCGCCGGTGTTGGTGATCGTGCCGGCCACCACGAGGTCGCGCGGGCCGCCCGCCGCGACCACCCGGGGGGACATGTCCGTGAGGTCCAGCCGCAGCGGGCCGTCCGCCGCCCGCTGCCCCGCCGCCGAGGGCTCCGCGGCCGCGCCGGCGACCGGACCGGTGCCGAACAGCCCGGCCAGCGCCAGCAGGGTGATCGCGACGAGCGTCGCGACCGGCTTCACGCGGTCTCCTCCAGCAGCTCGGTGGCTCTCCTGATCAAACGGCGTTCGTCGGCGTAGGCGAGGCGCTGCTCGAGCTCCTCGAGCGGGACCCACGCCACCTCGGCGACCTCGACGTCGTCGTCGGACAGCTCGCCGCCGAGCGCCTGCAGCAGGAAGTGGTGCACGGTCTTGTGGACGCGGCGGTCCTCGGCGACGAACCAGAAGTCGATCGTGCCGAGCGGTGCGACCACACGGCCGATGATGCCGGTCTCCTCCTCGACCTCGCGCACCGCCGCCTCCTCGGCCGTCTCCCCCGGCTCGATGTGGCCCTTCGGCAGCGACCACAGCAGTCGTCCCTTGCGGTCGAGGCGGCCGATGATCGCGGCTGCGCCCGTGGCGTGGTCGACGATGAGCCCGCCCGCCGACGTCTCGTCGACCGTGCGCAGCCGCCTGCGGCGTTCGACCGACCTGCCCCCGCGACGCCCCCCGGAGCGGCCGCGGGATGAAGACATGTGGCGATCGTAACGAGCGATGGGCGGTGAACGCCGCCACGAGCCGTGCGCCGTGTCCGTCGGTCCCCGGCTCGCTACCGACGGTGACCGGGCCGGTAGCGACCTCGCCACATCCTCGTCGCCGCCCGGACGGGGGACGCATAGACTGGCGCGCCGTGTCTGCACCCGCCACGGCCTCCGGCGCCGCACCTGCCGAACTCCTGCGAGCCCAGGAAAATGCGGTTGTGCAGATGGTCACGATCGGCCCGGTCGCCGAGCAGCTCGCCGCCCGGTTCGCCGATGCGGGCCACCGGCTCTACCTCGTGGGCGGCAGCGTCCGCGACGCCCTGCTCGGCCGCGATGTGTCCGACCTCGACTTCACCACCGACGCCCGGCCGGAGGAGATCCTCCGCGTCCTGCGCGGCTGGAGCGACGCCGTGTGGGACACCGGCATCGACTTCGGCACCGTCGGCGCCCGCGTCGGCGACACCACCGTCGAGATCACGACGTTCCGCGCCGACGCCTACGACCGGGTCTCGCGCAAGCCGGTCGTGAGCTTCGGCGAGTCGATCGAGGACGACCTGGTCCGGCGCGACTTCACGGTGAACGCGATGGCGGTCGAGCTCACCGGGTCGCAGCGGCGCTTCGTCGACCCGCACGGCGGGCTCGCCGCGCTGGCCGCGGGCGTCCTCGACACGCCGACGGCGCCCGAAGACTCCTTCGCCGACGACCCGCTGCGGATGCTGCGCGCCGCCCGGTTCGTCTCGCAGCTCGGCCTCACCCCGAGCGAGCGGGTTGTCGTCGCCATGACGAATATGGCGGGCGAGCTCTCGCGCATCACCCGCGAGCGCGTACAGGCCGAGCTCACGAAGCTGATCCTCGGCAAGCACCCGCGCCGGGCGATCGAGCTGATGGTCGACACCGGCCTGTGCGAGCAGGTGCTCCCCGAGGTCCCCGCCATGCGGCTCGCCATCGACGAGCACATGCAGCACAAGGACGTCTACACGCACTCGCTCGTCGTCATGGAGCAGGCGATCGACCGCGAGACCGAGGGGCCGGACCTCGTGCTGCGGCTCGCCGCCCTGCTGCACGACGTCGGCAAGCCCGCGACGCGACGCAAGGAGCCCGACGGGCGCGTGAGCTTCCACCACCACGAGGTGGTCGGGGCGAAGATGGTGCGCAAGCGGCTGCGCGAGCTGAAGTACCCGAAGGCGATCGTCGACGACGTCTCGAAGCTGGTGTTCCTGCACCTGCGCTTCCACGGGTACTCGGGCGGCGAGTGGACCGACTCCGCGGTCCGCCGCTACGTCACCGACGCGGGCCCGCTGCTGGACCGGCTGCACAAGCTCGTGCGATCGGACTGCACCACCCGCAACCGCCGCCGGGCCGCCGCGCTGCAGCGCAACTACGACTCCCTCGAGGAGCGGATCGCCCGCCTGCGCGAGAAGGAGGCGCTCGACGCCATCCGCCCGGACCTGAACGGCAACGAGATCATGGAGATCCTGGGCATCCCGCCCGGCCCGCTGGTGGGCAAGGCCTACAAGCACATGCTGGCGCTGCGCATGGAACGCGGGCCGCTCCCCCGCGAGGAGGCCGAGGCCGAGCTGCGCCGGTGGGCTGCGGAGAACGGCCTGGCCTGACGGTCAGGCCGCCGCGCGCCTGCGGGCCCGGCGCAGCTGCAGGTCGTGCCCCGCGAGGCCGACCACGTACAGCACGGCGGCGCTGCCGAACAGCCACGGCGCCGCCCCGTCCGGCGGGCTGAGCAGGGCGGCGCACGCCACGGCCAGCACGTAGCCGACGTTGAACACGATGTCGTAGAGGGCGAACACGCGCCCGAGCACCTCGTCGCCGACCTCGGCCTGCACGGCGGCGTCGGCGCAGAGCTTGACGACCTGCCCGGTGAGACCCAGGACGAACGCCGCCACCATCACGATCGGCAGCGACAGCAGGGCCGCGAGCGTGAGCTGGGCGAGTGTGGCGACGACGAGCGACACCCGCACCGTGCGCGGCCGCCCCCACCGGCGCACCATCCACGGCGTGACCACGGCGGCCGCGCCCAGCCCGGCCGCGGCGAGCACGACGGCCTCGCCGAGGCCGGCCATGCCAGCGCGGAGCGGGCCCGCGTCGGTGAACGCGTAGCGGAACAGCAGCAGCGTGAGCAGCGTCGAGACGCCGAACGCGAGCCGGTGCGTCCCGAGCGCCAGGAACGCGCCCGCGACCGACGGGGTGGCGATCGTGGCCCGCGCCCCGTCGGAGAACCCGTGCAGGACGCTCGCGATCGTGGACCGGCGCCCGTCGGTGCGGTCGGGGCCGAGCTGCCTGCGCCGGAAGCCCGCGGCGACGACCGCGGCCGTGAGCGACCCCGCGACGCCGACCAGGGTCACCACGCCCGATCCCGCGTCGCCCGTGCCGACGAGCTCGCGCAACCCGATCGCGCTCGCCCCACCGACGGCGGCCACCGCGGCGCCTGCCGTCACGGCGAAGGTGTTGGCCTCCACCAGGTGCTGCCGCGGCACGACGTGGGGCAGCGCGACCGACAGCGCGGCGAGCACGAACCGGTTCACCCCGGCCGCCGCGAGCGCCGGCAGGTAGAGCGCGAGGCCCGCCCCGCCGGACAGGACCACCGCCGCGACGACCACCACGAGCACCGCCCGGACGAGGCTCGCGCCCAGCAGGACCCGCCTGCGGTCCCAGCGGTCGATGAGCGCCGCCGCGAACGGCCCGACGAGCGAGTACGGCAGCAGCAGCACGGCGAGCCCGGCCGCGACGGCCAGCGGGTCGGCCTGCCGCTCGGGGTTGAACAGCACGGCGCCACCCAGGGCGGCCTGGAACATGCCGTCGCCCCACTGCGTGGCGAAGCGCACACCCAACAGCCGCCGGAAGCCCCCGGTCCGCACGAACCGGACGAGGCCGAGCCTGCTCCCCCGGGTCGAGCCGGGGGCCTCGGCAGCGGCGGACGGCGCACCCGAGCCCGAAGACGGCACGGCTGGAGGCTACTGCCCCGGGCGGGGTGCAACGATGTTCGCGTGGTGGACGAGCGCTCCCGTTCTGGTTCGGTTCCCGGTTCGGAGGTGGCCCCGGGCACGCTGCTCGTAGCGGCTCCCGGCCTGCTCGACCCCCACTTCCGCCGCACCGTGATCTACATCATCGAGCACCGTCCGCGGGGCACGCTCGGGGTCGTGCTGAACCGCCCGAGCGAGGTCACCGTGCGCGACGTGCTCCCGTCGTGGGCGCCGCTGTCGTCACAGCCGCCGTCGGTCTTCGTCGGGGGCCCGGTGGAGAGCGAGACGGCGCTGTGCCTCGCGGCCGTGCGCACCGGGCAGGACCCGAACGCGGTCGACGGGCTGATCGCGGTGCGCGGCCCGGTGGCGCTGGTCGACCTCGACTCCGACCCGGCCGCGATCGCGCCGCGGCTGCGCGGCCTGCGCGTGTTCGCCGGCTACTCGGGGTGGGACGCCGGGCAGCTCGCGGCCGAGATCGCGCGGGGCGACTGGATCGTCGTGCCCGCCATCCCCGACGACGTGCTGGCCCGCAACAACGGCAGCCTGTGGGGCCACGTGCTGCGCCGGCAGGGGATGCCGCTCGCGCTGCTCGCGACGTACCCGCTGGACCTGCGGAACAACTAGCCGTTCCGGGAGGCCGCCTCCTGGGTGGTCGCCGCCGCGGTGCGGCAGCCCGCCACCAGGTCGCAGCCGGCGCACGTCCCCGCGCAGGCCGACGGCCCGGGCGCGGGCAGCGGCACGGCGGCGGCCGCGCGGTCGCCCGCGACACCCCCCACCCCGGTGAGGACGAGGGCCGCGAGCGTGCTCACCGCGAACAGCGTCCACCCGAGCACGCCGGTGGCGCCCGCCAGCAGCGCAGCGCCGCCCGCGACGGCCACGCCACCCGCCGCGCCCAGCGGCGCCGCGGCCACCTGGTTGGCCACCGCGAAGGCGGCCTCCGAACGCAGGCTCGCGACCGTGCGCACCCCGGCCCAGCGGTTGCGCCGCAGCTTCCGCCGCATCCCCAGCAGCGCGATCACGAGGAGCGCGGCACCGAGGACGACGAGCAGGACGCCGAGGGTCAGGCGGACGGGAAGCGGCACGCGAACCAGGCTACTGCGTTGGATCGCCTCCGCTTCGCTCCGGCGGCTCGCGGGCCCCGATGAGGCGGCGCCCCGCTCCCCGGTGCTCGGGCGCTCGTTCCTCGCGCCCTGCGGGCCTCCTCCGCGGGTCGCCGCCGGGCCCGCTCGGGGGGTGTCCGTGGTCGTTGCGGCGGCTCGTGGGCCCCGGTGAGGCGGCGTCCCGCTCCCTCGGTGCTGGGGTGCTCGTTCCTCGGGTCCTGCGTGTCTCCTCCGCAGGTCACCACCGGCCCGCTCGCGGGCTCGTCCGGCTGTCCCGCGCATACCCGATCGCGCCGGCCGAAGGGGCGGCGCTACCCTGGGGACGTGGCTCGCCGACTTCTTCTCGAGGCCGCGCCGCACTGAGCGTGTCACACGCCCCGGCGCGGCCGACCCCCTCTGCCTCGGGCAGGGGGGTCTTCTGGTTTCGGGCCACCAACGGACTTCCCAGGAGCGGGACATGAGCACGGACACGACCGCAGCCGCGCCCGAGCGCGCCGAGACCGCCGGCAACGACGGCACCCCGCCGTTCCGCTACGGCGCCGCGCTGGCCGCGCAGATCGAGCGCCGGTGGCAGGACCGGTGGGAGCGCGAGGGCACGTTCCACGCCCCCAACCCGGCAGGGCCGTGGGGCGAGCCCGGTGTCGTCGGCCGCGACAAGGTCTACCTGCTGGACATGTTCCCGTACCCCTCGGGAGCCGGGCTGCACGTCGGCCACCCGCTGGGCTTCATCGGCACCGACGTGCTGGGCCGCTACCTGCGGATGAACGGCCGCACCGTCCTGCACGCCATGGGCTTCGACGCGTTCGGCCTGCCCGCGGAGCAGTACGCGGTGCAGACCGGCACGCACCCGCGGAAGACCACCGAGGAGAACATCAAGCGGTACAAGGCGCAGCTGCGCCAGCTGGGGCTGGCCCACGACGAGCGCCGGTCGGTGGCCACCACCGACGTGGAGTTCTACCGCTGGACCCAGTGGATCTTCCTGCAGATCTTCAACTCCTGGTACGACGAGGAGCAGAACAAGGCCCGGCCGATCTCCGAGCTGGAGGCCGAGTTCGCGCAGGGCAAGCGGCCCACGCCCGACGGCCGTGCGTGGTCCGAGCTGACCAGGCCCGAGCAGCGTGCCGTGCTGGACGGCTACCGGCTGGCCTACGTCTCCGAGGCGCCCGTCAACTGGTGCCCCGGCCTGGGCACGGTGCTGGCCAACGAAGAGGTCACCGCGGAGGGGCGCAGCGAGCGGGGCAACTTCCCCGTGTTCCGCCGCAACCTGAAGCAGTGGATGATGCGGATCACGGCGTACGCCGACCGCCTGATCGACGACCTGGACCGGCTGGACTGGCCGGAGTCGATCAAGACGATGCAGCGGAACTGGATCGGCCGCTCCGAGGGCGCCCAGGTCCGCTTCCCCGTCGACGGCACCGAGATCGAGGTCTTCACCACCCGCCCGGACACGCTGTTCGGCGCCACCTACATGGTGCTGGCCCCCGAGCACCCGCTGGTCGACGAGATCGTGCCCGAGCGGTGGCCCGACGGCGTCGACGAGCGCTGGACCGGTGGCGCCGCGACGCCGCGCGAGGCCGTCTCCGCCTACCGGGACGCCGCCGCGCGCAAGTCGGAGCTGGACCGGCAGGAGAACAAGGAGAAGACGGGCGTCTTCACCGGCGCGTACGCCACCAACCCGGTCAACGGCGAGCACATCCCGGTGTTCGTCGCCGACTACGTGCTGATGGGCTACGGCACCGGCGCGATCATGGCCGTGCCCGGCCAGGACCAGCGCGACTGGGACTTCGCGAAGGAGTTCGGTCTGCCGATCGTGCGCACCGTGCAGCCGCCCGAGGGCTGGGACGGCGAGGCGTACACCGGTGACGGGCCCGCGATCAACTCGGCCAACGACGAGATCAGCCTGAACGGCTTGGGCGTCGCCGAGGCGAAGCAGGCCATCACCGAGTGGCTGGCGGGCAAGGGCGCAGGCGAGGCGGTCGTGCAGTACAAGCTGCGCGACTGGCTGTTCTCCCGCCAGCGGTACTGGGGCGAGCCGTTCCCGATCGTCTGGGACGAGCACGGCCCGATCGCCCTGCCGCCCGACCACCTGCCGGTCGAGCTGCCGGACCTGGAGAACTACTCCCCCAAGACCTACGACCCCGAGGACGCCGACACCGAGCCCGAGCCGCCGCTGTCGCGCGCGAAGGACTGGGTCGAGGTCGAGCTGGACCTGGGCGAGGGCAGGAAGCGCTACCGGCGCGAGACCAACACGATGCCGCAGTGGGCGGGTTCGTGCTGGTACCCGCTGCGCTACCTGGACCCGGAGAACCACGAGCGGTTCGTCGACCCCGAGGTCGAGAAGTTCTGGATGGGCAAGGACCCGTCGCGGCCGGACGACCCGGGTGGCGTCGACCTGTACGTCGGCGGGGTCGAGCACGCGGTGCTGCACCTGCTGTACGCGCGGTTCTGGCACAAGGTCCTGTACGACCTGGGCCACCTGAGCTCCGAGGAGCCGTTCCGCCGGCTGGTCAACCAGGGCTACATCCAGGCCTACGCCTACACCGACGCCCGCGGCGCCTACGTCCCGGCCGAGGAGGTGGTCGAGGACGAACACGGCCGTTTCACGTGGAACGGCCAGCCCGTGCGCCAGGAGTACGGGAAGATGGGCAAGTCGCTGAAGAACGTGGTGACGCCCGACGAGATGTGCGAGCGCTACGGCGCCGACACGTTCCGCCTGTACGAGATGTCGACGGGCCCGCTGGAGGCGTCCCGGCCCTGGTCCACCCGCGACGTGATCGGCTCGCACCGGTTCCTGCAGCGCGTGTGGCGCAACCTGGTGGACGAGCACACCGGCGAGACCCGGGTGACCGACGACGAGCCGGACACCGAGACGTTGCGCATCCTGAACCGGGTGATCGCCGGGGTGCGCAGCGACTACGAGGGCCTGCGCTACAACACCGCCGCCGCGAAGCTGATCGAGCTGAACAACCACCTGACCAAGGTCTACGGCTCGGTCGGCGTGCCCCGCTCCGTCGCGGAGCCGCTGGTGCTGATGATGGCGCCGCTGACGCCGCACATCGCCGAGGAGCTGTGGGCGAAGCTGGGCCACGACACCACCCTGGCCTACCAGCCGTTCCCGGTGGCCGACGAGCGCTACCTGGTGGCCGAGACCGTCGAGTACCCGATCCAGATCAACGGCAAGGTGCGCTCGCGCGTCACCGTGCCCGCCGACGCCACCAACGAGCAGGTGGAGCAGGCGGCGCTGGCCGACGAGAAGGTCGCCGCCACGCTGGACGGCCGCTCGCCCCGCAAGGTGATCGTGGTGCCCGGCCGCCTGGTCAACGTGGTGGTCTGACGTCCGGTAACCCGGGCTGGACCTGGGCAGCGGGTCCTCCAGCTCGAGGCGGGTCTGCGCGTCGACCGACGCGAACGGCTCGTCCACCGGGAGGACGGTGGGCCGGCAGACCAGCGCCCTGGCGATCGCCGCGCGCTGCTGCCTGCCGCCGGACAGCTGCCACGGCTACCGGTCGCCGCTGCCGGCGAGCCCGACGCGGTGCACGGCGTCCTCGGCCGGCGCCGGGTGGCCCGGTCGAACCCGCGCCACCGCAGGGGGAACGCGACGTTCTGACGCGTGGTGAGCACGGGAAGAGGGAGCGGGTGTAGTCCTGGAACACGATCGCGAGGTCCGGCGGCACCCCGCGGACGGGGTCGCCGCGCAGCCGGACCTCGCCGTGCTCCGGCGCGAGCAACCCGCCGACGGCGCGCAGCAGCGTCGACCTGCCGCAACCGGACGGGGCCCGACCACGCACACGAGCTCGCCCGCCGCCACGGCGAAGCACAGGTCGGCGACCGCGCGGTGCCCGCCCCGGAACGCCGGGGCGCGCTGGAACGCCGCGTCGACGTCACCGCGGTCGAGCCCGGCCCGCCGTCTCGGGGAACGGGATGCTGATCCGCTGCACCCCGGAAGGGGCGACCCCGGCCTCCCGCACCGCCGACTTCACCGAACGTGGCGGAGATCGTGTTGGTCGCGGTGACCGCGATCCGCTTGCCCGCGAGATCGGCGAGTGAGCGCACCCCGGAGCCGGGCAGCGCCACGACCATCGTGGTGGCCGGCGCGGCCGACGAGGCGTCCGCGACGACGCGCAGGTCGGCTGCGCCCCGGCTCTGCGCCACGGAGAACGGGTGCAGCCGCCGTAGGCGACGTCCACCTCGCCGGTGATCAGCTCGGCGAGCGACGCCTGGCCGCGTCAGTGCGGTGACCGTCTCGACGTGCACGCCCTCGAAGTAGCCGTTCCGGGCGGCGAGGTGGAACGGCGCGAGGTCGGTGGTCGGCATGATCGAGATCGTGGGCCCCGGGCGCGGACCGCCGGCCGCCGACTCCGGTTCGGAGGCGCGAGAAGGCTGCCCCCGGCCACACCTGTCACCGCGGTCGCGGACGCGCAGCCGCCCGCCGAGCCCTCGAGCACGTGCGCCGCCGTACGGATCACCGGGGCCGCCGACCGGGCCGGATCTCGCCGATCGGCGGTCAGGTCGTGAGCCACCGCCCGAACCAGCGGTGGATCTGGGGGATCACCACCCAGACCACCGTCGAGGACATGAGCGGCACCACGACGAGGAAGCGCACGGCCGTGGGTAGCCCGGCCAGCAGCGGATTCGTCAGCGTGACGAGAAGGAGGATCAGCGGGTAGATCGCGAGGGTCAGCAGCACCCACATCTTCCAGCGCCGCGGCGCGGTCGAGGTGGGGCGTTCACGCACAGGGGTCGAGGTCTGCATGCCACCACGATCGGGCCGTTCGCGCGCGCCGTTCAGGTCGTGCCGTTCCTGGTCCTCGCGTCGGTAGCAGTGACAGGGCCACCCACGACCGCGCCGTTCGCGCGACCATGGTGGCGTGAGCTCGACAGCGTTGGCCGCGTTCCTGCGGGCCCGCCGGGCCCGGGTGCGGCCGGAGGACGTGGGGTTGCCCGTCGGCGTGGGCCTGCGGCGCACGCCGGGCCTGCGGCGGGAGGAGCTCGCCGCCCTCGCCGGGGTGAGCGTCGACTACTACATCCGGCTGGAGCAGGGCAAGGAGCGCAACCCGAGCAGCGCGGTGCTCGGGGCGCTGGCGAACGCCCTGCAGCTCGACGACGACGCCCGGGCGCACCTGTTCGCGCTCGCCGACCACGCCGCACGGCGCAGGCCGGTGCGCCGCCCGGCTGCGCGGACGGTCCCGGCGGGGCTGCGGCTGCTGCTGGAGAACCTGCGGCCGTGCCCGTCCCTGGTGCTGGGCCGCACCGGCGACGTCCTCGCCGCCAACCCCGAGGGGTACGCGCTCTACCAGGGCCTCACGGACTGGCCGCCCGAGCAGCGCAACACGGTTCGCTACATCTTCCGGCACCCGCTCGCGCGGACGCTGTTCGCCGACTGGCAGACGACGGCCGCGGGCGCCGTGGCCGACCTGCGCACCGTGCTCGCCACCGACCCCGAGGCGCCCGACGTCGCGGCGCTGGTCGAGGAGCTGTCCGCGGCGAGCCCGGAGTTCGCCTCGCTGTGGGCGCGCCACGACGTCCGCCGCAAGGTCGGGACCCAGAAGGCCTTCCACCACCCCGCGGTGGGAACGGTCACCACCACGTGGGAGGTGCTGCGCACGAGCGACGACGGGATCCGGATCACCGTCTTCCAGGCCGAGCCGGGCACGCCGGACCACGACGCCCTCTCGCTGCTCGCCCTCGCCGAGGCCACGCGGTAACAGCGGCTAGGCGTCGTTCTCCTTCTTCTTCTCGATCGCGCCCGCGACGATGACGGCCGCCCAGATCGCGAGCGGGATGGCCGGCCAGAACATGTGCAGCGAGCCCGACACGAGCGACACCACGCCCCAGATGGTGATCATGATGATCGCGCCGCCCGCCCACTCGCGCCACTCCTCGACCCACTTGCGGCGGTCGACGGCGGCCGTCTCCTTGACGGCGGGCGGGGCCGGGGGCGGCAGGTCGGCGGTGAGCGGCTCGAGCTCGCCGTAGGTGGTGGCGGCGTACGCCGAGCGCACCCGCTCGTCGTACTCGGTGATGTCGAGCCTGCCCTCGTCGAGGGCGATCCGCAGCCGCTCGGCCACCTCGGCGCGGTCGGCATCGGAGACCCGCAGGTGACGGCGGTCGGCGTCCTGGCTCACGCCTTCGATCGTACGAGCGCGGGCGGGGCCCGGCATCGATCCTTCGACGGACCCGCCGGTCAGATGCGGCGGGCGGAGTTGAACTTCATCCGGCTCATGTCGGAGACCTTCACCGGGCTCTTCTTGTTGCTGGCGTGCACGATCTTGCCGTTGCCGATGTAGATGCCGACGTGGCTCACCGGCTTGTAGAAGAACACGAGGTCGCCCGGCCGCAGCTGGTCGCGCGAGACCGGCGTGCCGACCTTCGACATCGCCCGGCTGGTGCGCGGCAGCGACACGCCCGCCTTCTTGAACGCCCACGACACGAGGCCGGAGCAGTCGAAGGCGTTCGGGCCGGCCGCACCGTACCGGTACGGGGCGCCGATCTTGCTCATCGCGTGCTCGAGGGCGGCGGTGCGGGTCGCGGCCGCCGCGGCTGCGGGCTGCGGGAGCGCGCCGGCGGCGGCGACCGGGGTGACGGCCGGTGCCGGCTCGGCGGCGGCGGGGAGCACGGAGAACACGGACGCGGCGGCGGCGGTGGTGGTCACGACCGCGACGCGAGCCACGAGAGAGGGGAGCTTCTTGGGCACGGGTGGTCCTCGGGGTGTCGCACCGGCGGACGGGCCCCGCGAGCCGGGGGGAGCCCGCGGGGCCGACGGGGGCGCCCTGCACGGCCTCGTCTCGCAGCTGGGCCGTGCCGCCTCCCGCCTGTCCGGCGGTGACCCTGCGCCCGACGCCCCGGGTGGGCATCGGTGGCGCACGGCCGTCCGGCAGATTACGAACGCATTTCATCGGGTTGCCATGACGCATCTCTCAATATGGCCCGCGCTATCCGGTGAATCTCGGCGCCCGCGCGCTACGCCGAACGGGGCATAGTGGTGTGATTTGGCTGGCCTGGCGGCGCGTCCGGTCGCCATACCCTGGGTGACCTGCGGCACAAGATGTGCCGTGATGCGTTCGTGATTGGTGCGGACGAGTGAAGTTGTTTCCGGTCTGGAACCGAGTGCCCGTTTTCGTAAAGGTTGTCGATCTGCAAAGAAATCGGCCCCGGTCGTGGCTCGAGGCCACGCCCGGGGCCGAAGGGGCTACGGGAGCCGGTCAGCGCTCCACTTCACCCCTGATGAACTTCTCCACCGCCTCGCGGGCGACGTCGTCGCTGTACTGCTCCGGCGGGGACTTCATGAAGTAGCTCGACGCGGACAGGATCGGCCCACCGATGCCGCGGTCCTTGGCGATCTTCGCCGCGCGCACGGCGTCGATGATGATGCCCGCCGAGTTCGGCGAGTCCCAGACCTCGAGCTTGTACTCGAGGTTCAGCGGCACGTCGCCGAACGCCCTGCCCTCGAGCCGGACGTAGGCCCACTTGCGGTCGTCGAGCCACGACACGTAGTCCGACGGCCCGATGTGGACGTTCTCCTTGCCCAGCTCGCGGTCGACCTGGGAGGTGACCGACTGGGTCTTGGAGATCTTCTTCGACTCGAGCCGCTCCAGCTCCTTCATGTTGAGGAAGTCCATGTTCCCGCCGACGTTGAGCTGCATCGTGCGGTCGAGCTGGACGCCGCGCTCCTCGAAGAGGCGGGCCAGGACCCGGTGGGTGATGGTGGCGCCGACCTGGCTCTTGATGTCGTCACCGATGATGGGCACGCTCGCGACGCGGAACTTCTCGGCCCACTCCGGGTCGGAGGCGATGAACACCGGAAGGGCGTTGACGAACGCCACGCCGGCGTCGAGGGCCGCCTGCGCGTAGAAGCGGTCGGCCGCCTCGCTGCCGACGGGCAGGTACGACACGAGCACGTCGGCTCGGGTGTCGCGCAGCACCTGGGCGACGTCGACCGGCTCGTCGTCGGACTCCTCGATCGTCTCGCGGTAGAACCGGCCGAGCCCGTCGAGGGTGTGGCCGCGCTGCACCTGGACGTCGAGCGGCGGGACGTCGCAGATCTTGATCGTGTTGTTCTCGCTCGCCGTGATCGCCTCGGAGAGGTCGCGCCCGACCTTCTTGGCGTCCACGTCGAAGGCGGCGACGAACTTGACGTCGCGGACGTGGTAGCCGCCGAAGTCGACGTGCATGAGACCGGGGACGCGCGTGGCCGGATCGGCGTCCGCGTAGTAGTGCACGCCCTGCACCAGCGACGCCGCGCAGTTCCCCACGCCGACGATCGCGACACGGACCTCACTCATTGCGGCTCCTTCTCTCGTCTTCCTGGTCTTGCCCTTCAGGTGCTGGCGATTCCCGGGCCTCGTCCTGCGCCGCGCGCTCGGTGGCGATCAGCTCGTTGAGCCAACGCACCTCCCGCTCGCACGCGTCGAGCCCGAGCTGGTGGAGCTGCTGGGTGTAGTTGTCGATCTGCTCGCGGGCCCGGCTGAGCGCCGCGCGCAGACCTTCGCGACGTTCCTCCATGGCGCGTCTGCGGCCCTCGAGGATCCGCATCCGCGCCTCCGCCGGCGTGCGGGAGAAGAAGGCCAGGTGCACCCCGAAGCCCTCGTCGTCCCACGCCTGCGGCCCGGACTCGGACAGCAGCTCGGCGAGGCGCTCCTTTCCCTCCGCCGTGATCCGGTACACCCGCCTGCTGCGCCGCGACCAGGACCCCGGCTCCGCTTCCTGGTGTTCGGGGTCCTCGACGATCAGGCCGGCGCGGGTCAGGCGGCGCAGCGCCGGGTACAGCGACCCGTAGGAGAACAGCCGGAAGCCGCCCAACCGCAGGCTGAGCTGCTTGCGCAGCTCGTAGCCGTGCGCGGGGGCCTCCTGGAGCACGCCGAGGATCGCCAGCTCGAGCATGACGACCTCACCTCCGTTGCCGCGCTGCGATACGACGCGTCGATAGCGCGCTGCAGTATATCGAGCCGATACATCTGGGTGCAGTCCTGAAATCGCGACGGGACGACCCGTCGTCGATCGATCGGGCTGCCGGAGGCGTTCACGCGCGTTCGCGGGCGCTCTCCGCGTACCCTGACCGGGTGCGCACCCAGCGGCAGGTGGTCGACTACGCGTTGCAGCGCCGTGCGCTGCTCGCGGACGTCCACGCCGGTCGGGTCGGGGTCGCCGAGGTGTGCGACGCGAGCCCGTACCTGCTCCGAGCAGCGCGTTTCCACGGCGAGGAGACCGATCGCAGCTGCCCGGTCTGCCGCAAGGAGCGCCTCACGCAGGTCTCGTGGATCTTCGGAGACGAGCTCCGGCACGCCGCGGGATCGGCGCGCAAGCCCGAGGAGATCGAGCAGCTGGCGAACGTCCACGCCGACTTCACCGTCTACGTGGTGGAGGTCTGCCGCACCTGCAGCTGGAACCACCTCGTCCTGTCCTACGTGATGGGCCGGGGTGACGCTCCCCACAGCCGCGGGTCCGACCGACGCAGGACCGCCGCCGAGTGACCGCACCAACCCTTCCCCCGAACCCCCGGAGCAGCGGTGAGTGATCAGCGCGACCCCCGGTTCGACGCACCACGGGGCCGCCCCCGGAGTCCGTACGGCCCCCCGCCGCCGAGGCGGGGCGGGCCCGGCGCGCCGCGCGGCCCGCACCACAGGCAGGGGCCGCCGCCGGACCACCGCGTCCCGCCGCAGCGCTACCGGGCCGACGGGCCCCCGGTCCCCGCGGGGCGGTCGCGCCCGCCGGGCCCCGCCCCGGCGGTGCCACTGCTCACCCACGAGGACGACGACGCCACCGCGATCGTCAGCGGCCCGGGCGCCCGCGCCGCCGCGCAGGCGCGGCCGCGCCCGCCCACGGCGCGCAGCAGGGGCCGCACGAAGGTCTCGCCGTGGCGCCGCGTGCGCCGGATCGGCCTCGCAGCGCTCGGCCTGATGCTGCTCGGGCCGTTCATCGCGTTCGCGATCGGCTGGTTCATCTTCCCGGTGCCCTCGTCGCAGGACGTGGCGCTCGCCCAGGTGGCCACGTTCAAGTTCGCCGACGGCACCGACCTCGCCACCCTGCGGCCGGACAACGAGAACCGGATCGCGGTCACGCTCGACAAGGTGCCGATGCACGTCCGCCACGCCGTGCTGGCCGCCGAGGACCGTTCCTTCTACTCCAACCCCGGTTTCGACTTCATGGGCATCGGCCGGGCGGTCTACAACCAGCTCACCGGCGGCGTCGGCGGTGGGTCGACCATCACCCAGCAGTACATCAAGGTGTCCACGGGGGAGGACGACTTCTCCCTCTGGCGCAAGTACAAGGAGGTCGTCCTCGCGGTCAAGATCTCCAAGGAGAAGACCAAGGACGAGATCCTCGAGAACTACCTCAACACGATCTACTGGGGCCGCGGCGCGTCCGGCATCCAGGCCGCGGCGCATGCGTACTTCGACAAGGACGTCGGGGAGCTGACCGTCTCCGAGGGCGCGATGCTCGCCGGCATCATCCAGTCCCCGTCGCGCTGGGACCCCGCGAAGAACTTCGAGCGCTCCCAGGAGCGGTGGAACTTCGTGCTCGACGGCATGGTCGAGAAGGGCTGGCTCGACCCGGCCGAGCGGGCCGCGCAGACCTTCCCCGAGCTCCCGGAGGTCAAGGAGAAGTCCGGCGTCGGCATCCCCGACGACGACCGGTACCACATCTACGAGCGCGCCCTCGCCGAGCTGGAGTCCAAGGGGATCACCCAGGACGTGATCGCCACGAGGGGCGTCACCGTCACGACCACGGTCCAGCAGCCGCTGCAGGCGGAGGCCGTGGACGCGGTCAAGAAGCTGATGGCGCGCCAGCCCGACAACCTCCGCACCGGGCTGGTCTCCATCGACCCGAAGACCGGGGCGATCCTCAGCTACTACGGCGGCAGCAACGGGCTGGGCGTCGACTACGCGGGCGAGGCCTTCCGCCAGCCCGGTTCGTCGTTCAAGCCGTTCGTGCTGGCCGCCGCGCTGGAGGGCAACACCGGCTTCGGGCTCGGCACCCAGCTCGACGGCAGCGGACCGCGGGCGTTCCCGGGCCGGCCCGGCGTGGTGCGCAACGTCGAGGGCGTGAGCTGCAACCGCTGCGGCGCCGAGCTCGCGATGACCGAGTCGATCAACACCTGGTTCTACGAACTCGGTCTCATGGTCGGACCGGGGAACGTCGCCGAGGTCGCCCATCGGGCGGGCATCCCGCAGGACCTGCTGCCCAACCCGACCGGTGGCATCGCGCTCGGCGACAAGGAGGTGCACCCGATCGACATGGCGTCGGCGTACGCCACGTTCGCCGCGGAGGGCGTCTACCACGAGCCCTACATCGTGTCCCGGGTCGAGGCCGCCGACGGCGAGGTGCTCTACGAGAACGACGGCGACGACGGCCGCCAGGTCATGTCGCAGCAGGTGGCGCGCAACGTCATCGAGGCGATGCTGAAGGTGGCCCCGAAGAAGGGTTTCGACCTGGGCGGACGCCAGGTGGCGGCGAAGACCGGCACCGCGCAGCTGGAGGGCAGCGCGAGCGACAACCGCGACGCCTGGTTCGTCGGCTTCACGCCGGCGAAGGCGACGGCCGTCTGGGTGGGCACCGACAAGAGCGAGCCGATCCGCAACGCGCAGGGCCGCCCGATCTTCGGCAGCGGCCTGCCCGGCCAGATCTGGCACGCCTTCATGAAGGAGGCCACCGAGGACGACCCGCCGGAGCAGTTTTCCCCGTTCGTGCCGATCGGCGACCCGCCGGTCGCGGAGTCGGTCTCCGACGAGGACTCCCGCTCCGATGACGACGATGACGACGACGATGACGATGACGACGACGAGGACCGCGACGACGACGACCGCGACTCGCGTCGATCGTCCGACGACGATGACGACGACGACCGGTCCTCGAACCGCAGCTCCCGGTCGAACTTCGACGACGACGACAGCAGCTCGAGCAGCGGCAGCAGCGACCGGCCGACGTCGGCGAGCTCGCGCGACACCGGCACGTCGGGCGCCGCGACCCGCGGCCAGTCGGGCAGCACCGCGGCGGACAGGACGACCGACACCGGTCCCGTCGGGTGAGCCGGCCGGTGCGGGATCCGGAGACTCCTCCCGCGCGCGTGGTCCCCACGTGGACCGAGCCACTGGCCTACGGCGCCAGCCGGCTCGTCGGCGGACCGCTCGGCAAGCACGCCCTGGTGGGGCGGAGCCGGTTCTGGACGCCGCTGCGCGTGGTCCTGCTGCTCGCGGTGGTGGTGCTCGCCATCGGCTGGCTGGGCAAGGCGCCGTGCCTGCAGCAGTACACGACCGATGACGGCACGCTCGCGCTCGACTGGCGCAACAACCGCCAGTACGTCGCGATGTGCTACTCGGACACGGTCCCGCTGTGGGGCATCGAGGGGCTCGACCGCGGCGCCGTGCCCTACCGCGACCCGTGGGTCGAGGGGGCGGGCACCGACCGCGAACGGGTGCGCTACATGGAGTACCCGGTGCTCACCGGGTTTTTCCAGTACGCCAACGCGCGGCTGGCCGACGCGTGGCTGTGGGCGGCGGGCGTCGTCCCGATCCTGCCGACCGCGCTGCCCGTCGTCGTGTACTTCGACATCAGCGCCGCGTGGCTGGCGCTGGCGTGGCTCGTGGCGGTGTGGGCGGTGCACGCGCTGCGGCCCAGCCGTCCGTGGGACGCCGCGCTCGTCGCGCTGTCCCCACTGGTGGCGGTGCACGTGTTCACCAACTTCGACGCGCTCGCCGTCGCCTGCGCCACCGCGGGGATGCTCGCGCTCGCCCGGCGCAGGCCCCTGCTCGCGGGCGCCCTGCTCGGCGTCGGCGGCGCCTTCAAGTTCTACCCCCTGATGCTGTTGCTGCCGGTCCTGCTCGTGGCGGTGCGGAGCCGCCGGATCGGCACCGGCGTGCGCACGATCGCGGCAGCGGTCGTGGCGTTCGTGCTCGTCAACGCGCCGGTCGCGCTGCTGTACCCCACGGGGTGGGCGGAGTTCTTCCGGCTCAACCGCACCCGGCCGGCCGACCCCGACTCGCTCTACTTCGTCGTGCAGTACTTCACCGGCTGGCCCGGGTTCGACGGCGAGCTCGCCGACGGCGAGCAGCCGGTCGTGCTCAACACCGTGTCGGCCGTGCTGTTCGCGCTGTGCTGCGCCGCCATCTGCGTGCTCGCGCTGCGTGCGCCGCGGCCCCCGCGGCTCGCCTCGCTCGCGTTCCTCACCGTCGCGGCGTTCCTGCTGGTGAACAAGGTGTGGAGCCCTCAGTACTCGCTGTGGCTCGTCCCGCTCGCCGCGCTGGCGCTCCCCCACTGGCGGCTGCTGCTCGCGTGGATGACGGTGGACGCGCTGGTCTGGGTGCCGCGGATGTACTACTACCTGACCCCGGCGAACAAGGGCCTGCCGCCGGACTGGTTCCTCGGCACGGTGGTCGTCCGCGACGCCGTGGTGGTACTGCTGTGCGTGCTGGTCGTGCGCTCGGTGCTGCACCCGGAGACCGACCCGGTGCGCCGGTTCCCGGGTTCACCGGAGGTCGACCCGGACTGGCCCGCGACGCCGGCCCGATCCCCGGTGGCGGTCGGCGCGGCGCGCTGACGGCTGGCACCCTGCCCGTGTGCCCGTCTCCCGCGAACACGTCGTCGCCGCCTTGCGCCGCTTCCCCCGCCGCCCGCTCGACCGGCCCGACCTGAAACCCGCCGCCGTCGGGATCACCCTCGTCGGCGACGGGTCGGCGTTCCTGCTCACGCGGCGCGCGCCGACCCTGCGCGGGCACGCGGGGCAGTGGGCGCTGCCGGGCGGGCGGACCGACCCGGGCGAGTCGGCGGCCGCGGCCGCTCGCCGGGAGCTCGCCGAGGAGCTCGGCCTCGCGCTGGACGCCGACGCCGAGCTCGGGGCCCTCGACGACTACGCCACCCGCTCGGGGTACCTGATCACGCCGGTCGTGCTGTGGGCGGGCGACGAGCCGCCGCTGCGGCCCAACCCGGGCGAGGTGTCCGAGGTGCACCGGGTGCCGCTGGACGTGATCGACGTCGATCCCCGGTTCGTCGCGATCCCCGAGTCCGACGCGCCGGTCATCCAGCTGCCGATCCTCGGCCGGTACGTGCACGCGCCGACCGCCGCCGTGCTCCACCAGTTCCGCGAGGTGGTGCTGCACGGTCGCGACACCAGGGTGGCCCACCTCGAGCAGCCGGTGTTCGCCTGGCGGTGAGCCGTCAGGGGCGCGCCGCCCGGCGCAGCGGGGTGGGGGCGTACGCGTCGGCGGGCAGCTCGGCCTCCTCCTCGGCGGTGAGCAGGTCGAGGCGCCTGCGGGCGTCGACGTCCAGCCAGTCGTGGGCCAGCCTGCGCGCGAGGTAGTCGCCCACCGAGCCGGCGTGCGGGACGTCGGGGTCGTCGGTCGGTCCCATCGGCTCGAAGCGCTGGCCTGCGAACCGCGCCACGTACCGCTCGAGCGGGACGCCGTGCTGCAGGCCGAGCGAGACCGCGATCGAGAGCAGCTCCACCAGGCCCGCGGCGGTGGAGCCCCCCTTGCCGAACCGGGCGAACACCTCCCCCAGCGAGCCCTGCGCGTCGGCGTTCGCGATGAGGTGGACCTCCGCGCCCGCCAAGTGGAACGACGTGGTGGTACCTCGGCGGGAGCGGGGCATCCGTTGCTCGGCCGACGGGGCTTGATCGCTGCTGGGTGCCGGGAGCGCCATGAACGGCCGATGTCCTTTCCGGTGGCACATGTGGGCATTCACATGGGCCATCGCCACTAGATGTTGTGGTTGGCACCGTACCGTCGAGGTCCGACACGTCGGCGGCGAAACGCCGTCCCCGGCCGGGGGATCGTCGAAGGAACGGTCAGACGACCGCTTCCACCAGCGGCGTGCGCCGGGGCGGCGGCGTGGCCGCGAGCCGGTCGGGGAGCCGCAGGAACACGACGAACAGCGCCACCAGCAGCGCCGCCCGCCCCCACACGCCGATCGTGACGGCCTGCGCGGCGAAGCCGTCGTAGATGCCGGACGGCAGGCCGGCATGCAGGTGGTAGTACCAGCGGAAGATCCCGATGCCCATCGCGAGGTCCGCGACGAGGTAGGCGCCGACCAGCGACCACGGCACCTGCACGAGAACGAAGAACGGCAGCAGCCACAGCGTGTACTGCGGCGAGTGCACCTTGTGCAGCAGCAGGAAGCCGCAGAGCATCGCCGCGCTCACCCCGACCCACGGGTAGTCGCCGTCGCGGCGGTACCGCCACCAGCCCACCGCGACGGCCACCGCGAACGACAGCAGCACGAGCGTGGGCGAGAGCCAGTTCATCGTCGACTGGAAGTCGACGTCGTCGGGGTCGGAGTGCGGGCGGAAGCCCCAGAACCAGATCGAGTTGGTGGTGAAGTCGACCTTGCGCAGCTGCTGGAACGTGAAGGACGCCCGCCAGCCCTCGTAGCCCGCGATCGCGAACGGGAGGTTCACCAGCACCACGGTGGCCGCGGCGGCGAGCGGCACGCGCAGCGCGGCCCGCCAGTCGAGGCGGCCCGGCCGCGAGGCCACGAGGACGTGGAGCGCGAGCGGCACCACGAACGCCCCGGGGTACAGCTTGAACGCGAAGCCCAGGCCGAGCAGCACGCCCGCCACGGTGGCGCGCTGGGCGAGCGGTCGGTCGGTGCGCCAGCCGTGAACGACGAAGACGGCGGCCACGGCGCAGGCGACCACCGGCAGGTCCCAGTTGTGGAACGCGTAGAGCACCAGCGGTGGCCCGAGCGCCCACAGCAGCGCGCGCCACCGCGCGAGCCTGCCGAGCAGCCACCCGGTGACCAGCCCGAACGGCGCCATCAGCAGCGCGGACCCGAGCAGGAACCCCGCGTCGGTGGTGGCGAACAGCGCGCCCGCCCAGATCAGGAGCCCGGTGAGCACCGGGTACTCGACCGACCCGCCCTGCAGCTGCCCCTCCGGGGTGATCGAGCCGCTGACGTACGGGAAGACGTGGCGGTCGATGTCGCGGCCGATCCACAGGTGCTGGATGTCGGAGTAGCAGACGTCGCGCTCGATGCGGACCGCGTAGTCGGGGGTGCTGCGGCCGGCCGCGTCGAACTCGGGGCCGGCGCACCGCGCCTTGTTGGCGTAGCCGAGCAGCAGCGTGAAACCGGTGAGCAGCACGAGCACCGCCAGCACGACCCGGCTGGTGCGGGCGGCCGGGGGCACCGCGGCGGCCACGTGCGTGCCCGGGGCGGTGCTCACGGCGGCGCCGGTCACGGCCCGGACCCGCTGGCGGGCGCCGCCCCTGCGACCGGCGTCACGATCCGAGCCGCTCACGCAGGAAGGCGATGTCGGCGGCCTGGCCCTCGGCCGGGGTCTCGACGACGATCGGTGCGCCCGCGGCCGCGCACACCGCGACGAGCTCGTCGGGGTCGATCGTGCCGTCGGCGATGTTGGCGTGGCGGTCGCGGGAGGAGCCGAACTCGTCGCGCGAGTTGTTGAGGTGGACCAGGTCGATCCGGCCGGTGATGGACTTGGCGCGGTCGACGACGTCGGCGAGCTCCAGCCCCGCGGAGTACGCGTGGCAGGTGTCGAGGCAGAAGCCGACGCCGAACTCGCCGACGGCGTCCCAGAGGCGGGCGAGGTCGTCGAGCCTGCGGGCCATCGCGTTCTCACCGCCCGCCGTGTTCTCGATGAGGATCGGGACCGCGAACCCGCCCTCGTCCATCTGGCGCTGGATGAACTTGCGCCAGTTCTCGAAGCCCTTCGCCGGGTCGTCGCCCTGGGTGACGTGGCCGCCGTGGACGACGAGGCCGATCGCCCCGAGCTCGGCGGCACGCTCCGCGTGCTGCACCACGATCTTGCGGGAGGGGATGCGGATGCGGTTGTTCAGCGATGCCAGGTTCACCGGGTACGGCGAGTGCACGACGACCGCGAGGTCGCTCTCGCGCAGCTGCGCCGCCTGCGGGTGGCTCGGTGGCTTCTTCCAGCTCTGCGGGTCGGCCAGGAACAGTTGCACGATGTCGGCGCCGCGTTCCGCCGCCGAGACGAGCGGGTCGTCCTCGCGCGCATGGGCCCCGATGAGCATGCGGGCCAGAGTAGTGACCACCCCCGACGTCGGCGTCACGGGTGCGGTGCGCCGCGAACCCCGGTGCCGGCCGCGGGCCACCACGTTCGCGCTGGTAGCCTCGATGAGTCGCCCCGACCGGCGCTCGCCGAGCGCCGTCCGCGCCGCCGCTTCGGCGGCGGTCGTCGTCGGGGCCAGGTGAGAACCTCCTGCCGCGGAAGGACCGCGGCCGTTCCAGTCCATAGGAGGTGAGTGGTTCTCATGCGTCATTACGAGCTGATGGTCATTCTCGACCCCAGCCTCGACGAGCGCACCGTGACGCCGTCCCTGGAGACGTTCCTCAACGTCGTGCGCAACGACGGGGGAACTGTCGAGAAGATCGAGGTGTGGGGCAAGCGGCGCCTCGCCTACGAGATCGCGAAGCACTCCGAGGGCATCTACGCGGTCCTCGAGGTCACCTGCGAGCCGGCGACCGTGTCCGAGCTCGACCGGCAGCTGAACCTCAACGAGTCGGTGCTGCGCACCAAGGTGCTGCGGCGCGACCCGAAGAAGCGCGCCGCCAAGGCAGCCGAGCCGCGGCGGGTCGCACCCGCCCCCGCGGGCTGAGGGCATCGCGATGGCCGGCGAGACCGTCATCACGGTGATCGGCAACCTCACCGCCGATCCGGAGCTTCGCTTCACCCCGTCCGGGGCCGCCGTCGCCAACTTCACGGTGGCGTCCACCCCGCGCACCTTCGACCGCCAGACCGGCGAGTGGAAGGACGGCGACGCCCTGTTCCTGCGCTGCAACGTCTGGCGCCAGGCAGCGGAGAACGTCGCCGAGTCGCTCACCCGTGGCATGCGCGTGATGGTGCAGGGCCGCCTGCGGCAGCGGTCGTTCGAGACGCGCGAGGGCGAGAAGCGCACCGTCGTCGAGCTCGAGGTCGACGAGGTCGGCCCGTCGCTCCGCTACGCCACGGCCAAGGTCAACAAGGTCAGCCGGGGCAGCGGCAGCGGGGGCTTCGGCGGTGGTGGCGGCGGCGGGTACGGCGGGGCTCCCGCCGACGACCCGTGGGGGTCCGCTCCGCCCGCGGGCAGCGGCCCGATCGACGACGACGAGCCCCCCTTCTGACCCACGCCTCTCGTAACAACCAGGAGTACTACCCATGGCCAAGCCCGTCCTGCGCAAGCCGAAGAAGAAGGTGTGCGCGTTCTGCAAGGACAAGGCCCAGGAGATCGACTACAAGGACACCGGCCTGCTGCGGAAGTTCATCTCCGACCGCGGCAAGATCCGGGCTCGCCGGGTCACCGGCAACTGCCGTCAGCACCAGCGTGATGTCGCGGTCGCGGTCAAGAACTCCCGCGAGATGGCGCTGCTGCCCTACACGTCGACCGCGCGCTGAGGAGGGGTACCGGAATGAAGCTCATCCTCACCGCCGACGTGCCGAACCTGGGCGGACCGGGTGACATCGTCGAGGTCAAGGACGGCTACGGCCGCAACCTCCTGCTCCCCCGCAAGCTGGCCATCCCGGCCACGCGCGGTGCGGAGAAGCAGGTCGAGGCCATCAAGCGTGCCCAGCGCGCCCGCCAGATCCGCGACCTGAGCCACGCCAAGGAGGTCGCGGGTCAGCTCGAGGCGCTCGACCTCACGGTCAAGGCCAAGGCGGCGGGCGACTCGGGGCGCCTGTTCGGCTCGGTCACGGCCGCCGACGTGGTCGAGGCCGTCCGGTCCGCGGGCGGCCCCGCGCTCGACAAGCGCGCCGTCGAGGTGCCCGGCCAGATCAAGACCGTCGGCACCCACAAGGTCACCGTCCGGCTGCACCCGGAGGTCACCACCGAGCTGGACGTCAAGGTCGTCGCCGCGAACTGACCCCGGCGCACGCACGAGCCGCGAGCCGTGCCCGCACCCGGTGCGGGCACGGCTCGCGGCTTTTCTGCACGCTCCCTTGGTCACTCACAGTGAACGGAAGGGCGGGCAGGAGCTCACCCCGTCCCGACCCCGCTCGCCGTTTCGCGATACGCGTGGAGCGGGTGGACTCACCCGTCCAGGTGGCGCGCCGAGAAGTGACGTCGATGTCGCCGAGTGATCGCCCGGACGCGCCGAGTGGGCGATCACCGGGGTGGCGCGACACGCCGAGGGCGGCGCGCCCGGCGTGTCGCGCGAGAAAGTTGTCCACATGTGCCTATAGTGCGCTGACCTGCGAAAACACGATGGAATGACGGGTTGTCCCCATGTCTTCCACAGGCTGGTCCGCACGTGTGCCCGGGTCGTCGCCGATCCGTCCCCAAGTGGTCCACAGGCTCGCGCACAGGTCGGTTTGGTCCCGCCTGATCCGCCGCTTAATCTCCCTTCCGGGTGCGAAGTCTCGACCCGGCCGCCGGTTCCCGATCCCCGGGAAATCATCCGGACGCCGGCGAGCTGATCGAACCTTTGTTCGATAGAATGTCGGCGGGGGGTGACGCTGCGTATGGCTCTGGCCGACGACCGACCGGCGGCGAGGCCGCGTCCGGTTCGCCCGGGTGAGGGTGCCGATCCGAACAGCCTGTTCGACCGGCAGCCGCCCCAGGACCTGACGGCGGAGCAGTCGGTGCTCGGCGGCATGCTGCTGTCCAAGGACGCGATCGCCGATGTCGTGGAGATCCTGCGTCCGGACGACTTCTACAAGCCCGCGCACCAGACGGTCTACGA
>NZ_DATGOP010000083.1:0-94356 GCF_035305885.1 Pseudonocardia sp.
GCACCTTGACCAGCATCGACGTCCACTTGTCGCCGATCCGGTCCAGCAGCTCGCGGGTCGGGCAGGCGGGGTCGAAGAGGTCCCCGGTCACCGCGGGGTGACCTGGTGAGGGCGAAGTGCCGTCTTGTAGCCGCACGTCCCACACCGGCGGCCCGGTCCACGGGGCGTCGAGCGCGGTCTTCCAGGCGTCGGTGGCCGCGGCCGCGTCGACGCGCGGGCCGAGCGCGGCGATCGCCTCACGGGTCTCGGCGTCGTAGACCCGCAGGGAGCCACCGCGGTGGAAGCAGTGCGCGCCCGCCGCCGGCCCACCGGACGCGTCGACGCCCCGCAGCGCCACGACGAACCCGGCGAGGTCACGGGCGAACACGACGAGGTCGCGGATCCGCTCGCGCGAACTCGGCCTGCCGTCGATCCAGCGCCGGACCGACCATGGCCACGGGTACCCGCAGCCCGGCGCGCCGAGGGCGAGCGGGACCGGGATCGGCAGCGGGAGCCGCGGCGCCAGCCGGGGCAGCCAGGTGTGCTCCTTCGCCACGCTCGCCGCGTACGCCTCCGCGCTCGGCAGGCGCACCGACATCGCCTCGCCGAGGCGGAACGTCCGGTTGTCCCAGCCCGGCTGGTCCACGGGCACAACCGGCAGCCCGGCCCAGTGCGGGAACTGCGCGGCGACGAGACGGGCGGCGAGGTCGGCGTCGATCGCGTCGCGGTGCATCGCGGGCGATCATGGCCCGGCCGGGGAGCCGCGGCGCGACCGGTTTCCACAGCGCCCGCACAGTGCCGCGAGATGCCGCGGACAGGGTGGTCCGGCAGGTTCGTGGGTGTCCGGGGCACGCCGCGCCCGAAACCGGGGGGCCGGGTCGCGGCCCGGGAGGGGACCCGCCGGGGCGTCGGGGGCACCGGCGGGTCCCTGGCCGGCGGATCACGGGATGGGCCGCGGCTGGGTTCGGCGGCGCAGCGCGTCGACGTGGGCGCGCAGACCGGCCTCGAGGTCGTAGCGGCGCTCGTAGCCGATGAGCTCGGCCAGCGCGCCGCCGCAGACCTGCGACGCCAGGCCCGCGACGTCCCGTTCGCCGTTCGCGACGACCTCGACGCGCGCCTCCGGGACGATCTCCTGCAGCAGGGCGGCGAACCCGCGCATCGTGGTGGCGTCGCCGCCGGTGTTGAAGAACCAGCGGTCGGGGAAGGCCGCCGCGTCCAGCTCGACGAGGCGGGCGAACTGCTCGGCGACGTCCTCCACGTGGACGAGGTTGATCCGGGCGTCGCCGCGGTCGACCGTGACCCGATCGCCGGCCACGGCCTTCTCGACGATCCCGTTGAGCCAGCCCGAGACGCCGCGGACGCCGCCCGGCCCGTAGACCGGGCTCGGGCGCAGCCCCGCGGTGAGCAGGCCGTGCGTCGTCCGGTAGATCCGCGCCAGCTGCTCGAGGTACAGCTTCCCGGCCCCGTAGAGCGGCATGCCCGGGGCGAGGCGGGTCGCGGCGTCCTCGCACAGCGGGAGCTCCTCCGGCGCGTACGCGTCGTCCGGGCCGTACACCGCGATCGAGCTCGCCAGCACCACGCGCTGCACCCCGAACAGCCGCGCGGCCTCCAGCACCGTCGCGGTGCCCTCCACGTTGAGCCGGCTGGCGGAGTAGGGCGAGCGGTTGCTCGCCTCGCCGAGGCTGTAGGCGAGGTGGACGACCGCGTCGACGCCCTCCAGCGCGGCGCCGACGTCGGCGAACGACAGCACATCGCCCCGCACCACGTCGACGGCGCCCGCCCGCGCTGCGGCCGCGGGGTCCGGTGCGACGTCGAACAGCCGGACGGCGTGCCCCCGTTCGGCGAGCTTGCGCCCGGTCAGGCTGCCGATGATGCCGGTTCCCCCGGTGACCAGGACCCGCATGCCTCCTCCTCGTCGTCCTCGAGCGGCGTCGTGCTCAGGCGGCCATGTCGGCCGTGAGCTGTCCGGCGTAGGTGCGGAAGTCGACCTCGAGGCGGTAGCGCTCCGACCCCACGAAGGACGCCCGCACCCAGCGGCGGTGCGCGGCGATCTCGCGCTCCATCGCCTGCGGGTCGGGCAGCTCGACCTCGCCGGTCAGCACGCGTGCGATCCACCGGCCCTGGATCTCGACGAGGGGGATCGTCGGGCCGACCGGCTGCACGAGCCCGGCGAAGAACAGGCCGGGCGCGTCGGGGTGCACGATGCGCCGGTACAGCCGCGCTCCCCGGTCCGCCGCGTCGACGAGCGCCTCGGGCAGGAAGGGGAACGACGGCTCGTAACCGGTCGCGTAGATGATGACGTCGGCGGCCGTGGAGGTGCCGTCCGTGAAGCGGACCTCGCGGCCGTCGAGCCGGGCGACGTCCGGCCGGATCCGGATCCAGTCGTAGGCGACGTAGGGCAGCAGCTCCTGGCCGATCGTCGCGTGCTCGCGGTGGATCGGGTGGCGAGGGCGGGGCACCCCGTACCGCTCCTGCGGGCCGTACGCGGCCCGGGCGACCACCTTGACGAGGTTGCGCGCGACGGGGGTGGGCAGGCGCAGCTTGCGGGTGAAGAAGGCGCTCCACCGGTCGGTCGGCACCCCGAACAGGAACTTGGGCAGGACCCAGGCGCTGCGCCGCGTGGACAGGTGCACCTGGCGGGCGACCCGCGCGAGGTCCACGGCGATGTCGCAGCCGGAGTTGCCCATGCCGACCACCACGACGGTCCGGCCGCTGAACGGCTCCGGGGTGCGGTAGTCGTGCGAGTGCAGCTCCTCGCCGGTGAACGTTCCGGGGAAGTTCGGCCGCCTGGGCACGGTGAGGTGGCCGTTGGCGACGATCACGGCGTCGTAGGTGCCGGTGCCGTGCCGGTCGGTCGTCACGGCCCACCGGTCGCCCACCCGCTCCACCGCGGTGACCTCGGTCGAGGTCTGCACGAGGTCGGCCACCCCGAACTCGGCCGCGTACCGCTCCAGGTACTCCAGCACCTGGCTCGCCCGCAGGTACGCGGGCCACTCGCGCGGCACCGGGAAGTCCGGGTACGCGAGGCTGCGGGAGCTGGTGTCGATCTGCAGCGACCGGTACGCCGACGAGGTGCCGCTGTCGTTGTCGTAGCGCCACAGGCCGCCGAGCGCCGACCCCTTCTCGAACCAGTCGAACGCGATCCCGCGCTGCCGCAGGCTCTTCGCCACGGTCACGCCCGAGGCGCCCGCGCCGATGATGCAGGCCTTCACCGACATCGCCCGACCTTCACCAATATTTCTACCGTCCGGTCGGTAGAATAGGCATCAATCAAAAAGCGCGTCAACCCGACTGCTAGGATCCGGTGCGTGACCAGCGGCGGAGCGGAGAACCCGCGGAGAGCGCAGATCATCGAGGTCGCCGCCGAGCTGTTCGACAGGCGCGGTTACCACGAGACGACGATGCAGGCGATCGCCGAGCGCGCGGGAATCCGCAAAGCGTCGCTGTACTACTACTTCCGCAGCAAGGAGGACATCCTCGTCGAGCTGCACGAGACCTTGATGACCATCGTCATCACGCGTCACACCGAGCGGCTCGAGGCCGGGCGGCTCGCGCCGCGGGAGCTGCTGCGGGAGATGATGCGCGACGTCATCGGCCTGATGGAGTCCCACCCGGGCTACCTGCGCATCTTCTTCGAGAGCTACCGGTCGCTCCCGCTCGACGTGCGCAGGTCGGTCTCCGCCCAGCGCTCCCGCTACCGCCGGATGGTCACCGACGTGATCGTCGCCGGGCAGGAGAGGGGCGAGTTCGCCGACGTCGACCCGGAGCTGGCGGCCATCGCCGTGCTGTCGCTGGTGAACTGGACCTACCAGTGGTTCCGCCGCAGCGGCCCGCTGACCGCGCACGAGGTGGCCGACGGCTTCTGGCGGATGCTGCTCGACGGGCTCGCGCCCCGCTGAGCCCGTCGAGCGGCGTGGTGGGGTACTGCGGCCCGGCCCGGGACCATCCCGCTCGCGCCTGCGCCGTCGGAGGCGGCCGAGCCGATCGACCCCTTGCCCCGCAGCCGACGGCGGTGCGGTTGTCCAGCGGCATCGTGCGGTCCCTTCGGCTCGTGGGTGACGGGAAGGCCGGACAGCTGCGCGGGCGGGAATCCGCATCGGTGACAGCACTCGCTGCGGGCCGGGCGACGGCCGGATCCGGATAGGGTGACCGCATGCTGCGGGGGCGGCGCGCCGAGCAGGAGCGGATCGAGGCCCTCCTGGCCGCGGCGCGGGAGGGGATCAGCGGGGCGCTGGTCATCCGCGGCGAGCCCGGGATCGGCAAGACGGCCCTGCTCGAGCACGCGGCGCAGCGGGCCGAGGGCATGCGGGTGCTGCGCGGCGCCGGCGTCGAGTCGGAGGCCGAGCTGCCCTTCGCCGGCCTGCACCTGCTCCTGCGTCCCGCCGCAGACGCGCTGGAGGCGCTCCCCGGACCGCAGCGGCGCGCGCTCGTCGGCGTGTTCGGCCTCGGCGAGCCGGGCACGGGCGACCGGTTCCTCGTCGGCGCCGCCGTGCTCTCGCTCCTGGGCCACCTGGCCGAGGCGCAGCCGGTGCTGTGCCTCGTGGACGACGCCCAGTGGATGGACCGGCCGTCGGTGGAGGCGCTGCTGTTCGCCGCGCGGCGGCTGGACCGCGAGGGCGTCGTCGTGCTGCCCGGCGCGCTCGGCATCGCCGCGCTCGCGCAGGTCCTGCTCGGCAGGCACCGCGAGGCGTGGGTCAGCGGCAGCGAGGCGATGGCGATCGGCCGCGACACCGGCCAGCCGCTGTGGGTGAGCTACGCGGCGGGCGCGCTGGCCTCCCTGGCCGCGGTGGAGGGCGACGAGGACCGGTGCCGCGAGCACGCCGAGCTCGCCGCCCTCGACGGGCGCGTCTGCGAAAGCGCGCTGTCGGGGAAGGCGTGGGCGCAGGCCGGGCTCGCGTTGCTGGACCTCGGCGCCGGGCGGGTCCAGGCCTGCCTCGACCGCCTCCAGGCCATGGCGCGCGGCCCGAGCCGGCACTTCGCGGCCGTCGTGCGGAGCGTGCCCACCGAGATCGAGGCGGCCGTCCGGTTGGGCCGGCTCGCCGACGCGCGGGAGCCGCTGGCGCTGTTCACCCGCTGGGCGCAGATCCAGCGCCGTCCGTGGATCGACGCGCTGCTCGCCCGCTGCCAGGCGCTCACGGCACCCGACGGCGAGGCCGAGCGGCACTTCGAGCGGGCGCTCGCCCTGCACGCGGCCGCGAGCAGGCCGTTCGAGCAGGCGCGGACCGCGCTGCTCTACGGCGAGTGGCTGCGCCGGGCCCGGCGCAAGTCGGAGGCGCGGGTGCAGCTCTCCGCGGCGCTCGCGGTGTTCGAGGAGATCGGGTCGCAGCCGTGGGCGGCTCGGGCCCGGGCCGAGCTGGGCGCGTCGGGGGCGCGCACGCCGCAGGCCGCGCCGTCGACCGCGTTCGGCAGGCTCACCCCGCAGGAGCTGCAGATCACCCAGCTCGCCGCGCAGGGCCTGTTCAACCAGGAGATCGCCGCGCAGCTGATCCTCAGCCCGCGCACGGTGGCCTACCACCTCTACAAGGCCTATCCGAAGCTCGGGATCAGCTCGCGCGGCGAGCTGGCGACCCTGTCGGGAGGAACGCGATGAGCCGGACCAGCGCCAAGGCGGGCCTGTTCACCGAGTCGGTGATCCGGGAGACGTTCCGGCTGGCCGCCGAGCACGGGGCGATCAACCTGGGGCAGGGCTACCCCGACTTCCCGTGCCCGCAGGAGCTCAAGGACGCCGCGTGCGCGGCGATCACGGGCGACGACAACCAGTACCCGATGACGTTCGGCACGCCGCAGCTGCGCGCCGCCATCGCCGAGAAGACCGCGCGCACCTACCCGGGCTGGACGATCGACCCGGACACCGAGCTGTGCGTGACCTGCGGGGCCACCGAGGCGCTGGTGGCGGTGGCGTTCGCGCTGCTCGACCCGGGCGACGAGGTCGTCATGTTCGAGCCCTGGTACGAGAACTACCAGCCGGACGCGATCCTCGCCGGCGCCGTGCCGCGCCTCGTGCGGATGCACGCGCCCGACTGGACGTTCGACGAGGCCGAGCTGCGCGCCGCGTTCGGCCCGCGCACCAAGGCCGTGTTCCTCTGCCACCCCAACAACCCGACCGGCAAGGTCTACGACGCCGACGAGCTCGCCCTCCTCGCCGAGCTGTGCCAGCGCTGGGACGCGGTGCTCGTGGTCGACTCGATCTACGAGCACATCCACTACCTCGGCCCCGGCGGCTACACCCCGCCCGCGCTCGTGCCCGGGCTCGAGGACCGCACGATCACGGTGAACGCGCTGTCGAAGACCTACGCCGTCACCGGCTGGCGGGTCGGGTGGACGGTGGCGCCGCCGGAGGTCACCTCGGCGATCCGCAAGGTGCACGACTTCCTCACGATCGCCGCGCCCGCCCCGATGCAGGCTGCGGGGGTCGCGGCCATGGGGCTGCCCGACTCCTACTACGCCGACCTCGCCGCGCGCTACCGCGAGCGGCGCGACCTGCTCTGCGGGGCGCTGGAGGACATCGGGTTCGACCTGCGCCGCCCGGACGGCTCGTACTACGTGCTGTGCGACATGTCCCCGCTGGACGAGAGCGGGGACGGGGTCGCCTTCGCCCGCAGGCTCATCACCGAGGTCGGCGTCTCCTGCGTGCCCGCGGTGTCGTTCTGGCGGCCGGAGCACGCTGCGGCCGGGCGCAGCATGATCCGGTTCGCGTTCCCCAAGCGGGCGGAGACGCTGCACGCCGCCGTCGACCGCCTGAAGGGCCTGGAGCGGCGGTAGGGCTCAGCCCTTCCCGCGCGGCATCGCCGTGCGCAGCAGGTCGACGGTCTTGGCGTACGTCTCCCGCACGGCGGCCGCCGTGGCCGCCGGGTCGCCGCCCGTCTCGATCGTGACCGGACCGAACGGGACCGCGGCGCGGGTGGTCGGCAGGTCCGGCACACCCCCGACCAGGTGGCCGGCCCCCGGGAACACGAGCAGCTCGGCGCCGTGCGGGTTGCCCTCCTCGACGATCGCGTCGAACGCCCGCTGCGCCTGGGCGGCGGACGGCCACATCCCGTCGGCGTCGCCCGCGGTGAACAGCACAGGGGCGGCGATCTGCTCGACGTGGATGCCGGCCACGGCGAGCCGCCACCGCGAGGCCGCGTCCACGGCCCGCGCGTAGGCGTCCGCCGTGATGACGGGCTGGTCCGGTGGCGCCGGGGCGCGGGCCGACGACGCGGACGACCCCGACGATGCGGACGACGCGGACGATCCCGACGACGCGGACGGCGAGGCGGACGCCAACGCGCTGCGGATGGCCGAGGTGCGCAGGAACGGAACGTCGGCGCCGCCGCGGGTCCACGACGACACCTGGGTGCCCGTGCCCGCCCCCGGCCAGACGACGTCGGACGGGCCGTGCGCGACCACCGCCGCGAACCGGAACGGCTCGGTCGAGGCGAGCAGCAGCGCGTACTCCGCGCCCCTGCCGACGCCGATCACCCCGACCTTGTCCCCGGACACCTCCGGCCGTTCGGCGAGCCACCGGGCGGCCGTGAGCCCGTACTCGACGGGGATGCGGCTGAGCGTCTCCGGCAGGCCCGGCAGGCCGAAGTAGGCGAGCCCGAGGACCACGTACCCCTCGGACGCGAGCAGCGCTGCGTACGCCGGGTCGGGCCGTCCGCCCTCGGCGCCGCCGAGCAGCACCACCCCGGGCCACACCCCCGAGCCGGGTGGGAGGTAGAGGTCGCCGACGAGGCCCTCCTCGGCGATGGGCAGGACCCGTCCCAGGGGTTCGCGCACCACGCGGCGCAGCGTGGTGCGCGCCACCGTGGTGCCCTCCCGGTCGACGCCGAGCTGCACGACCACGTCGTCGGCGTCCACCAGCGGGTACGGCGCCTGCTCGCCGTCGGCGAGGCGCATCGACCAGAACAGCCCGTGCGGGTCGACGCCGGTGTACGTGCCGCCGGTCGATTCCGCGGTGGACAGGTCCACCCCGCCCACCCCGTCGGTGATGAACTCGCCGGAGGACTCCCACACCTGGCCGTTGCGGTCGTAGGTGCGGGCCCAGACGCGGACCGGATCGCCGGCGGGGAGCCCCTCGACCGTCACCTGGACGGGTATCGATATGCTGACGCCGTCGGGTCGCGCCGTGATCTGCGGACCCGACTCGGTAGCGTGCGCCGAGCAGCCGGCGACCAACAGCGCCGCAGCGCAGGCCATGCCGATCGACGTCCGCATGCCCTGGATGCTATGCGGCAAGATCGCGCACGGCTCTCCAGCTCCCTCTGTCGAGTGACACCCGGGCCACCCCCGAGCCCGTCTTCATCAGCGCGCAGCGGCGTGCGATCCTTGTCGTGCACGTGGCCGCTTCCCCCGGCCGCCGGACCTGATCGCTGGAAGGGGGAAGCCGTGTACAAGCCGTGGTCGTCGAGCGTGAGCACGCCGCCACCGCCGCTGGACCGGCCGGTGTGGGTGCACCTCGACCGCCTCTACGGGCCTCCCGACTCCCCCGGCCCCATCGCCGACCCCGTGCCCGGTGGGCTCCTCGTGGCCACCGCGACGGTGCCCGGCCTGCTCAAGCGGTGGGCCCGCGCGGTCGACGGCCGCTGGTTCGGCCGGGTCAACTTCGCCGTCTGCGACGCCTACGGGGCCGTGGTGGCCGAGCACAACGCCGTGCTCGTCCCGGCGTCGGCGCTGTCCCCGCGGGACGAGGAGCCGCGCCGGTGAGGATCAGGAGTGCATCCAGCCGCCGTCCACCACCCAGTGCTGCCCGGTGCACGAGCGGCTGTCGTCGGCGGCGAGCCACAGCACGAGCCGCGCGACGTCGGCGGGTTCCAGCCGCTGGGGCACGGCCTGTGCCGCCGCGCGGTGGGCGTCCGCCTCCGGGTTCATCCAGTTCTCGAGCTGGCGCTGCGTCATGATCCAGCCGGGCAGCACGCAGTTGACGCGCACGCCGTCGGGCCCGAACTCGCGCGACAGCGACCGGGTGAGGCCCTCGACGCCGGCCTTCGCGGTCATGTAGGCGGTGAGGTCGAGCAGGTCGACGTGGGCGGAGATCGACCCCATGTTGATGATCGAGCCGCGGCCGGCCTTGCGCATCGCGGGGGCGACGGTCTGCGCCGCGAAGAACTGGTGGTCGAGGTTCACCCGCATCCGCTCGTCCCAGTAGGACGGCGTGATGTCCTCGACGCGGTGGCGGGTGTCGTTGCCCGCGTTGTTCACGAGCACCTGGATGTCGCCCAGCTCGGCGGCGATCTCGCCGATCACGCGACGGTAGGCGTCGAGGTCGCGGATGTCGCACTCGCGGAACAGCGGGCGCGGGTGCCCCCGCTCGGCCACGGCCGCGACGAGCTCCTCGGCCGCCTCGACCGCCACGTCGACGAACCCGACCCGGGAGCCCTGGGCGGCGAACTGGCTGACGAGCTCGGCGCCGATGCCGCTCGCGCCACCGCTGATCAGGACGACCGCGTCGCGCAGGCTGGGGTAGGTGGCGTACCGGGACTCGCTGGTCATGAGGGCAGTACAACAGCGCGGCCGGTCGCGCCCGCGCCGAGGGCGCGGTAGGCGTCGGCGACGCCGTCGAGCGCGTACCGCTCGCCCAGCAGCACGTCCAGCGGCAGCCGGCCCGCCAGGTAGAGGCCGAGGATGCGGGGCAGGTCCACCGGCGGGTTCGCCGAGCCGTACAGGCTGCCGATCACGCGCTTCTGCTGCTGCACCAGCTCGTTGATCGGGATCGCCGCCGTGGCGTCCACCGAGCCGAGCCCCACGGCGATGGCGGTGCCGCCGGGGCGCAGCACCGCGAACGCCTGGCGCAGCGTCTGCGGCAGCCCCACCGCGTCGACGGCGACCTCGGCGCCCCCGCCGGTCAGCTCCTGCACCTTCGCCGGCAGGTCCTCGGCCGACAGAGCCGAGGCGTCCACCGTCTCGGCGGCGCCGAGCCGGCGGGCCAGCTCCAGCTTGTCCGCGGCGACGTCGACCACGATCGGGACCGCGCCGACGAGCACGGCGCCCATCAGCGCGGACAGGCCCACCCCGCCCGCGCCGATCACGACGAGCGGTTTGCCCGCCACCTGGCCCGCGACGTTGACCACCGCGCCGACCCCGGTGATCACGGCGCAGCCGGTGACGGCTGCGATCTCGGGCGGCACCCCGTCGGGCACCTTGACGACGGCGCGCTGCGACACGACCGCGCGCTCGGCGAAGCAGGAGACGCCCAGGAAGTGGTGCAGCGGCCCGCCGTCGAGGTGCAGCCGGGACGTGCCGTCGAGCAGGCCGCCGCTGCGCGCCTGCACCCGCCCGTAGACGCACATGACCGGTCGCCCGGTGACGCAGTACTCGCAGTGCCCGCACCGCGGCCGCCACGTGAACGCCACGCGGTCGCCCACGGCCACGGCGTCGACGCCCGCGCCGACCCGTTCGACCACGCCGCTGCCCTCGTGCCCGAGCACGATCGGCAGCGGGCAGGGGATCGCGCCCTCCATGTAGTGCACCTCGGTGTGGCAGACGCCGGCCGCCTCCACGCGCACGAGCACCTCGCCGTCGTGCGGCTCCTCCAGCTCCACCTGCTCCACGCGCAGCGGCTCGCCCGCTGCCCGCAGCACCGCGGCTCGTACCTGCATCATCAGGCCCACGCCTCCTTCGTGACGCGCACATCCTGCCCGGTGCGGGCGCTCTCACCGATCGCGAGCGAGATCGCGTGGTCCTGGCAGCCCTGCGCCAGCGGGTACGGCGGCGGCCCCTCGTCACGGGCCCACGCGCCGGTGGCCTCGAGGATGGCGGCGACGGCGATGTCGTCCTCCGACAGGCGCGTCCCGCGGAACGGGTTGCGGTACAGCACCCGCCCGTCGAGCGAGACGTGGTCGAGGTCGTTGCCCTCGAGGTTGAGGTCGATCCCGGTGCGCCGGTGGACCAACCGCGACTCCACCGGCGTCGTCGGCTCGACCACGCGGACCACGCGGTCGTCCACCAGCTCCCCGACGGTGCCGCGCACGGCGATCCGGCGGGTGAGCACGGGGTTCCACCACTGGTTCTCGGTGAAGTCGTAGAGGCCGTGGCGGCCGCCGCCGAAGTCGAGGGTGGCGATCGTCCGCGTGCGCGGCTCGGGTGCGGCGGCGGGGCGCCACCCGTCGAAGCCGAGGGGATCGACCAGCGGCGCGGTGAAGGCGCGCGCCGAGACGACGACCTCCTCCATGTCCAGGCCGAGCAGGCCCCGGATCAGCGATACCGCGTGGTAGAGGTGCGTGGAGCAGACGTGCACCGCCGTCGGCTCCCCGATGACGCCCGCGCGCACCGCGGCCAGCCGGGCCGCGTGCCCGGGCATCAGCAGGTACTGCTCGGCCACCTGCACCAGCCCGCTGTCGCCCACGTCGGCCCACAGGGCGCGCAGGCCGTCGAGGTCGGGCGCGGGCGGCGTCTCGAGCAGCACCGGCACCCCGAGCGCGACCGCGGCGCGCGCGACGTCGGGCATCTGCGGCCACGGCACCGCCGCGGCGACGAAGTCGGGGCGCTCGCCCGCGAGCAGCTCGTCGAGGGTGCGCACCGCGGGCACCCCGAGGTCCGCGCGACCGGGGTCGCGGCTCACCACGCCCGTCGCGCGCAGCCGGTCCGGCGCCGCCGCGGCGAGCCGGAGGAAGAAGCGGCTCCGCTTGCCGCTGCCCACCACTGCGAACGTCGTCGGCGCCACCGGCCAACAGTCGTTCATGATCCGGCGCGGGCGCAAGCCCGATCGTGATGGCGGTCGTCACCGGACAGAACACGAAGCGCTCACGGTCGGTTGTGATCTAGGCAACACGGGGCGAAACGTCGACAACTCGGAGTAACTCGGGCGGGACGGCCTCGTTTGATCAATTACGCGGACCGTGACCGGACAGCCATGCCGTCATCCGGTCAGGACCGTCCCTGTCGGATCAGCTCTGTTTGGGTGACATGTCACAGCAAGCCGCGCCGCCCGAAGCGGCGCCGTCGCGGGGCGCCGGCCCCGGCCCGTCCCGGCGCGGGATCCTCTTCGGGGCGATCGCCGGGGTCGTCGTCGCGGCCGCCGTCGTGGTCGGGTTCACGTTCTTCGGCGGCGACGGGTCGGGCACCGATCCGTCGTCCATCGCCGCGGGCGAGGTGCCCACGGGCGACCTCCCCCCGAGCAACACGTTCACCGAACTGACCGGCGCCCCGGCCGACCCCGACCCGATGGGGACCACCGACGGGCTCGTCGTGCACCCGATCCGGGAGACGCCGGTGCGCGACGCTCCCGACGGGCGCCCGATCGCCCGCATGGAGACCACGCAGTTCGGCGACACCTGGCTCCCCGTGATCGCCGAGGAGCCGGGCTGGGTGCAGGTGCTGCTGCCCTCGAAGCCGTCCCAGACCAGCGGGTGGATCCGCGCGGACGACGTCCAGCGGGCCATCACCCCCTACCTGATCAGGGTCAACCTCGACGAGCGCACGCTGGTGCTCGAAGAGGAGGGGCGGGTCGTCGACGAGTGGTCGGTGGGGATCGGCGCGCCCGACACGCCCACCCCGACGGGACGCACCTTCCTGCTCGGGGCGTTCAGCAACCCGAACGAGACCTACTCGTCGGTGTTCCTCCCGCTCGGGGTGCACAGCCCGACGCTGGACAGCTTCGGCGGCGGCCCGGGAACCGTCGCCATCCACGCCTGGCCCGAGGCGAGCACGTTCGGCGAGGCCGAGAGCAACGGCTGCATCCGGGTCCCCAACGACGCACTGCAGGAGCTGGCCAAGGTCCCGCTTGGCACGCTCGTGATCATCGAATGAGGAATGAGGGGTTAGCACCACAGTGAAGACGAAGAGACTCGCCGGTGCGGCAGCGGTCGGGGCCGTCACCGCGGTGACGACCCTCCTGCTCGGCGCAACTCCCGCGCTCGCGGACGAGCCGAAGGGGGACAGCGCGTTCGCGCTCTCGGCCTCCGGGCTCATCGACATCAACCCGATCTCCCAGGTGAGGTCGGTGGACGGCAAGCTGGTCCACGACGAGCTGCTGTCCATCGGCGACGTCGCCGGCAAGCACGAGGACAAGATCTCCCTCGGGCTGCTCACCTCGGAAGCGGAGTCCCACCGCGCCGAGACCGTGGTGAAGGAGGTCAACCTCCTCAACATCCTGCGGGCCGACGTCATCCGCACGTGGTGCGACGACGGCGAGGGCGGGCTGGAGATCGTCAACGGGACCATCCTCGGCCAGAAGCTCCCCGACACCGCGGTGCCCGGCTACGACCTCGACCTCTCGCCGCTGGTGAAGCTGTCGCTGAACGACCAGAAGCGCAACACCGACGGCTCCCTCTCGGTCACGGGCCTCGAACTGACCGTGCTCCCCGGCGCCGAGGTCGCCGACCCGGACGAGAAGCTCGACGCCAAGGAGAAGGCGGCCCTGCCGGTCCTCGGTGACCTGCTGGGCAAGGACCTCCCGCTCGTCGACACCGTCGGTGGGCTCGTCAACGAGCTGGGCGGCCTGACCGGCGGCGAGTCCCTGCAGACGATCACCATCGGCAACGCCACCTGCCAGGAGGGCGGCTCCGCCTCCGGCGACGGTGACGACAAGGACGACAAGGACAAAGACAAGAAGGGCAGCAAGGACGACGACGGCGACGACGACGGTGACGACGATGGTGACGACGACGGCGACGACTCCGACGTCAAGGCCGACCGCGCCCCGGCGCCGTCCGTGGTGAAGGCGGCCCTGCCGGTCACCGGCTGACGCGCACCAGCAGTACATCCCGTACATCGCCGCAGCGGGCGGGAGCCGACCGGCTCCCGCCCGCTGTGCTGTGACCCGGGTTCGCCCGTCACCCCGGTTCGGGGAGCCGCCAGCTCATCGCGACGCACGTGCCCGCGGCCTGGCGCTGCACGTCGACGCGCTCGGCCAGCCCGGCGATGAGGATCAGGCCGCGGCCGCGCCAACCCGGCTCGCGCGGCACCTGCCAGCGGCCGTGGTCGCGCACGACGACCCGGATCTCCCCGTCGACGCACGCCGCGTCCAGCTCGGCCTCCCCGCCCCCGTCGGGGTAGGCGTGGTCGGCGACGTTCGCCAGCGCCTCGTGCGTGGCGAGCACGATGTCGTCGACGGCGTCGTCGGACAGCCCGAGCCGGGCGGCCCAGGTCGCCAACTGGGCGCGGATCTCCCGGAGGCGATGCGGGAGCGACGGCGCCGGGAGCCGCAGCCTCAACGGCCCCGGCCGGCGGGCGAGCGCAGGCATCCAGTAACTCCCGATCGCGGTCCTCGAGGCGCAGACGATCCCGAGATACCCCTTGCGGCGAACGCCGAACCGGATCGACCGGATCGGGTATGGATCCGGCCGCCGAGGCGTTTGTCGGTGTTGTGGATCGACGTGCCAGCGCCCCGGACCGGACGTGGCTGATCGCCGTCGCGGCCGCGATGTGGGGCACCGACGGGCTGTTGCGGCAACCCCTCGCCAGCGAGCTCCCCGCCGCGACCGTGGTCTTCTGGGAGCACCTGCTGATCGTCGCGGCCCTGCTGCCGTTCGCGCCGTCCGCCGTGCGGGCCTTCCGGGCCGCGAGCGGGCGGGAACGCGCCGCCCTGGTGCTCATCGGCGCCGGGGCCTCGGCGGTCGCGACCGCGCTCTTCACCCAGGCGTTCCGCTACGGGGACCCGGTCACCCCGCTCGTCCTGCAGAAGCTCCAGCCGGTGATCGCGGTCGTGGCGGCCGCGCTGCTGCTCGGCGAGCGGATGCGCCGTGGGTACTGGGTGTTCGCCGTGCCCGCGCTGGTCGGGGCGTGGCTGATGGCCTTCCCCGACCCGCTCGCGGCGGCGCCGCAGGCGGTCACCGCCGCCCTGCTCGCGGTCGCCGCGGCTGCGCTGTGGGCGGTCGGCACCGTGCTCGGCCGCATGGTCAGCGTGCGCATCGCGAGCCGGGACGTCACCGTGCTGCGGTTCGGCATCGGCCTGCCGGCGAGCGCGCTCGTCCTGCTCGCGCAGGGTGCGCCGGTCGCGGTGACGGTCGACCAGATCGGACCGCTCGTGCTGCTCGCGCTCGTGCCCGGCCTGCTCGGGCTCACGCTCTACTACATCGGCCTGCGGTCCACCGCGGCCGCGCGGGCCACGCTCGCCGAGCTCGCGTTCCCGGTCACCGCGGCGCTGATCGGGGTCGGCCTGCTCGGCACCCACCTGGAGCCGAGCCAGTGGTTCGGGCTGCTGGTCGTGGTCGCCTCCGTCACCGGCCTCGGGCTGCGCGAGCGTTCGCCCGAGCCGGTGGTGCGGGTCGACCCCGCGGCCGTCTGAGCCTCAGAGCCGGCCCGCGCGGAACGCCTCGATCATGCGGCGGTCCCGCTTCGTGGGCCGCCCGGCGCCCCGCTCCCGGCGGGCGACGGGGATCAGCGCCTCGGGCGGCGGCGGGGGCGTGCGGTCGATGTAGCAGGTGGCCGCGTCCGCGGCGCCGACCCGCTTCTCGATCACGCGCACGACCTCGACCACGCGCGTGCGGTCGTTCACCCGCGCCCGCACCTCGTCGCCCGGGTGCACGGGAGTGGCCGGCTTCGCGGGCCGGTCGTTCACCCGCACGTGCCCGCCCCGGCAGGCCGCGGCGGCGTCCGACCGGGTCTTGGTCAGCCGGACCGACCACAGCCAGCGGTCCAGTCGCGTCGACTCCACGCCCCCGATGATGGACTACCGGCCGAAGCTGAACGAGACCTCGCCGAGCTCGCCGAAGTCGGCGCGCACCTCGTCGCCCGGCCCGACCGGCACGGGGGCGGTCGTCGTGCCGGTGGTGACGAGCTCGCCCGCCCGCAGCCCGCGCCCGTGGCGGTGCAGGTCCTCGGCGATCCAGGCGAGGGCGTTGCGCGGGTCGCCCAGGACGTTGCCGCCGCTGCCCGTCGCGGCCCGCTCCCCGTTGATCCACACGGAGGTCTCCCAGGTGGCGAGGTCGTGCTCGGCCCACCCCGGCACCTCGGGGCCGAGCACGAACCGGCCCGTGCACGCGCAGTCGGCGAGCAGCTGCGGGGCGCCGACCGTCTCGAAGTGCGTGAACCGGGAATCGGGCACCTCGACGGCGAGGTGCAGGCCGTCGACGGCGGCGAGGACCTCGTCCGGCCCGGCGCCGGGGGGAACGTCGGCGCCCATCAGGTAGGCGAACTCCGCTTCGACGACCCGCATGTGCATGTCGTCACTGGCGAGCACGTCGCCCGGGTCGTGCCGGAACCGTTCGAACAGCGGGCCCGGCAGCGGCCCGCTCACCCCGATGTGGGCCTGGCCCGCCGGCGTCGTCGCCGCGATCTTCCAGCCGTAGGACCGCCCGGCGTGCGCGCCCATCGCGAGCTGCGCGGCGAACCCCTCCGCGTCGTCGCGCGGGCGGATCTCCTCGGGGAGGGCGACGATCCGCTCGCCGGAGGTCCATGCCGCCCACAACGCCTCGGCCGCGCGGGCGGCGCGCTTCTCATCCGACATGGTCGTCATCCTGCACGCCGCACCGCATGCGCGCCGATCGACCGCCTGCCTAGTCCAGCAGGCGCCGCGCCACGTTGGTGGTGACCAGGTCGAGCAGCTCGTCGGCCCGCCCGGCCAGGATGGTGCGGATGGCGTAGAGCGAGAACCCCTTCGCCTGCTCGAGGGTGATCGCCGGCGGGATCGACAGCTCCTGGCGGGCGGTGACGACGTCGACCACGGCCGGGCCGTCGTGGGCGAACGCCTCGGTCAGCGCCTTCTCCAGGTCACCGGGTTCGGTCACCCGCCGTCCGAACACCCCCATCGACGTCGCGACGGCCGCGAAGTCCGGGTTGACCAGGTCGGTGCCGAAGTTGACGATCCCGGCCGCCTTCATCTCCAACTCGACGAAGTTGAGCGACGAGTTGTTGAACACGACCAGCTTCACCGGCAACCGGTTCTGGACCAGCGTCGTGAGCTCGCCGAACAGCATGGTCAGGCCGCCGTCACCGGCGAGGGCGACCACCTGCCTGCCCGGGAACGCGGTCTGCGCGCCGATGGCGTGCGGCAGCGCGTTCGCCATGGTGCCGTGGTTGAAGGACCCGATCAGCCGGCGTCGGCCGTTCATGGTCAGGTACCGCGCGGCCCACACCACCGGCGAGCCGACGTCGCAGGTGAACACCGCGTCGTCGGACGCCAGCCGGTCGACGAGCCCGGCGACGTACTCCGGGCGGATCGGCGTGCGGTCGCGGTCGTTGGCGGCGAGCGAGTCGAGCGACGCCCGGGTCCTGCGGTAGTGCCGCAGCGACCGGTCGAGGTGCTCGCGGTCGTGCTTGGGCTGCAACAACGGCTGCAGCGCCGTGAGCGTGTCCTTCACGGTGCCGCGCAGCCCGAGGTCGATGGGGGTGCGCCGGCCCAGGTGCCGGCCCCGGATGTCGACCTGGATGACGGTGGCGTCGTCGGGGTAGAACTGCCGGTACGGGAAGTCGGTGCCCAGCATCAGCAGCGTGTCGGCCTCTTTGATGGCCTTGTAGCCCGAGGCGAACCCCAGAAGGCCCGTCATCCCGACGTCGTAGGGGTTGTCGTACTCGATGAACTCCTTGCCGCGCAGCGCGTGGACGACGGGCGCCTGCAGGGTTCCGGCGAGCGTGACGAGCTCGTCGTGCGCTCCGGCGACGCCCGCCCCGCCGAGGATCGTGACGCGTTCCGCGGCGTTGAGCAGGTCGGCGGCGCGGTGCAGGGTGTCGTCGTCGGGGCGCAGCACCGACCTGGTCGGCACGATCGGGCGGATCCTCGGCTCCGAGATCCGCTGCAGGAAGATCTCGCCCGGGACGACGACGACCGCGACGCCGTTCTCCTCGACGGCCGCCCGCATGGCCAGCTCGAGGACGCGCGGCGCCATCTCCGGGGTGCTGACGAGCTCGCAGTAGACGCTGCACTCGCGGAACAGCTCCTGCGGGTGCGTCTCCTGGAAGTACTCGGAACCGATCTCGGTGCGCGGGATGTGCGCGGCGATCGCGAGGACGGGGACTCGGCTGCGGTGCGCGTCGAACAGGCCGTTGATCAGGTGCATGTTGCCCGGGCCACAGCTGCCGGCGCACACCGCGAGGCCGCCGGTGAGGGCCGCGTCGGCAGCAGCGGCGAACGCGGCGGCCTCCTCGTGGCGGACGTGCTCCCAGCTGATCTCACCGCTGCGCCGGATGGCGTCGGTGAACCCGTTGAGGCTGTCTCCCGGCAACCCGTAGACGCGCCGCACGCCGCTCGCAGCCAGCATGGCGATGATGTGGTCTGCGAAGGTCGACATCCTGCCTCTCCCCCCGTCGCTCCCTGCGTGAGCCGCTCGGCGTCGGCCACGTCGGGTGACTCTACTGAGGGAAGTCCCGCCGATCCGGGCGATCTTGCCCACCCCGCTGCAGGCGCAGCTGGTCGACCACGACGCGCACCCGCGGGTCGTCGCGCAGTTCCTCCAGCGTGACGGGCAGGGGGAGCCGCCAGTTCGGGTACTCGTCGACCGTGCCCGGGAGGTTGGGCTGGCGCACCTCGCCGACCACGTCGTAGGGCGAGACGAGGACCAGCCGCGAGCGACTGCGCGCCAGCAACGCGTGCATGGCGACGACGAGCTGGTCCTCCCCGGGATCCGGGCCCTCGACCAGGCCGTGCTCGCGCAGCAGCTCGACCAGCTCGAGCCGCTCCGCAGCGGCCTTCGCCTCCTCGGCCTGCACGTCGCCGAGCAGCCCGAGCTCCGCGCGCACCCGGACGTGCTCGCCGCGCAGGAACCCGGTCGCGGTGGGCAGGTCGTGGGTGGAGATCGTCGCCACGGACGCCTCCGGCCACCGGTCGGGCGGCAGCAGCGGTTGTCCGGGTGCGTCCAGGTCCCGGGTGAACCACATGACCGAGGAGCCCAGCATGTTCCGCTCCGCGAGCCCCTCGGTGACCTCCGGCTCGACCGTGCCGAGGTCCTCGCCGATCACCAGCGCACCCGCGCGGTGGGCTTCCAGCGTCAGCACCGCGAGCATGACCTCGGCGTCGTAGTGGACGTACGTGCCGCGGTCCGGGCCCTCGCCCGGCGGCACCCACCACAGCCGCCACAGCCCGGCGACGTGGTCGATGCGCAGTCCGTCGGCCTGGCCGAGCAGGGCGCGCAGGAGGTCGCGGTAGGCGGCGTAGCCGGTGGCGTCGAGCCGGTCGGGACGCCACGGCGGCAGGCCCCAGTCCTGGCCCTGCTGGCTGAACGCGTCCGGCGGCGCGCCCACGCGGACACCGTGGGCCAGCACGTCCTGCAGCGCCCAGGCGTCGGCGCCCTCGGGGTCGCAGCCGACGGCGAGGTCGTGCACCACCCGCACCCCCACCGCCCGAGCCGCGTCCCGGGCCGCCGCCAGCTGGTCCTGCACCTGCTGCTGCACCCACGCGTGGAACGCGATGCGCGGGGCGAGCTCCGCCTTCGCGGCCGCGACGCCGGGGCCCTGCGGCGTGCGCAGGCCGGCGGGCCACCGGCTCCAGCGCGCGCCGTAGCGCTCGGCCAGCGCGCAGTAGGTGGCGAACTCCTCCAGGTCGGTGTCGACGCCAACCGGCTGCGGCCTGCCCTCGCTGCGCCACAGCAGCTCGAGGGCGGCGCGCTTGGCCGCCCACACGCGGTCGTGCTCGATCCGCCCGCCCACCTGCTCGGGGCGGAGCGCGTCGACCTCCGCGCGGGTCGGCGCGTCGGCGTGGGCGTAGGCCGGGAGATCGGTGATCCGCAGCGCGAGCGGGGTGCCGAAGCGCCTGCTCGACGGGGTGTAGGGCGACGGCTGCACCGGGGGCACCGGGGTGATCGCGTGCAGCGGGTTGAGCAGCACCGCGGACGCCCCGTGCTCCGCGCCGGTCCACGACGTGAACTCGCGCAGGTCGCCGAGGTCGCCGATGCCCCACGACCCGGCCGAGTGCAGCGCGTAGAGCTGCAGCATCCACCCCCAGCCGCGGGGCGGCTCGGGGAGCGCGGGGGGCGCGACGACCACCGTCACCTCGCGGTCGTCCTGCTCGAGCCGGTACCAGCCCGGCTCCAGCCCCGCCGGGATCTCCGTGACGGTGCGCCGCCCACCCGCGGCGTCGACGAGGACACCGGGGGTGGGCAGGGGGCGGGGCCGGTCGGTGCGGGCCGCGATCGTCCCGGGCAGGCGCCCGGTCGCCGCCCGTTCGCGCGCGGCGGCGAGGGCCGCCCGACGCGCCTCCGGGCTGGCGGCGTCGACCTCGAGCAGGCCCAGCACCCGGACCACCACCTCGGGGTCCACCTCGACCGGGCGGCGGTCCCCGTCCCGATAGCTCGTGGCGACGCCGTGCGCTGCCGCCAGTTCGATCAGCTCGCTGTCCACGTGCTCCCCTTCCCCACGGAACCGCCAAGCATGCCGCGCGTTTCGATGACGATCACCCATTAGCCCGTGACCTGCGGCAACACGCTCCCCTTCGGTGCCTGCCCAGATCAGGATCAGGTGCTAGGTTTCCGCCGCGGGGCGAGGCGGATGCGGAGCGGAGAGCGCCGGGACATGACTGAGCGGGCGAGCGGATCAGCCACGCGACGCCCTGCGGACGGGGGAGTCCGATGAACACGCTCGTCCTGATCGGGTTGGCCCTGATCGCCGTTGGGCTCGTCCTGCTCGCCGTACGGTTCGCGCCGAGGGTGCGCCGGCAGTTCGCCGCGCAGGAGGCACGGCCCCGCACGGTCGCCGACCTCGTCCGGCTCCGCGAGCAGTCGATCGCGCAGGGCGCCCGGGCCGCGGTGGGGGACCCGCCCAAGCCCGCCGCCCAGCCCGCTGCCGCCCAGCCCGCCGAGCCGGCGGCCCCGCAGGCCGAGCGGCCCACCCCGCGGAAGCAGCCTGCGCAGGCCGCTGCGGAACCCACTTCGCCGGAGGCGCCCGCCACGCCCGCGTTCGTGCCGCCACCGCCGCGGCCGGCCCCCGTCGCGGGCCGGGTGCAGCGCGAGGCGCCCGAGCCGCCGAAGGCCGCCCTCGACGGCGACAACTCGCCCTGGCAGCGCGGCGCCCGCATGGCGGTCGGGCTCGGGGGTGGGCAGCCGTGGCGGGAGCCGCCCGCGCCGCCCGCCGCGCTGCGGGTCGTCGAGCCCGCGTCGGAGGGCTCGGGCGAGGCCGAGGAGCCCGCCGTCACGGCCGGCCCGGCGGTCCGGCTGGTGGGCGCGGAGGCGGCCGAGGCACCGTCCGCGCCGGAGGAGGCGCAGCCGCCCGCTGAGGCGGGGGAGCCCGGCGCCGGGGTTGGGGACGGTGCCGCGGGGCCGGTGGATCCGCAGCAGCAGCGGCCGGCGGGTGCGGGGTGGCCCTACACCGAGCCCGCCGAGGCGGCTGGGCGCTGCGTGGAACCCGGTTCGGAGTCGCCTGGTTCCGCCGAGGCCGATGCCGGGGACGGCTCGGCGAACGTGGGGGGCCTCGTGGGGCCGGCCGGGGCATCGCTGGGCGCGGCGGGGCCGGCGGAGGCGTCGCAGGGGCTTGCCGGAGCGAGTGGATCGGAACCTGGGGCGGCGGGCGGTTCCGCGGAACCCGCCGACGAGTCGCGCCCGGCCGCGGCGGCCGAGCCGGCGTCGCAGCAGTCGGCTGTGGGCGAGTCGGGCGGCGAGGCCGGGAGTGGTCCCGCAGACCCCGCTGGGGAGCGGCCCGCTGGAGCAGAGGTGGCGTCGCCGAGGTCGGCGGTGTGGGTCGAGCCCGGTGCCGAGGCCGCCCGGGGTTCTGCGGAACCCGCCGAGGACCGGCCTGGCGCGGCGGAGACCGCGGGGGCGGGGTCCGAGCGGCCGGCCGATCCGGTCGGACCCGGTGAGGACAGCGCGGGGAGCGTGCGGGGCCTCGTGGGGGCGGCCGGGGCGTCGGTTGCCGCTGCGGGACTGGCGGGGGTGCTGTCGCAGCGGCCTGCCGGTTCGGGTGAGTCCGGGCCTGAAGCCGCCGACGGTTCCGCGGAACCTGCTGTGGCGCCGCCCGCCGCATCGGAGGCGGCCGAACCGGTGTCGCAGCCGTCGGGGTCGGCGGTGTGGGTCGAGCCCGGCGTGGCGGGCACCGCGGGTTCTGCGGAACCCGCCGAGGACCGGCCTGGCGAGGCGGAGACCGTGGAGGCGGGGCCCGAGCGGCCGACCGGGTCGGGCGAGTCCGACCCCGCGGAACCCGCAGCGGAGCAGCGCGCCGCGGCGGGGGAGCTGCCGTCGGGGTCGGCGGTGTGGGTGGAGCCCGGCGTGGCGGGCACCGCGGGTTCCGCGGAACCCGCCGGGGAGCGGCCCGGCGCGGCAGAGCCCGGCGCCGAGCCCGGCGCCGGAAGCGTGATGGGCTTCGCAGGGCTCGCCGAGACGCCGATCGCTGCGGCCGCGCCGGCAGGTGCGCTGCCCCAGCGGCCTGCCGATGGATCCGGGCCCGAGGCCGCGGGCGATCCGGCGGAACACGCTTCCGACCGGCCCGCCGAGGCGGAGGCGCCACCGCGGTCGGCCGTGTGGGTCGAGCCCGGCACCGCGGGTTCCGCGGAACCCGCCGCCGAGCCGTCCGCCGCGGAGGCGGTGTCGCAGCAGCCGGCCGAGCCCGCCGCGTCCGGCGCCGACAGCACGGGGAACGCGAAGGGCGTCGTCGGGTTCGCCGGGGCCGCGCTCGCGACAGCGGGGGCGGCCGGATCGCAGCGCCCCGCCGGTAGCGACGAGCCCGCCGGGGGATCCGCGGAACCCACCGCCCCCGACCCGCAGGCGCCCCGCCGCCGCAGCCGCCAGACCCCCGACGAGCGGGCCGCCGAGCAGGCCGCCGCCGACCGCGCCCTGTCGCGCACGTTCGGGTTCGTCGACCGCGGCGCGCGCCCGGGCGGCGAGGGCGCGGTCGTGGAGATGGAGCAGCCCGAGCAGTCGGAGGCGCCCGCCGGCGACGGCGACGCCCTGCCCGTGCGGTACCGCGTGGTCCGCCGCGACGGCTCGGTCGTGGGCGGTGCGACCGTCACGCTGCTCGACGACCGCGGCGGCGAGGTCGCAGCAGGCGCCGCCGACCCCGAGGGGCGGGGCGTGCTCGACGCCCCGGCGCCGGGCAGCTACGTGCTCGTGTCGACCGCGCCGGGGCACCAGCCGGGCGCCGTGGCGGTCACGGTGGACGGCGCGGCGGCCGAGACCGACATCCTCATCGCCCGCTCGGCCTCCGTGTCCGGATCCGTCACCGGCGGGAACGGGCCGATCGCCGGTGCGCGGGTCACGCTCGTGCAGGACGGGGAGGCCGTCGACGCGGTGGACACCGGCGCCGACGGCACCTACCGGATCGGCGACATCGGGGCGGGCGAGTACGGGCTGTCGGTGGAGGCCGACGGGTGCGAGCCGGTGGCCGCGGTGCTCGAGGTGGCCGACGAGGCCGACGTGCGCCACGACGTCGTGCTCGCGCCCGCGGGGGGCGGCGAGCGGGTCGACGACGACGCCATGAGCGGGTTGCGCTGAAGCAGGACGTGGAGCACGAGCGGGCCGAGGGCCGGCTGCAGGGCGCCGGCGGGGTGGAGCTGTTCTGGCAGGGCTGGCTGCCGTCCGGTGAGCCGCGCGGGATCGTGCTGCTCTGCCACGGCCTCGGCGAGCACAGCGGGCGGTACGGCAACGTGGTCGGCGCGCTCGTCCCGGACGGCTGGGCGGTGTACGGCGTGGACCACCGCGGGCACGGCCGCTCCGGCGGCAGGCGCGCCCACCTGCGCCGCTACGCGGACTGGCTGGCCGACTTCGACGCGTTCCGCCGCGTGGTCGTCGCCCGGCACCCCGGCCTGCGGGTGTTCCTGCTCGGCCACAGCATGGGCGGGCAGATCGCCCTGGCCTACGCGCTGGACCACCAGGACGAGCTCGCCGGGCTCGTCCTGTCCGCGCCCGCGCTCGCCAACAGCACGGTCCCCCGGGCCGCCGTGCGGGTGCTGCGCGCCGTCGCGAAGGTCGTGCCCGTCCTGCGCCCGGTCGGGATCGACGCGACGAAGATCAGCAAGGACCCGTCGGTGTACGCGGCCTACCGGACCGACCCGCTGGTGCACCACGGCCGCCCGACCCTCGGGCTCTCCTCGGCCCTCGTCGGCCAGTTCGAGTCGCTCCCGGAGCGAGCGCGCGCCCTGCGGCTGCCGGTGCTCATGCAGCACGGCGCGCTGGACGCGATCGTCGACCCGTCCGGCTTCCGCCGGCTGGAGGCCGCCTGCGGCTCCCCGGACCTCACGGTCCGCTGGTACGAGGGCCTCTGGCACGAGATCTACAACGAGCCCGAGCGCGACGGCCCGCTCGGCGACCTGCGCGAGTGGCTAGCCGCCCACGGGTGAGCGCTGGGCCGGGCCCATCGCGAACTCGAGGTGCTCGACCACCAGCGTCGCCACCGGGCGGCGGGGAAGCCCGACGGCGCGCAGCTCGTCGGCCATCGGGTGGCCGGTGCCGAGCACGACGCGACCGCCGCCGGGGCCCAGCCGGATCCCGCCGACCCGCCCGCGGACCGGGCTCGCGAGGATCTCCCCGCCCCGCGGCGCGAGCGTGGTGAGCGCGACCGGGAAGCGGCCGGGCAGCCGCCACGGGAGCGCCCTCAGGGCGGCGGTGAGGACGTGCCTGCCGCCCTCGTCCGCGAGGTGGCAGGTGGCGTCGGCGCCGCTGATCTCGAGCTCGGCGCGGGCCAGCCACTTCGGCAGGCCCCACAGCGTCCGCCCCGCCTCCATCGTGAACGGTTGGGTCACCGGCAGCTGGTGGACGTAGACGCCGGTGCGCCCGCGGTGCCGGGCGAGCAGGGCGACGCCGACCTCGTCGTAGTCGCCGAGGTCGTTCACCCGGTAGTCGACGAGGAGCAGCACGAGCGGGGTCCGCCCGGCCGCCGAGACCAGTCGCAGGCCGGTCCCGGCGACCAGCGGCGCAGCCCGCTCGGTGCGGACGAGGTAGACCGCGCCCGCCGCGACCGCGTGCCCGATGCGCACCGGGAAACCCACCTGCCGGCCCTGGATCTCCATGTCTGGACATTGAAGCCGGTGGTCCCGGGTGGTGGGACCGGGTGGAAATGCGACCGCCGGATGTGTTCACATACGCGCATGCCGCCCGCCGCCGTACTCGGAGAGATCTGGGGGTCCCGGCGCGCGGACGCGTTCGACCAGTGCTGTTGCCCGAGCTGACCGCCCCCGTCCGCTCGATCGACACGCTGGAGCCCTCCCGTGCTGCTGCACGCCCCCACTCCGCTCGCCCTCGGTGACCTCACCGCCCTCACCCGCGACGTGGCCGCCGAGGTCCGCGCGGGCCGCCACCCCGTCCACGTCGACCCGGAGCGCCGCTGGTACCGGCTGTTGCGCAGCGACGACTACGTGGATGTCTGGCTGATCAGCTGGGCCACCGAGCAGACCGCCGAGCTGCACGACCACGCCGGCTCGCTCGGGGCGCTCACGGTCGTGTCCAGCACCCTCGTCGAGCAGCGCTGGGCCGGCCACGAGCTGCGTGCGCGGCGGGTCGGCGCGGGGCGCAGCCTCGGCTTCCCGCTCGGCCACGTGCACGACGTGGGCAACACCGAGCCGACGCCCGCGGTGTCGGTGCACGCGTACTCCCCGCCGCTGACCGCGATGTCGTACTACGCGGTGGAGCCCGGCGGGCGGCTGCGCCGCACCCGCAGCGTTCTGGTGGAATCCGGCTCGTCGGAGGGAGTGGGATGACCACCGTGGACGATCTGCTCGCCGCGGCGCGGGCGCGCCTGGAGCGGCCGGACCCGCACCGCGCGGCGGAGATGGTGCGCCGCGGCGCGATCCTCGTCGACATCCGCCCCGGCTGGCAGCGGGAGCAGGAGGGGGAGCTGCCGGGGGCGCTGGTGGTCGAGCGCAACCACCTCGAGTGGCGGCTCGACCCCGCCTCCGACGCCCGCATCTCCGAGGCGGTGGACCACGACGTCACGTGGATCGTCGTGTGCTCGGAGGGCTACAGCTCCAGCCTCGCCGCCGCCTCGCTGCAGGACCTGGGCCTGCACAACGCCACCGACCTCGACGGCGGTTACCGCGCCTGGAGGGCGGCCTTCGGCTAGCCGGCCTGGAACAGCTCCACCAGGTTGCCGGCCGGGTCCTGCAGCAGGGCCTGGCGCCCGCCCCGCCCGACGAGGACGTCGCTGCGGAACGCGGCCCCGGCCTCCCGGAGCCGGGCGACCGCGGCGTCGAGGTCGTCGACCTCGATCTGGAACCTGTTCCAGCCGCCCGGTGCGGGCACGCTCCCGTCGGGCAGCGTCTGCCCGCCGCCGCCCGCCCCCGGCGCGTTGAGCAGGAGCGTGAGCGTCTCGCGCGCGAGCATCGCGAAGCCGGGCGCGGGGCGCATCCTCACCTCGAACCCGAGGTGGGTGGTGTAGAAGGCGACGGCCGCATCCACGTCGTCGACGATGTAGCGCACGCTGGCCATCCGCCGACGCTACGCCTGATCAGGCCCGGAACAGCTCGACCAGCCTGACGAGCTCGGGCACGGTCGCGGCGTCGTCGAGCGCCTTCTTGAGCGTGGCGTCGTGCACCGGTCGGGCGCGTTCGAGCAGCTCCCTGCCCTGCTCGGTGATCTGGCTGTAGATCCCGCGCCGGTCGTCCTCGCACAGGTAGCGGCTCAGCAGCCCGCGCTTCTCCAAGCGGTTGACGAGCCGGGTGGTGGCGCTGTGGGAGAGCGCCGCCGCGCGGGCGAGCTGCTGCATCCGCATGTGCCAGCCGTCCTGCCGGGCGAGCGTGTCGAGGACCGCGTACTCCACCACCGACAGGCCGAACTCCGCCTGCAGCGCCTTCTCGAGCGCCTCCTCCAGCCGGCCGTGCAGCGCGGCGAGCGTGCGCCAGCCCTGCGCACGCACCTCGACGGCGTCGTCGGCGATCGGCATCGGCCCACCTCCTCACGTGGCACCCAGCATACCTGCTTGCCGCAATAGGCAGCGTGTGCAACTATTGCGCACGCTCTCTATCGGCGTACGTACACATCGGGAGGAACCCTCCATGCCCCTCGCCCTGTTGGCCCTCGCCATCAGCGCGTTCGCCATCGGGACCACCGAGTTCGTCCCGACCGGTCTGCTGCCGGGCATCGCCGAAGACCTCGGCGTGGACATCCCCGCGGCCGGCCTGCTGATCTCGGGTTACGCGCTCGGCGTCTTCGTCGGGGCACCGCTGCTCACGGCCGCCGCGACCCCGTTGCGGCGCAAGCCGGTCCTGCTCGGCCTGCTCGGCCTCTTCGTGATCGGCAACGTCGGCTCCGCGCTCGCGCCCGACTACGGGCTGATGATGGCCAGCCGGATCGTCGCCTCGCTGTGCCACGGCGCGTTCTTCGGCGTGGGGTCGGTGGTGGCCGCGAGCCTCGTCGCCCCGAACCGCCGCGCGGCCGCGATCGCCGCGATGTTCACCGGTCTCACCGTCGCGAACGTCCTCGGCGTCCCGCTCGGCACGCTGGTCGGCCAGGCGTTCGGTTGGCGCAGCACGTTCTGGGCCGTCGCCGCGCTGGGCGTGGTCGGCGCGCTGGGCGTGCTCGCGCTGGTGCCCGACCGCCCCGCAGACCCCGCCGCGAACCTGCGCGCGGAGCTCTCGGCGTTCCGTCGTCCCCAGGTGTGGCTGGCGCTCGGGATGACCGCGCTCGGCTTCGGCGGCCTCTTCGCCTCGTTCACCTACGTCGCCCCGCTCATGGTGGACGTCGCGGGCTTCCCGGCGGGTGCGCTGACCTGGCTCGTGCTCCTGTTCGGGGTCGGGCTCGTCGTGGGCAACCTGGTCGGCGCCCGGTTCGCCGACCGCGCCCTGATGCCGTCCATCATCTCGACGATCGGCGCGCTCGCCGTCGTCCTCGCGCTGTTCACCGTGACCGTGCACTCGCCGGTCCCCGCCGCGATCACCCTCTTCCTGGTGGGCGTCACCGCGTTCGCGACGGTGCCCGGGCTGCAGGCGCGGGTCCTCGACGCCGCGGGTAGCGCGGGCACCATGGCGTCGGCCGCCAACATCGGCGCCTTCAACCTCGGCAACGCCGTCGGTGCGTGGCTGGGCGGCGTGGCCATCGACGCCGGGTTCGGGTTCCCGGCCGCCAACGCCGTCGGCGCGGGGATGGCCGCCGCGGGCGTCGCCGTGGCCGTCTTCGCAATGGCGCTCGACCGGCGCCGCGTCCCCGTCGCCGTGTGATCGTGGGGAGCCGCGGGCCGTGCCGTAGCGTGCGGCCCCGGACGATCCGGGAGGCGAGGATGGCGGAGCGGGATCTGCCGGTGGCGGGCAGCATCGCGACGGAGGACAGCCTCGCGGTGGCGGGCAGCGTCGCCACCGCGGGCAGCGTCGCCGTCGCCGGCAGCGTGGCGACGGCGGGGAGCGTCGCGGTGGCCGGCAGCGTGGCGACCGCGGGGAGCGCGGCCGTGGCGGGCAGCGTGGCGACCGCGGGGAGCGCGGGCGTGGCGGGCAGCGTGGCGACCGCGGGCAGCGTCGGCATCGTCGGCTCGGTGCTGACGCTGCTCAGCGTGGCCCTCGCGTCGTGCATCGCCTGCCTCGGCTGCGTCGGCTGCCACCGGTGCGTGGCCTGTGTGGGCTGCGTCGACTGCGTCGGTTGCGTCGGCTGCGTGGGGTGCGTGGGCCTGCGCGGCGCCGTGGGGCAGGTCGGCGTCCGCGCCTGAGCCTCAGGCAGCGCCGACCGCGGCGGCGATCGCCTCGGCGTTGGCATCGACCCACGCCCGCGCCCGTTCCTGGCGCGCCTGCGCCCCGGGCGTCCAGTACGCCGCGAAGCCGGGCACGCCCCGCTCCGCGCCGTCCCGCACGATCTCGCACATCCAGGCGTGCGAGTCGCGCAGCGCGGTGAGGAACGCGGCGCGGCCCGCGTCGTCGAGGCCGTAGGCGTCCACCAGGATCCGCGTGCGCTCGAGTTCCCGGCCGCGGCGGACGTCCGCGGTGTCGACCGGGTCGCGCAGCGGCGCCCACAGCCTCGCGGCGGCCGCGACGTCCCAGACCGGCGAACCGGGGCCCGCCAGGTCGAAGTCGATGAGCGCAACGGCCCGGCCGTCGCGGAAGACGACGTTGTCGAGGTTCGGGTCGTTGTGGGCGATACCCCACCCGTCGAACGGGGCGGGCGCCGGGTGCGACCAGCGGTACGGCGTCGGGTCGAAGGTCGCTGCGGCGTCGTGGAAGCGGCGCAGCAGCCGCCCCACGCTCCGCAGCGCCTCGTCGGTGAGCCCCCAGGCGGGGGCGGGCGCGGTGACGGCCTGGCCGGGCACGTAGCTCAGCACCTCGCGGCCCTCGGCGTCGACGCCGAGCACCCGCGGCGCGCCGTCGAAGCCCACCCGTTCGAGGTGGCGCAGCAGCGCGTGGGTGGCGTCGCTCGTGGGCCGCATCGGGCGCCGGACGGTGTCGCCCACGCGGTGCACGCGCCCGCGATTGGCCGTGCCGCCCAGCAGCGGCACCTCCACCCTCAGGCCCCCGCTCTCATTCGCCTGCGGCCGCGATGAGGGCCTCGGCGAGCGTCGAGTGGGTCACCAAGCTGTTCACCATCCCGCCGCGGACCGCGGCGAGCACCGCACGCACCTTCGCCCCTCCGTACACGATCGCGATCACCTCGGGGATGGCCCGCATCTGCTCGGCCGTGATGCCGATCATCCGATCGGTGAGTTCGGAGCGTACGGGTTTGCCGTCGGCGTCGACGAGCACGCCGGAGATCTCAGCGCACACGCCGCGGCGCGCGAGCTCCTGCCGCTCGGCCTCGCCGGTGGCGTCGTAGAGCGTGGACTGCTCCGGTGCCCACGCCCCGACGCCCGCGACGGCGCGGGTGACCGAGTCGATGCGGGAGAACGCCTGCGCGACCTCGGGCTGGCGGCGCAGGGCCTGCGCGGTGGCGGCGTCGGGCACCGCCATGGGGGCGTAGAAGAAGTAGGCGGGCCCGCCCGCCACCCGGGCGACGTCGCGCACGACCTCGATCGAGCTGTCGTCGACGCCGGGCCGGGCGAGCGCCCCGGTGAGCTGCACGACCGGCACCGGCGCGAGCCGCTCGAGGGCGTTGGCCATGGCGCTCACCGAACGCGCCCAGGACAGGCCGAGGACGTCGTCCGGCGTGATGATCTCGGTGAGCAGCTCGGCCGCGGCGGTGCCGAGGTGGGCGCGCACGGTGGCGGGCACGTCGTCGGGCGTGTCGGTGACGACGCAGTGCTTCAGCCCCAGCGTGGACATGAGCCGGTCCGACAGCTCCACGTCGACCGAGCCCGGGTGGCCGATCTCGATCCGGACGAGCCCGCTCGCGCGCGCGTCGTCCAGCAGCCGGGCCACCTTGAACCGGCTGAGCGAGAACTCCTGCGCGATCTCGACCTTGGAGCGGCCGTCGAGGTAGTACCGGCGCGCGACCGAAGCCGTGAGCACGAGCTGCGCCGGCCCTCGCGTGCCGTGGATCGCCACTCTCGCCCTCCTCGCTCATATGAGCGGAACTTCGCCCATTCTTCCACAGGTCATTGAGTTGAGGTTGCCGGATTGCCACACTCTTTGAACGTGTGATCGGCGCTGTGCTCATCTGAGCAACCTCAGGGGGCACCGATGCGGAGGGACGCAATGAGGCGATTGAGCATGCGGACGGTGCTGCTCTCCCTCGTCGTGCTGCTGACGACCACCGCCTGCGCCGGGTGGGGCGGCGGTGTCGGCGGCGGCGGGGCGAACAGCATCAACGTGCTCATGGTCAACAACCCGCAGATGGTGGACCTGCAGAGGTTGACGGCCGAGCACTTCACCAAGGCCACGGGCATCACCGTCAACTTCACGGTGCTGCCCGAGAACGACGTGCGCGACAAGATCAGCCAGGAGTTCTCCAGCCAGGCGGGGCAGTACGACGTCGCGTCCCTGTCGAACTTCGAGATCCCGATCTACGCGCGCAGCGGCTGGATCGCGCCGATGGACCCCTACATCGCGCAGGACCCCGCGTTCGACCAGGACGACATCCTCGGCCCGATGGCCGAGTCCCTGAAGGGCCCGGACGGCCAGATCTACGGCCAGCCGTTCTACGGCGAGTCCTCGTTCCTGATGTACCGCAAGGACGTGCTGGACGCCGCCGGCATCACGATGCCCGAGCAGCCGACCTGGCAGCAGGTGGCCGACATCGCCGCCCGCGTCGACGGGGCGCAGCCCGGCATGGCCGGCATCTGCCTGCGCGGCCAGCCCGGCTGGGGCCAGGTCTTCGCGCCGCTGACCACGGTGGTCAACACGTTCGGCGGCACCTGGTTCACCGCCGACTGGCAGGCGGCGGTGAACGCGCCCGAGTTCGTCGAGGCCGTGCAGTTCTACGTCGACCTGGTGCGCGAGCACGGCGAGGCGGGTGCGCCGCAGGCCGGCTTCACCGAGTGCCTGAACAACATGATCCAGGGCAACGTCGCGATGTGGTACGACGCCACCTCCGCGGCGGGCTCCCTCGAGGCCGCCGACTCGCCCGTGCGCGGCAAGATCGGCTACGCCCCCGCTCCCGTGGTGAAGACCCCGAGCTCGGGGTGGCTGTACGCGTGGTCCTGGGGGATCCAGGAGGCCAGCGAGAAGAAGGACGCCGCGTGGCAGTTCGTCTCGTGGGCGTCGAGCAAGGAGTACGAGCAGCTGGTCGGTGAGCAGATCGGCTGGTCGAACGTGCCGGCGGGCAAGCGGGCGTCGACGTACGAGAACCCGCAGTACCTCGCCGAAGCGGGCGCGTTCGCCGAGCAGACGAAGCGGGCCATCGAGACCGCCGACCCGCGCAACCCGGGCGTGCAGCCGCGGCCCGCGCTCGGGATCCAGTTCGTCGGGATCCCGGAGTTCCCCGACCTCGGGACCCAGGTGTCGCAGGAGGTGAGCTCGGCGATCGCCGGGCTGGTCACCGTGCAGGAGGCCTTGGACCGGGGCCAGGAGCTGGCCGACGACGTGGCGGAGCGGTACCGCTCCCGGGCGGAGGGTGAGTCGTGAGTACAGCGCTCGAACCACAGACGTCCCCGGAGGCGCGGCCCGGGCTGGGGCAGGACGCCGCGCTGCGCCGGGCGGGCGACTGGGCGCGCCGCGCCCCGCTGCTGCCCGCGCTGATCTTCCTGATCATCGTGACGCAGCTGCCGTTCCTCGGCACGCTGATCATCTCGTTCATGAACTGGAACGCCTACTACCCGGACGAGGTCGGGTTCGCCGGGTTCGACAACTACCGGCGGGTGCTCACCGACGTCACCACGCGCGACTCGATCATCACGACGATCGTGCTCACCGCGTCGGTGGTGCTGGTCAGCCTGGTACTGGGACTGATCATCGCGCTCCTGCTGGACCGGGCGTTCCGCGGCCGCGGGATCGTCCGCACGATGATGATCACGCCGTTCCTCATCGTGCCGGTGGCGGCGGCGCTGGTGTGGAAGCACGCGCTCTACAACCCGGAGTACGGGCTGTTCAACGGCGTGTTGACGTGGATCTTCGGGGAGAACGCCCCGCAGCCCGACTGGATCTCGACGATGCCGCTCACGGCGGTGGTGGCGTCGCTGGTCTGGCAGTGGACGCCGTTCATGATGCTGATCCTGCTGGCCGGCCTGCAGAGCAAGCCGCTCGACGTCATCGAGGCCGCGAAGATCGACGGCTGCTCGTCGTGGCAGATCTTCCGGCACATGACGTTGCCGCACCTGCGCCAGTACCTGGAGCTGGGCGCGCTGCTCGGGTCGATCTACATCGTGCAGAACTTCGACGCCGTCTTCACGATCACCTCGGGTGGCCTGGGTACGGCCAACCTGCCCTACACGATCTACCAGATCTTCTACAACGCGCACGACTTCGGCCGGGCCTCGGCCGCGGGCGTCGTCGTGGTGATCGGAACGATCATCATCGCCACGTTCGCGCTGCGGACCGTGTCGTCGCTGTTCCGTCAGGAGGGGGCCCGATGACCGCCACCCTTGAGGCGCCGCGCACGGCGGCACCCCCGGTCAACCCGCCCGCCCGCAACGCGACCGGCACCCTGCTCACGATCCTGGCGTGGGTCATCGGCGTGCTGTTCGTGGTGCCGGTGCTGTGGATGGTGCTCACGTCCCTGCACAGCGAGGAGAACGCGGCCACCAACCCGCCGTCGGTGTTCGCGCCGCTCACCCTGGAGGGCTACGCGAACTTCTTCGGCGCGCAGACCGGCACGAGCCCGTGGCCCTCGCTGCTGAACTCGCTGACCGCGAGCGTGCTGTCCACGGCGCTGGTGCTGGTGCTGGCCATCCCCGCGGCGTACGCGCTGTCGATCCGGCCGGTGCGCAAGTGGACCGACGTGCTGTTCTTCTTCCTGTCCACGAAGATGTTGCCGGTTGTGGCCGGCCTGCTGCCGGTCTACCTGATCGCGCAGAGCATCGGGATGCTCGACAACATCTGGTTGTTGATCATCCTCTACACCTCGATGAACCTGCCGATCGCGGTGTGGATGATGCGGTCGTTCCTCGCCGAGGTGCCGGTGGAGGTGCTCGAGGCGGCCTCCATCGACGGCTGCACGCTCCCGCGCACGCTACGGACCGTCGTCGTGCCGATGGTGCTGCCCGGCATCGCCGCCACGGCGCTGATCTGCTTCATCTTCAGCTGGAACGAGCTGCTGTTCGCCCGCGTGCTCACCGCGACCGTCGCCCAGACCGCGCCGGTGTTCCTGACCAGCTTCGTCACGAGCCAGGGCCTGTTCCTGGCCACGGTGTGCGCGGCCTCGGTCGTGGTGTCGCTGCCGGTGCTGATCGCCGGGTTCGCGGCGCAGGACAAGCTGGTGCAGGGGCTCTCGTTGGGCGCCATCAAGTGAGTCGCCCCACCTAATTGGACACGGTGTCCACCTAAGGGTAGAACTGGACGCACTGTCCGGTTCTACACCTGGAGGCTGCTGTGCCCGGCCTGTTGCACCTGGACGCGAGCGCGCGTTCCCGTTCGTTCTCCCGCCGGCTCGGCGCCCGCTTCGCCGACGGCTGGCGCGCCGCCCACCCGGGCGCCCGCTACGTCCACCGCGACCTCGCCGCCGACCCCGTCCCGTTCATCGACGAGGCGTGGACCGAGTTGTGCGACGAGGTGCTGCGGCGGCGGATCACCGACCCCCGCCGCTACCACGAGGCCGTCGGGACGCCGGCCCAGCGCGCGGCGTGGGCGGTGGTGGAGCCGTTGCTCGACGAGCTGCTCGCCGCCGACGTCGTGCTGGTGGCGACGCCGATGTACAACTTCTCGGTCCCGGCCGCGCTGAAGGCGTGGATCGACCAGGTCACGTTCCCGCGCATGTCGCTTCCCGGCACGCGGTTCGTCGTGGTCTGCGCGCGCGGCGGGACCTACCTGCCCGGCACGCCGCGCGCGCCCGTCGAGCACGCCGTCACCTACCTGCGCGACTTCTTCGACGGCCACTTCGCCGTGACCGACGTCGACGTCGTGGCCGTCGAGCTGGTCAACGCGCTCGTCGACCCGGCGCTCGCGGCGCGCAGGCCGGAGCACGAGGCGTCGCTCTCGGCCGCGGAGGCCGAGATCGACCGGTTGGTCGCGGCGTCCGCCGCGGCGGTGGCATGAGGTGGCCACCCGGGAGCGCGCCCGCGAGGGGAGCAGGCGGGTGACCGGCTGGATGTGGTTGCTCGCCGCGGGCCTGGTCGAGATCGCGTGGGCGCAGAGCATCCCGCCCACGAAGGGGCTGACCCGGCTGTGGCCGAGCGTGCTGTGCATCGCGCTGTGCGCCGCGATCATCTGGCTGCTCGCGCGGGCGACGGCCGCGGGCGTGCCGGTCAGCACGGCCTACGTCGTGTTCACCGGGATGGGGGCGGCGGGCGCGGTGCTGCTCGGCCTCACCGTGCACCACGACCCGGTCACGCCGATGCGGATCGGCGCCCTCGTCCTGATCACGGGCGGGGTGCTGCTGGCCCACGCGGCTCATTAGCCTTCACCCGATGGCCGCCGTCGATCCGCCGCGCGTGGGGGCACCGCCCGCGGAACGCGCCGACGCCGCGCGCAACCGGGCGCGGGTGCTCGCCGCCGCCGCCGAGCTGTTCCGCAGCCGGGAGGACCCGCGGACCGTGACGATGGACGACGTGGCGCGCGCCGCGGGGGTCGGGCGGGCCACCCTGTACCGCCGCTACCCGGACGTCGTCTCGATCGCGGGGGCGCTGCTCGGCGAGCACGAGCGCGAGCTGCAGGAGCGGCTGCTGCGCGGCGCGCCCCCGCTGGGTCCCGGCGCCCCGCCCGCCGAGCGGCTGGCCGCGTTCTACGCCGCGATGGTGGAGCACCTGGAGCAGAACCTGCCGCTGTTGCTCGCGGTGGACGCGGGCGCGGCCCGGTTCGAGGTGGGCTCCTACGGGTTCTGGCGCGCGCACGTGCGGTCGCTGCTGGTGGAGGCGGGCGCAGAAGACCCGGACGCCGTGGTGGACGTGCTGCTCGCGCCGCTGGCGGCGGAGGTGTTCCGCTTCCAGCGCGCGAGCGGCGTGGCGCCCGCGCGGATCGCCGAGGCGCTCGGCCGGCTGGCCCACCGGGTCCTCGCGGGCGGCTGACCTGTCGGACCCCGGCCCTACGCTCCGCCGGTGACGATCATCGAGCTGCGGCAGTACACCCTGCACCCGGGCCGCCGGGACGAGCTGGTCGAGCTGTTCGAGCGGGAGTTCGTCGAGTCGCAGGAGGAGCTCGGCGCCCGCATCGTCGGCACGTTCCGCGACGTCGGCGACCCGGACCGGTTCGTGTGGGTCCGCTCGTTCCCCGACGTGGCCACCCGCCGCGCCGCCCTCGCCGGCTTCTACGGCGGGCCGGTGTGGCGCGAGCACGGCCCGGCCGCCAACGCCACGATGGTCGACTTCTCCGATGTGCTGCTGCTGGAGCCGGTCGGGCCCGGGTTCCCGACGCGCCACGGGCCGCCGTCGGGGCCGGCGCGCCGGGCCCGACGCGCGTCCTGGTCGTGGTGCGGACGGGTGCCGGCCTCGCCCCGGCCGCCGCCGACGCCGAGCGGCTGCTGGGGGTGGCGCCGGTGGTGGCCGCCACCGCGCCGCACCCCGACGACTTCCCGGCGCTGCCGGTGCGCGACGAGCAGGCGGTCGTCTGGTTCGCCTCCTACCCCGGCGCGGCGGCCGTGCGGGAGGCCCGCGACCGCCTCGCGGCCGAGCCGGGGTGGCGGGCGGGGGCGGCGTCGGTCCAGCTGCTGGAGCTGGAGCCCACCGCCCGCTCAGCCCTGCGCTGACCGGTCACGGGGCCACCCGCACCCCCACGCCGGGGCCGAGCGGGATGCCGAAGGCGTAGAAGACGGTGAGCACGAGCACCCACGCCACCCAGAACGGCACGACGAACGGCACCATCTTCGCGATCACCGTGCCCAGCCCGGCCTCGGGCTGGTAGCGCCGCACGAACGTCAGCAGCACGATCATGTACGGGTTCAGCGGCGTCACCACCTGCGTGGCGGCGTCGCCGACGCGGAAGGCGCCCTGGATGAACGCGGGCTCGTAGCCCAGCAGCAGGAACATCGGCACGAACACGCTCGCCATGAGCGTCCAGAGGCTCGACCCGGACACGACGAACAGGTTGAGCAGCGACGCGAGCACGACGAACCCGAGGATCGCCGGGTAGCCGGTCAGCCCGATGGCCTGGAGGAACTCCGCACCGGTCACGGCGAGCCACGCGCCGATGTTCGTCCAGGCGAAGAGCGCGATGAACTGGCCGAGGATGAACGCGAGCACGATGAACCCGGACAGGTCCTTCAGCGCCCTGCCCATCAGCAGCGGCACGTCCGAGCCGCGGCGGATGGTGCCCGCGTAGATGCCGAAGAACAGCGCGGGCACGAAGAAGCCGAGGAACACCAGCGTGACCACCGAGTCCAGCAGCGGCGACTTCGGCAGGTAGCCCCCGGCGTCGTTGCGCAGCGGGGAGTCCGGCGCGAACACCAGCGCCAGCACCGCCGCCACCAGCACGAGCAGCGCGACGCCCGCGGCCACGAGCCCGCGGCGCTCGGCGGGGGTGACGGCGGCGCTCGTCGGCTCCGCGGTCGGGTCCGCCTCGCCACCGCCGGCCGGGGCCTCCTCCGGCTCGGCCTCGGTGTCCGGGAAGCGGGAGCGCACCAGCCCCGGCTCCACCACGCGGTCGATGATCAGGCCCGCGATCAGGCTCAGCACGACCGCCGAGACGGCGTTGTAGAAGTAGTTCGAGATCGGGGTCACCGGCGTGCCGGAGACCGGCAGCGTGGTGGCCACCCCGTTGGTGATCCCCGCGAGCAGCGCGTCGAGGCTCGTCACGAGCAGCGACGTCGAATAGCCCGCGCCCACCGCGGCGAAGCCGCCGATCAGGCCCGCGACCGGGTGCCTGCCGGCGGCGGTGAACACGATCGCGGCGAGCGGCGGGATGATGATGAACGCCGAGTCGGCCATGACGCTGCCGCTGACGCCGACGAACCCGAGCGCGTACGGCAGAAGCCAGCGCGGCGCGCGCGAGAACACGAGCCGGATCAGCGCCGCGAGCAGGCCGCAACGCTCGGCGAGCCCGACCGCGAGCATGATCGTCACGACGGTCCGCAGCGGCGGGAACCCGATGAAGTTCTCCGCGAGCCCGGTGAAGAAGAACTCCAGCCCCGCGCCGCTCAGGGCGCCGCGCACGGGCGTCGGCTCGGCCTCGCCCGGGATCGTGACGCCCACCCCGAACGCGGCCATCACCGAGGAGAGCACCGCCACCACGAGCGTGAGCAGCACGAACAGCATGAAGGGCTCGGGCAGGCGGTTGCCGACCCGCTCGATCCCGTCGAGGAAGCGGTCGAGGCGGCCGGGTGGGGCGGACGGGCTGGTGCTCACGCGGCCTCCTTCTCGCCGGTCAGTCGAAGTACGTCGGAACGTCCAGCGGGCCGCCCGCGGCGGCGAACTCGGCGTGGACCGCCTCGCGCAGGGCGGGATCGGCGAGGTAGTCCACGGCGGTGAGGGCGAGCCCGACGGCGCCGTCGCGGACGGCGAGGTCGCCCGCGGGCCCACCGGCGGCCTCCGCGAAGGCCGCGGTGTGCAGGGCCACGGTCGGCTCGGACACCGCGATCATCGGGTGGATCGCGGGCATCCGGTAGCTGAGGTTGCCCAGGTCGGTGGAGCCGGTGAGGAACTCGGGCACGACCCCGGGCGGGAGCGGTTTGCGCCCGACCGGCTCCTGGTTGACCGCCCACCGGGCGGCGAGCGCGTGGTTGAAACGGATCGGCAGGTACGGCGGCAGCTGGTCCCAGCGCAGCTCGACGCCGCAGCCGTGCACCTCGGCCGCGCCGTGCGCGATCCGCGCCAGCCGCTCGGCGAGGTCGCGCAGCGTCTCGGGGGCCGCGGAGCGCAGGTAGAACAGCAGCGCGGCGCGTTCGGGGACCACGTTCGGCCGCTGCCCGCCGTCGGTGAAGATCCCGTGCACCCGGTCGGTGTCGGGCAGGTGCTGGCGCAGCGCGGCGACGCCCTGGTAGGCCGCGACCGCGGCGTCGAGCGCGTTGCGGCCCATGAACGGCTGCGCCGCGGCGTGCGCGGCGACCCCGTGGAAGACCATCTCGACCTGGCGGCGGCCGAGGAACGGGTGCATCGCGATGTCGTGCGTGAACGGGTGGAGCATGATCACGGCATCGACGTCGTCGAACACACCGGCGCGGGCGAGCTTCTCCTTGCCGCCGCCGCCCTCCTCGGCGGGGGTGCCGATCAGCGACAGCCGGCCGCCGAGGCGCTCGTGCACCCGGGCGGCGGCGAGGAACCCACCGACGGCGGTGGCGCAGATGATGTTGTGGCCGCACGCGTGGCCGATCCCGGGCAGCGCGTCGTACTCGGCGAGCACCGCGATGTGCGGGCCGTCCCCGCCGCGGGTCGCGACGAGCGCGGTGTCGAGGCCCCCGACACCGATCGTCGCGTCGTGCCCGTGCCGCTCCAGCAGGGCGGCCACCGCACGCACCGACCGGTGCTCGGCGTAGCCCTCCTCGGGGTGGGCGTGCAGGTCCCGGCTCAGCGCGACGAGCTCGTCGCCGTGCTCGCGCGCCGCGGCCAGCACGGCGGCGCGGACGTCGGCCGGCGCGCCGGCGTGCTCGGAGGTGATCGGCTCCGCCTCGCGGACCGCCCGTTCGGTGGCCGCCGTGAGCGAGCGCAGGTAGCTGTCGTCGGGCGGCACGGGGGTGGTGCGGTCGGGCTCGCACATGATCAGCACCCTAACCCGGGTCCACCCGTGCGTGGACCCTTCAACCGCCGTTGAAGCTTTCGCGACCGATCATGCGGGCATGACGCGTTCGCTCGGTCCCACCGACTTCGCCGCCCCGGTCGACGACCGCTGGTTCGACGACTACGCGCCCGGGGCGCGGTACTCCTACGGCTACATCGACGTCGACGAGGAGGAGATCGTCCGGTTCGCCGAGGAGTTCGACCCGCAACCGATCCACGTCGACCGCGGGTTCGCCGACGCAGGCCCGTTCGGCGGGATCATCGGCAGCGGCTGGCACTCGGCCGGGCTCGCGATGCGGCTGCTCGCCGAGCACTACCTGTCGCGGGTCGCGAGCCTCGCCTCGCCCGGCGTCGACGAGCTGCGCTGGCGGGTGCCGCTGCGACCGGGGGACCGGGTGCACCTGCGCGCCACCGTGGTGGAGGCGCGGCCGTCGCGCTCCAAGCCCGACCGCGGCCTGGTCGTCACCGACGTCGAGCTGGTCAACCAGGACGGCGGGGTGCCGATCTCCTTCCGGGCCATGAACCTGCTCGCCATCAGGCCAGATCGTCGAGCGCCTTCTGGATCCGCTTGATCGAGACCGGGTACCGGGTGCGCATCGGCTGGGCGTACAGGCCCACCCGCAGCTCCTCGATCATCCAGCGGATCTCGCGCAGCTGCGGCGACGGCTCGACGCCCGGGGGCAGCGTGGCGAGCTCGGCGGCGTACTCGTCGGCCACCGCGCGGACCTGCGCGGTCCACTCCGCGTCGCGGGCCGGGTCGGCGCGCAGCTTCTCGATCCGCCGCTCGACGGCCTCCAGGTAGCGCGCGATGTCGGGTAGCCGGGCGGCGCCCGCCTCGGTGACGAAGCCCGGCTTCACCAGGGCGTCGACCTGGGCCGTGATGTCGGCCACACCGTCGGCGAGCACCGGGGCGCGCAGGTCGGCGAGCTGCGCCTGGACACGGTGCCAGACCACCAGCACGCCGCGCACGGCCCGCAGCACCTGCGTCGTGGTGGCCGCGAGCCGGTCGCGGTGCAGCGCCCGCAGCCGCGCGTAGGAGCGCTCGTCCCAGGCCGGGCCGCCCGCGGCGGCGATCAGGTGGTCGGAGGCGGCCGTGACGCAGTCGTCGAGCAGCGCGGCCACCGACCCGTGCGGGTTGCGGGAGAGGGCGAGCTTCGCGGCGTTGTCCAGGTCGCGCTGCACCTGCCGCACCGGCGAGGGCGTCTCCAGCAGCAGGAGCCGCCGGACGCCGCGGTGGTGGGCCGGATCGCGCTCGGCCGCGGTGGGGAACACCCGGACGTCGACGCTCGTGCCCCGGTCCACCAGCCCGGGGTAGCCGGTGACGGTGTGCGCGCCACGCCGGATCGGGTGCTCGCGCGGAAGCGTGCCGAACGACCAGGTGGTGGCGCCGGTCTTCTCGATGTCGACGCCCGCGGCGGCGAGCTCCGCGCGCACCTTCGGGGCGAGCTGACGGCGCAGCGCCTCCAGGTCGGTGTCGCGGGCCACCTCGTTGCCCGCCTCGTCGACCACCCGGAACGTCACCGTGAGGTGCTCGGGCAGCCGGTCGAGCTCCCACGCCTCGCGCGGGATCTCCACACCGCGCATCCGGCCGAGCTCGCGTTCCAGGGCGTCGAGCAGCGGCTCGCGCCCGGCCTGCACGCGCGCGAGCACCGCGCGGGCGTGGTCCGGGGCGGGGGAGAACAGCCGGCGCAGGTGCTTGGGCAGCGTCCGGATCAGGGCGGTGACCAGCTCCTCGCGCAGCCCGGGCACCTGCCAGGTGAACGGGGTGGGGTCGACCTGGTGCAGCGCCGCGACCGGCACGTCCACGGTGACGCCGTCGCGGTGCGCGCCCGGCTCGAACGCGTACGACAGCGGCAGGGTGAGCCCGCCCGCCTCGACGTGGTCGGGGTAGGCGGAGCGGTCGACGTCCGCGGCCTGCTCGGTGCGGAGCATCTCCTCGGTGAAGTCGAGCAGGTCGGGCCTTTTCCGCGACTCCTTCTTCCACCAGGAGTCGAAGTGCCGCCCGGAGACGACGTGCTCGGGGATGCGTTCGTCGTAGAACGCGACGAGCGTCTCGGAGTCGACGACGAGGTCCCGGCGGCGGGCCCGGTGCTCCAGCTCCTCGACGTCTTCCAGCAGCTCCCGGTTGGCGTGGAAGAAGCGGTGCCGGGTGTCCCAGTCGCCCTCGACGAGGGCGTGCCGGATGAACAGCTCGCGCGAGGTCTCGGGGTCGATGCGGCCGTAGTCGACGGTGCGGCCGACGACGATCGGGATCCCGTACAGCGTGACCCGCTCGGTCGCCACGGCCGCGGCGCGCTTGCGGGACCAGCGCGGCTCGGAGTACGAGCGTTTGACCAGGTGCCCGGCGAGCGGCTCGATCCACTCGGGCTGGATGCGGGCGGTGGTGCGGGCGAACAGCCGCGACGTCTCGACGAGCTCGGCGGCCATCACCCACCGCGGCGGCCGCTTCGCGAGCGGCGAGCCGGGGAAGATCATGAAGCGGGCGCCCCGCGCCCCGAGGTACTCCCGGCCCGCGCCGCGCCGGTCCTTGCCGCGGTCACCGCGCTCGGGGCCGTCGTCGCGCAGCCCGATCTGCGACAGCAGGCCCGACAGCACCGAGATGTGGATGCGGTCGGGGTCGGCGTCGGTGTCGTTGGGGGTGAGGCCGGCGTTGCGGGCGGCCTGCCGCAGCTGCGCGTGCAGGTCCCACCACTCGCGGACCCGCAGGTAGTTCAGGAACTCCTCGCGCAGCAGGCGGCGGAACCTGTTGCCGGACAGCTCCTCGCGCTTCTCGGCGAGGTAGCGCCACAGGTTGAGGAAGGCGAGGAAGTCCGAGCCCTGCGCGTCGAGGGTGACGCCCTGTGCGGTGAACTCCCCGCTGAACCGGGCGTGCTTCGCGTCGGCCGCCTGGCGCTGCTCGGCCGGCCGCTCGCGCGGGTCCTGCACCGACAGCGCGGCGGCGATGATCAGCACCTCGCGCAGGCAGCCGTTGCGGTCGGCCTCGACGAGCATCCGGCCCAGCCGCGGATCGACGGGCAGGGCGGCGAGCGCCCGGCCGATGGGGGTGAGCTTGCGCCCGTCGAGCGCGCCCAGCTCCTGCAGCAGCGCGATGCCGTCGGCCACCGCGCGCGGGTCCGGGCGCTCGACGAACGGGAAGTCGGTGAGCTCGCCCAGGTCCAGCGAGATCATCTGCAGCACGACGGAGGCGAGGTTCGTGCGCAGGATCTCCGGGTCGGTGAACTCCGGGCGGGCGTTGAAGTCGTCCTCGCTGTAGAGGCGGATGCAGATGCCGTCGGCGACCCGGCCGCAGCGGCCCGCCCGCTGGTTGGCGCTGGCCTGCGAGATCTTCTCGATCGGCAGCCGCTGCACCTTGAGCCGCCGCGAGTAGCGGGAGATGCGGGCGGTGCCGGTGTCGATCACGTAGCGGATGCCGGGGACGGTGAGCGAGGTCTCCGCGACGTTGGTCGCGAGCACGATCCGGCGGCCGGGGTGCGGCGCGAACACCCGGTGCTGCTCCGCGGTGGACAGCCGCGCGTAGAGCGGGAGGATCTCGGTGTTGCGGAAGTCGCGCCTGGCCAGCGCCTCCGCGGCCTCGCGGATCTCGCGCTCGCCGGGCAGGAACACGAGGATGTCGCCGTCGCCCTCGCGCTGCAGCTCGGCCACGGCGTCGCCGATGGCGTCGAGCTGGTCGCGGTCCGGGTCGTGGTCGGGGTCGTCGAGGTCGACGACGGGGCGGTAGCGGATCTCCACCGGGTAGCTGCGGCCGGAGACCTCGACGACCGGGGCCTTGAAGTGTTCGGCGAACCGCTCCACGTCGATCGTCGCCGAGGTGATGATCACCTTGAGGTCGGGGCGGCGGGGGAGCAGCTGCGTGAGGTAGCCGAGGATGAAGTCGATGTTGAGGCTGCGTTCGTGGGCCTCGTCGATGATCAGCGTGTCGTACTGGCGGAGCATCTTGTCGCCGGCCAGCTCGGCGAGCAGGATGCCGTCGGTCATCAGCTTGACCAGCGTCCGCTCGCCGACGTGGTCGGTGAAGCGGACCTTCCAGCCGACGATGTCGCCCAGCTCGGTGCCCAGCTCCTCGGCGATGCGGGTGGCGACGGTGCGCGCGGCGAGCCGGCGCGGCTGGGTGTGGCCGATCAACCCGCGCCGGCCGCGGCCGAGCTCGAGGCAGATCTTCGGCAGCTGGGTGGTCTTCCCGGAGCCGGTCTCGCCCGCGACGATCACGACCTGGTGGTCGCGGATGGCCGCGGCGATGTCGTCGTGGCGGGCGCTGACCGGCAGCGACTCCGGGTAGCGGATGGTGAGCTCGGCGGATCGCCGCGCCTCCATCCGCCGCTCGGCGGCCTCGACCTCCGCGACGAGCCCGGCCGCGGCGCGGGCGCGCGCAACGGCGTTGCGGGTGCGCCGCACCGTCTCGAGGCGGCGGCCGAGCCGATGCTCGTCCTGCAGCGAGAGGGCCGGGATGCGTTCGGCGAGCGCGTCCAGCTCCGCGTCGTCGACCGGGCGGACCTCGCCCGTGGGTACCGGTACGCCTTCGCCGGCGGCGCCGGGGCGGGGCCTGCGCCTGCCGCGGCGGCGGGGACGGGCCGGGCGCCCACCGTCGCGGGAGGGGACGGCGGGCGTGGAGGACTGATCCGAGGGCCGGGCGTCAGGGCGCGCGTCGGCGGCTCGGGCCGCGGGAGAGGACATCGATGCGGAAGTCTGCCTGGGTCGGGGGTCAGACCGAGCGTAGGGCGGGGACGAGCTCGTCCGCGACCGGGTTGTCGGTGGCGGGGTGCTCCACCAGCGCCAGCACGCGGTTGGCGAGGAACCGGGCCGTGCGCACGGTGGTGCCGCCCCGGGTGATCTCGCTGACCTCGACCACACCGCGCCCGTGCGTGACGACCACCTTCCTGCCCGCGCGCGTGGCCTCGATCTCGTAGGTGCGCGTGGTGCCGCTGCCGGCGTCGATGACGATCTCTACCCGGTCGCCCTTCATGGCGATCGCCGCCCTTGCTGTTGGTGGGACTCGGTTCCTACAACTCGCTCCTCCCGTCACGTATTCCCAGTTCAGCGAGTCGAACCACGCGGTCGGCGTAGGAGTTCACGCGCGCCCGGTCGTGGCTTGCGACCACCACGGCGCACCCGCGGTCGGCGACCTCCCGCAGCAGTCGGGAGACGCCCGCCGCGACGGTGGGGTCGAGCGCGGCGGTCGGCTCGTCGGCGACGATCAGCTCCGCCCTGCCGGCCAGCGCCCTGGCGATCGCGACCCGCTGGCGCTGTCCACCCGAGAGCTGGTGGGGGCGCGCGCCGAGGTGACGGTGGTCCAGGCCGACGGCGGCGAACAGCCGCTCGACCTCGGCCCTCGTCGCACCCGCCTCCGCCACCGACCGCCAGGCCGGCCAGCGCGGGTCGAGGCTCGCCGCCACGTCCTGGAAGATCGGCATCACGAACCCGGGCCGCGGCCTGCGCGGCCGCCTGCCGCTCCAAACGTCGACGCCGCCGAGCCGGACCGTGCCCGACGCGGGTCGGTGCAGCCCGGCGAGCGCCCGCAGCAGCGTGGTCTTCCCGCCACCGGACGGTCCGTGGACGCCGAGCACCTCGCCCGCCCGCACCTGGAGGTCCACGTCGACGAGCACGGGCCCGCTGCCCGGGTGGGCCAGCGTGACCCGCTCCAGGGCCGCCACGGGGGCGCCCCGGGTCGCAGCATGGTGGCCGTGCGGCAACCGGGCGGCGGCGCCCGGGAGCGCGGCGAGCAGCTCGCGGGTGTGCGGGTGGCTCGCCCGCGCGGCCAGTGCCGCCACCCCGCCGCGGTCGACCCGGACCCGCTCGACCACCCGGCCGCGCTCCAGCACGTGCACCTCGTCGGCGTGGCGGGTCAGCAGGGCGAGGTCGTGGCCGGCGACGAGCACCGAGCGGGCGCTGCGGACGAGGGTGGTCATCGCGGCCTCGGCGGCGTCCGCGTCGAGGGCGGAGGTGGGTTCGTCGGCGAGCAGCAGCGGGGGCGCGTGCGCGGTCGCCGCGACGAGGTCGGCTCGCTGCAGCATCCCGCCCGACCAGGTGTGCGGCCTGCGGCGCAGCGCGCCGGGCGCGACGCCGAGCGCGGCGAGCCGCCGGGCGATGTGCCCGCGCGGCGGGCGCTGCCCGTGCGCCCGCCAGGCCTCGGCGACGTGGTGCCCGACCGGCCACACCGGGTCGCACGAGCCGAACGGGTCCTGTGCGACGTAGCCGACCTCGACGCCGCGCCGCAGGCGGTCGGGCCGGATCGTCCCGGACACCGCCGCCGACGCCGGCAGCACCCCGAGCACCGCGTCGAGCAGCGTGCTCTTGCCCGAGCCGGACTCCCCGATCAGCGCGACGACCTCGCCGTCGGCGACGGTCAGGTCCACCTCGCGCAGGGCGGTGACGTTCCCGTAGCGCACCGAGAGGCGCTCGACGGCGAGCCTCACGGGGCCTCCCGGGCGAGCGCGTCGCCGAGCAGCGACGCGCCCGCCACGCTGAGCACGATCAGCGCGCCGGGCACGACCACCAGCCACGGCGCCTGCCCGGCGACCGTGGTGCTCTCGGCCACCATCTGCCCCCACTCCGCCGTGGGCGGCGCGACGCCCAGCCCGAGGAACGACAGACCGGCCAGACCCAGCACCACCTCGCCGAGGCCGAGCGTGGCCACCGCGGCGACGCCACCCGCCGTCGCGGGCACGACGTGGCGCAGCGCGGCGACCGGGCGCGCCACCCCGGCGAGCTCGGCCGCCACGACGTAGGGCCGGTGCAGCAGGCCGGCGGCGAAGGTGCGGGCGTAGCGGGCGAGCGGGGCCCACCCGGCGAGGGCCATCGCGACGACGAGGTTGGTCAGGCCGGGGCCGAGCACGCCCACGACGGCGAGCGCGAGCACGAGCTGGGGGACGGCGAGGACGACGTCGACGACGCGGGAGAGCACGGTGTCGACCCACCCGCCCGCCACGGCGGCGGTCACCCCCACGAGGAGGCCGACCGCGGCCGAGACGGCCGTGACGACGACCGCGGCGCCGAGCGAGGTGGGCACCCCGGCCGCGGCCCGCGCCAGCACGTCCCGCCCGGCCTGGTCGGTGCCGAGCGGGTGGGACGGGCTCGGCGCGGCCAGCCGGTTCGCGTAGTCGGTGGCGTCCGGGTCCGGGCCGAGCAGCGGGACGGCGAGCGCGGCCACGGCGAGGAGGACGAGCACCGCCGCCCCCGTCCACAGCTCGGCGCGCCTGCTCATCGGGCCCTGCCCGGGTCGACGGCGGCCGCGGCGAGGTCGGCGAGCGTGTTCGCGACGACGTAGGCCAGCACGCCGAGCAGCACGGTGCCCTGCACCACCGGGACGTCCCGCGCGACGATCGCCTCGACCAGGTACGGGCCGACGCCCGGCCACGTGAAGATCGTCTCGACGACGGCGGCGCCCGCGAGCAGCGAGCCGACCGTCATCCCGATCGCGGTGAACAGCGGCGGGCTCGCCCCGGGCAGGACGTGCACGAGCAGCACCCGCAGCCGCCCCGCGCCGCGCGCCCGCGCCACCTGGACGTGCCGCCGCGCCCGGACCTCCAGCATCGCGGCCCGCAGCACCCGCGCCCACACGGCGGCCGCGGCGAGCGCGAGCGGGACGGCGGGCAGCACCGCCCCGCCCCACGAGCCGTCGGCGAGCACCCGCCCGATGCCGAGCCGCACCACGACGACCTCCAGCAGCAGGGTGCCGACCACGAAGCTGGGCACCGCGGCGCCGAGGAACACCAGCCCGCGCGCGGCGAGGTCGGCGCGGCGGTGCTGCGCGATGAGCGCGAGCGGCACCGCGAGCAGCAGTGCGAACCCCAGCGCGACGGCGGCGAGCCGCAGCGTGGCCGGGAGCCGGTCGGCGAGCTCGGCGGCGACCGGGGCGCCGCTGCGCCACGACCGGCCGAGGTCGCCCGTCGCCGCGGCGAGCAGCCACCGCCCGAGGCGCACCGGGGCGGGCTCGTCCAGCCCGAGCTCGGCGCGCAGGGCGGCGACCTGGGTGGGGGTGGGGTTGCCCACGCCGTTCGCGACGAGCACGCGGCGGGCCGGGTCCCCGGGGGCGAGCAGCTGCAGCGACCACACGAGGACCGCCGCCCCGACGAGCGTGACCGCGGCCTGCGCGATGCGGCGGCTAGGTCCGCGCACCGAGGTGGTGGAGGACCGACGACGGCCGGTAGCCCGCGAAGGTCTCGCCGACGATCGCGGGCGACGCGCGCTGGGCGACGATCACGACGTAGGCGTTGGCCGCGATGATCTGCTGCGCCCGCTCGAGCAGGGGTCGGCGCGCCGCCTCGTCCGGGCTGGCCTCGAGCTGGGCGACGAGCGTGTCCAGCTCGGGGTCGGCCACACCGCCGAAGTTGCGTTGCGCGCCCGTGGTGAGGAACGACCGCAGCGGGCCGATCGGGTCGTAGGTGTAGCCGAGGGTTCCGTCGAAGCTCAGCCCGACGTCCCACCCGGCCGGGTCGCGCATGGCCGCGTAGTTGTCGTCGACGCTTGCGATCGCCACGTCGAACCCCAGCGGGCGCAGCTGGGACTGGAGCGCGACGGCGACGGTGCGGGTATCGGGCTGGGATCCGTAGGTCAGCACCGTGATGGCGAGGCGCACGCCGTCGCGCTCCCGGACGCCGTCCGGGCCGGGGGCCCAGCCCGCGGCGTCGAGCAGGCGGGCGGCCTCGGCCGGATCGGTGCGCTGCGTGGGCAGCGCGTAGTCGACGACGTCGGGGAACAGGCCGGTGGGCGTCCGGTAGGGGACGCCGAGGACGTCCTCGGCGAGCCCGCGGTAGTCGACGCCGAGCGCGAACGCGCGCCGGACGGCGAGGTCGTCCATCGGGGCCTTGCGCAGGTTGGGGATCGCGCGCAGGTGCTGCAGCGGCTGGGCGGCGACGGCCACGGACGGCCCGCCGCCGTCGGCGAACCGGGCGAGCGCCTCGGTGGGCGGGTAGAGCGCGATGTCGGCCTCCCCGCTGCGCACGGCGAGCACGCGGGCCTGCGGGTCCGGCACGAACCGGACGCGGGCGCCGTCGAGGCGGACCTCGCCGCCCCAGTACTCCGGGTTGCGCTCGAGCACCAGCTCGTCGGCGGTGAGGCTGCGCACCCGGAACGGGCCGGTGTAGATGTCGCCCGCGGGTTCCGAGGCGGTGGGGTCGAAGACCGACACGCCCTGCTCGTCGGCGAGCAGGTGGGGGAGGTTCCCGACCGGCCTCGGGGTGGTGAGCTGCACCGTGCGCTCGTCGACCACCCGCACCTCGCCGCCGCCGAGCGCGTCGCGGACGAGCGCGTTCTCCGCGAGGTGGCGGTGGAGGACCGCGGCGAGCGCCTCGGCGGTCAGCGGGTTGCCGTTGGCGAAGCGGACGCCGGGGCGCAGGCGCAGCAGCCAGGACGTCGGCGACTCCGGCTCGAGCGACTCCAGCAGCCACGGCTCGACGCGGCCGTCCTCGGTGGCGCGCATGAGCAGCTCGCCGTAGCCCCACTCGGGTGACCACAGGCCCTGCGCGATCGGGTCGAGGCTGCGGACCGTGTACGGGGTGACCACCCGGACGACGGCGTCTTCCCGCGGTGGGGCGTCCGGTGTGCCGCACGCGGCGAGGACCAGGGGTACGACGAGCACGGAGAGCCATCGGCAGGCCACGGACGGGCACTGCACTACAGATGACAATGATTGTCAAGAGTGGGGGCGGCGCTGTCGGGGGCAGCGCCGCCCGGGCAGCCGCATCAACGGCGGCGGGATACGCCGGACGCGGCAGGTCGAGGGGATGGAAGTCGTCCGAGCCGGGCGCCGGTCGCCTCACGGCGCGCGGCACGCCCCGCGGGGCGGCGAAAGGGTGGGACCCGGGGACTCGGGTCGCCCGGCGTCGGACGCTTCTTCCAACCATCCCGAGCCGGGATCTGTTCCCAGCTCGTGAGGGGTGTCCGGACCGAGCGCTGGTCGCCTCGCGGCGCATGGCGCAACACGGCTCCAGCCGAACGGTATTCCGTGAAGGCTCTTGATATGTGAGACCCGGGGACACAGGTCGCCCGGCCCGGACACGCTCTACAACGGGCGACCGCCGCGGATGATTCCCGGCCACCCCCGTCGAGCCGGGGTCCTACCCGGCGTGATCATCGTCACCCGTCCCGGAGGGCGGCGAGGACCCCGTCGGTGTAGCGGGGCCACGCCTCGACCGCCCAGCGGCCGAAGTCGCGGTCGGTCAGCACCACGCACGCGGTCCGCACGTCGGGGTCCACCCACAGGAACGTGCCGGACTGGCCGAAGTGGCCGAAGGTGCGCGGTGAGCTGTTCGCGCCGGTCCAGTGGGGCGACTTGCCGTCCCGGATCTCGAAGCCGAGGCCCCAGTCGTTGGGCGTCTGTCGGCCGAAGCCGGGCAGGACGCCGTCGAGGCCGGGGAAGGCGACCGTGGTGGCCTCGTCGAGGGTCTCGCGGTGCACGAGGGTGGGGGAGAGCAGCTCGGCGGCGAACCGGGCGAGGTCCGCGGCCGTCGACACCCCGCCGGCGGCGGGGGAGCCCTCGAGCCGCGTGTTCGCCATGCCGAGCGGGGCGAGCACGGCCTCGTGCAGGTACTGCGCGAACGGCATCCCGGCGGCCTCGGCGATCGTCTCGCCCAGCACCTCGAACCCGACGTTCGAGTAGATCCGCCGCGTGCCCGGCTTCGCCTGCACGACGCCGTCGGAGTACGACAGCCCGGAGGCGTGCGCGGCGAGGTGGCGGACCGTCGAGCCCTCGGGGCCCGCGGGCGTGTCCCACTCCACCGCGCCCTCCTCGACGGCGACGAGCACCGCGTAGGCGGCGAGCGGCTTCGTCACCGATGCGAGCGCGAACTCCCGCTCCGTCTCGCCCGCGGTGGCGAGCACCCCGGACGGGTCGACCACCGCGGCGGCGGCGTGGCCCACCGGCCAGTCGAGCACGGCACCGACGGCCGTCCGCAGCTCAGGCATCGCCGTACACCGGGATCGCGGCGCCGCTGATCGGGGCGGCGTCCGGGCTGCAGAGGAACGCGATGACCTTCGCGATCGCCTCCGGCGCGACCGCGCGCTCGATCTGCTTCGGGGTCATCCACTCGCGGTTGGCGGGCGTGTCGATCGTCGAGGGCAGCACCGCGTTGACGCGGATGCGGCCGGCGCGCAGCTGTTCAGCCAGCACCGTGGTGAGCCGCACGACCGCGGCCTTGCTGGTGGCGTGTGCGATCGTGGCGGGGCCGCTCACGGCGGTGCGCGACCCGACCGTCACGATCGCGCCGCCGCCCCGCGCCGCGATCCGCGGCGCCGCCGCCTGGGCCGCCCACAGCGCGGTGGAGAAGTTGGAGTGCCACAGCGCCTCCATCCGCTCCTCGTCGATCTCGGCGAGGGAGCCGGGTGCGAACCCGCCCGCGAGCGCGACGAGCGCGTCCGGTTCGACGGGCAGCGCGTCCACCTCGGCGAACGCGGCCTGCACCGCGGCGCGGTCGGCGAGGTCGACGGGGACGGCGTGCACGCCGTCCCGTCTGCCGAGCGCGTCCAGCCGTTCGCCGGGCCGGGCCAGCGCCACCACGGGGCGGCCCGCGGCGCGGAACTCCGCCACCACGGCGTGCCCCAGCGCGCCCGCCGCCCCCGTCACGATCACTGCGCCGGTGTCCACCCGGCCATCCTGCCCCGGCCCTGGAATGCTCGCGCGGGTGGCAGGGGTTTGGGTCGGAACCTCGGGCTGGCGGTACCCGCCGTGGCGCGGCACGTTCTACCCCCGGGGCCTCGCGCAGCGCCGTGAGCTGCAGTACCTGTCGCGGCGGGTCAGCAGCATCGAGATCAACGGTTCCTTCTACTCGCTGCAGCGGCCCGAGTCCTACCGCGCCTGGGCCGCCCAGACGCCCGACGACTTCGTCTTCTCCGTGAAGGGTGGGAGGTTCATCACCCACCTCAAGCAGCTGCGCGAGGTGGCGACGCCGCTCGCCAACTTCTTCGCCTCCGGGGTGCTCGCGCTGGGCCGGAAGCTGGGCCCGGTGCTGTGGCAGCTGCCGCCGCGCATGCCGTTCGACCCGGCGCGCCTCGAGCCGTTCCTCGCCATGCTGCCGCGCAGCACGGCGGCCGCCGCCGAGCTCGCCGCCCACCACGACGAGCGGCTCGACGGCAGGGTGCACCTCGAGGTCGACGACGACCGGCCGCTGCGGCACGCCCTCGAGGTGCGGCACCCGACGTTCTGCCGCCCCGAGTTCGTCGAGCTGCTGCGCGAGCAGGGCGTCGCGCTCGTGGTCGCCGACACCGCAGGCACGTGGCCGCACCTGGAGGACGTGACCGCCGACTTCGTCTACGTCCGCCTGCACGGCGACACCGAGCTCTACACCAGCGGCTACACCGCGGAGGCGCTCGATGCGTGGGCGGCGAAGGTGCGGGCGTGGCGGGACGGGCGCGCCCCGACCGGCGAGTTCACGGTGGCGCCGCCGGCGGACGAGGCGCCCGGGGGCCGCGACGTCTTCGTCTACTTCGACAACGACGTCAAGGTGCACGCGCCGTACGACGCCATCGCCCTGATGCAGCGGCTGGCCGAATGATCGGTCGCGCCCGCGGGTACGGGACGCGGGTGCAGAACGAGGCCCGGGACCGGCTTGCGGACGAGATCTCGAAGGCGGCGCGGCGCCGCGGCGTCACCGTCGCCGTCGCCGAGTCGCTGACCGGGGGGATGGTGGCCACGGCGCTCGCCGCGGCCGAGGCGGCGAGCGAGTGGTTCCGCGGCTCGCTCGTGGCCTACTCGAGCGAGGTCAAGCACGACGTGCTCGACGTCCCCGACGGGCCCGTCGTGAGCCCGGAGGCGGCCGAGGCGATGGCGGCGGGAGTGCGCCGGCTGCTCTCGGCGGACCTCGCCGTCGCCGTGACCGGCTCGGGCGGGCCGTCGGCGCAGGACGGTCAGGAGCCGGGCACCGTGTTCGTGGCCGTCGACGACGGCTCCCGCACCAGCGTGCAGCGCCTCGACCTCGACGGCGAGCCGGGCGAGATCTGCGCCGAGTCGGCCGAGCACACGCTCCGCCTGCTGCTCGCGGGGCTCGAGGGCTGGCTCGGGGGCTAACGCGTCGCGAGCTGCTCGGCGCCCTCCCGGTGGGCGATCAGCATCCGCCTGCCGAGCACCATCAGGACGCCGGCCAGCAGCATCGCCGCCGCGGCCGCGAGCCACGCCACCGGGAACGACGCGCGCGCGGCGATGAACCCGAACGCGATCGGCCCGGCGAACCCGCCGCCGTACACGCCGACCTGGACGATCGACGTCGCCGCCGCGGGCGCCGACGGGTGCAGCCGCACCACCGCGAACTGCAGCAGTCCCGGCCACGACCAGCCCAGCCCGAAGCCCAGCACCGTGCCGATCACGAGCGCGGCCGGGGCGGGCACCGCGAGCAGGACCAACCCCGCCGCGCCGAGCATGAGGCTCCCGGCGACGACCGCGATGTGCCCGCCCGACCTGCGGTCGGCGAGCCAGCCGTTGACCAGCCGCAGCGTGAGGCCGACCACGCTGCCCATGGTCAGCGTCAGCCCGGCGAGGCCCGGGTCGATGCCGCGGTCGACGGCCGCCGCCACCAGGAAGATGCCCAGGGCCGTGGCTGCACCCGCACCGAGCCCGGCGGCCAGGCCGATCACGCTGAGCGCACCCGTCGCGCGCTCGCCCGCCGCGGCGGAGCCGCGCTCCCGGCCGTCCGCCCCGCGCGGGGCCAGCAACAGCGCGCCGAGCGCGAGCGCCGCCCCGATCACGTACGCCCACCGCCAGCCGATCGTCAGCGCGACGGCGGGCACGGCCGCGCCCGACAGCAGCGTCGCGATCGGGATCGCGGCCTGTTTGATCCCGAACGACAGGCCGAGCCGGGTGGCGGGCACGTGCCGGGCGAGGGTCAGGTTCGACGAGAGCTGGCCCAGCACGTTGCACCACGCGCAGCACAGCAGCATCGTCACCAACGCCGGGTAGGAGCGGGCGAACGCCGCGATCGCCGACATCGCGCACGCGGTGCCGAGCACCGCGACGCGGCTGGTGACCCCGGAGCCGTACCGCTCGACCAGCCAGCCGCACGGCAGCGACGCCACCGCGCTGATGCCGAAGTAGAGGGCGACCACCAGGCCGAGGCCCGCGGGGTCGAACCCCAGCTCGGCCGAGATCTGCACCGTCAGCGCGCCGGTCAGGAAGACCGGCAGGACGGACGCCGTCGTGGTGGTGACGGCGCCGATCGCCGCTCGCAGCGGACGAGCCATATGAGCAATGCTAAGCGCTTGGGCGGTCCGGGCCGGTGTGAGCGCGCACCCAGCCCGCGACGCACGCACATCCAGAACGCGACTCGCCGAGTGCGTCGGCGAGTCGCGTTCTGCGTGTCGGCGAGTCGCGGGCCGGGTGCGGGTGAGTCGCGCTCAGCCGCGGATGCGGGACGCGTGTCCCGACCACTCCTTCTCGCGCAGCTCGAACTTCTGCACCTTGCCCGTGGACGTCTTGGGCAACCGGTCGACCAGCTCGACGACCTTCGGCGCCTTGAACCGCGCGATGCGGTTCTTCACGTGCTCGATCAGCTCCTCGGGCGTGGCGGTCTGCCCGTCGGCCAGCACGACGAACGCCTTCGGGCGCTCGCCCCACCGCTCGTCCGGGATGCCGATGACCGCGGCCTCGAGCACCGCCGGGTGGGACACGATCGCCTGCTCGACCTCGATCGTCGAGATGTTCTCCCCGCCGGAGATGATCACGTCCTTGGCGCGGTCGCGCAGCTCGACGTAACCGTCGGGGTGCATGACGCCCAGGTCGCCCGAGTGGAACCAGCCGCCCGAGAACGCCTTCTCGGTGGCGGCGGGGTCCTCGAAGTAGCCGAGCATCACGTTGTTGCCCCGCATCACGACCTCGCCCATCGTGGTGCCGTCGGCCGGGACGTCGTTCATCCGCTCGTCGACCACGCGGAGCCTGTCCGCGCACAGCATCCCGACGCCCTGGCGGGCCTGCTTCTTCGCCCGCTCCTCGGTGGACAGGTCGTCCCACGCGCGCTGGTACTGGTTCACCGAGTACGGCCCGTAGGTCTCGGTGAGCCCGTAGACGTGCACGATCCGGAAGCCCATCCGCTCGGCGTGCCCGATGGTGGTGGGGCTGGGCGGGGCGCCCGCGGTCGTGATCGTGATCGGCCGGTCGAGCTCGCTCGCCTCGGGGGCGCGCAGGATCGTGGTGACGACCGTCGGGGCGCCGTTCAGGTGCGTGACGCCGTGCTCGCGGATGAGGTTCCAGATCACGTCGCCGCGCACCTCGCGCAGGCACACGTGGGTGCCGCCGACCGCGGTGACGGCCCACGGCGTGCACCAGCCGTTGCAGTGGAACATCGGCAGCGTCCAGAGGTAGACGCTGTCGAACGTGTGGCCGGAGTGGACGATCTCGCCGAAGGAGTTCAGGTAGGCCCCGCGGTGCGAGTACATCACGCCCTTCGGCCGGCCCGTCGTGCCCGACGTGTAGTTGATCGAGATGCAGGCGTTCTCGTCCCCGACCTCCCAGGCGAGCGGCTCGTCGCTGCCCCTGGCGAGCAGGTCGTCGTAGGTGATGCCGCTGCCGGTGCCGTCGCCCGGCTGGGCCGGGTCGACGATCGTGATGATCTCGTCGACGGTCTTGAGGTTGCGGGCGAGCGGCGCGACGGTCGGGTAGAGCGCCGCGTCGACGACCAGCAGCTTCGCCCCGGAGTGGTCGAGGATGTAGCGCACCTCCTCGGTGGCGAGCCGCGTGTTGATCGCGACGAGCACGGCGCCGGCGAGCGGCACGGCGAAGTGCGCGACCAGCATCTCGGGCACGTTGGGCAGCAGGTACGCCACCCGGTCGCCCGGGCCGATCCCGGAGCCGCGCAGGGCGTGTGCCACGCGCGTGACCTCCGCTGCGAACTGCGCGTACGAGTGCCTGCGCTCGCCGTAGACGATCGCGGTCTTGTCCGGGAAGACCTCGGCCGAGCGCTGCAGGAACGCCAGCGGGGTGAGTGGGGTGTGCCAGACGGCGGTCATCTCGCCTCCTTGCGCGGGGTGCGGCTCCAGATCCTCGGCGCTCGCGGGCGGCTCGACAACCACCCAATCGCGAGCCGCGGCCCGGGCACGCGCGAGTCGCGGCGTGGGTGCCCGCGAGTCGCGGTCTCGGTGCGCACGAGTCGCGGGGCCGGGTGCGTGGCGGCCGCGGGTCCGCCCACGGGGTCAGCAGCGGCCGCCGCGGGCTCGGCGCACGCCACGGCGGCGGTGCGCGGTCCGCGGCGGCGCGGGCCGGAAGAACGCGGGTCCGGGGTGGGTTCCGGTGCCGGCTAGCTGTCGTCCTCGTCCTCGACGAGCTTGATGGCCGCCCGCGGGCACGAGGCCACGGCCTGCTCCAGCCGCGGGCGGAGCTCCTCGGGCGGGTTCTCGTCGAGGATGTAGAGGAAATCGTCCTCCCGCACCTCGAACACCTCGGGGACGATGCCCATGCACACGGCGTTGGACTCGCACAGATCGAAGTCGACGACGACCTTCATCGCCCCATCGTGCAACCGCTGCCCCGGCGGCCGGTAGTCAGGCGAGCCTCACCAGCCGCGCGTACGCCACGACGTTGTCCCGGTAGTGGCCCGAGCCGGCGTCGAAGGCGCCGCCGCAGGTGATGAGCCTCAGCTCGGCGCCCGAGGTGTCGCCGTAGACGCGCTCGGTCGGGAACCGGTCCTTCGGGTAGCGCTCCACCAGGTAGGTGGAGAACACCGCGGTCGAGCCGTCGGCGCGGGTGACGGTGACCTCGTCGCCCGGCTGCAGCTCGTCGAGCCGCTGGAAGACACCGGGCGCGCCCTCGAAGTCGACGTGCCCCGCGATGACGGCTGGGCCGGGGGAGCCGGGGGTGGGGGCGAGGGAGAACCAGCCGGCGGTCGCGGCGTCCGGGGGCACCTCGAGTGCGCCCGCCGCGTCGATGCCGAGCTCGAGCAGCGGACCGGTGCGCACACCGATGGAGGGGACGCCGAGCTCGACCGGGGTGGTCTCCGGCACGGTGGCGGGCGGCGGGATGCGCTCCACCGGCGCGGCCGGGGCCGCCGCCGGCGCCCCGGCCGGTGTCGCGGCCTCCGGCGCGCCGCACGCCGTGAGCCCCGCGGTGAGCACCGCGGCGGCCCCGGCGAGCACGGCGCGCAGCGCCGGCCCGGTCACGGCCGCGGAGTGCCGCCGGTGGCCACCCCGCCCTTCGGGTGGACCGCGACCTGACGGCCCTCGGTGCCGAAGTGGTTCTCGCAGGCGATGCCGTCGTCGTCGGCGTCGAGCCGCTCCGGATCGCCGGGGCTCGCCTCGAGCGCAGCCTGGGCGTCGGCCTGGGAGGCGAAGTCGCGGCAGTCCCGGTCGCGGCCGGTTCCGCCGGCCCGGATCTCGTTGCCGCCGCTGCCGGCGTCGCCGTCGCCCTCGTCGCGGTCGCCGTCGTCGTCTGCGTCGTCGTCTGCGCCGTCGTCGTCCCCGCTGTCTTCGGCCTCCTCGTCGGGGTCGTCGTCGGGGTCGTCGTCCTGCGCGGCCGCGGGTGTGGTCCCGAGGGTGGCGTCGGCCGCCACGGCACGGGCGGTGACGAACGCCGCGCACGCGTCGTCGAGGAGCTCCGAGCGGACCTCGGCGAGCCCGGGCTCGGAGCAGCCCGGGTCGTCGGGGCGGTCGGCGGCGAGCGCGGTGCCCGCCATGGTCACGACGAGCGCGCCGCTGGCCGCGGCGGCGAGCATGGACAGCCGGGTGCGTCGGGGAACGGCCATGAGAGCTGGGGTCCTCTCGGTGTGGAACGGGGAGCGGCCGCCGTGGGGGAGCGTCGGCCTGCCGGGGTTGTCTCCGCCGCACCACTATCCGTTACCGCGCGACTACGAATTGCTCCATCTCGCCGCCGCGGGCACGCCGAACGGTGCCGTCGGCTACTCGCGACGCAGCACCGGGCGGAGCGCGTCGAGGACCGACGGGTCGTCGATGGTGCTGGGCACCGGCTCGTCGAGGCCGTCGGCGATCCCGCGCATCGTCTTGCGCAGGATCTTGCCGGAGCGGGTCTTCGGCAGCGCCGGCACGACGGCCACGTCCTTGAGGCTCGCCACGGCGCCGACCTGGTCGCGCACCAGCTGCACGAGCTCGGCCCGCAGCTCGTCCTCGTCGCGCTCGACGCCCGCCTTGAGCACGACGAAGCCGCGCGGGACCTGGCCCTTCAACGGGTCGGACACGCCGATCACGGCGCACTCGGCGACGTCGGGGTGGGAGGAGAGCACCTCCTCCATCCCGCCGGTGGACAGGCGGTGCCCGGCGACGTTGATGACGTCGTCGGTGCGGCCCATGACGTAGACGTAGCCGTCCTCGTCGATGTGCCCGCCGTCGCCGGTGAGGTAGTAGCCGTCGTAGGCCGACAGGTAGGAGGCCACGAACCGCTCGTCGTCGTTCCACAGGGTCGGCAGCGAGCCGGGCGGCATCGGCAGCTTGACGACGATCGCGCCGTCGGTGCCGGGGGCCGCCGGTGCGCCGGAGGGCTCGAGCACCTGCACGTCCCACCCCGGCAGCGGCTTGGTGGGCGAGCCCGGCTTGATCGGCAGCAGCTCGATGCCCGCCGGGTTGGCGACGATCGGCCAGCCGGTCTCGGTCTGCCACCAGTGGTCGATCACCGGGATGCCCAACAGGTCGGACGCCCAGCGCTGCGTCTCCGGGTCCAGGCGCTCCCCCGCGAGGAAGAGGTACTGCAGCGACGAGATGTCGTACTTGCGCGTGTGCTCGCCGTCCGGGTCCTCCTTCTTGATCGCCCGGAACGCGGTGGGCGCGGTGAAGAGGCTCTTCACGCCGTGCTCGGAGACCACCCGCCAGAACTGGCCCGCGTCCGGCGTGCCGACCGGTTTGCCCTCGTAGAGCACGGTGGTGGCGCCGGTGAGCAGCGGCCCGTAGACGATGTAGGAGTGCCCGACGACCCACCCGACGTCGGAGGCGGTGAACATCGTCTCGCCCGCGTCGACGGCGTACACGTTGGGCATCGTCCAGCGCAGCGCGACCGCGTAGCCGCCGCCGTCGCGCACCACGCCCTTCGGCTTCCCGGTGGTGCCGGAGGTGTAGAGGACGTAGAGCGGGTCGGTGGCCTTGAGCGGCACGCAGTCCACCGGCTCGGCGGACGCCATCGCCTCGGCCCAGTCGACGTCGTCGGGCCCCATCGCGGCCTCGGCCTGCGGCCGCTGCAGGATCACCCGCTTGCGCGGGGTGTGCTCGGCGATCTCCACCGCCTTGTCCAGCAGCGGCTTGTACTCGATGACCCGCTTGCCCTCGATCCCGCACGACGCGGAGACGATGACCGCGGGTTCGGCGTCGTCGATGCGCACCGCGAGCTCCTTCGGGGCGAAGCCGCCGAAGACCACCGAGTGCACGGCGCCGATCCGCGCGCAGGCGAGCATCGCGATCGCGGCCTCGGCCACCATCGGCATGTAGATCACCACGCGGTCGCCGCGGCCCACGCCGAGGCCGGCGAGCACCCCAGCGAACCTCGCCACCTCGTCGCGCAGCTGCGCGTAGGTGTAGGTGCGCTGCGTGCCCGTGACCGGCGAGTCGTAGATCAGCGCCGCCTGGTCGCCCCGACCCCCGTCGACGTGCCGGTCGAGCGCGTTGTGGCAGACGTTGAGCTCGCCGTCGGGGTACCACCGGTAGAAGGGCGGGTTGCTCGCGTCCAGCGCGCGGGTCGGCGCGACGTGCCAATCGATCGCCTGCGCCGCCTCCAACCAGAAACCCTCCGGGTCCTCGACGCTCGCCCGGAAGACGTCTTCGTACGCACCCATCGGCCGGCCTCCTCGCCATACGAACACTCGCCAGCGACAGTAAGCCGTGTGCGCCGCGGATCACATGCCCGACGACGGGCTGGGCCGGCACCACCTGGCCGGGTGGCGAGGGGTCCCCGCATCGGGGACGCTCCGCCGCCGCGGGATAGCGCAACGTAGCGTCACCACCCGAATGGCCGACTACCCGACGGGTGTCCTTCTCGTTCCACGTTGCGTAGCAGAGCAATCACGGCACGCGATGGAGGCGGGGAGACGGTGATCGGGTTCGGACGCAGGTGGGGCGCCGGGTGGTTGCCGTCCGCGCTCGCCGTGCTGGTGGCGCTCACCGGCTCGATCGGCCTGGCGGTCGCCATCGACGAGCCGTACCGGCCCGCCGGCAGGACGGCCGCGGCCTCGGCCTGCCGGCCCACCTGGGTCACGGGCTGGCAGACCGCGGCGCAGCCCGGCCCGGCCGTGCCCGGCCTCGGCGGCGGCACCGTGCGGATGGTCGTGCACCCGCAGGTGACCGGCTCGCAGGTGCGGCTGCGGCTGTCCAACGCCTACGGCGAGACCCCGCTCGCGGTCGGCTCGGTCACCGCCGCCCGTTCCGACGGGGCGGCCGGCCTCGTCCTCGGGACGGCGCAGCCGGTCCCGTTCGACGGGCAGCAGAGCGTGGTGATCCCGCCGGGCGGTGAGGTCGTCAGCGACCCCGTCCCGCTGGTGGCCGAGGCGGGCGGCCCGCTCGCGGTCAGCCTGTTCCTGCCCGCGGTGCCGCGGGTGCTCACCCAGCACCAGGTGCTGCAGACCGCCTACCTGTCCGGGCCCGGCGACGCCACGTTCGGCGGCGCGGGCGACTTCACCGCGCCGCTCGCGTCGTCGGTCGTGCTCACCGGCGTCGACGTGCAGGTGCCGCGCCCGGTGAACGCGCTCGTCGCCGTCGGCGACTCGATCACCGACGGGATGGGCGCCGCGCCCGGTGAGAGCTGGCCGGACGTCCTCGGCGCCCGGCTGCGCGACGAGGGCGGCACCACCACGATGGCGGTGCTCGGCGCGGGGATCTCCGGTAACCGGCTCCTCGCCGACGACGGGCCGCAGCACGGCGACGTCCCGCTCGCGCGGTTCGGCCGCGACGTCGCCGCCGCGGGTGGCGCCACCGACGTCGTGCTGCACATCGGCACGAACGACATCGCCGCCGGTCGCACCGCGGCGGACATCATCGCGGGGCTGCAGCGGTTCGCCGAGCACGCCAGGGCCGCGGGCAAGCGCGTCTTCCTCACCACGGTGACGCCGTCGGCCGCCGGCCCGCACGGCACCCCGGAGGCGATCGCCGAACGCCGGGCCGTCAACGCCTGGGTGCTCGAGCACGGACCCGGGTACGCCGACGGGATCTTCGACTTCGCCGCCGCCGTGGCCGACCCCGCGGATCCCGACCGGCTCGCGCCCGCGTTCGACGCGGGCGACGGGCTGCACCTGTCCGCGGCCGGCTACCGGGCGCTCGCCGAGGCCGTGGACGCGCGAGCGTTCACCGGCAGCCCGTGCCTGGTCGGCGACCCGCCCGCCCGCGTGCTGGTCGCCAACCGCTGAGGGCGCTCAGCGGCGACCGAACCGCGGCAGGAACCGGCGCTTGTCCTGGTCGTCGTCCCCGACCGCGGGGAGGGGGCCGGTCGGCGTGTCCTCGCGGTCGAGCCGCTCGATCACCCACTCCACCGCGAGCGCGCCGGGCGAGACGCCCTTCTCCGCGGCGATCCGGCGCAGCTGCTCGATCCGCAGCGCGGGCAGCCGCAGCTGGAACACCTGCGCGGACCCGAACCGGCCCGTGAACTCGGTCGGGTTCTCCTCACCCGCGCCGCTCAACGCGGCCAGGTAGGAGTCGAGCTCGCGGTCCGGCTCCGGAGGCTCCGGCTCGGAGCCCCGGCGGACCGGCGCGGGTGCGCGGTGGCGGGAGCGAGGCCGTTCGGAGGGCGGCATGCGCGGCAGCCTACGCGGCCCGCTCTCGCGCTCCGTGATCCCGAGATCTGGACGCTCACCCGCTAAGAGGGGTGCACCGAACGGCTCCAGTTAGGTAACGTGCCGGTCACGGCCACGGGGGTGGCTGCGGGGCGTTCCGGTCCGGGGTGGGGTACCCGGGACGGGTGATTGCAACCGGTTTCCGGTGGACGGCGCGGTCCGCAGGAGGCGCGCCCCCGGTTCGGTCGGGGAGAGCTGGCGACCGCACGGGGAGGCGTCGATGACCATCGGGAGCACACGTACGGAGCTCGAGGGGGACCGGTTCACATCGAGCGGTTCGATCCCCAACCAGCGCACTGCGGCCGACGCCTACCGCGTCTCCGAAGAACAGCTGCACCGCGCCCGGCTGGTGGTCGCCCGCAACTCCTCCGACTCGGAGGACCTCCGTCAGCTGCTCGACATGCTCGGGCTGATCTCGGCGAACCCGGATCTCCCGCCGCCCGTCACCCGCTGAGCACCCGACCGCCCGGGGCGGCTCCGGTGCAGGTCGGAGCGCTCCGGGCGGGTGGTGCACCCCCCGGCTACGGGGACGTGGCAGGCTTGTCCTATGCTGGTCCCGCTCCCAACGGACAGCCGTTGCGGGCGGGGACCTCGGTCCAAGCCCCCATCGTCTAGCGGCCTAGGACTCCGCCCTTTCAAGGCGGCAGCGCGGGTTCGAATCCCGTTGGGGGTACGGTACGAGTAGCGGTACAACTGAACATGCAAGGCCCAGTGGCGCAGTTGGTTAGCGCGTCGCCCTGTCACGGCGAAGGTCGCGGGTTCGAGTCCCGTCTGGGTCGCTTCAGTCCCCGGTGATCAGCACCGGTCTCGGCCAGGTAGCTCAGTTGGTACGAGCGACCGCCTGAAAAGCGGTAGGTCGGCGGTTCGACCCCGCCCCTGGCCACCCATCCTGGTTACGCATGTCACTGGCACCGCCTCCGGCCCTGCCCCACGCCGTGCCATTCCGACAGCAGGCCCACCGGCGCCCGTCTTGAGGCGGGCCCGCACGCGTGTGACGGCCTGCTGGGGGCGCCGCGCCCGGGCGGGCGGGCCCCGGCCTGCCCGGCGATGCCTGCCCGTAGGGGCGGCCCGGACGATGCGCGGCGCCCTCGGCAGGTGGAGTCGGGCCGAGCGTTGGCCCGGCCGCCCGACCCCCGTCGCAGATGAGGCCACCTCCATGCCGTCTGGCTGCATGAAGGTGGCCGTGCGGCAACCGGACGCCACCCCGCGGCCCGCCGGCGTATGACCGGCGTCACAGCTCAGGTGCGGGCGCACTCGCTCGGTTAGGCTCGCCTGAGCGCCGGACGTGCGCCACGGATCCCCACCGCGGTGGCGCCCCGCTCCCCGGTCCGGGCGACCGTTTCGCCACCCGGCGAGTGGTGCACGTCAATCGACCGATGACGTAGGGTCGCCGTCCGGCTACCATCCGCCCGGATGGGGGACGAGCCGGCCGCGATGACGGCCCGATGGAAGGTTTCAGGGGGTTGCGAGTGCCGCGACGCGGGGTAGCTCGGTGGACCGTCTGGACCCTCCCGGTCCCGGTGCTCGCCGTGCTCCTCGTCGTCGAGCTCCTCGCGGTCGGCACCCTGGCCGCCTCGATCCCGTTCGCCGTCGACCAGCTCCCCGACAACTGGGCCCTGTTCACGGCCGTCCTCGTCGGGGCGGGCGTCCTCAGCACCGAGGCGTCGCTCGGCGTCGAACGGATGCGGCACCAGTCCGACGAGACCCCCCACATCGACCTGAGCTCGGTGTGGACGTTCGCCGCCGCCGCGCTGCTGCCCGGGGCGGCCGCCAGCGTCGTCGTGCTCGGCATCTACGGGCACCTCTACGCCCGGGTCTGGCGGGGTGGGGTGCCGCCGCACCGCGCCATCTACAGCACCGCCACGGTCGTGCTCGCCGTGCAGGCCGCATCGGCCGTCACCGGCCTCGTCGAGCGCGACGAGCTGTTCACGAGCCTGCCCGGCCTCGCGGCCGTCCTGCTCGCGGTGCTGGCCTACGCGGCCGTCAACATGGTGCTGGTCGTCGCCGCCATCGTGCTGAGCGGCCCCAACCGCGACCTCACCACGTTCCTGCAGGTCCTCACCCGCACCGACGAGGCCGTGCTCGAGTTCGCCACCCTGTCCATGGGCGCGCTCGCCGCGGGGGCGATGGGGGCGCTCGGGCCCGCCTACGCCGTGCTCGTGCTGCCCCCGCTGATCGTCCTGCACCGCACCGTCCTCGTGCGGCAGCTCGAGGAGGCCGCGAGCGTCGACGGCAAGACCGGCCTGCTCAACGCCGCCGCCTGGCACGTGCGGGCGGTCCGCGCGCTGCGCAGGGCCGAACGCACCGGGGGCCGGGCCGGGCTGCTCGTCCTCGACCTCGACCACTTCAAGGCGGTCAACGACCGGTACGGCCACCTCGTCGGCGACCAGGTCCTCGCCGCCGTCGCCGAGGCCGTCCGCGACGAGGTGCGCGACGACGACCTCGTGGGGCGGTTCGGCGGGGAGGAGTTCGTCGTGCTCCTGGCCGGCTCCGACGCCGAGGACGGGCGGGTCGCCGCGGCCGCCGTCGCCGAGCGCATCCGCAGCCGGATCGCCGACATCAGGGTCGAGGTGCCCGGCGCGCGGGGCACCGTGGCCGTCGACAACCTCACCGTCTCGATCGGTGGGGCCTCGTACCCCACCGACGGCGCCGACCTCGGCCAGCTGCTCGAGGTGGCCGACACCGCCATGTACGCCGCGAAGCGGGCCGGCCGCAACACCGTGCGCATGGGCCTGCACGCCGTCCCCAGCGGGGCCGTCCGCCCCGTCCCGCGCCACCGGCCGTGAGCGGGTGCGAGCGCCGCCGCGCCCGCACCCGCCCACCGGAGGATCGGACCGTCAGCCCGCCGCGGGCAGCTCGGCGGGCGCCGCCCCACCGAGCGGCAGCGCGCCGGTACCCGGGAGCGCAGGCGTGGGCACCGGCACGGGCAGCTGCGGGAGCGGACCCTGCGCACCCGGCTCGGCGGCCGGGGGCTCCGGGACCGGCGGGAGGCTCGGCACCGCGGGAAGCGGCGGCTCCGGCAGCGGCGGGGGAGTCGGCAGCGAGGGAACGGGCACCGGCGGCTCGGGCAGCGCCGGCAGCGGCGGTTCGGGCAGCGGCGGGAGCGGGAGCTGCGCCGGCCCGGCCGCGGTCTGAGCGCCGCTGAGCACGGCCGCGGGCGTCCCCGGTACCGAGATCGCGGCGGGAGCGTCGGGTGGCGGTACCGGCTCGGCGGCCTGGGCCGTGGAGGTCCCGAGGCCGAGGACGAACGCCGCGGTGGTCAGCGCGGCGATCGACAGGGATCTTGCGTTCCGACTCCGCATCGGAGCCTCCCCAGATCGAACGGACAGAACGCCCGGAATGATGCGTCTGGGGCTGGTGTGACACCAGAGGAAGATCTTCGACCCGGATCGGCCCGGGAACGCTCGGTGACCGGCGGCCCCGGATCGGGTGTCGCCGGTGCGGGTTCTGCGTCCACCGACCGGTACCGCCACCGCACGCGGCGCGCACGGGAGGATCGACACGCCGAGCGGTCCGATCACACTTTCGCCTGGGATACGGGGTGCGGGCTGACCGTCCGGTCGGGTGTCACACGGAGTGCAGGAAATCGGCCGCTGCGATCACGCAGGGTCGCGGCTGAGCTTCTGCAGCCGGCGGGTGGTCGGCCACCGCACCGAGTGCACCCAGCCGAGCCGCTCGAAGAGCCAGATGACCCGCGCCGAGATGTCCACCTGGCCGCGCTTCACGCCGTGCCGCGCGCAGGTGGGGTCGGCGTGGTGGAGGTTGTGCCACGACTCGCCGAACGACAGCACCGCGAGCCACCAGACGTTCGCCGAGCGGTCCCGGGCGGCGAACGGTCGGTCGCCGAACATGTGGCAGATCGAGTTGATCGACCACGTGACGTGGTGCAGCACGCCCACCCGGACCAATCCGGCCCAGAACAGGGCGGTCAGCGCGCCCCACCACGACCACGACAGCAGGCCGCCGAGCGTCGCGGGGACCAGGAGGCTGGCCGCGGTGAGCGGAAGGAAGAGCTTGTCGACCAGCACGATGTCGCGGTCGGCGAGCAGGTCGGGGGCGAAACGGCGGGCGTTGGTGCGATCGCGGCCGAGGATCCAGCCCATGTGGGAGTGCCAGAAGCCGCGGATCATCGCGACCGCGCTGGTGCCGAACAGCCACGGCGAGTGCGGGTCGCCCTCCTTGTCGGAGAAGGCGTGGTGGCGGCGGTGGTCGGCGACCCACCCGATCACCCCGCCCTGGAACGCGGTGCTGCCGATGACCGCGAGCGCGATGCGCAGCGGCCGCTTCGCCTTGAACGACCCGTGCGTGAAGTACCGGTGGAACCCGACGGTGACGCCGAGCCCGGTGAGGACGTAGAAGACGACCGCGAGGCCCACGTCCAGCCAGGTGAGGCCCCAGCCCCAGGCCAGGGGGACCGCCGTTGCCAGCGCGAGCAGCGGCACGATCATGAACGCGATGACGAGCGCCTGCTCCGTGGCGGTCTTGCGGCCATCGACGAGGGGGGCGACGGAGGGCCGTTGCGGCGCGGCAGCGGTCATGGGGGCTCCCTTTGTCCGGTGCGGCTTGGATAACGGTACGGCAACGACGGGTACCCCAGGAGGGCCTTGCGCAGTCGTCGCCCTCGGGGATCCCGCGTTCGGAGCAGAGCCGTGGTAGGTTTTGCGGCGGTTGCAGTCGTGTCTTCCTCGATCGTTGTGAAGCGTCCGTGGAGAGTGACGGTGGGCTTCGCAGGCGTTCGAGGGGCAACCTCTTCGTCCGGCGGTGGCCCCGCGCAGCCGCCCGGTCGGCACACAGCCGGCCGGGTCCGCTACACCGTATGGAGAACAGGTATGCCGCAGGGCACCGTCAAGTGGTTCAACGCCGAGAAGGGCTTCGGCTTCATCGCCACGGACGACAACGGTCCGGACGTCTTCGTCCACTACTCGGCCATCCAGTCGGATGGTTTCCGCACCCTCGAGGAGAACCAGAGGGTCGAGTTCGAGTCGAGCCAGGGCGCGAAGGGTCCGCAGGCCGACACGGTTCGCGCCATCTGAGCGACCACGAGCTGACCGGAGGTGCCGGCGTCCCGCAGGGGCGCCGGCACCTCCGCGTTTCGGGGGTGCGCCGCGGGCCCTGCCGCTGGTCGTCGACGACCGGTTCTCGTCTCGGTGACGGTTCGAACACCGGCCGTCGATCCCCGGACGTCAACCGGTCGCCCGCCGTTCACCGGCGGTGAGTGAGTGCACGCTCAGGGGTGATTCCCGCTCGTCTCGGCGCTCGGTGCGATCGTCGCTACCCGCTCCACTACCCGTTCCCGGCCCGTCATGCTCGGTGTTGTGCCTCACAGAGATGCGGCACGAAGCACGGCAAGACGAGTACGGAGGTCATCCAGATGTCGGGCTGGGACAGCTACCGCGCGGTCTACGGCGCGGAGCTCCGCGCGGCAGCGCACGAGTTCGATGACCACGGCTGGCCGGTGGTAGCGGCGTCGCCCACCAGCCTCCTGCTCGTCACCGGCACCGCGCTGGACGTCTTCGAGGTGCCGGCCGCCGTCGGCCGCCAGGTCTGCGCGCACCTGCGCAGCACCGGATCCGTGGTGCCGATCGCCGCCACGCCCACCGGCTCCTGGTGGTTCCCGGTCGCCCCCGGCGCCACGCTCCCCGCGGAGCTGCGCGACGTCGAGGGCGTCGTCCTGCACACCGGCGGCGCCGCGGTGCTGGCGCCGCCGTCCGAGGTCCCGGACGGCTGGGTGCACTGGCGGGTTGCCCCGTCGCTCACCGGCTACCGGATCCCGGACGCCGACACGATCATCCACGCCGCCGCCGACGCGCTGCGGTGGCGTGCCGACCGGAACGCGCACCCGGGCGCCCAGCGGCCCGCCGGTGCGCTCGCGGTGGGAACGCGGTCCGCCTGAGGACCGCCGTACCGGCGACCGGTTCGCCCCCGTTGACGCAGCCCGTCGGGCCGCGCCGGGGGCACCGGAAGCGCCGGTGGTGCGGCGCCCGAGGGGGCACTCCTCCCTCGACGCGCGGCCGCACCACGAACGTGGCCGGGGCCGGCGAGCGGAGGACCGCCGGCCCCGGCCAAAGCCAAGCCCAGGCACTATTGGTTCGTGCAAACCTCGCAGCCTCCCCGCGCGGACGTGGCGCCGCGGCGACCCGTCGTCGAGGTCGGGCTGGGCTTCGGCCGGATGGACGCCACCGCCCGGGCGCGGGACCTGCGGAAGATGAAGGCGCTGGCCACCGGGCTGCTCCTCCTCGCGACGCTGATCTTCTTGCTGACCCGGTGGTGGGAGGCCAACGAGGCCCCCGCCTGGGTCGGCTACGTCCGGGCGATGGCCGAGGCGGGCATGGTCGGCGCGCTCGCGGACTGGTTCGCCGTCACCGCCCTGTTCCGGCGCCCGCTCGGGCTGCCGATCCCGCACACGGCGATCATCCCCACGAAGAAGGACGCGCTCGGCGCGAACCTGGGCGACTTCGTCGGCGAGAACTTCCTCGGTGAGGACGTCGTGCGCGACAAGCTCGCGCGCGTCGAGGTCTCCTCGCGCGTCGGCGCCTGGATCGGGCAGGAGGCCAACGCCGACCGCGTCACCGCCGAGCTCGCCACCGCGGCGCGCGGCGTGGTCACCGTCCTGCGCGACGACGCGGTGCAGGAGGTCATCGAGCAGGTACTGGTCCGCAAGCTGATGGAGCGCCCCGTCGGGCCGCCGCTGGGCAAGGTGCTGCAGGGCGTGCTCGCCGACGGCGCCCACCACCGCATGGTCGACCTGATCTGCGACCGCGCCTACGACTGGGTCACCGCCAACCACGACACGGTGCTGCGGATCGTTCACGACCGGGCCCCGGCCTGGTCGCCGCGGTTCGTCGACGACCTCATCGCCGACCGCGTCTTCCTCGAGGTGCAGAACTTCGCCTGGGCGGTGAAGACCGACCCGGAGCACCCGCTGCGCAAGGCCGTCGACAAGTTCCTCGCCGAGTTCGCCGCCGACCTGCAGACCGACGAGGAGACCATCCAGCGCGCCGAGCGGATCAAGCACCAGATCGTCGCCCACCCGGACGTCCAGCGGTTCATCGGGCAGGCGTGGGGCACGGTGAAGGGGCTGATCCTCGACGCGGCGGCCGACCCGTCCAGCGCCCTGCGCACCCGCGTGCGCGACGGCCTCGTGGCGCTCGGTACCCGGCTCGCCACCGACGCCGAGCTGCGCGCCAAGGTCGACGGCTGGCTCGCCGACGCCGCCGGCTACGTGGTGCGCCACTACCGCGGCGAGATCACCACGCTGATCACCGACACCGTCGAGCGCTGGGACGCCGAGGAGACCTCCCGCAAGGTCGAACTGCAGGTGGGCCGGGACCTGCAGTTCATCCGCATCAACGGCACGGTGGTCGGGTCGCTCGCCGGGCTCGTCATCTACACCGTGGGTCAGCTGGCGTTCGGCGGCTGAGGCGCTCCGCCCGCCTGAGGTCGGGCACGACGACCAGCGCCGCGACCGCGAGCAGCGGCGCGACGATCACCGGGTCGAACTGCGCGGGGAACGGCAGGGCGCAGACGTTGGTCATCAGGTGCACGAGCACCGCGGCGAAGACGCTCCCGCCCGAGCGCAGCCAGAGCCACACGATCAGGACCCGCAGCGCCACCGTCGCGACCCACATGCCCGCGGTCCACGCGCCGTCGTGGCCCAGCTGCAGGTACCAGCCCGGCAGGTGCCAGGTCGCCCAGACGACCCCCACCACGACGGCGGCACCGAGGGCGCCCCGACCGCGCTGCAGCGCGCCCTGCAGGTAGCCGGTCCACCCCGCCTCCTCGCAGACCGCGCCGACGAAGCCGAGGGCGGCGGTGGTCGGCACGGCCACGAGCAGGTACGCGGCGTCCGGGACGGGCTGGGGCCGTCCGGCGAGCCACCCGATCAGGCCCGCCAGCGCGGTGACGGCGGGCAGCAACAGGAACAGCGGGAGGAACAGCGCGCGCGGGCGCACGCCGCGCGGGTCGACGCAGCTGCGCAGCAGCCGGCGGACATCGCCCCAGGTGCCCTCGCGGACGAGCAGGACCACCGCGGCCGCGAGCGGGCAGACGGCCATCAGGGCGCCGACCGGGAGGGCGACGGGGAGGTCCAGCCGGGATCCGCCGAGGACCCAGAACGGCACCGAGAACACCGCGAGCAGCGCCAGGAACGCGGTGGGGGAGCGACGGTCGACGTTCTCCCGGCTCTTCTCCGGTCGCATGCGTGGAGTCTGCCGTGTCCACGCCCGACGGGTTGAAACCCGTCCCGGTGTGGGGAGCGTCATCCACCTGCGCAAGCAGGGTGCTTGCAAGAGCTAGCACTCGTGCGTACCGTCGATGGGGACGCAGGAGGTGAGCGCGGGTGGCGGCGACGGAGCAGCCTTCCCGGTCGGGCGACGGACGCCCCGGTGAACGTGTCGGGCACGCGGTCGAGCAGGTCGGCCACGTGGTCGAGCAGGCGGGGCAGGCCGTCGGACAGGCCGTCGACGACATCGGCGCCTACATCCGCAGCCAGCGGGAGGGCGCACAGGTGTCGTTGCGGCAGCTCGCACGCGCCGCCGGCGTCAGCAACCCCTACCTCAGCCAGATCGAGCGGGGGTTGCGCAAACCGTCCGCCGAGATCCTCCAGCAGATCGCGAAGGCCCTGCGGATCTCCGCGGAGGCCCTGTACGTGAAGGCCGGGATCCTCGAGCAGAAGCCCGCGAGCGCCGTCACCGACGCGGTGCTCGCCGATCCGGCCCTGACCGAGCGCCAGAAGCAGGTGCTCCTGGACATCTACCAGTCATTCAGGCGGGAGAACGACTCCTCACCGCCGACGAAGGAGTGATCATCATGGCAGTGGACCTTCCGACCACCGCCGACGCCCGCAAGGCGCGCCGCAACGCCGCCAAGGCCGCCGCCGAGCGCGCCGAGGCCGCCCGCACGCCGCTGCTCGCGGTCCTCGGCGCCGGGGACCGCGCGGTCAGCGCCGTGTCCAAGGCCGTCGAGGGCGTGCAGCACCGGGTCGCCGAGCTGCCGCAGCACCTGAACGGCGAGGAGCTGCGCAAGGCCGTCGCCGAGCTCAAGGAGCAGGCCGAGCGGACCTACGTCGGCTTCGCCAAGCAGGGCGAGCAGACCTGGTCCCGCATCCGCACGCGTCCGGAGGTCAAGGAGGCCATCGCGCGGCTCGAGACCTACACGGGCAAGCTCGACTCGCGGGTCGACGAGCTCGTCGACGACGCGCGGGACGCCACCGAGAAGGCCCTCGCCGCCGTCAGCACGCAGACGCGCTCGACCGGCGAGAAGCTCGCCCGGGCCACGCAGCGGTTCACCGGCCGCACGTCGGACGCCGTGGCGAAGGCGGGCGCCGAGACCGCCGAGACCATCTCGGAGGCCGGCACGGAGGCCGCGCGCGAGACGCGCAGCACCGCCCGCAAGGCCGCGAGCCGGACGGCTCCCAAGGCGCAGACCGGCACCACCGCGAGCAAGCCCACCGCCCGCCGCGGCGGCTCGGCGAACGGCTCGAAGTCCGGCAGCTGACGCCCGCTACCACCGCGAACGCCCCCGGGCTCCCGTGCCCCGGGGGCGTTCGCGCGTGTCGGTGACCGCCGTGGGCGACCGCTGAGCCGGTCCGGGGATGTGCCTTGACCCTGATCACACGTACTCTGGGCGTGTGAGCCTGCTGTATGACCTCGACGACTGGGTGCTGTGGGCCATCTGGTTGATCGCCATCCCGGTCGGCGGATACGCGTTCGTGCACGCGCTCATGCAGCGTGCCGACGCCTTCACGGCGGCCGACAAGCTCACCAAGCCCGCGTGGCTCGGCATCACCGGGGCCAGCGTGCTGGTGCTCATCGTCTTCCAGGGTGGCCCGCTCGGCAGCGGAGCTCTGTTCTGGCTGGCCGCGCTCGTCGCGGTGCTGGTCTACATCGTCGACGTCAAGCCGGCCGTGGTCGGCGTGCAAGGTGGTGGACAGCGCTGGTGACCGACTGGTCCGTGCTCGGCACGTTGCAGGCGGTTCCCGCGCTCGACCGGCCCGACCTCCTCGGTGAGCCGGTCGCGCACGGCCTCAAGGCCCTCGACGCGGCCGACGCCGCGCTCGTGGGCGTCGCGGAGATCGACCCTGCGCTCGCCGACACCGCGCAGTTCTGCGAGGCGTACTCCTCGCCGCTCGACCGTTCGGCCAACTGCGTCGTCGTCGCGGGCCGCCGCGGCCAGGAGACCCGCTACGCCGCCTGCCTCGTGCTCGCCACCACCCGCGCGGACGTCAACGGGCTGGTCCGCAAGCGGCTGAACGCCCGCAAGGCCTCCTTCGCCCCGATGGACGACGCGGTGCGCCTCACCGGCATGGAGTACGGCGGCATCACCGCCATCGGCCTGCCCGAGGGTTGGCCGCTCCTGGTCGACGCGGCGGTCGCCGCCGCGCCCGCGGTCGTGATCGGCAGCGGCATCCGCGGCTCGAAGCTCGCCCTGCCCGGCGAGCTCGCCGCCCGGCTGCCCGGGGCCGAGGTGATCGAGGGCCTCGGCCGCTAGCCGCGGCCCGCGCCGCCGGACAGGGCGTAGAGGTCGTCGAACGCCTGGTGAAGGTGGGCCTCCAGGCCTTGCGCCGGGTCCTCGAGCCACGCCTCCGTGGCCTGGTGGAAGGCCGCCCACCCGGTCCGGGCGGCCAGGACCGCCACCCGCTCCGGCACCCCCCGCCGGCGCAGCGCCTCCGCGACCGACTCGACGAGCGAGGCGTGCTTGGCCAGCTCGCGTTCCTGCAACGCGGGGGTCGCGGCGATGACCGCGAGGCGCGGCTCGGAGAACGTCCGGTTCTCCTCGAGGAGCGGCGCGGCCTTGCGGAACGTCCACAGCAGCGTCTCGAGCGGCGACAGGTCCGCGGGGGCGTCGGCCACCGCCCGCGTCAGCGTGGCGCGCAGGTCGGCCTCGCCGTCGAAGAGCACCTCGCGCTTGTCGGGGAAGTGCCGGAAGAACGTGCGCTCGTTGACGCCGGCCCGGGCGGCGATCTCGGCCGTGGTGGTGCGGTCGAACCCGCGCTCCCGGTACAGCTCGAGGGCCGCCTGCCGGAGGCGGCGGCGCGCTTCCGCTCCGCTTCGTGGCACGGCCCGAGGCTACCTCGTTGCGCCAGTGACTGACGCCACGTTGTGCCAGTCACTGGCGTAACGCGTAGTGTCAGTGGCTGGCGCTAAGAAGCGTCAGTCACTGACACCGGGAGCGTTCCATGCACCTCTTCGTCACCGGCGGTACCGGTCTGACCGGCCCAGCCGTCGTCGCCGAGCTCGTCGCCGCGGGCCACACCGTCACCGGGCTCGCCCGCTCGGACGCCGCCGCCGCGCGTCTGGAGTCGCTCGGCGCAGCGCCCCTCCCCGGCTCGCTGGACGACCTGGACGCCCTGCGGAAGGGTGCCGAGGCCGCCGACGGCGTCCTGCACATGGCTTTCGGCGGCGACTTCGCCGATCCCGACGACCTGGAGCGGCGCGACGTGGCCGCCATCGAAACCCTCGGCCACGCGGTGCAGGGCTCGGGGAAGCCGTTCGTCGTCACCTCGGGGACGGCCGTCCTGCCCGCCGGCCGGGTGGGCGCCGAGGACGACGAGCCGGACCCGAAGGGGATCGCGCCCTTCCGGATCCCCGGTGAGCGGGCCTGCCTCGCGTTCGCCGCCCAGGGGGTGCGCGCGAGCGTCGTCCGGCTCGCGCCCACCGTGCACGGGCCCCGCGACCACGGCTTCATCGGCGTGCTCGTCGCCACCGCGCGCGAGACCGGCGTATCGGCCTACGTCGGCGACGGTGCGAACCGGTGGCCCGCGGTGCACCGCCTCGACGCGGCCACCCTGTTCCGCCTCGCTGTGGAGGGCGCCCCCGCCGGCAGCGTGCTGCACGGCGTGGCGGAGCCGGCCGTCACCCTGAGGAGCGTCGCGGAGGTGATCGGCCGGGGTCTCGGGCTGCCGACGGCCTCGCTGTCCCCGGACGAGGCCGCCACCCACTTCCCGAGCCCGTTCCTGGCCCGGGTCTTCGGCCACGACGGCCCCGCCTCCAGCGCCCGCACGCGGGAGCTGCTCGGGTGGTCGCCCCGGCACCCGACCCTGCTCGAGGACCTGCAGCACGGGGATTACCTCGCCGCCCACGGGGCTTGAGTCGAACCGGCTCAGGGTTCCTGCGTTCACCCACAGCGGAAGTACTTGAACACTGGAATGCCGACAACGGTGTAAGCGTTGGGCAGGGCATGACAGAGACGCTGAAGCTGCCGGTGCTTCCGCTCGCCGACTCGGTGCTGTTGCCCGGCATGGTGGTACCGGTCCGACTCGACGAGCCGGAGATCCAGGCGGCGGTCGATGCAGCGAACAGCGTCGATCGCAAGGTGCTGGTCGTCCCGCGCCTCGACGGCAAGTACCCCGCGGTGGGCACCGTCGCCGTCCTGGAACAGGTCGGCCGCCTGCCGAGCGGGGACCGGGCGGCCGTGGTGCGCGGTGAGCGCCGCGCCCAGATCGGCGCCGGGGTCACCGGGCCGGGCGCCGCGCTCTGGGTGGAGGCCACCCCGGTGCCCGACCAGCCCGTGACCGGCCGGATGACCGAGCTCGCCAAGGAGTACAAGGCCCTCGTCATCGGGATCCTGCAGCAGCGCGGTGCCTGGCAGGTCATCGACTCGGTGCAGCAGATCTCCGACCCCGGCCAGCTCGCCGACACCGCGGGCTGGGCCTCCTACCTGGACCTCGAGCAGAAGTCGCAGCTGCTCGCCGAAACCGACGTCACCAAGCGGCTCGAGCTGCTCGTGGAGTGGACGAAGGCGCACGTCGCCGAGCAGGAGGTCTCGGAGAAGATCGCCCAGGACGTCCGCGAGGGCATGGAGAAGCAGCAGCGGGAGTTCCTGCTGCGCCAGCAGCTCGCCGCGATCCGCAAGGAGCTGGGTGAGCTCGACCCGGACGGCAACGACCCCGACGACTACCGCACCCGCGTCGAGAACGCCGACCTCCCCGAGCACGTGCGCAAGGCCGCGCTGGTCGAGGTCGGCAAGCTGGAGCGCGCGTCGGACCAGAGCCCCGAGGCGGGCTGGATCCGTACGTGGCTCGACACGATCCTCGACATGCCGTGGAACGTCCGCACCGAGGACACCGTCGACCTGAAAGCCGCGCGCGCCGTCCTCGACGCCGACCACGCCGGCCTCGAGGACGTCAAGGAGCGGCTGGTCGAGTTCCTCGCGGTGCGCGCGCGGCGCGACCGCAAGGGCATGGAGAAGGTCGGCGGCCGCGGTTCCGGCGCCGTGCTGGCGCTGGTCGGCCCGCCCGGGGTCGGCAAGACGTCGCTCGGCGAGTCGGTCGCGAGGGCCCTCGGCCGCAAGTTCGCGCGGGTCGCCCTCGGCGGCGTGCGGGACGAGGCCGAGATCCGGGGCCACCGCCGCACGTACGTCGGTGCGCTGCCCGGCCGGATCGTCCGGGCCATCCGCGAGGCCGGGTCGATGAACCCGGTCATCCTGCTCGACGAGATCGACAAGGTCGGCAGCGACTTCCGCGGCGACCCGACCGCGGCGCTGCTCGAGGTGCTCGACCCGGCGCAGAACCACACCTTCCGCGACCACTACCTCGAGGTCGACCTCGACCTGTCCGACGTGCTGTTCCTCGCGACCGCCAACGTCGGCGAGGCCATCCCCGGCCCGCTGGCCGACCGCATGGAGTGGGTGCAGCTCGACGGCTACACCGAGCAGGAGAAGGTCGCCATCGCGCGCAACCACCTGCTGCCGCGCCAGATCGAGCGGGCGGGCCTCGAGCCGTCCGACGTCGAGTTCACCGACGTCGCCCTGTCGATGATCGCCACCGAGTACACGCGCGAGGCGGGGGTCCGGCAGCTGGAGCGGGGCCTGGCGAAGGTCCTGCGCAAGGTCGCGGTCAAGCTCGACTCGGGCGCCGAGCCGCCGATCCACGTCGACGCCGACGCGCTCGTCGGCTACCTCGGCCGGCCGAAGTTCACGCCCGAGTCGGCGGAGCGGACGTCCGTCCCGGGCGTCGCCACCGGGCTCGCGGTCACCGGCACCGGCGGCGACGTGCTCTTCATCGAGGCCACTGCGATGGAGGGCGAGCCGGGGCTGACGCTCACCGGCCAGCTCGGCGACGTGATGAAGGAGTCGGCGCAGATCGCCCTGTCCTACCTGCGGTCGAAGGGCCTCGCAGGCGACCTGGCGAACCGCAGGCTGCACGTCCACGTGCCGGCGGGCGCGGTGCCGAAGGACGGCCCGAGCGCCGGTATCACGATGACCACCGCGCTCGCCTCGCTCGCGAGCGGGCGGCCGGTGAAGTCGAACGTCGGCATGACCGGTGAGGTCACGCTGCAGGGCAAGGTGCTGCCGATCGGCGGCGTCAAGCAGAAGCTGCTGGCGGCCCACCGCGCCGGCCTCACCGAGGTGATCATCCCGAAGCGCAACGAGCCCGACCTGGACGACGTGCCGGAGTCGGTGCGCGACGAGCTGCGGGTGCACACGGTGTCCGACGTGGCCGAGGTGCTCGAGCTGGCGCTGGAACCCGCGCCGCTCTCCGCTGCGGCCTGACACCCCCAACGAAACGGCACGTCCGTCCGACTGGCTCGGACGGACGTGCCGTTCGTGCGTTCGGCGGCGGGCGGATCGGGTGGAAACCCCGCGTCACCCGTTCGCCCGTCCGCGGTGGCTAATCCCGCACCACCTCCGTGCGACGTCCCCGGTTTCCCGCCGCGGCGTCGACGACGCGGACACGGAGGAGCGAGCCATGACCGACACAGCCGGCGAAGCTGCCGAGGCCCTGCGCGGCCGGATGACCGGGCCGGTGATCACCCCTGACGACCGGAGCTACGACGACGCCCGTCGCCTGTGGAACGGTGACGCCGACGGGCGCCCCGCGGTGATCGCGTGCTGCATGTCGCGGGACGACGTGGCGGCCGCGGTCGACGTCGCACAGGCGAACGGGTTGGAGATCTCCGTCCGGGGCGGCGCGCACTCCTTCAGCGGGGCGTCGGCGGGCGACGACGGCCTGATGATCCACCTCGGCGCGATGAACGGCGTCGCGGTCGACCCGCAGCACTACCGCGCCCGCGTCGGAGGGGGTGCGACCTGGGCCGACGTGGACGCGGCCACGCAGGCGCACGGGCTCGCCGTGACCGGCGGCCTGGTCGGCCACACCGGCGTCGGCGGCCTCACCCTCGGCGGGGGCATGGGCTGGCTCGCCAACCGGCACGGGTACACGGTCGACAACCTCGAGTCGGCCGAGGTCGTGCTGGCCGACGGGCGGATCGTGCGGGCGTCGGAGTCCGACCACCCCGACCTGTTCTGGGCCCTGCGCGGCGGAGGCGGGAACTTCGGCGTCGTCACCGAGTTCGAGTTCCGGCTGCACCCGGTCGGCCCGGAGGTGCAGTTCGGCCTGCTGTTCTGGGAGCTCGAGCGGGGCGCGGCCGGCCTGCGCGCGTGCCGGGACGCGATCCCGAGCCTGCCGTCCGACTGCGGCCTCCTCGTCGTCGGCGCGATGACCGCACCCGAGGAAGCGTTCGTCCCGCAGGAGCACCAGGGGAAGCTGGGCCACGGCCTGCTGATCACCGGGTTCGGCACGGCGGAGGAGCTGGCCCGTGCCGTCGAGCCCATCCGCGAGCAGTGCCCGCCGCTGGTCGAGTTCCTCACGCCCATGCCGTACGTGGCCCTGCAGCAGATGTTCGACGAGCAGGAGCGCTTCGGCACCCACGGCTACACCAAGGCGTTGCACCTGCCCGAGCTGACCGACGACGCGATCGCGGTGATGACCGAGCTCGCGCCGGGCAAGACGTCCCCGCGGACGCTGATGCCGGTGTTCGTGCTCCACGGCGCCGTCACCGAGGTCACCGACGACGCCACCGCGTACGGGGGCCTGCGCGTCCCCCACTACATGGTCGACATCGAGACGGCCTGCGACGACGCCGAACAGCTCGCCGCGGACCGGGCGTGGGTCCGCGCCGTGTGGGACGCGCTGCGCCCGCTCGCACCCGGCGCGGGCGGCTACATCAACTTCCTCTCCGACCCGGAGGACGAGGACCGCGTCCGCGCGACCTACACCGCCGCCAAGTACGAGCGGCTCGCCCGGATCAAGGGCCGGTACGACCCGGGCAACGTCTTCCACCGCAACGCGAACATCAAGCCCGCCTGATCCGGTATCTCCGGGGCCGGTGCGTCCCTCCCACCATCCCGTGCGAGGAGCTGGAGGAGGCAACCATGACGCAGACCGTGGGAGCGCTCGCCGCGGCGATCGACGGATCGGTCATCCGGCCGTCGGATGACCTCGACGCCGCCCCCCAGGAGCACGGGCTGGCGCGATCGGCCACACCGGCGTCGGCGGCCTCACCCTCCGCGGCGGGATCGGATGGCTGATCCGGCAGGCGGGCTCGCGATCGACAACCTCGTCTCGGTCGAGATCTTCGTGGCCGACGGGCGGATCCTGCGCGCCTCGGAGACCGAGCACCCCGACCTGTTCTGGCCGGTCCGCGGCGAGGCGGCGACTTCGGTGTGGTCACCGAGTTCGAGTTCCGGCTCCACGACGTCGGGCCGATCGTCGACTTCGGGATGCTGTTCTGGGGCGCGGACCAGGCCGGTGACGCGCTGCGGCTGATCGGAGCGGAGGTGCCGACGTTCCCGCGGTCGCTGAACGTGGTCATCGCCGCCACGTCCGCACCACCCGCCCCCTTCGTCCCGCAGGAGCACCGCTTCCAGCCGGGCCTCTTCCTGATGATCGTGGGCTTCGGCGACCCCGTGGCGCACGCGGCTGCCCTCGCCCGGATGCGTACCGCGCTGCCCCCGCGGTTCGAGCACGGCGGCCCGATGCCGTACGTGGCGCTGCAGCCGCACAGCCGGGGTCCCGCGACCTACGTCACCGCGATGGCCGAGTACGAGGACCACCGCATCCGCGCCGCGTACGGGGACGAGAAGTACGAGCGGCTCGCGCGGATCAAGGGCCGGTACGACCCGGGCAACGTCTTCCACCGCAACGCGAACATCGAACCCGCCTGACAGCGGCCTGTATCAGGCACGGCGGCGTCTGCTCCTCCCTGCGGAACCACGAGCAGGGGGAGCGGATGACGAACACGATGAGCGGCGGGATCGACGCCCTGCGGGAGGCGATGGACGGACAGGTGCTGCTGCCGGGCGACCACGACCCGGCCTGCCTCGTCTGGAACGGCGCCGTCGACCGCACGCCCGCGGTCGTCGCCCGCTGCGAATCGGCCGACGACGTCGCCGCGGCGCTGCTGTGGGGGCAGGAGCACGGCTTCGAGATCGCCATCCGGGGCGGTGGGCACAACGTCGGTGGCGCAGCCGTGGCCGACGGAGGGCTCACGATCGACCTCGGCCCGATGAACGCGGTCGTCGTCGACCCGGTCGCGCGGCGGGCGCGGTGCGGCGGCGGGGCCACCCTCGCCCACCTCGACGCCGCCTGCCAGGAGCACGGCCTCGCCGTGCCCGCCGGCACCATCAGCCACACCGGGGTCGCGGGCCTCACGCTCGGGGGCGGCTTCGGCTGGCTGAGCCCGGTGGCCGGGCTGACCGTCGACAACCTGGTCTCGGCCGAGGTCGTGCTCGTCGACGGGCGGGTGGTGCACGCGAGCGAACGCGAGTACCCGGACCTGTTCTGGGCGCTCCGCGGCGGCGGCGGCAACTTCGGGGTGGTCACCGAGTTCGAGTTCCGGCTGCACCCGGTCGGTCCGATGGTCCAGCTCGGCGTGTTCTTCTTCGAGCTGGACCGGGCCGAGCAGGCGATCCGGGTCGGGCGGGACTTCTTCGCACACAGCCCCCGCAACTGCGGCGGGGTCGTGGTCGGCCTGAACGCACCATCCGCGCCGTTCGTCCCGGAGGAGGCGCGCTTCGCGCCAGGGGTCGCGTTCGTCGTGGTCGGTTTCGGCACCGCGGCGGAGCACGAGGCCCTGATCGCGCCCCTGCGCCAAGAGCGTCCGCTGTTCGAGCACGTGACGTCCCTGCCGTACGTCGCGCTGCAGCGGATGCTCGACGACGGCACGCCGTGGGGCGTGCACGCCTACACGAAGGGCCTGTACCTGGACGAGCTGCCCGAGGGGGCGGTCGACGCGATCGCGGCGGCCCTGCGGGCCAAGCCGTCGGAGATGTCGCAGCTGATGGTGTTCCCGCTGGGGGGCGCGTTCGCCGAGGTCCCCGACGAGGCGACCGCGTTCGGCGGGCGCCGCTCGGCGAAGTACGTGGTGGTCGTCGACGGCCTCGTGCCCGAACCCCGGCTGTTCGACGCCGAACGGCGGTGGGTGCAGTCCACCTGGGACCGCCTGCGGCCGTTCGCCGCCGACTCCGGCACGTACGTGAACATGATGACCGAGTTCGACCAGGACCGGGTCCGCGAGTCGTACGGGGCGAAGTACCGGCGGCTCGCGCTGATCAAGACCGTGTACGACCCGCGGAACGTGCTGCGCTCGAACGCCAACATCAGGCCGGCCTGAGCCGCCGCGGTCGTCCGGGAATGGTGGGGATCGCACCGGACTTCCCTCCGGTGTGACGTTCGCATTCCCGGACACCGAGTTCGGCGCCCGCGCGGCCCGCCGCCTGAGCGAGGACGTCCTCGCCTGGCTCACGGTGGTCGACGGGGCGGGCACGCCGCAGCCGTCGCCGGTCTGGTTCCTGTGGGACGGCTCCTCGGTGCTCGTCTACAGCCACGGCGCGGCGAAGCGGCTCGGGCACCTGCGTGCCCACCCGCGGGTCTCGCTGCACCTGCAGGCCGACGGCGCAGGCGACGACATCGTGGTGCTCACCGGCGAGGCCGAGATCGCCCCCGACGAGCCGCCGGCGGCGCAGAACCCCGCGTACCTGGCCAAGTACGGTGACCGGATCACCAGGGGGTGGCGGACGGCGGAGGACTTCGCCTCGATCTACTCGGTGCCCGTGCGCATCCGCCCGCGGCGGCTGCGCGGGTTCTGAAGCTCCCTCCTAGGGGAAGACCACCGTCTTGTTGCCGTGCACGAGCACCCGGTCCTCCAGGTGCCAGCGCAGTCCCCTGGCCAGCACGAGGCGCTCGATGTCGCGGCCGCGGCGGACCATGTCGGCGGCGGTGTCGCCGTGGTCGACCCGGATGACGTCCTGCTCGATGATCGGCCCGGCGTCGAGGTCCGGCGTGACGTAGTGGCAGGTGGCGCCGATCAGCTTCACGCCGCGGGCGTAGGCCTGGTGGTAGGGCCGCGCGCCGACGAACGACGGCAGGAAGCTGTGGTGGATGTTGATCGCGCGCCCGGCCCACGCCGTGCACAGCTCCGGCGGCAGGATCTGCATGAACCGGGCCAGCACCACCGCGTGCGGGTCGTGCTGGTCCACCAGCTCGCGCACCTCGGCGAACGCCTTCGCCTTCGCGGCGGCCCGCTCCTCCGGGTCGCCGCCGGGCGGCGGGAACGGAACGTGGTGGAACGGCACGCCGTGCGCGCGCACGATCGGGCCGAGCCGGTCGTGGTTGCCGATCACGGCCGACAGCTGCACCGGCAGCTCCCCGGCGGCGACGCGGCCGAGGATGTCGTGCATGCAGTGCGCCTCCTCGCTCACCAGCACGACGATGCGCTTCAGCTCGCGGGTGTCGGTGACCGTCCACGTGGTCTGCCCGCCCAGCTCCTCGGCCACCGCGGCGAAGCGCTCCCGCAGTTCGTCCACGCCGAACGGGAGCGAGTCCGCGCGCACCACCTGGCGGGTGAAGAACCACCCGGTGTCGGGGTCGGAGTGGTATCCCGCCTCCACGATCCATCCGCCCGCGTCGGCGAGGAAACCCGCGATGCGGGCGACGATCCCCGTGGTGTCGGGGCAGCTCAGCGTGATGACGTAGCGGTGTTCGGCCGTCGGGTCCACGAGACGATGGTCTCGCGCCGCTAGTGGCCGTTCGCAGCCAGCCACTCCTGCGTGAAGGCCGTCTCGGCCGCGAGGAGGCGCTGCACCTGCTCGCCGACGACGGCCTCGATCTTGCCGCCGAGGACCGGCACCGAGACCCGCACGTCCGCGCGCACGTTCAGCTCGCTGCCCCCGTCGGGGAGGTCCCGCAGCCGCATCGCGCCGCTCGCCGACGCCGGGGCGCCCGGGATCGTCACGTCGACGTCGCCCGTGTAGCGGCCGCGGTCCTGGCGGGTCCACCGCTCGTCGCGCTCGATCGTGACGTTGCCCGACAGCACGCTGCGCACCACCGACGGCAGGTCCTTCGGGTCGAGGCCGAGCCGCAGCACGTAGCGCGCGCCCTCCAGGTCGGCCGAGTGCGACAGCAGGGCCGCGCCGGGCCCGCCGATCCGCTCCAGGCGGGCGCGCAGGAAGTCGGGGTCGACCATCGTGGCGTAGACCTCGTCCGCCGAGTGCGAGGAGACGGACCGGAAGTCGATCTGCCGGGGCATGAGCGGAGGCTACCGGCTCGCCCGCAGGCGCCCTGCCTTACCGTTGGCGTTCGTGCCCGTACCGGACGTGGTCCCGCCGCCGACACAGCGCCTCGCCCCGCTCACGACGCTGCGGTTGGGCGGCCCCGCGCACCGGTTCGTCGAGGCGACCTCGGCCGATGCGGTCGTGGACGCGGTGCGGGCGGCCGACGCCGCGGGCGAGCCGCTGCTCCTGCTCGGCGGCGGCTCCAACGTCGTGATCGCCGACGAGGGGTGGCCCGGCACGGTCGTGCGCGTCGCCCACACCGGCCACGCCCTCGAGCGGCGGCCGGACGGCTCGGTGCTGCTCACGGTCGAGGCGGGCACCGAGTGGGACGAGGTGGTCGCCGCCTGCGTCGCCGAGGGGCTGGGTGGCCTGGAGTGCCTGTCCGGCATCCCGGGGCGCACCGGCGCCACGCCCGTGCAGAACGTCGGCGCGTACGGGGTGGAGGTCTCGGACCTGCTCGTCGACGTCGACCTGTACGACCGGCGCTCCCGCGCCGTCCGCGCCCACGTGCCCGCGGCGGAGCTGGGCCTCGCCTATCGCACGAGCGTGCTCAAGGGGCGTGACGAGGCCGTCGTCCTGCGGGTGCGGTTCGCGCTCCCCGGCGACGGGCAGAGCGCGCCCGTCCGGTACCCGGAGCTCGCGCGGGCGCTCGGCGTCGAGGCGGGGGCGCGGGTGCCCGCCGCGGTCGCGCGGGAGGCGGTGCTCGACCTGCGCCGCGGCAAGGGCATGGTGCTCGACCCGGACGACCACGACACGTGGAGCGCCGGCTCGTTCTTCACCAACCCCGTCGTCGCCGAGGAGGACGTGCCGGCCGACGCGCCCCGCTACCCGGCCGACCCGGGGCGGGTCAAGGTGCCCGCGGCGTGGCTCATCGAGCACGCCGGCTTCCGCCGCGGCCACCCCGGCCCCGGCGGCCGCGTCGCGCTGTCGACGAAGCACGTCCTCGCGCTCACCAACCGCGGCCGGGGTACCACGGCCGATCTCCTCGAGCTCGCCCGCGAGGTACGTGACGGCGTGCGGTCACGGTGGGGAGTCGCGCTGTCCCCCGAACCGGTTCTCGTCGGCTGCCACCTCTGAGCCGCGCGTAATCTGGCTCTGGGGCCCGCTGCCGGACAACCTCCCGCCGACAGGCGCGTCTCTAGCAGCGGGAGTTTCTGGCAAGGGGGACTGGGGAGTTGCGCAGGATCCTGCTCGCACTGGCCGTCGTGCTGGTCGGGTCGCTCGGGGCGGTGACGATCGCCACCGCCGACGAGTCCGGACGGGTGACCGAGGACGTCGTCCCGCCGGTCCTGGAGCCGCCGGCCACCCTCGCGTACTCACCGGGGCCGAACGCGACGGGGGTCGACCCGCGGGCGTCGGCCACGGTGACGGTCGAGAACGGCACCCTCGACGAGGTCACCTTGACCGGCCCGGACGGCCAGGCGGTCGAGGGGGAGCCGAACGCCGAGCGCACCGAGTGGAGCACCACGGTCGATCTCGCCTACGACACCACCTACACCTGGAGCGGAACCGCCACCGGCCGCGACGGGGCGAAGGTGCCCCTGCAGGGCTCGTTCACCACGCTGAAGCCCGAGAAGGTCGTCCGCGGGGTCATCAACATCGGCGACGGGCGCACGGTCGGGATCGCCGCGCCGATCCGGATCCAGTTCAACGACCACGTCGAGGACCGCGCCGCCGTGGAGCGGGCGCTCTCGGTCGAGACGTCGGTGCCGGTCGAGGGCTCGTGGGGGTGGCTGCCCGACGAGAACGGCGGCTCCCGGGTCGACTGGCGGCCGCGCGAGTACTGGCCCCCGTACACGAAGGTGAAGGTCACGGCCGACCTGTTCGGGGTGCCGTACGGCAACGGCCGCTACGGTGCGGCGGACATCACGAGCTCCTTCGAGATCGGCCGGGCCCAGATCGTGAAGGCCGACGCGGCCAGCCACCGGGTGAAGGTGATCCGCGACGGCGAGGAGGTCTTCGACTTCCCGGCGAGCTTCGGGCTCGACTCCGATCCGCGGCGCAACACCCGCACCGGCATCCACGTCGTCACCGAGAAGTTCCCCGAGCGCCGGATGGTGAGCGAGACCTTCGACTACGACGTGAACATGAAGTGGGCCGTGCGGATCAGCAACAACGGCGAGTTCCTGCACGCCCAGCCGGCCACGGTGGCGCAGCAGGGCAGGGCGAACGTGAGCCACGGCTGCATCAACCTCTCGCCGGAGAACGCCAAGCGCTACTACGACTCGGCGATCTACGGCGACCCGGTCGAGGTCACCGGCACCAACGTCGCGCTGTCGGCCCGCGACGGCGACATCTGGGACTGGACGCTGTCGTGGGAGGAGTGGAAGTCCCTCTCGGCGCTGAGCCAGGGGTGACGCGCCCGCCCCCCGGGTACGCGGGGGCATGCGACCCGAGGAGCTGACCGACCAGGTCTCGACGCGCGCCGTGCCGCTCCCCGAGGAGGAGCGGGCCGAGGACGGGGTGGAGGACCGCCACGCCCGGGCGCAGGAGATCCTGCGCGACTCCGAGCGGCGGATCGACGAGGCGGCGGCGGGCGAGCGCCCGGCCGACGCGGCCCGCGAGAACCGCCCCGCCGAGGAGACCGCCTGATCAGCGGGAGCGGAGCACGGCCGCCGCGTCGCGGACCGTCGTGCGGATGCGGTACAGGCTCGTGCTGGCCGTGATGTAGACCGTGCGGCCGTCGTCGCCGCCGAAGCACAGGTTCGCGATCTTCTCCGGCACCGGGATCCGCAGCAGCTGCGTGCCCGCGGGGTCGTACACCTGGACCGAGTCGTGGCTGGAGGTCCACACGTTGCCGTGCTCGTCGACCCGGATGCCGTCGGGCACGCCGGGGGAGACCTCGACGAACTCGCGGCCGTTCTTGCACAGCCTGCCGTCGAAGACGTCGTAGACGTGGATCGAGTGCCCGCCCGGGCGGTTCGGGTCGCGCTCCCCGCTGGGTGGGGAGGCGCCGGAGTCGGCGACGTAGAGCAGCGACTCGTCGGGCGAGAACGCGAGGCCGTTGGGGGTCTCGACGTCGATGACCGCGGGGACGACCGACCCGTCGCGCGGGTCGAACCGGAAGACGTAGTGGTCGCCGTACTCGAGCTCGCCCGGGTGGCCCTCGGTCGGCTTGAGGATCCCGTAGGACGGGTCGCTGAACCAGATCGTGCCGTCGCTCTTGACGACGACGTCGTTGGGGGAGTTGAGCCGCGCCGAACCCCACCGGTCGACGACGTTCTCCACCACGCCGCCGCGGTCGCGCTCCACCCGGCGCCTGCCGTGCGAGCACTGGATCACCGAGCCGTCCAGGTCGAGGGTGCGGCCGTTGGTGAACTCGACGGCCTCGGCGTAGACGCGCAGCTCCCCGGTCGCCTCCGAGTACTCCAGGATGCGGTTGTTGGGGATGTCGCTGTAGCGCACGGCGCGGTCGGCGGCGAGCCAGACGGGGCCTTCCGCCCAGATCGAGCCGGTGGCCACCCGCTCCAGCTCGGCGCCGGCCTCGAGCAGGTCGCTCACTTCTGCACCTCCACGGTGGCGGTCTTGGTGACGGTCTCGGTGATGAAGGCCAGCGGCAGCAAGCCGAGCAGGCAGATCGCGGCGAGGACGACGTAGTGCGCGGTGAAGCCGGCCGCGTCGATGATCCGGCCGGACACCCAGGCCGCGAGCACGCCGGACACGCCGAGCGCCACCCCGATCATGATCCCCATCGCGGTGCCGGCCGCCCGCGGGACCGAGTCGATGAGCAGCGCGTACACCACGGGGAACGGGGCGTTGCGGAACAGGCCCCAGGCGAGCAGCACGATCCACGCGCTCGTCGGGCTGGTGATGAAGATCATCAGCAGCAGGGTGGCGGCCCAGCCGAGCACGAGGAACCGGATCGCGAACTTGCGCCCGGCGTGGTCGGACCACGCGCCCCACACGACCTGGCCGATCCAGCCGGTGAGGCCCGAGGCGCCCGACAGCAGTGCGGCCAGTCCGAGATCCATCCCGGCCTCGGTCATCTGCACGGTCAGGAACGTGACCGCCCCGGCCTCCGCCCACAGGAACAGGAAGATCAGCACGACCGACCAGCAGACGTTGGGGTTGGTGAGGGCCTCCTTGATCGGGGCGAGGCCCAGTCCCTTCGGCCGGGTGGACAGCTCGGGCAGCGGGCGCGTGTACCCGTGGGCGTCGATCCAGTCGTAGACCAGCTGCTGCTTGCGCCGGGTGCCGATGAACGCCTGCAGGACGATGATCGGCAGCCCGAGCAGCGGGATGAGCAGGAACGCCTCGCGCCAGCCCGCCACGCCGAGCACCGCGGCGATGAGGGCACCGGTGACGAACTGCCCGAGCGGGAAGCCGGTGTGGTGCACGCCCACCGCGAAGCCCCGGTGCTCCTTCGGCCACCACTCGCTCACCAGCGCGACGTTCACCGGCTCCGAGCCGCCGCGGCTGATGCCCATCGGGATGCGCAGCAGGAGGAATGCCACGAAGCTGCCGGCGAAGCCGAACGTGAGGGCGCCGCCGAGGATCCCGATGATCATCGCGACGTTCCAGGTCCAGGTGCGCCGATACCCGGTGCCGATGCGGTCCGACAGCCAGCCGAACAGCAGAGCTCCGACGATCAGGCCGCCGAAGAAGACCGAGTTGACCAACCCGGCCTGCTCGTTGGTCAGGCCGAACTCGTCCTGGATCGCGGGCAGGACCGCGGGCAGGATGCCGCCGTCCACGGCGGTCATCAGGATCGCGCCGGTGGTGACGGCGAGGGTCGCCCAGGACAGCGGGTGCGCGCGGGGCACCCACGAGCGGGCGGACGGCGTCGGCGGCGTGTCGGACATGGCGACCTCGGTGGCGCGTCGAGAACGGGAAGCGCTGTCGATCAGCGCCGCCATCCTCCGTCCGTGATCGTCTCGCCGTCAACCACTCATCAGATGTTTCGGTGGACGCGGCTGGCGCTCGCCTGGGCCCGGGGCTTGAGGACGATCTGGTCGATGTTGACGTTCGACGGCCGGGTGGCGGCGAACGCGATCACGTCGGCCACGTCGTCGGGGGTGAGCGGGGTGATCCCGCGGTAGACGGCCGCCGCCCGCTCCTCGTCGCCGGAGAACCGGACGAGGGAGAACTCGGTCTCCACCAGCCCGGGGAGCACCTCGGTGAGCCGCACCGGCTGCCCGAGCAGCTCGCCGCGCAGCGTGCGGTGCAGCACCGACTGCGCGTGCTTGGCCCCGGTGTAGCCCGCGCCGTTGTCGTAGATCTCGACGGCCGCGATCGAGGTGACCGTGACGATGTGGCCGTCCCCGGACGCGAGCAGCGCGGGCAGCAGCGCCTTCGTGACGCGCAGCGTGCCCATCACGTTGGCCTCGAACATCCAGCGCCAGGCCTCCTCGTCGGCCTCGGCCACCGGCTCGAGCCCCTTCGCGCCGCCCGCGTTGTTGACCAGCAGCCGGCACTCCGGGACCGCGGCGGCGAACGCCGACACCGACTCGGCGTCGGTGACGTCGAGGCGGATCGCGGTGCCGTCGATCTCGGCGGCGATCTCCGCGCAGCGGTCGACCCGGCGCGCCCCGAGCACGACGTGGAAGCCGGCCTTGGCCAGTGCGCGGGCGGTGGCGGCGCCGATGCCGGAGCTGGCGCCGGTGACGACGGCGGTGGGTCGATCGGTCATGCGGGAAACCCTATGCGGCGCACCCGGAGCGCGACTCGCGCGCACTGGGGCCGCGACTCGCCTGTGCTCAGCGCGCGACTCGCGCGCACCGAGAGTGCGACTCGCCGACACTCAGGGCGCGACTCGCCGGGGTCAGTCCAGGCCCAGCTGGGCCGTGCGGGAGCCGCGGCGGGCGGCGGCCCGCTGCCAGGCGAAGATCCCGTAGCCGACCGGGCCGAGGAAGGCGCCCGCGAGGCAGGTGGTGAACCAGATGTCGAGCGGGCGCAGGCCCGCCAGCGCGGCCACGAGGAGGACGGCGGCGCCCACCAGCCACAGCGCGCTCCCGACCGCCACGACGAGCCCCGGGTGGGAGAGCCGGGGTGAGAGCGGCGGAGGCTCGATCACATCACCAGCCTACGGGGAGTGCGCCCGTAACAGGCGCCCCTTACCCTGCGCGCGTGATCGAACGCCTCTTCCGCGTCAACGAGCGCGGTTCCACCGTCGGTCGCGAGCTGCGCGGGGGCCTCGTGACGTTCGTGACGATGGCCTACATCGTCGTGCTGAACCCGCTGATCATCGGCAGCTTCTCGGCCGACGGGCCGGGCGCGAAACCGGACGCGCTGGGCAACGTGCTCCCCGTGGCGCAGGTCGCGGCCGTCACCGCGCTCGTGGCCGGCGTGATGACCCTGCTGTTCGGGCTGATCGTCAACTACCCCTTCGCGATCGCCACCGGCCTCGGGCTCAACGCGTTCGTCGCGTTCACGCTCGCGCCCCAGATGAGCTGGCCGGAGGCCATGGGCCTGGTCGTCGTCGAGGGCCTCGTGGTGCTGGTGCTCGCGGCCACCGGTTTCCGCACCGCGGTGTTCAACATCGTCCCGTCGTCGCTCAAGGCCGCGATCGCCGTCGGCATCGGGTTGTTCATCGCGTTCATCGGGCTGGTGGACGCCGGGTTCGTGCGGCGCGTCCCGGACGCTGCGGGCACCACGGTGCCGGTCGGGCTGGGCATCGACAACTCGATCGCGACGTGGCCGACCTTCGTGTTCGTCGTCGGCCTGCTCGTGACCGGTGTCCTCGTGGCGCGCGGGGTGCGCGGCGGGATCCTGATCGGGGTGGCGGTCACGACGGTCGTCGCGATCGTGGTCGAGGCGATCGCCCAGGTCGGCCCGTCGCAGGGGACCAACCCCTACGGCTGGAACCTGTCGGTGCCCGGGGTGCCGGACAGCATCGTCGGGCTGCCGGACCTCTCGCTGGTCGGCGCGTTCTCGTTCGGCGCGTTCACCCACGTCGACCTGCTCACGGTCGTACTTGTGATCTTCACCCTCGTGCTCGCCGACTTCTTCGACACGATGGGCACGGTCACCGGGCTCGGCCGCCAGGCCGGGTTCCTCACCGAGGACGGGCAGCTGCCGCGGGTCGGGCGCGCGCTGGTCGTGGACGCGGCCGGCGCGGTGGCGGGCGGGGCCGCGTCCTCGTCGTCGAACACGGTGTTCGTCGAGTCGGCCGCCGGGATCGCCGAGGGCGCCCGCACGGGCCTCGCCAGCGTGCTCACCGGCGCGCTGTTCCTGCTGGCGATGTTCTTCACGCCGCTGTACGAGATCGTGCCCATCGAGGCGGCCGCGCCCGCGCTCGTGATCGTCGGCGCCCTGCTCGTCCGGCAGATCACCGAGATCGACCTCACCGACTTCCGCGTGGCGCTCCCGGCGTTCCTGACGATCGCGGTGATGCCGTTCACCTACTCGATCGCGAACGGCATCGGGGCCGGGTTCGTCTCCTACGTCGTGCTGAACGCCGCGACCGGCCGGGCGCGGGACGTGCACTGGCTGATGTGGGTGGTTGCCGTGGCCTTCGTCGGGTACTTCGCCGTGGGGCCGCTGCAGGGGATCTTCGCTTGACCCTTGCGCCGTGAGGAGAGGGTAGGCTAACCTCAGCTCGTCGCTTCGTGGTGGGAGCGGCGCGTCAGTTCGGGAAACCCGTGGGCCCCGGCCAGCAGGCCGGGGCCCACGGGCGTTTCGGGGTCGATCGCGCCCTCGCGGCCACGGCGGGCGGGGTGGCCCGCTGCAGCTGCCCCGACGCCAGCAGCGCCGACACGATCCGGTGCAGCGCGGCCGCATAGGCCCGCACGTCGGGCGGCAGCCGCTCTGGCGGGTAGGCGAGCACCGCCGCGGCCTCGGCGCGGGCGTCGCCGCCGACCCAGCGGCGCAGCCGGGGCAGCGCCAGCACCGCCCCGAACCGGCCCGCGGGCACCGTCCGGGCGGGGCGCGCGGCGCCGGTGAGCACGAGCACGGGACGCGGGCCCGCCGTCTGCGGGGCGAGCGCCGCCGCCCGCCGCAGCGACGGCTCGTCGGCTCCGCACACCAGCACGTCGGCCGCGGCCGCGTCGCCGGGGCCCAGCACACCGCCGTCGACCGCGTGCAGGGCGGCGGCGAGCGTGCTGGTGCCCGCGCCGCGGGTCACCCCGGTGACGACGGGAGGGCGCACGCGGCTCATCGCGCGCCGCCGGGCCGCTCGCCGAGCGGGTCGTCGTCGGCGAGGGCGTGCTCGGCGCCGGCCGGCTCGTCCGGCCGCTGGGGCGGCTCCGCGCCGATCGTCTCCTCCCACGTGTCGACCGCGAGGCGCCCGTTCTCCCACACCACCGGCACGGACAGCCGAACCCACCGGGCGGGCAGGCCCTCCCACCGCCGGGACTGCGGCGAGGGCGCCACCGCGGGGACCCCCAGCTGCGCCCGCTCCCGGTCCCGGGCCCCGGGCCGGCGGTGGGCGCCCTCGGCCGCCCGGTACGGCGTGACCCGCACCCGTACGTCGACCAGGACCCGCCCCTCGCCGTCCGCGCGCACCCGGCCGGGGAGCGCGAAGTCCGCGCGTTGCCTCCCCGTGCCGTCCCAGCCCAGGTGGGCCGGGTCGCCGCCGGGCAGGGCCAGGTACCCGCTCAGCACGCGGCCGCGGCGGGCCGGGTCCTCCTCGTCCCAGGACAGGTAGTCGACCGCGAACGCGCCGGCGAGCGCCGCGGCCTCGGCCGGGTCGGGGCTCGGGGCGGGGCCGCGGCCTGCGACCGGGCGGGGGACCGGTACGGCCGGGATGCCGCCCGGGTCGGTCGGCGGGTCGGCGACGATCGGGCCCACCCAGGCGGGCGGCGGGCCCGCGGGCCAGGCCGCCGCACCCCACGCCGGGTACCCCGGCGGCGGAGCCGGCGGGCGCCGTGCGACCCGACCGGGGGCCGGGTCGGGGGCCTGCTCGGGCGGCGCCGGGTCCGGGGCGCGGCCGAAGAGCCGGAACGGGGCCACGGCCGTCACCGGCCGGCGCGGGCGGGAGCGGACACGGTTCCCCCATCGGTCGAGCGCAGCACGCCGCCGACGGTAGGAGCGCGCCCCGCCGCCGCGGGCCGGATCGGCCGCAGCGGTTCGCGATCGTGAACGGTCAGTCGATCGGCCAGGTGTGCACGGGCTCGTTGGCCGCCGACCACTCCAGGTAGCGCTCGAGCATGCCGTGCAGCGCGGTCGACCGGTCGGCGCCGCGTTCCTCGAGCGCCGCGACCATGTCGAGCTGCCAGCCCGCGCCGGTGCGGCGGGTGACGCAGCGCTGCTCGATGATCGACAAGAAGCGGTCGGTGACCTCGCTCTCGACGCCCCAGCGGGCGAGCCCCTCGGCGGCCTGGGGCAGGAGCTTGCGCAGCACCAGCTCGTCGGGGCGGATCCAGCCGCTGCCCGGCCAGTACAGCGGGCCCTCGAGGCCGTGCCGGGCGGCGGTGGTGAAGTTCTCCTCCGCGGCCTCGAACGACATCATGCTCCACAGCGGCCGCTCCGCCTCGATGAGCGTGCGCAGCAGGCCGTAGAAGAACAGCGCGTTCGCCACCATGTCCACGACGGTCGGGCCGGCCGGCAGCACCCGGTTCTCGACGCGGACGTGCGGCACCCCGTCCGCGACGTCGTAGACCGGGCGGTTCCAGCGCCAGATCGTGCCGTTGTGCAGGCGCATCTCGTCCAGGCCCGGCACCCGCCCGGCCTCGAGGTCCTCCATCGGGTCGCCGTCCTGCGTCACCGGCATGAGCGCCGGGAAGTAGCGGGCGTTCTCGGAGAACAGGTCGAGGATCGAGGTGATCCAGCGCTCGCCGAACCACACCCGCGGCCGCACGCCCTGGTTGCGCAGCTCCGGGGTGCGCACGTCGCAGGACTGCTCGAACAGCGGGATCCGGGTCTCCGCCCACAGCCGGGAGCCGAGCAGGAACGGCGAGTTCGCGCCGACGGCGAGCTGCACGCCCGCGAGGCACTGCGCGGCGTTCCAGTACCCGGCGAACGAGTCGGGGTGGACCTGCAGGTGCAGCTGCATCGAGGTGCAGGCCGCCTCCGGCGCGATCGAGTCGAAGTCGGCCTGCAGGTGCTCCGGCGCCACCCCGTGGCGGCCGGACGGGTCGTCCCCGGCGATGTCGAGGCGGATCGGCTCCCCGCGCGCGTTGAGCATCTGCTCGTTGAGCGTGGCGTAGCGCTGGTCCGGGGAGAGCGCCTCGACGACGAGGTGGTGGCGTTCCAGGGTGGGCAGGATGCCGATCACGGCGAGCTGCGCGCTGCAGTCCACCGCCTTCGCGCGGGCGACCGCGAGCTCGTCGAGCAGGTGGCGCTCCAGGTGGCGCCACTCGTCGCCGGGCAGCGGGCGCGGTGGCAGGTTCAGCTCGAGGTTCCACCGGCCGAGCTCGGACTGGAACTGCGACGAGCCGATCGCGTCGAGCACGTCGGCGCCCGCGAGGGACGGCGCGAGGTCGTGTCCGACGAGGTTCAACTCGACCTCGAGCCCGGTCATGGGCTCGTCGGGCGCGAACGGGTGTTCCCGCAGCAAGATTGCGAGAGCGTCGATGCAGCGCTGCACCTTGGTCCGGTAGCGCTGGCGATCCCGTCGGCTGAACGTCCGTCTGTCGACGTCCTGGCCCATGCGTGCGCTGCCTCCCGACCCCGGGCGCGTGCCCGGAGCTCCGCTCGATGCTCGCGGGCGTTCCGGCCGCGGCGGCGACCGCACCGCGCGCGGGCTGTCCACCTTTGCACCAGTCGTGATCCCTTCGCTACGGCCGACCGGATGACCGCTGCGGTGCAACCGGCGCACCCTGCCACGATGGGGCCCGTGGCGACCATCACCCGAGTCTCGGACCCCGCCGATCCCCGGGTCGACGACTTCCGCGACCTGACCACCGCCGACCGGCGCCCCGACCGGCCCGGCGGCCGGGGCCTGGTGATCGCCGAAGGGGTCGTCGTCGTCCGCCGCCTGATCGAGTCCCCGTACCCGGTGCGGGCGCTGCTCGGCGTGCCGCGGCGCTTCGACGAGCTGGCCGACGACATCGCCCCGCTGCCCGTGCCCGCCTACGCCACCGACGCGGACACGATGGCCGCGGTCGTCGGCTTCCACCTCAACCGCGGGGTGCTGGCGGTGGCCGACCGTGCCGCCCCGCCGGACGTCGCGGAGCTGCTGCGCACCGCCCGGCTCGTCGCGGTGCTGGAGGGCGTGAACGACCACGAGAACCTCGGGGCGCTGTTCCGCAACGCCGCGGCGCTCGGGGTGGACGCCGTGCTGCTCGGGCCGCGCTGCTCCGACCCGCTCTACCGGCGCAGCGTCCGGGTCTCGATGGGGCACGTGCTGCGGGTCCCGTTCGCCGAGCTGCCCGGCCCGTGGCCCGCGTCGCTGGATCTCCTCCGCGCCGCGGGGCTGCGGGTCGCGGCGCTGACCCCCGCACGAGACGCCCGACCGCTCGCCGACGCGGGGCTCGCCGGGCAGCGGGTCGCGGTGCTCCTCGGCGCCGAGGGGCCCGGCCTGACCCCGGAGGCGCTCGCCGCCGCCGACCTGCGGGTTCGCATCCCCATGGCGCCGGGCGTCGACTCGCTGAACGTGGCCACCGCGGCGGCCATCGCGTTCCACGTGCTGTCGCCGATCTGACCGAATGGTCCTCGTCGAGCGCTGCCGCACGCGGGCGGTCGCCCTAGGCTGGCGGCGTGCAGCTGGGTTCGGGGGGACGGGTCCTGCTGGGCGAGCGCCGGGCGGACGATCCGCCCCTCCCGGCCGAGCTGGAGGACGCCCTGCGCGAGTGGGCGGCCTTCGCCGTCACCGTGGCCGGGTCGGGCGGGCCCGCCGAGCGCGACCTGCTGCAGCGCAGGGGCAGGCAGCTCGCGGCCCGGCTCGCCGACGCGCTGGGCCGCACCGTCACCTACACCGACCCCGTCACCGGCCGGGTCGAGGTCGTGCCCGCGCCCTCCACGGGGCCGATCCCGCGCCGCGGCGCCGACCCGGAACCGACCCCGTGGGCCACCGGCCTGACCATCTCCGCGTTCACGGCGGTGGTCGTCACGCTCGGCGACGTCGCGCTGAGCCGCGCGTTCGCCGAGGCGTTCGGCCTGCTGTGGGTGCCGGCGAACATCCTGGTCGGGCTGGGGCTCGCCCCGTCGCTGCACCTGCTGCGGCACGTGCGGTTCTGGCGCTGGCCCGCGCTCGGCGCCGCGGCCGGCCTCGTGGCGGCGTGGGTGGTGCTGCTGCTCGGGCAGCTCGGCTGATCACCCTCGACGGGCCGGCGCTCAGGCATCCGGTGGTACGAGCCCGGCGTCGTGCGCGACGATCGCCGCCTGCACCGGTTGCGGGCGCCGAGGCGGCCCGGGATCGTACTGACGTCGATCTTCACCGTCCCCTCGACCACGTGCAGCGTGCGCGCGACTCCGCGTTCGACAGGCCGGCCCCGATCAGGCCGAGCACCTCGGGCTCCCGGTCGGTCAGCGCGGCGACCCGCGCGTGGGCGTCGCGGGCGCGACGCGTCGTCGGCAGGCCGTCCAGCACCCGCCGGGTGATCAGCGGTGACAGGTACGCCGCACCCGATGCGACGGCGCGGACACCCGCGATGATCTCCTGCGGGCCGGTCTTGAGCACGAAGCCGGAAGGCCCCGCCGCCGGGGGCGCGCGGGATGGAGGCGTCGTCGGCGAACGTGGTCCGCACGAGCACCGGCGTGGGGCGCCGGTGCGGGCCGGCTCCGCGGCCGCCTCGACGTCGTCGAGGTGCGGCATCCGGATGTCCAGCACGGCCACGTCCGGCCGGTGGGCGCGCACCAGCTCGACATCCCCCGCCCCGATCCTCGCGGACGCAGGGCCGGCACAGGTCGTCGAGGGGGCCGGCCGGGCACCGCTGTCGATCGGCGAGGACCGCCCCCGCCGATCGACAACGGCCGGCGGGTCAGCGCTGCCCGCGCACCCCGAGCAGGACCTCGTCCCAGGACGGCATCACCGGCTTGCCCTTCTTCGTGCGCTTGGGTGCAGCGGATGGGGTCGCGGCGGGCTGGGACGCCGGCTGTTCCCGAGCAGCGGGTTCCTCGGCGGGGGCCTCCGCCGCCGGTTCGGCGCTCGCGGCGGGCGCCTTCTCCGGACGGGCGGGTTGCGCGGTGCGCCGCTCGGGCCGGGCCGGCTCCGCCGCGGGCTTCGCGACCTCCGGCTCGGCCGCGGGTGCGGTGTCGGGCTTGGCGCGGCCCGCGGGCTCCGCGGCGGCCGGGGTCGGGGCGTCCTGCGCGGGCCGCGGCCGCGGCTCCGGCTCGGCGGCTGCGGGTCGGCTCCGCTCCGGACGGGTGGTCTCCGGGCGGGCCGGCTCGGTGCGCGGCGGCGAGGGCTGCCGCTGGGCCGGCGGCACGGGGCGCCGCGGCTCCGGGGCGGTGCGCGGCGGCGAGCGGTCGACCGTGCGGGCGTCCCCCGCCGGCGGCTCGATGCGCGCGCCGCGGACCGGATCGGAGGCGACGGCCCGCAGCTCCTCCTCGGGGCCGGGGGCGGGGGCGGGTGTCGGGTCCTCCGGCCGCGCGATGTCGATGACCGGTCCGACGGTGCGCAGCGGCCGCGCCGGCAGGCCCTCGATCAGGTCGCTCGCGTGCTCGTCGATCGCGGTGACCGTGCCGCCGTGCGCCCCCGGTT